>NZ_JARVSA010000002.1:0-667328 GCF_030209415.1 Plantibacter sp. lyk4-40-MEA-4
GCCCCGGAACCGTGGGGTTCTCCGTGTGCCCTTCGACAAGCTCAGGGACCGGGGAGAGGTTGCTCGGGGACGGGAGGGGATCCGGGGGCCCTTCGACAGGCTCAGGGACCGTGATGAACAGCCCCGGAACCGTGGGGTTCTCCGTGTGCCCTTCGACAAGCTCAGGGACCGGGGAAGGCGGCACAGGGACCGGGGAAGGTGGCTCGAGGATCGGGGAAGGCGGCTCAGGCTTCGCGGGATCAGGAGGCCCGGAACGGCAGCACAACCCGCCCAGCCCGATACGATGGAGGGCTGATGTCCGACCTCCGAATCTCCTACCCGCCCGAGCTGCCGGTCAGTGCCGCCCGCGCGGACATCGCGCGTGCCATCAGCGAGAACCAGGTCGTCATCGTCGCCGGGGCAACGGGTTCCGGCAAGACCACCCAGCTGCCGAAGATCTGCCTCGAGCTCGGTCGCGAGTCCATCGGACACACGCAGCCCCGACGACTGGCCGCGCGCACGATCGCCGAACGCATCTCGGAAGAGCTCGGCCAGGAGCTCGGCGGCATCGTCGGCTACCAGGTCCGGTTCACCGATCAGGCGTCGAAGGCGACGAAGATCAAGCTGATGACCGACGGCATCCTACTGAACGAGATCCACCGCGACCGGATGCTGCGCAAGTACGACACGATCATCATCGACGAGGCGCACGAGCGCAGCCTCAACATCGACTTCCTGCTCGGCTACCTCAAGCAGCTCCTCCCCCAGCGCCCCGACCTCAAGGTCATCATCACGTCCGCGACGATCGACCCGGAGAGCTTCTCGAAGCACTTCGACGGAGCGCCCATCGTCGAGGTCTCCGGCCGCACCTACCCGGTCGAGATCCGCTACCGGCCGCTCGTGGCCGACGAGCCCACGGACGACGATGAGGACGCCCCCGAGTCCGAGACCGCCGACCGCGACTACCTCGAGGGCATCAACGCGGCCCTCGACGAACTGGCGCGGGAGTCGATGGGCGACGTCCTCGTCTTCCTGTCCGGTGAGACGGAGATCCGCGACGCCGCCGACGCCATCCGCGGGCGCAACCTGCCCGGCACCGAGGTGCTGCCGCTCTACGGCCGGCTCTCCTCCGCAGACCAGCACCGCGTGTTCCAGCCGTCGACCGTGCCAGGCCTCCGCAGGCGCATCATCCTCGCGACGAACGTGGCCGAGACGAGCCTCACGGTGCCCGGCATCAAGTACGTCATCGACGCCGGAACCGCCCGCATCTCGCGCTACAGCGTGCGCTCCAAGGTGCAGCGGCTCCCCATCGAGGCGATCTCGCAGGCGTCGGCGAACCAGCGTTCGGGTCGCTCCGGCCGCACGAGCGACGGCATCGCCATCCGCCTCTACTCGGAGGACGACTTCGCGAAGCGCCCGGAGTTCACCGAACCGGAGATCCTCCGCACGAACCTCGCCGCGGTGATCCTGCAGATGATCTCCCTCGGCCTCGGTGACATCGCCGCCTTCCCCTTCCTCCAGCCGCCGGACGCCCGCGGCATCAAGGACGGCGTCGACCTGCTGTCCGAACTCGGCGCGATCGAGACGCGCACCTTCGCCGACGGCTCACCTCGCGGCGGCGGTCCACGCCTCACGCGGGTGGGGCGCGACCTCAGCCGCCTGCCGATCGATCCGCGGTTCGCGCGCATGGTCGTGGAGTCGAAGCGGCACGGGGTGTCGCGGGAGGTGCTCGCGATCGTCGCGGCGCTCACCATCCAGGACCCACGCGAACGACCGCTCGAGCACCGGCAGAAGGCCGACGAACTGCACCGCCGGTTCGTCGACCCGACGAGCGACTTCCTCGCCCTCCTGAACCTCTGGAACTACCTCGAGGAGAAACAGGACGAGCTGTCGTCGAGCGCGTTCCGTCGGCTCTGCAAGAACGAGTTCCTCAACTACCTCCGCGTCCGCGAGTGGCACGACGTCTACCGCCAGCTGCGCCAGCTCGCGAAGCCCCTCGGCCTGACGATCAACGAGCCGGCGGTGAACCCCGACGGCATCCACAAGTCGCTCCTCGCGGGGCTCCTCTCCCACATCGGGCTGAAGGACCAGACCGTCGCTCCGGTCGTGAAGGGCCGGAACGCTCCCCCGGCGACGAAGACCGCGAAGAAGGGCGACTACATCGGCGCCCGCCAGACGCGCTTCGTCCTCTTCCCCGGGTCCGCGCTCGCGAAGAAGCAGCCGAACGCCGTGATGAGCGCGGAACTCGTGGAGACGAGTCGGCTGTTCGCCCGCACCAACGCCTCGATCGACCCGGCGTGGGCGGAGCAGATCGCCGGCGACCTCTGCAAGCGCTCGTACAGCGGGCCGCACTGGGAGAAGAACCAGGGCTCCGCCGTCGCGTTCGAGAAGGTGACGCTCTTCGGCGTGCCGATCGTGCCGCGCCGCCGGGTGCAGTTCGGTCGCATCGACCAGGAGCAGGCCCGCGAACTGTTCCTGCGGCACGCGCTCGTCGACGGCGAGTGGACCCACGACATCGGTCGCGACAAGCTGTTCGACTTCCACCGCGCGAACCGACGGCTGCGCAAGGAGCTGAGTGAGCTCGAGGAGCGGACGCGACGCCGCGACATCCTCTTCGACGACGAAGCCGTCTTCGACTTCTACGACGCCCGCGTCCCCGCCGAGATCTCGACGACGCGGGGCTTCGAGTCCTGGTGGCGCAAGACGCGCGTCGACCAGCCCGAGCTGCTCACGATGCGCCAGGAGGACCTCCTCCCCGAGGACGCTCCGGCGGTGGACGAGGACCGCTTCCCCGCCGAGTGGGTGCAGGCCGACCAGCGGTTGAAGCTCAGCTATCGCTTCGAGCCCGGAAGCGACGACGACGGCGTGACGGTCATCGTCCCGCTCGCCCTGCTCGACCGGCTCTCGCCCGCGGGTTTCGACTGGCAGGTCCCCGGGCTCCGTCGAGACCTCATCACCGCGATGATCAAAGCGCTCCCGAAGGCCCTGCGTCGGAACATCGTGCCTGCGGCAGACTGGGCGGCGAAGCTGCTCGCCGAGCTCCCCGCCGACGTCCCGGCGGTCGCCCCCGGCAGTCCCGCCGCCGAGGACTCGTTCGCCACCCGTCTCGCGAACGCGATCAAGCGGCTCTCCTACATGGACATCACCGCCTCGGACTTCGAGATGGAACGCGTCCCCGAGCACCTGCTCGTGACCTTCCGCGTCATCGACGAGCGCGGCCGCACGCTCGCGAGCGGCAAGGACCTCGTCGAGCTGCAGCAGCGCCTCAAGCAGCGCACCCGTGCGAGCGTCGCCAAGGTCGCGGCCGCCAGAGCGCCCAACGCCATCGAGCGCTCCGGGTTCACCAGATGGGACTTCGACGACCTCCCCCGCTTCATCGACATCCGCCAAGAGGACGGCGTGATCCGCGGCTACCCCGCGATCGTCGATGACGGCACGAGCGTGTCGATCCGGATCATGAGCACGGAGGCCGACCAGGCCCGCGCCATGCCCGCCGGCGTGCGCCGCCTCCTCCTGCTCGCGATCCCGTCCCCGACGGCGTACGTGCAGCAGCACCTCAAGGCCAACGAGAAGCTCGCGCTCGCGACGAGCCCGTACCGGTCGACGCCGGCGTTGTTCGAGGACTGCCTCGCCGCCTGCATCGACGATGTCCTGTTCCGCGTGGTGCCCGACGGACAGGTGTTCTCGCGGCTGCAGTACGAGACGCTTCGCGACCGCGTCTCCGCCTCGGTCATGGACCGCATGTTCCAGACGGTCGCCATCGTCGCCCGCATCCTGCAAGCCGCGCGCGACACGGAGAAGGCCATGAAGGCGGCGACGAGCATGACGCTGCTCGCGGCCCTCACCGACATGCGGGGCCAGCTCGACGGACTGGTCTTCCCGGGCTTCGTCTCCCGGACGGGCTCAGCACGACTCGAGCATCTGCCCCGCTACCTCGCGGGCATCCGTTACCGCGCCGAGCGACTGACGGACAACCCGAACCGCGACCGGGTGTGGATGACGGAGGCGCAGACGGCGTCGGCACGGTTCGAGGCCGCCGGCGGCACGATCCCACTGCCCGCCGAGGCTCCGGAGCACCTCGTGAAGGCCCGGTGGATGCTCGAGGAGCTCCGGATCAGCCTGTTCGCCCAGCAGCTGGGCACGGCCGAGTCGGTGTCGTTGCAGCGCCTGCAGAAGGTCCTCGCGGGCTAGCCCTCCCTGATCCCTGACGATGGAGCCGGTCCCTGAGCCTGTCGAAGGGCGCATCCCGACTAGCTCGACCGGGTCGACGGCTCAGGCCTCGGGTCCCTTCGCCACCGGACGCTCCGGGTGGTTCGCCCACTCGCTCCACGACCCCGGGTACAGCGCCGGTTCGAAGCCGGCCAGGGTGAGTGCGACCGCGTTGTGTGCCGCGGTCACCCCACTGCCGCAGTAGGTGGCGACCGTCGCGTCCGCAGGCACGCCCGCGGCGAGGAACTGCTCGCGGAGGGTCTCAGGCGAGAGGAACCGGCCGTCGGCGCCGACGTTGGCGGTCGTCGGTGTGCTGAGCGCTCCGGGGATGTGACCGGCCCGGGGATCGATCGGTTCGACGTCACCCCGGTACCGCTCGCCGGCGCGCGCGTCCAGCAGGACCCGCCCCTCGCCCGCCCACGTCGCTGCGGTGTCGATGTCGATACTCGGCAGGACACCCGACGTCAGCGTGACGGTCCCGGGTTCCGGGACGACCTCGCCACGCTCCACGGGCAGTCCGGCGTCCGTCCACGCCCGGAACGCGCCGTCGAGGATGCGGACGTCCGCGATGCCGGCGTTCCGCAGTACCCACCAGGCGCGCGCCGCCGACAGGCTCTTGAGGTCGTCGTAGACCACGACCACGTCACCGTCGTCGACGCCCCACGATCGCGCGGAAGCCTGGAGCGCCTCGCGATCGGGCAGGGGGTGACGGCCTCGGACGGCCGCTTCTCCGGGCGGCACGTGGTCGGCCAGCTCGTGGTCGAGGTCGACGTACACGGCGCCGGGCAGGTGTCCCTCGAGGTAGGCGGGCCGTCCGTCCGGTGCGTCGAGTCGCCACCGCACGTCGAGGACGCGCACCGGCGTCTCGGAGGCGATCAGAGCGGCGAGGTCGTCCGGGGTGATGAGGATGGGCATGCGTCCAGCGTACGCATGGGAGGTCGACGAGACCTGCGCCCGACCCCTCGGTCACCGTCACACCGGGTAACAGAGTTGCAGCTCCGGCCGGATGAGCGAAACGTAGCCTGTGCAGCGTCCACCGAATCGGCGTTGCAGCAGTCGTCCACAGCCGTTCGAAGGATCCCCCGTGAGCTCAGTCCACCCGGCAGCCGCCTCCGTGACCGCCTTGCCGTCCCCCGTCGACGGTGGCGAGGTCGCCCCCGGTTTCGCCTCCCTGTCCCCCGACGACTTCAAGGCGGCGTTCCGTCAGCACCCCGCCGGCGTCTCGGTCATCACCGCCGACGACGGCTCCGGGCCGGTGGGGCTGACCGCCACCTCGGTCTTCTCCGTCAGTGCGGAACCGCCGCTCCTCGTCTTCTCGGTGTCGTCGCTGTCCTCGAGCGCGCCGACCATCACCGCATCCGACACCGTCGTGGTCCACCTTCTGGGTTCCGAGCAGTTGCACATCGCGAAGCTCTGCGCGACGAGCGGAATCGACCGCTTCGCCGACACCTCCATCTGGGACCGCCTGCCGACGGGCGAGCCGTATTTCACGGGCAACGGCGTCTGGATCCGCGGACGCATCGTCAACCGCATGGAGGCGGGCACCTCGACGGTCATCGCGGTGCACGCGCTGGAGTCGAGCGTTTCGCAGCCGCAAGCGGCCGAGAAGCCGGTCCGGGCCGAGCCTGCCGCCGAGGCACCCGCTCCCGCCGTCCCGGCCTTCACCCTGAGCTTCGACGGTGCGCCGCTCGTCTACCACAACCGCACCTGGCACCGCCTCGACGCGAACTCGCAGATCGACGGCTGAGCGGCCTGCTGCTGGACATCTGTGCACTCGCAACCCGCCGTCGGTCCACCGATCTCCGGATAGCGTGGTGACATCACCATCGTCGAGAGGACCCTCATGGCTGGATCGAAAGCCCGCACCGCCGCACGTCTGCTGCTCGGAGGCGCACTCGTCTTCGCCGGCGTCAGTCACCTGACCTTCGCTCGGAAGGACTTCCAGGCGCAGGTACCGGAATGGGTCCCGATCGACGAGGACACCACCGTGCTCGCCTCGGGCGTCGTCGAGATCGCCCTGGGTGCGGCACTCGCCTCAGGCGTGAAGCGGACGGCCGTCGGCAACCTCGCCGCCGCGTTCTTCACCGCGATCTTCCCGGGCAACCTCTCCCAGTGGCTGAACCGCCGCGACGCCTTCGGCCTCGACACCGACAGCCGCCGGTTCACCCGCCTCTTCTTCCAGCCCGTGCTCATCGCCTGGGCCCTCTGGTCCACCCGCCGCTGACCACCCACCGTCGCTGAGTCGCCCGAATCTGCGCGTTTCCGCGTCGGATTCGAACATCCTCGGGCGAGTCAGCGGCGCACGGCGGCTCTCCGGGTAGTGTCGAGGACACCAGAGCCACAGGGAGAACGATGCTGACGACCGAAGCGACCATGGACGAGCTGCTCGTCGCCGAACCCGTCGAGGCTCCGAGCGCAGGACGCAACGGTGTCGTCAGTCTGGTCGCGCTCGTCGCCATCCTCACGATCGTGGTCACCGCGATCGCGGCGCTCTTCTTCCCCGTCGTCCAGGGCGTGACCGCGTTCCTCTACTTCTTCCTGGCGGCCGGCGGCGGCCTCGGCGGCTGACGCCGATACGCGCTCAACGCCTGAGGGCCGGATGGAATCGTGGATTCCATCCGGCCCTCGTGCGTTCAGCGCAGCGACAGCGCGGTGACTAGAAGTCCCAGTCCTCGTCTTCCGTGACCACGGCCTTGCCGATCACATAGGAGGAGCCGGAACCCGAGAAGAAGTCGTGGTTCTCGTCGGCGTTCGGGGAGAGCGCCGACAGGATCGCCGGGTTCACGTCCGTGACCGTCTTCGGGAACATGGCCTCGTAGCCGAGGTTCATGAGCGCCTTGTTGGCGTTGTAGTGCAGGAACTTCTTGACGTCCTCGGTGAGGCCGACCTCGTCGTAGAGGTCCTGCGTGTACTGCACCTCGTTGTCGTAGAGCTCGTAGAGCAGCGAGAACGTGTAGTCCTTGACGTCGTCGCGCTCAGCCTGCGTGAGCTTCTCGAGGCCCTTCTGGAACTTGTAGCCGATGTAGTACCCGTGCACGGCCTCGTCGCGGATGATCAGGCGGATCATGTCGGCCGTGTTGGTGAGCTTGGCGCGGCTCGACCAGTGCATGGGCAGGTAGAAGCCCGAGTAGAAGAGGAACGACTCGAGGAGGGTCGAGGCGGCCTTCCGCTTCAGCGGGTCGTCACCGTGGTAGCGGTCGAGGACGATGGACGCCTTCTTCTGCAGGTTCGGGTTCTCGACCGACCAGCGGAACGCCTCGTCGATCTCCTTCGTGCTGCTGAGCGTGGAGAAGATCGAGGAGTAGCTCTTCGCGTGCACCGACTCCATGAACGCGATGTTCGTGTAGACGGCCTCCTCGTGCGGGGTGATCGCATCGGGGATGAGGGCGACGGCGCCGACGGTGCCCTGGATCGTGTCGAGGAGCGTGAGGCCCGTGAACACGCGCATGGTGAGCTGCTGCTCCTGCGGCGTCAGGGTGTTCCACGACTGGACGTCGTTCGACAGCGGGATCTTCTCCGGCAGCCAGAAGTTGTTGACGAGGCGGTTCCAGACCTCGACGTCCTTCTCGTCCTCGATCTTGTTCCAGTTGATCGCCTGGACGCGGTCGACCAGCTTGAGCTTCTCTGACATGAATTGGTGTCCTCTATCGGGAAGTGGGGTTGGCCCTGCGACAGGCTCAGGGACCGGTGGTGCAGATGGCCCTCGACGGACCGGTGGTGCTGATGCCCTTCGACAGGCTCAGGGACCGGCGTCGGGCTCAGTAACCGGGACCGGAATCCCGGCCGCTGAGCCTGTCGAAGTGCGATGACGAAGCGCGAAGCTCCTTAGAGCATGCAGCTGACGCAGCCGTCGACTTCCGTGCCCTCGAGCGCGAGCTGGCGGAGACGGATGTAGTAGATGGTCTTGATGCCCTTCTTCCACGCGTAGATCTGCGCCTTGTTGATGTCGCGCGTGGTGGCGGTGTCCTTGAAGAACAGCGTCAGCGACAGTCCCTGGTCGACGTGCTGCGTCGCCGCGGCGTACGTGTCGATGATCTTCTCGGCACCGATCTCGTAGGCGTCCTCGTAGTACTCCAGGTTGTCGTTCGTCATGAACGGAGCCGGGTAGTACACGCGACCGAGCTTGCCTTCCTTGCGGATCTCGATCTTCGACGCGATCGGGTGGATCGACGACGTGGAGTTGTTGATGTAGGAGATCGAACCGGTCGGCGGGACGGCCTGGAGGTTCTGGTTGTAGATGCCGTACTCCTGGATGGACGCCTTGAGGGCCGTCCAGTCCGCCTGCGTCGGGATCTGCACGCCGGCCTGCTCGAAGAGCTCGCGGCCACGAGGTGTCTCGGGCTCCCAGACCTGGTCGATGTACTTGTCGAAGAACTCACCCGACGCGTACTGCGAGTCGGCGAAACCGTCGAAGGTCTCCCCGCGCTCCTTGGCGATGAGGTTCGAGGCACGCAGCGCGTGGAACACCACCGTGTAGAAGTAGATGTTCGTGAAGTCGATGCCCTCGGGGCTGCCGTAGTGCACGCGCTCGCGGGCGAGGTAGCCGTGGAGGTTCATCTGGCCGAGGCCGATGGCGTGCGACTTGTCGTTGCCGTCCTCGATCGAACGCACCGAGGAGATGTGGCTCTGGTCGGACACGGAGGTGAGGCCGCGGATGGCGGTCTCGACCGTGCGACCGAAGTCGGGCGAGTCCATCGTGAGCGCGATGTTCAGCGAGCCGAGGTTGCAGGAGATGTCCTTGCCGATCTCCTTGTACGAGAGGTCCTCGTTGTAGGTGGTCGGCGTGTTGACCTGGAGGATCTCCGAGCAGAGGTTCGACATGTTGATGCGGCCCTTGATGGGGTTCGCCTTGTTCACCGTGTCTTCGAACACGATGTACGGGTAGCCGGACTCGAACTGGATCTCCGCGATGGTCTGGAAGAACTCGCGGGCGTTGATCTTCGTCTTCTTGATGCGGGAGTCGTCGACCATCTCGTGGTACTTCTCGCTCACCGAGATGTCGCCGAAGGGCACACCGTAGACGCGCTCGACGTCGTATGGGGAGAACAGGTACATGTCCTCGCCCTTCTTCGCGAGCTCGAAGGTGATGTCGGGGACGACGACGCCGAGGGACAGCGTCTTGATCCGGATCTTCTCGTCGGCGTTCTCACGCTTGGTGTCGAGGAAGCGCAGGATGTCGGGGTGGTGTGCGTTGAGGTACACCGCACCGGCGCCCTGACGCGCGCCGAGCTGGTTCGCGTAGCTGAAGGAGTCCTCGAGGAGCTTCATCACGGGGATGATGCCGCTCGACTGGTTCTCGATCTGCTTGATCGGCGCACCGGACTCACGGATGTTCGACAGCGAGAGCGCCACACCACCGCCACGCTTCGAGAGCTGGAGCGCGGAGTTGATGCCGCGGGCGATCGACTCCATGTTGTCCTCGATGCGGAGGAGGAAGCAGGAGACGAGCTCGCCTCGCTGGGCCTTGCCCGAGTTGAGGAAGGTGGGCGTCGCCGGCTGGAACCGACCCGCGATGATCTCTTCGACGAGCGCGACCGCGAGCTGCTGGTCGCCGTCGGCGAGGCCGAGGGCGGTCATGACGACGCGGTCCTCGAACCGCTCGAGGTAGCGCTTGCCGTCGAAGGTCTTCAGCGTGTACGAGGTGTAGTACTTGAACGCGCCGAGGAAGGTCTGGAAGCGGAACTTCTTCGAGTAGGCCAGGTCGTTGAGTTCCTGGATGAAGTCGAACGAGTACTTGTCGAGCACTGCCTGCTCGTAATACTCCTTCTCGACGAGGTAGTCGAGCCGTTCCTTCAGCGAGTGGAAGAAGACGGTGTTCTGGTTGACGTGCTGGAGGAAGTACTCCCGCGCGGCCTCACGGTCCTTGTCGAACTGGATCTCGCCGTTCGGGCCGTAGAGGTTGAGCATCGCGTTGAGCGAGTGGTAGTCCATCTGGCTCGTCGACGGTGCGTCGATCACTGAAACTGGCGCTGCTGCCAAAATGATTCCAATCCATTGTGGACGGTGGTGACATCGTCCTGGGTTCCGAAGAGTTCGAAGCGGTACAGGTGCGGGACCTTGCATTTGCTGGCGATCACGTCGCCGGCGAGCCCGTAGGCCTCGCCGAAGTTCGTGTTGCCTGCGGCGATGACCCCGCGGATCAGGGAGCGGTTGGCCTCCACGTTGAGGAACCGGATCACCTGTTTGGGCACCGCTCCGTCGCCGTTGCCCCCGCCGTAGGTGGGGGTCACGAGGACGTAGGGTGCCGTGGCGTGCACGGCTTCGTCTTTCGCATACAGCGGGATCTGCAACGAGGGCAGGTCGAGCTTCTGCATGAAGCGATGCGTGTTGCCGGAAATGCTGGAGAAGTAGATCAGCCGTGGTTGCACGGGTGGCCTCCTCGTCGACGTCCGGACGGTCGGATGGTGCGGTGCTGCTGGAGCCGGCTCATGATGACGCCTGCGACCGTGGGCTCAAGCCAGACGTGCGGCGAGCTCTTCGATCTTGTCGGGACGGAAGCCCGACCAGTGGTCTTCCTCGGTGATGACGACCGGTGCCTGCAGGTAGCCGAGGGCCTTGACCTGCTCGAGTGCGTTCTCGTCGACCGACAGGTCGAGGATGTTGTACTCGATGCCCTTGTTGTCGAGTGCGCGGTACGTCGCGGTGCACTGCACGCAACTGGGCTTCGTGTAGACCGTGATTGCCATAGCTCTTCGTGCCTTCCCCTCAAAATCTGGTGATTCCCGCGGCGTCCTGCGCCGGGGTTCCAATACTACATATAGATGGCGGTCTTCAGGTCGACCACAAGGGCTAGTAGTTACAGCCCTGTAGTTTTCCACCGGGTTCTCCACCGTTTCGGGCGAGTTATCCACCGGTTCTCCACTGGGTACAACACCCCTGGGCGACGCGAAAATCCCGGATTGACGGCCTTTTCTCCCCCGTCCGAGGGATATCTGTCCACAGGCAGGATTCTCCTCCGCACCTCCGACATCCGTTGTCGGTTTGGGCGTGTCGCGGGCGTGTCGCGCGTGTCGGGACCGGTCCCTAGACTGGTGTCCTTGTGAGCAGCTACCGTGACCTCCTTCGTACCCCCGGCGTCGCCCGGATCATCGCGGCGCAGCTCACCGCACGCTTCCCGTTCGGGATGCTCTCGCTGGCCTTCCTGCTCCACATCGAACAGGTCACCGGGTCCTACGGCGCCGCCGGGCTCGTCCTCGCCGCGACGAGCATCGGGCAGGCGATCGCCGGCCCCCTCACGAGCCGGTGGATGGGCGTCTGGGGCATCCGCAAGGTGCTCCTCCTCACCCTCGCGGTGTGTGCCGTCTCCGTCACGACCATCGCCCTCGTCACCATGACCGTCCCCGCGTACATGGCGGTCGGATTCGTCGCCGGGCTGAGCACCCCGCCCGTCCAGCCCGCGGTCCGCACCATCTACCCGAAGCTCGTCACCTCCCAGCAGCTCACCCCGTTGTTCTCCCTCGACGCCTCGGCCCAGGAGATCATCTGGGTGCTCGGGCCCGTCGTGACCACCTTCGTGTCCACCCAGGTCGGCACGGTCTGGGGCATCGCCCTGGCGGCGGCGATCATGGTCGTCGGCTGCCTGTGGTTCATCTCCTCACCGGAGGTCGGGCGCGTGCGCATCCCGAGGAGCCGTCGCAAGCTCGGGCAGGTGCTCAAGCGCCCGCCGGTCCTCCTCGCCACCGTCGTCGGGTTCCTCCTCATCGGCGCCTGTTCGGCCGTCGAGGCTGGCGTCGTCGCGACCTTCGGGCACGACGGCCTCGAAGCCGGTATCGTCCTCGCGATCTTCTCGGTCGGCTCGCTGGCCGGCGGCCTCGCCCTCGGACACACCCCGATCGGTCCCTACGCGCTGGCGCGCCGCATCTTCATCGTCTTCGCCGGACTCGCCGTCGCGAGCCTCTTCCTCAACGCCTGGTGGCTGTCGGTCACCCTCTTCGTCGCGGGCATCGGCATCGCACCGGCCCTCGCCGTGCTGTTCGCCATCGTCTCGGCGAGCGTGAAGTTCAGCGACACGGCCGAGGCCTACGGCTGGGTCGGCACCGGTCAGCTCATCGGTGCCGCGATGGGGTCGGCGGCGGCCGGCTTCCTCATCGACGGCTCCGGAGCGGTCGGCGCGTTCTGGGTCGCCGGCCTGTTCGCGCTGCTCGGTTTCGTCATCCCCTGGATCGGTCACCGCTGGCACCCCGACCTCCGCGGCCGCGATGCGAGCCCGATCCCCGACACCGAGCCGATCAACACCCACCCGTCCTGAGCCGCCCCGCTTCAGTCGTCGGCGCGCAGCGGCGCGAGGGCCCCGTCGAGTGCGGCCAGTTCGCCCAGCAGCATCGGGAGCATGGTCGTCTGGCGGTCGTTGGGCGTGAACACCCCGTCGGCGATCTGCCGTGAGACGTACGGGATCTCCACGTTCGCACCGGTACTGACGAGACCGAGGGCCTGCAGGACAGGTCGAAGCGCGACGACGCCGCGGGTTCCGCCCGACAGCCCGCCGTAGCTGACGATCCCGACCGGCTTCCGCGCCCACTCGTGCATGAGGTAGTCGAGCGCGTTCTTGAGGGCGGGCGCGTAGCTGTAGTTGTACTCGGGCGTCACGAACACGAAGGCGTCCGTCCGGTCGACCCGCTCGCTCCAGGAGATCGTGTGCGGGTGGACGTAGGCACGCTTCCGCGGGTGCGCGGGCTCGTCCATGAACGGCAACGCCAGCTCCCGGAGATCGACCGCGTCGACGGTGAACCGCTCGTCCGTCTCCGCCACGCCGGCGACCCAGTCGGCGACGGCGCCGCCCACCCGCTCGGCACGGACGCTCCCGGTGACGATCATGAGTTGCGGCATGGGCTCCCTTTCGACGGTGACGGTGGCCCTGTCGAGGATACTGGTGCCATGGCAGACAGCACCCCGACCGTCCTCCTCAACGACGGGCACACGATCCCCCAGCTCGGCTTCGGCGTCTACAAGGTCCCGGACCTCGCCAGCACCGAGATCGTGCGGACGGCGTTGGAGGTCGGGTACCGCCACATCGACACCGCCTCGCTGTACGGCAACGAGCGCGGCACCGGCGTCGCGATCCGCGAGTCGGGCATCCCCCGCGACGAGCTCTTCGTCACGACGAAGGTCTGGAACACCGATCAGGGGTACGAGGAGACGCTGCGCGCGTTCAACAGGAGCCTCGACCTCCTCGGCCTCGACCACGTCGACCTGTACCTCATCCACTGGCCGGCCCCGGGGCAGGACCGGTACCGCGAGACCTGGCGCGCGCTCGAGCGGTTGCGGGCCGAAGGACGTACGCGTTCCATCGGCGTCTCCAACTTCCACCGCAGCCATCTCGAACGACTCCTGGAGTCGGCGGAGGTCACCCCGGCCGTCAACCAGATCGAACTCCACCCCTTCCTCCCCCAGCGGGAGTTGCGCGCCGTCAACGCGGCACACGGCATCGCGACGGAGGCCTGGTCGCCGCTCGCCCGCGGCCGCTTCTTCACGCCCGCCGCCGACGGATACGACGCCACCTCCGACCTCGGGGCCATCGCACGGAAGCACGGGCGCACGGTCGCACAGGTGGTGCTGCGCTGGCACCTGCAGCTCGGCAACATCGTCATCCCCAAGTCGGCCACACCGGCGCGGATCGCGGAGAACTTCACGGTGTTCGACTTCACCCTCGACGCCGACGACCTGACCGCCATCTCGGCGCTCGAGAACGGCGAGCGCACCGGCACCGACCCGGACCGGCTCGACTGACGCGAGACCGTAGGCTGAACCCATGACCGAGCCCGTCGTCGACACCGCGTCCAGCCTCGCCGCCCGCACGATCACGCCCGTGGAGCTCCCACGTCACCGCTGGGGTCGTCACGACGCGCCGGCTCGGGCGCTCGTGGTCCACGGACTCGGCAGCAACGGTCCGAGCACCTGGCGCATCTGCGCCGCCCTGGCCGATCGCGGTTGGCTCGTCGAGGCGGTCGACCTCCGCGGCCACGGCGTCGCCCCTCGTGCGCTGGACTACCGGGTCGAGGCCTACGCCGCCGATCTGCTGGCCACCAGGCCGACCCCCGTGCCCGGCGTCGGGCACGCCGCGTGGGACCTCGTCGTCGGACACTCGCTCGGAGGCGCCGCCACCGCGGTCGCCGCCGCAGCCGACCCCCGGTGGGCCGCGGCGGTCGTGCTGCTCGATCCCGCCATCGCGCTCGACGACCACGACGCCGAGATCATCCGCGCCAGCCAGGAAGCCGCCTTCGCCGACAACACGATCGCTTCCGTCCGCGCGAAGAACCCGGAGTGGCACCCGCTGGACGTGGAGATCAAGGTCCAGGCGGTGTCCGAGGCGAGCCGATGGGCGATCGAGCAGACGAGCGAGCAGAACCACCCGTGGGACGTCCGTCCTGCGGCGGCCGCTCTGCGCAACCCGACCTTCGTGATCGCCTCCGATCCGGAGGTGTACAGCCTCTTCCGCGGCGCGCTCGCCGCCGAGGTCCTCGCGAACCGCCAGGTCAGCCTGACGATCGTCCAGGGTGCCGGTCACAACGTGCATCGGGACCGCCCGGCGGAGACCACGAAGGCCATCGGTGATTGGGCCGAGCTGCAACTCGAGCAGCGGGCGCGACGCGAGACCTGATCGCGACCTGTTTCCCACGGTCCCTGCACCGCGGCTCCCTCGGGTGATGCGCGTCGCGAGACCTGATCGTGACCCGCTTCCCAGGGTCCCTGCACCTCCGCGGTGCGGTGGCTCCCTAGGGTGATGCCATGAAGCGCTCAGTAGTGATCCGCACCACCACCGTGCTGGTCTCGGCCGTCCTCGTCGGGCTCGTCCTCTCGGGCTGCTCGGCCGGGTCGAGCACCGAGGCCGGCAGCGACTCGCGAGCTGCGATGCCCGCGCCCGGCCAGGTCGCCGGCGACGCGCAGCTCGGCGTCGACGGCGCCGCCTCGCCCGACCTCACGCAACAGCAGGTGGTCACGACCGGTTCACTCACCGTCACCGCTGACGACCCGATCAGCACCGCGACGGACGCCACCCGGATCGTCACCGAGGCGGGCGGGCGCGTCGACAGCCGCGACGAGACTCCGGGCACCTCCGACCAAGCCGCGCAGGCGACGCTGACGGTCCGCATCCCCGCCGACGACTTCGACGACGTGCTCGCACAAATGCAGGCACTCGGCACGGTGAACAGCCTCTCCGTGTCCGCGGTGGATGTCACGGCACAGGCCGCCGACCTCGACGCGCGGGTCACCGCCCTCCAGGCCTCCGTCGACCGACTGCTCGGACTCATGGCGGCTTCGACCACGACGGCCGACCTCCTCGCCGCCGAGACCAGCCTGTCCCAGCGGCAGGCGGAACTGGACGGGCTCGTCGCCCAGCGCGACGCGCTCGCCGACCAGGTCGACTTCTCCTCCGTGTTCGTGAGCTTCGTGGCCCCAGGCGTGGTCGCGCCGGGCGTGCCCACCGACTTCTGGGGCGGCGTGGTCACCGGGTGGAACGCGCTCGTCGCCGCCGCCTCGGGGCTCGTCGTCGTGGTCGGCGTCCTGGTGCCGTGGCTGCTCCCCCTCGCAGTCGTCGCCGCGGTCGTGGTCCTCCTCGTCAGGTCGGGCCGCCGGCGCGCCGCTCGCCGCTCGCAGACACCTGCCACCTCGGCCGGGCCCGATGCGACAATGGACCGGTGACCGCTCAAGCGCAGCACCACCCGTCCGATCGATCGTTCGACCCCGCCTCGATCCTCAGTGATGGGCTCGTCGAGCGCATCCGCGAACGTGCCGCCGTGGCGGACCGTGAGAACGCCTTCTTCGACGAAGACCTCGCGGAGCTGCGAGCGTGCGGCTACCTCCGGGCGTTCGTCCCCGAGGAGTTCGGCGGCCTCGGCCTCGGCCTGAGCGAGGTCACGCTGCTCCAATCCCGGCTCGCCACCGCCGCCCCGGCGACCGCCCTCGCGATCAACATGCACCTCGTGTGGACGGGGGTCGCGCGACTGCTCCACACTCGAGGAGACGACTCGCTCCGCTTCGTCCTCGAGGGAGCGGCCGGCGACGAGCTCTACGCGTTCGGCGTGAGCGAGGCGGGCAACGACCTCGTGCTCTTCGGATCCGACACCGAAGCCCGTCCGGGCCCCGACGGTTCCTATCGGTTCCACGGCCGGAAGATCTTCACCTCGTTGTCACCCGCATGGACGTGGCTGGGGACGACCGGGCTCGACACGACCTCGGCCGACGGTCCGAAGGTCGTCTACGGCTTCATCGAGCGCTCGCGCGGCGGGTTCGAGATCCTCGACGACTGGGACACCGTCGGGATGCGCGCCAGCCAGAGTAGGACGACCCTGCTTCAGGGAGCCGAGTCGACGGCGGAACACATCGTCCGACGCCTCGACCCGGGCCCCAACCCGGATCCCATCGTCTTCGGGATCTTCGCCTGCTTCGAGACCCTCATCGCCGCCGTGTACACGGGCATCGGCGAACGCGCCCTCCGACTTGCGGTCGAGACCGCCCACCGGAAGACGTCGAAGAAGGCCGGTGGTGCGAGCTACGCGGCCGACCCCGACATCCGCCGTCGGATCGCGACGGCCGCCATCGCCTACGACGGCATGCTGCCGCAGCTCGCCGGCATCGCCCGGGACCTCGACGAGGGGGTCGACCACGGCGCGCTCTGGTTCCCGAAACTCGTCGGGCTCAAGGTCCGCGCGACGGAGACCGCCCGCGAGGTCGTCGATCAGGCGATCCGGGTCGCCGGCGGCGGCAGCTACTTCGCCGCGAGCGAATTGGGCAGGCTGTACCGCGACGTCCTCGCCGGGATGTTCCATCCCTCCGACGACGAGTCCGCCCACGCCACGGTCGCGAACGCCTGGCTCGGGCCCGTGTGATCGCTCGGGCCGGCCTGAAGGCGCGGCTCAGCCGCGGTTGTTGCTGAGCTCGAAGATCCGCAGGAGCTCGCCGACCGCGGCGTCCTTGCTGTCCCCGCCCTCCTCGAACATCTGCGTGACGTGCGTCAGCAGGTGGTTCTCGACGAGCAGTTTGTTGAGCGATCCCAGCGACTTCTGGATGGCGAGCGACTGCGTGATGATGTCCATGCAGTAGTCCTCGTTCTCGATCATCTTCTCGAGGCCGCGCATCTGGCCCTCAAGGATCTTCGTCCGGTGCAGGGCCCGCTTCTTGATGTCTTCGATCACCGGCTCAGAGTACCACCAGGGGGTACGGTGCCCTCCTGCTCCGTCGGACCGGAGGACACGGTCGACGAGCCTAGGATGGGCGGATGACGAGCTCCCCCACACTCGAACTCACCGCCGCCGATGCGGACCGTGCGCGAGCCCTGCGCTCGATGAAGCGCCTCGCCACCGGATTGCTCCTCGTCATGGCGGTCATCTTCGCCGTCGCGTTCGCGCTCGAGGGGCGCTACCCGTGGTTGGCGTATGTCAGGGCCGCCTCCGAGGGCGGTATGGTCGGGGCGCTCGCGGACTGGTTCGCCGTCACCGCCCTCTTCCGGCACCCGCTCGGCATCCCGATCCCGCACACGGCGATCATCCCGAAGCGCAAGGACGAGATCGGCGTCAGCCTCGGCGAGTTCGTGGAGACCAATTTCCTCTCCGAAGAGGTCGTGCGGCAGAAGCTCGCGTCCGTCTCCGTCTCGGAGAAGCTCGGCGGCTGGTTGTCCGAGCCCGCGAACGCCGAGCGGGTCACCGCCGAGGGGTCCATCGCGGTGCGGGGTCTCCTGGAGACGCTGTCCGACGACGACGTCCGCGAGGTCATCGAGGCGCTGGCGTCCAAACACCTCATCGACCCGCAGTGGGCCCCGAACATCGGCCGTTGGGTCGAGCACATCGTCGGCGTGGGCGCGCACCACGACGCGGTCGACCTCCTCCTCGACCGCACGGGTGAGTGGCTGAGCATGAACCCGAAGGCGTTCGAGCGCCTGGTCTCGAGCCGTCTGCCGACCTGGGTGCCGTCCTTCGTCGACCGGCTCGTGGACGACAAGCTCTACCGGGAGGCCGTGTCCTTCGTCCAGGCCGTCCGCGCGGACCCCGACCACCAGCTCCGTCATGCCCTCGACGGGTACCTCGGCGAGCTCGCGGAGCAGCTGCAGCACGACGACGCGACCATCACCCGCTTCGAGAACGCCAAACACGAGGTCATCGACAGTCCTCGCGTCCGGGAGGTCGCCGGCAAGACCTGGACGGCCGCGAAGAGCGCGTTCCTCGAGGCACTCGACGCCCCCGACAGCGACCTCCGCGTGCGCATCTCCGGCACCATCGCGGACTTCGGCCGGCGGCTGTCGACCGACCGGGCGTTCTCCACCCGCGTCGACACCCGCGTCGCGGACGCCCTGTCCTACGTCGTCACCCGCTACCGGCACGACATCGCGAGCATCATCACCGAGACCGTCGAGCGTTGGGACGCCCGGGAGACGACCCAGAAGATCGAGCTGCTCGTCGGACGCGACCTGCAGTTCATCCGCTTGAACGGCACGATCGTCGGCGCGCTCGCCGGCCTCGCGATCTTCACGGTCGCGCAGGCGGTCCTCCGCGCGTTCTGACGACGGGACCGGTCAGCGCTTCGGGAGCAGCTCCACGGAGATGAGGTTCACGACGTCGCTTGCGAGCAGGTCGAGCGACCCCTGGTCCTTGCACGTGAAGGTGAAGACGACGAGGATCCCCATCTTCGTGAGCGACCGGACGCCCCAGTACGTGCGCTCCCCCGAGGGCTGCGTCCACGACAGGACCCGGAACTCGATGAGGCCCCCACCGCTGTTGTAGTTCAGTTGCTCCGTCGTGCCGTCCGCTTTGACGTAGTCGGCCCCGACGTACTTCGCCATGTAGGCGTCGCTCGACTTCTCGTCGTCTCCGACCGCGATCTCGTCAGGCGTCAGCGCGATGTTGCCGAGTCCGACGTCGCAGGAGGTCGCCGCGTTCCGGTAGATCTCGACGCCGTTCCGGTCCGGACCGATCGCCGCCCAGGACGAATCCAGGTCGTTCGTCAGGTAAGCCGTCCATTCGGCGGGGACGTCCTGCCCGGCCGCGAAGTCGAGGTCGGGCGGGATGGAGACATAGGTCTTCGTCGGCTCCGGCGTCGAGTCCGTCTCCGTGGGCGTCGGAGACGCGGTCTTCGTCGGCGTGGCCGAGCGGGTGGGGCTCGGGTCCGCGACCGGCGCGCCACCCTGCGAGAGCACGAGGGCGATGACGGTGATGATCGCCGCCAACACGAGCGGAACACCGACCGCGAGGGCGATGATGAGCCCCGTCCGCTTGCGCTTCGGGGCAGCGGGAGGAGGCGGCGGCTGCTGGCCGTACCCGGGAGGGCCCTGCGGTGGCTGCTGCTGGTACGGGTTCTGCTGCGGCTGATACGGCGGCTGCGGCTGATACGGCTGCCCGCCGGAGGGGTTCTGCTGCCCGCCATACGGGTTCTGCTGGTACGGGCTCTGCTGATGAGGGTTCTGCTGCCCGCCATACGGGCTCTGCTGATGAGGGTTCTGCTGCCCGCCATAGGGGTTCTGCTGGTACGGATTCTGCTGCTGACCGTACGGGTTCTGCTGCTGCGGTCCCTGCCCATACGGCGGCTGCTGTGGTTGCCCGCCATACGGCTGCTGCTGCGGCTGACCATACGGCTGCTGCGGCTGCTGACCCATCGGCCACTGCGGCGGGCGGCCGTCAGGCTGCTGCGGGTCGGGAGGCGGTGCATCGGTCACGGGAGTGGCCTTTCGACGGAACGGCGGGCGGAGCGGGTGAACTGCCCGGCCGCACGCCTGCAGTTCGTGTCGTCAGCCTATCTGCGACGGACCGGCGCCGGCGGGCACATCCTGCACCAGAATGGTGACGTGTCCACCGCCCCCACCACACCCCGCACCCGCAGCGAGCGCCTCGACGCGCTCCCGTTCACCAAGGCCCACGGGCGACTGCTCGTCGGTTCCGGCGTCGGCTGGGCCCTCGACGCCATGGACGTCGGACTCGTGTCCTTCGTGCTCGCCCAACTCGCCGTGCAGTGGCAGCTCGGGAACACGGAGCTCTCCTGGATCGCCTCAGCCGGGTTCCTCGGCATGGCCATCGGTGCGACGCTCGGCGGTCTGCTCGCCGACCGGGTCGGTCGACGCCACGTCTTCGCGATCACCCTGCTCGTGTTCGGCATCGCGACGGGCGCGTCGGCCCTCGCCTGGGGACTCGGCGTGCTCATCGTGCTGCGGTTCATCGTCGGCCTCGGACTCGGCGCCGAGCTGCCCGTCGCCTCGACCCTCATGAGCGAGTTCGCCCCGCCACGGATCCGCGGGCGGATCATCGTGTTCCTGGAGGCGTTCTGGGCGATCGGATGGATCGCCGCCGCCCTCATCGGCTACCTGGTCGTGCCGACGAGCGACGACGGGTGGCGCTGGGCGCTCGCCATCGGCGCGTTGCCCGCGGTCTACGCGGCCATCGTGCGGACGCGACTGCCGGAGTCGGTGCGCTTCCTGGAGTCGCGTGGGCGCCACCGCGAGGCAGAAGCCGTCGTCCGTGAGTTCGAGGCATCGGCCGGCGTCGCCCACCCGGAAGCCGCCGGCGACACCACCACCGACACCCCCGTGAGCGCCGGCCTCTCCGCCGGCGAGCGCCTCCGTGGGCTGTGGGTGCCCACGCACCGCCGCGACACCGGATCGCTGTGGATCGTGTGGTTCTGCGTCAACTTCTCCTACTACGGTGCGTTCATCTGGATCCCGACGATCCTCGTCGCCTCCGGCTTCTCGCTCGTGCGGTCCTTCGGTTTCACCCTCATCATCACCCTGGCCCAGATCCCGGGCTACGCCGTCTCGGCGTGGTTGATCGAGGCCTGGGGCCGGAAGCAGACCCTCGCGACCTTCCTCGCGGGCTCCGCGGTGTCGGCGGTCCTGTTCGGCACGGCGACGACCGAACCGATGATCATCGTGTTCGGTATGTGCCTGTCCTTCTGCAACCTCGGTGCCTGGGGCGCCCTGTACGCGACGACCCCGGAGCTGTACCCGACGGCGCTCCGTGCGACGGGGGCGGGGTGGGCCGCCGGCATCGGCCGCATCGCCTCGATCATCGCCCCGCTGTCGGTTCCGGTGCTCCTCCTTGGAGGGAACGCCCTGCTCTTCTCCGTGTTCGCCGCCTTCTTCGTCGTCGCCGCGGTCGCCGCGCTGTTCCTCTCGGACATGCGCGGCCGATCCCTCGACTGAGCCGCGTCCCATCGACCGACCCGCACCGCCAGTCGGCCGGGTCGGTCGGTGTCGATGCGACAGAATGGGGCCGTGACCGAATCCACCAGCGCCGTGTCCCCGTCCGCCTCCGTCGACCGACGTCCGATCTCGGGACGGCGGGTCGACCTCGAGCACGGTGCGTACACCGCGTCGATCGCCTCGGTCGGTGCCTCGCTGCGGTTCCTGCGGCACGACGGTCGAGACCTCGTGGTCCCGTTCGACGCCGAGGAGGTCCGTCCGGCCTTCCGCGGTGCGATGCTCGCCCCGTGGCCCAACCGCGTCGTCGACGGCCGGTACACCTTCGCGGGCGTCGACCACCAGCTCGCACTCACGGAACCCGCTCGCGGTCACGCCCTCCACGGGCTCGCCGCCTGGTCGGAGTGGGAACTCGTGGCGTCGAGCGCCGCGTCGGCTGCGTTCCGCGTGGTCATCGAGGCGCAGGAGGGCTACCCGTTCCGTGTCCAGGTCACCGCGACCTACACGCTCGACGACGACGGACTCCACACCGACGTCGAGGCCCTGAACCTCGGCGACGTCGACGCGCCCTACGGCACCGGGCCACACCCGTACCTCGTCGCGGGTGAGGGCCGTGTCGACGACTGGACGCTGGAGCTGCCCGCCGCCGAGGTGCTCACCGTCACACCGGACCGGCTCATCCCGGTCTCGCTGGAGCCGGTCGACACGGAGGCGACGGAGCACTTCGACTTCCGCGCACCCCGGACCATCGGCGACACCTTCATCGATCACGCGTACACGGCGCTCGATCGCGACGTCGACGGCCGGGTCACGGTGCGCGTGACGACGCCCTCCGGCAGCGGCGTCGCCATGCACTGGGGTGACGGTCTGCCCTGGGTCCAGGTGCATACGGCCGATCAGCCCGTCGCGGAGCTGAACCGACTGGGGCTCGCGGTCGAACCGATGACCTGTCCCCCCGACGCCTTCTCGACCGGGACCGACCTCGTCGTCCTGGCTCCCAATACACCACACCGGGTGTCCTGGACCATCGCAGCACTCTGACAGTCGTCGGGGCTAGGCTGGCGACATGTCACAGACTCTTGCGAAACTCACCGGCGGCCCGCTCGACAGCGAGATCATCCCGCTCGAAGACGGTCAGGACGGCGAGCTCGTCCTGCCCTACGGCGAAGGCCAGCTCATCTACCGCCCCGTCGGCGAAGCGACGAACACCGGCGACCACGACGGCCCGACGACGACCGACTACGAGTACGTCGAGTCGACGGAGGACATCTCCCCGACGAACCGCAACGGCAACGGCGACGACGACTCGATCGGCTGAACCGAACCGCCCTGTTCCACCTGAACGCCGGTAGCTGAGCCTCAGCTGCCGGCGTTCGGCGTTCACTCGCCTTGGTCGTCGACCGTCACCGTGAAGGTCTGGACCCGGAGCGGGAGCACAGGTGTCATCCGGACCTCCAGGCGGAGGCGACCCTCCGTCCCCTCGACGAACCAGACCAGGTGGTCAGGCGAATCGCAGATCGGCGTCGCACGTCCCGAAGCCACCTCGGCGATGCCGCCGACGGCGGTGACAGCGGCGTCGACCGCCTCGCGTCGCTCGTCCAGCGGTCGGTCGAGGGCGACGTTCTCGGCGAACAGCGACGCGGCGACGCGGTCGTCCCAATGCGACAGCAGCCCGGTCGCGGTCATCGACGCCACGAGGGTCTCCGGCCAGGGGCGGATCGCCGGTTCCAGCAGCTCGCCGGAGGCCTGGGCTCCCGCGATCGCCAGCCGCAAGGCCTGTTCGGCGGGCTTCGCCACGGCCGCGTAGCCGGCGTTCTCGAAGGCGACGACGCCGAACCCCGATGTCGGGTGCCACCGCATGTGGGCGCTGTAGCCGGGGTAGCCGCCCGAGTGCGAGACGAGCGTCCCGAGGTCGGCGTCCTCCTCGACGAAGAGGCCGAAGCCGTAGCCGAGCGCGAGTCTCGGCGGCACGCCGTCGAGGGTGGGCCGCGACGGAGCCAGCCGGTGCAGTTGCTGCATCTCGCGGCGGCTGGCGCTCGACAGCGGTCCGGTCTCGTCCCCGGTCCACGCGCCGTCGAGCCAGCGCACCCATCCGATCAGGGTGGAGGCAGAGGCGAAGAGCCCGCCGATCGAGGAGAAGACCCCGGGCCCGGAGAACGGGACCTCGACGAATCGGCCGTCCTCATCGACGGCCCGTTCGCGGCGGACACGATGACCGGTCGCCGTGACCGCCCCGTCGCCCTCGGGTCGCTCGAACACGGCGCCGAGCCCGAGCGGCTCCAGCAGGAGCGAGGTCACCGCATCGATGTAGGAGCCACCGGTCACACGCTCGATGACCTGCCCGAGCAACGCGTAGCCGAGGTTCGAGTAGGAGAAGGCCGTCCCGGGTGTCGTGACGCATCGGACGCCGCGCACGAGCAGCCGCCGGAACTCGTCCACGGTGATCGACTCCTGGCGGTCACCCCACGGATCGTCCGTTCCGAGCCCACCCGACATCGTCAGGAGCATCCGTACGGTCGGCCGGACGGCGATGCCGTCAGGGAGCACCGGCGCGAACTCCGGCACGAACTCGTCCACTGGCGCGTCCAGGTCGAGGCGGCCGGCGTCGCGGAGGATGAGGAGCACGGCGGCGGTGAAGCTCTTCGTGCAGGAGGCGATGCGGAACAGCGTGTCGGCGTCGGGCACCGGACCGCCCACGGTGACTCCGCCGAACCCCTGCTCGAACCGGACCCGCTCGCGGTCGAACACGGCGACGTACGATCCCGGGGCGACGCCGGAGCTGATCCGGTCCTGGAAGACCCGTGTGATGTCCGTCTCGGTGCTGTCCTCGACCAGGTGCATGCCGCCTCCTCCTCGACGGCCCTCGGCAGCCGTCCGCGATCTCGTCGCGCTTCGAGCGTACGACCATTCCGCGCCACGGGGCGCCATCGCACGGGGTGCCGGGCGTAGGGTGCTCCTCCACCAGGACGAAGTCAAGGGGCACCGATCGGCGACGTCCGATGCCCGCCGCGGGAGTAGCGTCATCTCCCGGATCGACCGTCGACGGGACGGCCGTGGAAGGAGCCATTCCATGTCGAACACGTCGACCTCCGGGCAGCCGGCCCCGGTGCGGAGCCTCGTCCCCGCCAGGATGGACCGACTGCCGTGGACCCGGTTCCACTGGATGATCGTCGTCGGTCTCGGCTTCTCGTGGGTGCTCGACGGCCTCGAGATCCAGATCGTCGCCTCCGCCGGATTCCAGAAGTCGCTGGGGCTGTCGGCGGCGGAGGTCGGCCTCCTCGGGACGATCTACCTGCTCGGCCAGGTGACGGGAGCGCTCGTCTTCGGCCGCATGGCGGACCGCCTCGGCCGCAAGAAGCTCTTCATCCTGACCCTCGCGATCTACCTCGTCGCGAGTGGCATCGCCGGCCTGTCCCCCACGTTCTGGTTCCTCGCCATCTTCCGGTTCTTCGCCGGCATGGGCATCGGCGGCGAGTACGCGGCGATCAACTCGGCCATCGACGAGCTCATCCCGTCGAAGTACCGCGGGCACGTCGACATCGCCATCAACGGCACCTACTGGGGCGGCGCCGCCCTCGGATCGGCCGCGAACCTCTTCCTGCTGAACACCGACTACTTCGCGGAGGACGTCGGCTGGCGCATCGGGTTCTTCATCGGGCCGGTCCTCGGCCTCGCCATCATCTTCCTGCGACGCCACATCCCCGAGAGTCCGCGCTGGCTCATGACGCACGGTCGGGAACAGGAGGCGGAGGCAACGGTCGACGACATCGAGGCGACCGTCCGCAAACAGGGCGGGACGATCGAGCCGGTCGACGAGTCGAAGGCGCTCACGGTGCAGGCCCAGGGCCACATCCCGATCCGGACCATCTTCGGCGTCCTCTTCTCGAAGTACCCGAAGCGCACCTTCGTCGGCCTCGCGATGATGATCACGCAGTCGTTCCTGTACAACGCGATCTTCTTCACCTACGCGCTCGTGCTGCAGAACTTCTACGGCACGAGCCCCTCGTCGACGCAGTACTACTTCTTCCCCTTCGCGATCGGCAACCTGCTCGGCCCGCTCCTCCTCGGCAGGCTGTTCGACACCTGGGGTCGTCGCCAGATGATCTTCCTCACCTACGGGGTCTCGGGGGCGGTCCTGGCCGTGTCTGCGGTGCTCTTCAACGCCGGTGCGCTCGACGCGACGACGCAGACGATCTTCTGGTGCGTCTCGTTCTTCTTCGCCTCCGCCGGCGCGTCCAGCGCCTACCTGACCGTGAGCGAGATCTTCCCGCTCGAGCTCCGCAGCCAGGTGATCGGCTATTTCTTCGCGATCGGACAGATCGCGGGTTCGGTCGCGCCCCTGCTGTACGGGATCCTGATCGGCGACGGCACCGACCGTGGGCCGCTCACCGTCGGATACTTCGTCGGCGCCGGCGTGATGATCCTCGGCGGGTTGGTCGCCCTCATCTTCGGGGTCGACGCCGCGCGGAAGTCCCTCGAGGACATCACGGAACCCCTGTCGATCGTGCGCGAGGGGAAGGGTTCGGGCAGCTGAGCCCGGTCCGCGCTCAGCCCTCGTCGGAGACGTAGACCCCGAGCGTCTCGGCGAGGCGCTCCCGCTCCACCGCCCGTCGGCCGGCACCCTTGGCGCTGGCCGTCGTGAGCGTGGCGAGGACGTGCAGGGTGAGCGCGATCCCGATCGAGGAACTCGGGTGTCCGTCCTCGGCACGGCCGAGGACGATCGTCTCGTCGGCGTACGGGGTCAACGGGGCGTCCGGGGCGTCGGTGATGAGCACGAGGCTGCCTCCCGCCTCGGCGAACGGGACGACGGAGTCGATCGTGTACTTCCGGTACCGCTGCAGCGACACGGCGATCATGACGTCGCTCGTCCGCACGTCGCTGAGGACGTCGAGGGGACGCACGATGGTGCCGTCGATGAGCGTCACGTTCGCGAGGCCGTAGCTGAGGTCCGCGGCGAGGAGGGACGCGTAGGTGAAGGACTTCGACGCCCCGATGAGGAAACGTCGTCGAGCGGAGACGATGAGGGCCGCTGCGCGTTCGAGGGCGCCGTCCGCCTTCGCCGAGGCGAGGGACTCCTCGAACTGCTTGCGTTCCTGCTCGAGGAGCCGGTGCTTCAGGACGGACGCGGAGCGTCGTTCGAGACGCTGCTCCGGGCGTTCGCCGGGGACGGCGGTGTCCTCATCGGTGAGGAAGAGGGTGTCGTCGTTCACGCGCGGTCTCCTTCGCATGCCGTCGCCGGGGTTCGGGCCGGCGCCGTCCGTTCACGTCGGCAGCAGCGCCGACGGCCCGCCGGCAGGTCACCCGGCGAGGTTCCCTTGATGGTAGCGATGGGAAGCGCATACAGGATCGCCGGAACGACAACGATTCGGTGCACACGCGTCCGGCCGCGCGACGGTCAGCGTTCGGGTTCGTCGTCCAGGTCGGGCAGGGTGATCGACGACGTGAAGAGGCTTGCGCGCTGTTCGGCCTCGGCACTGCCGCTGAACAGCCCGACCGGCTCGGTCACCGGACCGCCGCGCTTCGGTTCCGGACGAGGCTCCTGCTCGACCATCTGCACCCGGTTGCGCGGGATCGCCGACGGGTTCTGCGCGAGGATCCACTCGACCATCTGCTCGCGTACGAGGCATCGGAGGTCGAAGAGGGTCGGTGCGTCCACCGCGGTGACGAGGATGCGGATGCGCACGTAGCCGCCGACGGCGTCCGTGACCTGCAGCACCTGCGCCCGACCGTCCCAGAGGTCGGTGCGGTCGAGGATGCGCTCCAGCTCGGTCCGCATGACCGCGGGGCTCACCCACCAGTCGAGGTCGAACTCGACCGACCCGAGCAGCTCGCTCGTGTTCCGTGTCCAGTTCTGGAAGGGCGTGGAGGTGAAGTAGGTGGAGGGGAGCACCATGCGGCGGTCGTCCCAGATGCCGACGACGACGTAGGTGAGGGTGATCTCCTCGATCCGGCCCCACTCCCCTTCGACGATGACGACGTCGTCGACCCGGATCGCGTCGCTGAAGGCGAGCTGGATCCCGGCGAACACGTTCCCGAGGACGGACTGCGCCGCGAGGCCGGCGACGATGCTCACGACACCGGCGGAGGCCAGCACGCTCGCCCCGACGCCTTGGACGCCGGGGAACGTCAAGAGGATCGACGCGACACCGACGATGACGACGACCGCGATCGCCAAGCGACGGACGAGCGCGAGCTGCGTCTGCATGCGGCGGGCGACCTTGTTGTTCGGGACGTCGATGCGGTACCGCGCCTGACCGAGCCCGATGACGAAGGCGAGCAGCGCGGCGACCAGCCATGTGGCCGCGGCGATGACCGCTATCCGGAAGGTCTGGTCGACGAACCCGCGGGTGTTCTCATCGGGGAGCGTCGCCGCCACCGCCAGCCATACCGCCACGAGGATCACGAGCGCTCGGAAGGGGTGACGGGCACTCCCGGCGAGCGCTCCCGGCCACTCGCTCCGTCGCGCCGCCATCCGGAAGGAGACCGACACGATCACGATGACGACGAGCGCTGCGATCAGCGCTATCCCGGCCGCTGCGGCGACACCCCACCAGCTCTGCCAAACGAACATCCATGCCTCCTCGAGCCGGTCGTGCACCATGTGTTCCTCCGCCGACCGATGCCGTACGGCGCAAGCGTCAAGCGTAGGGGCGGGTGGATGCCGCGCTCGACCGCTTGCGCGGCCTGCCACGAACCTCTCAGGCCGTGTTCACGTGCCCGACCCGTCCCACGTGAACGGCGCGAACCTCCCCGTTCACCGAGTTAAGGCGGCCCAGGCTGCCCTTCGACAGGCTCAGGGACCGAGACATGGCGGGCAAACCTCTTCCGGTCACTGAGCCTGTCGAAGTGCCCACGAGGACGCCTCATCAATCCGGGCACACCTCCCCCGGTCACTGAGCCTGTCGACGTGCCCACGAGAAACCCTTCGACACGTCGACCGGCTCGATTCGTGCAGATCAAAGACCGGCAAGGGTCAGAACGGCGCGGGATCAGGCTCGGTCCGATACTGCTTCCCGTCAGGTGTCGTCCACTCGAGCACCCCGCCGGGCCCGTGGTCGAGGTTCCACCCGGGCAAGTGCTTCATCCGGTGGTGATGTGGGCAGAGGCAGGCGAGATTGCCCACATCTGTTGTGCCGCCGTCTTCCCACGCGACCGAGTGATCGAGGTCGCAGGCCCGGGCTCGTCTCCCGCAGCCCGGTGCCCGACAAGTGCCGTCCCGCAGCCGGACCGCGCGTTTCAGATCGGCCGGAACCCGGTACTGGTTGCGGCCGACGGAGAGGACCGCGCCGGTGTCCGGCTGGACGAGGATCCGGGTGAAGCTTGGCGTGTTCACCGCGATCCGGGCCGCGGTCGCCGGGTCGATCGGGCCATAGCCGTCGAGCGTGGCCGGGGCATCGGAGACGCCGGCCATGCTCAGCGCGGGGACGGTGATGTGGACCGTGGGCTTGATGTGCTCCTGGACCTCGATCGGGTGCGGGAGGACCGGGCTCGACAGGACGTCCTCGGGCGTGACGCCGGTGAGTGCAAGCGCCGCCAGGGCGTCGGCCTGCAGTTGTCCGCAGGTGCGGGTGTCACCGGCCTTGCGCGATTCGGCGGCGGCCGCTTCGACCCGCTCGATGATGCCCTGCGCGATCGGCGCGGTGGTGAACAGGTGCACCCAGGCCATGCCGTCGGCGGCCGGCTCGAACTCCACCCGGCGGTCCGCCTCAGAGCGGACCGCTCGGGCGGTGATCGATTCCGGGTGGAGGCGCTCGCGGAGGACGCGGGCGAGTCTCCGGAGGTTCGCGTTGGTGGACGCTTCCGCAACCGGCAGGACTTCCGCGAGGAACACCGCCCGCCCCGCAGGCGGCACGTCACTGAGTTGGTCGATGATCGTCTGCGCGTGCCTGGCCGAGATGCGGCCCGCTTCGAGGGATTCAAATACCGCGGGCGCTTCGTTCACGAGCCGCTCGGCGTCGTTCGTCGCCCGCTGGACCGTCCGCTCGGGCGTGCGCGTCGCCATCGCGAGGGCCGCGCAGGTCGAACGGCGCGAGAGCGCCTGGCGCTCCGCCGGCGGGAAGATCGCCGGGACCGTGGCGTCGGCGAAAGCGTCCGCGTAGGCGGCGGAACGGGCCAGGAGGCGGACCTCCTCGGCGTCCAGAGCAGCACGCCGACGCTGGATGTCGGCATAGTGGTCTGAGAACTCCGCGAGCTGCGCGGCGTACTCGTCGCCGACGCGGGTCACGGTGAGGGTGGTCTCGGTCATGGGACAAGTCCACCACGGACCACTGACATTCCAGATGCTGAGTGAGGGTGACTGTGGAAGTTGCTCGTGTGCCCTTCGACAGGCTCAGGGACCGCGGGAAGGGCGCCGGATTCGTGAGGTTCTCCGGGCGCCCTTCGACAGGCTCAGGGACCGAAAGGGGTCATTCAGGGACCGGGGAACGATTGCTCGAGGACCGGAGGGTTCCGGGTGGACCACCCCCGGTCACTGAGCCTGTCGAAGTGCCCGCGAGAGGCCCCCCGGGCGCGGTGCCTCCGTCAGTGGTTCACCGAAAGGCCCGCCGCGGCCCGCTGCTTGAACGGTCGGCCGAGAACCGGTCAGCCAGGGAGGACCTCGTGCGGGTACTCCGCCGACCGGTGCTGGAACTCGGTGATCGCAGGGTTGCGGATGACGCCGTCCTGGATCTCGACGGCCCGCTGGACGGTCAGGCTGTCGACCCAGGCGTCCGGTCCGGCCAGGACGGCGGGCAGGAACGGCAGCAACGCCTCACTGTTCTCCCAGCTGGACGAGTTCCACAGCAGCGAGGGGCTGTGGTCGACCGCGTAGTAGTTGATCTCCCCGGGCCCGACGGTGAATATCGGGTCGTCGAATCCGGTCGTGCGCGCCCACTCGAAGGCCATGCCCTCGTCGCAGGAGACGTCCACGATGAGACTCCCGGGTCGGAACGCGCCGAGGTCGTCCTCACGGAGGTAGAGCAGTGGTGCGTTGGGGTCCTGCAGGGTGCAGTTGACGACGATGTCACTCTCCGCCAGGAAAGGCGCGAGTGGCACGCGACCCTCGTCGGTGATGACCTCGCTCAGATACGGGCCGTCGTCGTGGTCGAACTGGATCATTCGGGCGGAGTGGATGGGCGCCGCGACCGCCGCGACCCTGCGGTTGGTGAGCACGCGCACGTCGTGGATCCCGTGGGCGTTGAGCGCGGTCACCGCACCTCGGGCGGTCGCGCCGAAGCCGATGACCACAGCGGTCAGGCGACGGCCGTAGCTGCCGGTGGAGCCGCAGAGTTCCAACGCGTGGATCACCGAGCTGTAGCCCGCGAGTTCGTTGTTCTTGTGGAAGACGTGCAAGCCGAAGCTGCCGTCGGCGGCCCAGTGGTTCATCGCCTCGAAGGCGATCAGCGTGAGCCGTTTGTCGATCGCGAGCTGCGTCAGCGCGGTGTCCTGGACGCAGTGCGGCCAGCCCCAGAGTGTCTGCCCGTCACGGAGCTCCTGGACGTCCTCGAGCTGCGGTTTCGGCAAGAGGACGACATCGGCCTGCGCGATGACCTCGGCGCGCGTCGCGAACGAGCGGACGGAGGGCGCGATCTCCTCGTCGGAGACACCGAACCGGGCACCGTAGCCGTGCTCCACGACGATCCGAGACCGGAACTCCTCCGGGATGCGCTCGAAGTGCGCCGGGTGGATCGGCACGCGTCGTTCGTCGGGCTTCAGCGAAGTGCCGATCACCCCGAGGACGGCATCGTGCTGCACGGTCGGTTCGGTTGGTGCTGGCATGACTGCTCGTCCCGTTCACGGGAACCGAAGCGGCGCCGTGCCCCTGACCGTACAGGACGCGGGGCGCCGCCGACATGGGACAGGACGCCACCGACACCCGGAAACGCGACAACCCCGCACCGTGAGGCGCGGGGTTGTCGTTGCAGCTGGTGGACCCAAGGGGATTCGAACCCCTGACCCCCTCGATGCGAACGAGGTGCGCTACCGGACTGCGCCATGGGCCCAACTACTCGTCCAGGCTAGCAGAACCGGCGAGCCGTTTCGAACCGGCCGCGCTAGTCCTCGTAGGGGTTCGGGCCGTCGTCGACCGGCATGCTGCCGTCCTTCGGATTGGCGGCGATGAGGGCAGCGAGGTCGAGATCCCGGAACCAGCGGAGCCGCTGGCTCCGGGCACGGCGATAGTGCTCGTCGACGACCGGCTCGTCGAGGACCCGGTCGAGCTTCGCCTGGATGGCGCGCTCCAGGTCGCCCCACGCACGCTCACGAGCGGATTCCGCGATCCCCGCGACGAACTCCTCGTCCTTGCTCACCCGACGGAGTTCGGCGGCGAGCCCCGAGTACACCTCGCGGCGACGGGACAGGGCACTCAGGTCGCCAGCACGGTAGTCGTGCTGATGACGAGCACTCCCCCGCCGCTGGAACGCCGTCTGTCGCGCCTCCCGTGCGAGGTCCGCGTACTCCTCCTGCTCGTCCGCCATGCGACCCAGCTCGCGCCGCACAGCCGCCTGCGTCGCCTCCGCGTCGTAGGACGCGCCGTCGCGGAGTGCACGCTCGATGATCCAGTTCGTGACCTCGACCACGGTCCAGGACCGCGCGATGAGGAGGCCTTCCTCGACCGCGTGCTCGACCGGCGGCGGAGCCACCTCAGGGGGCGCGACGTAGGGCTTCATCGGCTTCCGCCGGCTCTTCCGCCACACGCCCATGGTCACCTTTCGCGTTCCAGGGCGTCGACGAGAACCGAGCGACGAACCCCCTCGACGAGTCTATCCGTCGCCGGTGACCGGTTCATGAACGACCGGACGGGCGCGGTCGGGGCTCAGCCCGCGGCGCGGCGACGCTGCAACAGGGCGGATCCGCCGGCGGCGATCTCGCCCTCGTCGACGACACCCATCGAGGCGAAACGGCTCGGGGCCGGCTGCGGTTCGACGCGCTCGGGCTGCGGAGCGGCGACGGGCTCCGGACGCCGGACGATCGTCGGCACGACCGGCGCGAGACGCTCGGCGCGGGAGGCGATGGCCTCCTGCATGGCCGCCTGGCGAAGGCGGTCGTAGGCGTCGGCCTTGGCCAGTTCAGCGGCAGCCGAGGACCCCTCGGAGAGGTGGAGCGGCTTCGGGATGGACGTCGGCGTCCAGGTCTGCGCCTGCGAGGCCGCCTTGACGGGCTCGTTGTACTCGAACAGCGCCGACTCGACGCGCCTGGTCGTGACCGCGACCGCCGGTACCGGCGCGACGGCACGGTGGGCGATACGTGACATCCGGGAGAGCGCAGAGAGCGCGAGCAGCCCGACGACCGTGGACGAGATACCGAGGACGAGACCGCCACCCGCGAGGAACGCGGTCACGCCGGAGCAGAAGCCGATGATGGAGGCGACCAACACGGTTGTCGCGAGCAACCGCGACCGACGACGACTCCGCGCGAGCTTCGCCGCTCGGGCGTTGCGCTGCACGGCACGGGCTGCGGCAGCGGCGGCGCGACGCGCGTCCTCCGCGGCACGGGCGGCGGCTTCGGCCTGCACGGCCCTGGCCTCCTCCTCGCGGCGGATCCGGTCGGCTTCGGCGAGTTCGACGCGCGCCGCGGCCTCGGCCGTCGCCTTCGTCCTGGCCTCGAGCTGCTTGAGGAGCTTGCGCTGCGCGGCGACCTCACGCGACGTCGCCTCGAGCCGGACGGCCTCCGGGACCTCAGCCGTCTCGGCGAGCACACGGAGCGTCTGCTGCAGCCGGATCGCGTTGCGCTCGCTGGCCGAGAACTGACTGTCGCGCACCCACGACGGCACCAGGTACACCAGCCACAGCATCGCTGCGACCAGAATGATCACCCCACCGCTCAGGAATCCGCCGTCCATGTCCCTGACCGTAGCGGGTCGATGACCTGAGACCGATCAACAGCTGGGTGTGTCCCCGGATGGAGGGGGAAAACGGCTACCTGCTCAGCGAGTGGGGAACGGCGCCGCGGCCGCGAGACGGTCGGCTTCGGGGATCACACACGCGTCCTTCGGGACCTGGCCGTCCAACCACCGGTTGAGGACGCCGCCCGGGACCTCTTCGCGGACGAGGCCGAAGCAGAAGTGGTCGCGCCAGTCGCCGTCGATGTGGATGAAGCGGCGGCGCAGACCCTCGTATCGGAACCCGAGCTTCTCGACGACCCGAAGGCTCGGAGCGTTCTCGGGCCGGATGCAGATCTCCAGCCGGTGGAGCTGCAGGGCGGTGAAGCAGTGGTCGGTGGCCAGAGCGGTCGCGATCGGTGTGGCACCGAGACCCGCGAACCGCTGGGAGACCCAGTAGCCGATCGACGCCGAGGCCAGCGATCCGTACGTGATGCCGGAGACGTTGAGCTGGCCGGCGAACTCCCCGTCGACCTCGATGACGAACGGAAGGCCCGCGCCCGAGCGCGCGTGGTTCTGCAGCGACCGGATCGCCGCACGGCTGTCGGCCGGGACCGGGCCGTAGGGACTCGTCGCCTCCCAGCGGCGCAACCAGGCTCGGTTCTCCGCGAGCTCGCGCTCGAGTGGTCTCGCGTCACGGACCTTGATCGGCCGGATGCTCACTCGCCCACTGCTCAGAACGGGTACGACCTGCGCCACCGTGCCACCCCTCTCGCGTTCTGTGGTGAGCCTAGTGGAGCGCTCACCGATGCACCGACACCACGTCGTCGACAGCATCGCGCCCCGAGATCCGCGGTTGCGGACCCGGGGCGCGGCGTGTGTCGTCGGCTGGAGTCAGTCGAGGTCCCCGGCGAAGTCCTTGAGCCACGGACGCAGCTCGGGACCGAGGTCCTCGCGGTCGACCGCGAGCTGCACGATCGCCTTGATGTAGTCGAGGCGGTCGCCCGTGTCGTAGCGACGGCCACGGAAGATGACGCCGTAGACGCCGCCCGTGCCTTCGACGTCGGCGGCCATCTCCTGAAGCGCGTCGGTCAGCTGGATCTCGCCACCCTTGCCCGGCTCGGTGCGCTCGAGGATCTCGAACACCTCGGGCTTCAGCACGTAGCGACCGATGATGGCGAGGTTGGACGGGGCGTCCTCCTTCGCAGGCTTCTCGACGAGGCCGGTCACCCGCACGACGTCGGAGTCGTCGGTCGCCTCGACGGCTGCCGCACCGTACATGTGGATCGAGTCAGGGTCGACCTCCATGAGGGCGATGATCGTCGCGTTCCGCTTGTCCTGCTCCTCGAGCATGCGCTCGAGGAGGACGTCGCGGGCGTCGATCAGGTCGTCGCCGAGGAGCACGGCGAAGGGCTCGTCGCCGACGTGGCGCTTCGCCCGGAGGACGGCGTGGCCGAGGCCCTTCGGGTCTCCCTGGCGCAGGAAGTGGATGTCGGCGAGCTCATTCGACTCGTTGACCTTCTCGAGGCGCTGGGTGTCGCCCTTCTTCGCGAGGTTGAGCTCGAGCTCGGTCACGCGGTCGAAGTGGTTCGCAAGTGCGTTCTTGTTGCGGCCGATGATCATGAGCACATCGGCGAGCCCGGCGCTGACGGCCTCCTCGACGACGTACTGGATGGCCGGCTTGTCGACGACGGGGAGCATCTCCTTCGGCAGGGCCTTCGTCGCCGGAAGGAACCGGGTGCCGAGACCTGCTGCGGGGATGACTGCTTTGGTAACACGAGTGGTCATGAGGAAAAACCTATCGTGTGGAGTCGGTGAAGTACCCGAATACCCCCTCGATCGAGGGTGAAATCCCCTGAACCCCTGGACGAGGCGGCGGATGTCGGGTAGGACGACGGGCAACGAGCCGGGCGCGACGACGAGCCGTTTAGAATGGGTCGCATGACGAGCCCCTCCGAACACGAGAAACGAGCGCTGCGCGCCGAGCTCCGTGAGCGACGGGAGCTGCTCACCTCCCTCGAGAAGGAGCGGTCGACCACCGGCCTCACGGACAACCTCCGAGCCCTGGTCTCCCGATTCGGCGCGAGCTCGATCGCCTGCTACCTGTCCTCCCCGAGCGAGCCCGACACCAGGCCCTTCCTGCAATGGGCGCAGGAGGCGGGCATCCGCATCCTGTTCCCCATCACCCGCACCGACGGGCTCCTCGACTGGACGATCGGCGAAGAGGGCATCGAGACGGTGGGCTTCGCCGGCACCCCCGAGGTCGTGGGTACCACCCTCGGCCCCATCGCGATCAACGATGTCGACCTCATCCTCGTCCCCGCGGCAGCCGTCGACGCCCACGGCATGCGCATGGGCTGGGGGCGCGGGTACTTCGACAAGACGCTGGGCTCGATGGAGCGCTGCCCTCCCGTCTACGCCGTGCTGTACGACACCGAGATCCTCGACGAGGTCCCGAGCGAGATCCACGACGAACCCGTCGGCGGTGCCGTGACCCCGAGCCGCATCCTCGACTTCGACCAGGTCAGACCGCGCCGCTGAGCGCGCCGACCCACCACATCCCAGGAGACCCCGTGCCCACCTACGCCTACCGCTGCACCGAGTGCGGCAACGCCTTCGACGTCCAGCAGTCCTTCACCGACGACTCCCTCACCGAGTGCCCGGCGTGCTCCGGCAAGCTGCGCAAGCTGTTCAGCGCGGTCGGTGTCACGTTCAACGGCTCCGGCTTCTACCGCACGGACTCCCGCGCCGGTGCAGGCAAGGGCTCGAGCTCCATCCCGGCCTCCTCGAAGTCCTCGGAGGGGTCGTCGAGCTCGTCCTCCTCAGACACCACGGGCGTATCCTCCTCTTCGGGCGGCTCCTCCAGCTCCGGCTCCAGCGCCACACCGGCCTCCGCCGGGAGCGCCGCGTCCTGAGCCGGTAGCGTAGCCAGGGTCCTGTCCATCCCCGATCCTCAGGGAGACCCCATGCTCAAAGGCTTCAAGGAGTTCATCCTCCGCGGCAACGTGATCGACCTGGCAGTGGCCGTCGTGATCGGGGCCGCGTTCACCGCCATCGTCAACTCGCTCGTCGAGAACATCTTCAACCCGCTGCTCGGGGCGCTCTTCCGCGCGGAGAGCTTGAACGACGCGTTCAACGTCTCCATCCCGACGGTCGACGGCGACCCTGCCGTCATCCACTTCGGCGCGTTCATCGGCGCGACCATCCAGTTCCTGTTGGTCGCCGCCGTCGTCTACTTCGTCATCGTGCTGCCGATGAACCACTTCAAGCGCGTCACGACGAAGCCGACGATCGCTGATGAGCCGGCAGCACCGAGCGAGCTGTCGCTGCTTACCGAGATCCGCGACGTGCTGAAGACGGGCACGAGCGCTCCGCTGCCGCCCGCTCGCGACGACACGACCGACGGCCGCTAGTCCGACTCGTCGAGCAGCACCGACGTCCCGTCCCGCTCACCAGTGGGGCGGGACGTTGCGTTGCAGCTCGTCGTCGTTGCCACCGCCGCCAGCGGGTTTGGCGGTTCCACCCCAAGCGGCGTCGGTGTCCTCCGCAGCCTTGACGGGATCGGCCGGCAGCTGCGGCGCGGGATCCGTCCCGGGAGCACCGGGGCGGATCGCCCGCCTCGATCCTCGGGGACGGACGATCCGTGGCTCCTGATCGTCCTCCATGATCAGTGTCCGACCATCAGTGGCGTGGGACCTGCACGGCGATCGGCGCGGTGTCGAGGTGCTCGGTCGTGTTGAGCCCGAGCACACCGGCCACGCGTTGCGCCACCGCCTCGGCGTCGGCGAAGAGGTCGAAGCTGTGCACGCGGACGTAGTGCCAGCCGAGACGGCGCAGGACGTCGGGGCGGAGCCGCAGCGACTCCCGGAGGCTCGCGTCACCCAGTTCCTCGTCGCACTCGACGACCACGGCTCGGCCACCCCACGAGGCGACCAAAGCGAGCTTGCCGCGGTAGCCCATGTCGACCCGCATCCCGAGTGTCTCGAGGCGCGTCGCGAGGTCGACGAGCATCGGCTCGGCCTCGTGCGTCGCCTGATCCTCGGAGGCGCGGCGTGACGTGTCCGTGAGGATGCGTGCGAGCGCGAGGATGCCGTGCTGGATCCGGTTCTGGTCGAGGTCCTCGGGGCGGACGCAGGAGACGATCACCATGGACCGCCGCGCACGCGTCATACCGACCGCGAGCAACCGGTCGCCACCCGGCTGACCCAGTGCGCCGAAATCGGACAGGACCCGTCCGTGCGGCGTCAGACCGTACCCGATCGAGAAGATGACGCGGTCGCGGCTCTCGGCCACGGACTGCTCGAGTGTCAGGACGGTGAACGGTTCCGCCCGCTCGCGCAGGAGGAAGTCGGAGAGGTCGGCACGACGGGAGAACGCTGCGAGGACCGCCTGCTGGACCCGGACCGCGTGCTTGTCGCTCGCGGTCACGACCATCAGGGATTCCTTCGGGCGGTTCGAGGCGTGCTCGAGGACGAGTTCCACGACCCGTTCGACCTCGACGTCGACACTCTCCACCGCTCCGGTGACCGGGTCGGGCATGCCGAGCCCGCCGGGCACGTAGTCGAGGCTCAGACTGCCGTGGCCCAGGAATGAACCCGCCCAGGGCAGGGAATCGATCTGACCACCGTAGAACCGCTCGTTGACGAGTTCGGCGAGGTCCTCGCCTCCCGCGCGATAGGAGCGCGTGAGCATGAGCGTCGGCAGGACGGAGCTCAGCTGTTCGAGCGCGGACTCACGGTGCAGCTCGGCGATGTCGGCGTGCTGCTCGGGCGTCGCCTCCTGATCCGTCAGACGGATCTCGAAGGGCGAAGGACTCTGCGTCACGGGGTCACCGAAGGCGACGACCTGACGCGCACGACGGATGGCGTCCACGTTCTCCGCGAGGAGCGTCGCCCCCGCGTCGACGAGGAAGACGGCGTCGAAGGACGCGCTCTCGGGGATGCGGGGCACCTCGTACGGCGAGACGAGCCAGACCGGAGCGAGGACGCGGGACAGGGTGGGTGCCGCCTGCTCGAGCTCCGCCGCTCGGAGCGGTCGATCGCGCTTGAGGAGCGAGCGGAGCGCCATACCTTCGGTGGCGTGGTCGACGAGACCGATCTTCCAGGTGTCGGCCAGCAGCGAGGCGAGGAGCTGCCCGGACGCGGAGGCGTGCGCCTCGTCCACCAGTCGGAAGTCGGACTCGAGGCGCTCGACGACGCTCGTGTTCGCGCCGAGCAGACCGCGGTCCTCGGTGAGCACCAGTTCGAGCATCGACTGCCACCAGGCCAGTTCGAGCTCGTCGGCGAGGCGCGTCCGCGGCACGTGCCGCTGGGACAGGTCGACGATGAGCTCGCCGAGACCCTGCTCGCGGAGGCCGGCGAGGATCGCAGTGCGCTCCTGGAGGTTGTGGAGGACCTCCGACTCGGCGGCGAGCTCGGAGATCGTGCGGACGAGACTCGGGATCGCGAGGCGGCCGAGGCGGTCCGGGGTGTCGGCGATGCCGAGCGGCTGGTCGACCAGCTCGAGCTTCGCGGCGACCGTCTGGTACGCCTGCTCGACGTCCGCGATGCCGAGCGGCACCTCGGGCGGCGCACCGGTCGTCACGTAGCGCTGCCACAGGGTGCGCTGCTGCTGGATCCGGCGGAGCGCGGCGTTCATGTCGGGCACGTGTGCGCCGGGCCGCAGGTACTCCTTGGCAAGGGCCTTGAGTCGCCGGCGGCTCGCCGACGACATCGCGGCGGAGTCCTTCCGCGGGCTCGTGGCGACGATGAGGTCGGCGAGCGACCGGTCGAAGACGTCCGGCTGGAAACGGTCGAGCGTCTCACGGATGTCCGCGAGGAGTCGCAGGTAGATGCCCAGCTCGTCGATGGACTCGAACGGCCGCATCTGCGTCTGCCCGATGAGGCCGTACGCACGCTCCAGCAACTGCGGCAGGTCCTTGCGGTGCAGGCGCTTGGCGAGGTCGTGGGTCTCCTGGGCTTCCGCGGTCGTGTCGAACGACGCGCCGTACCAGGGCGAGTCGCCCGGTCCGTAGCGGAACTCACCGAGGGCGGCCGCGCCTTCGAGCGCCTCCGCCGCGCGGGAGCGGCCCGCTGCGAGTCCGACGAGCGTCTGGCGGTCGAGGCGGACCAGGGTTCCCGGAGGGTGCGGCAGCTTGGAGAGCTTCGAGAGCGCTTCGAGCGCGTCGATGACCGAGACCCGCAGATCGGGGTCCTTCGCCTGCAGCGAGGTGCGGTAGTCGATGAGGACCCGACGCAGCCGGACGAGCGCGTCGTCGACCTCGCCGACCTGCGGCGGGATCGCCCGCTCGTTGCGCGTGATCGCCTGGATGAGGTCGCGACGGAGGGTCGACGGCGACGCGCACAGGCCCGGCAGACCGACCTTGGTCAGGCGGTGGCGAATGCCCTCCAGCGTGGAGCGACGGGGGCTGACGACGAGGACGCGCTTGTGCTGCGAAGCGAGCACGCCGATGGCGTTCACGATGGTCTGCGTCCCGCCGGTGCCCGGCAGCGTCGTGACGACGAGCGAGTTGCCGGCGCCGATCTGCGCGATGACGTTCTCCTGCTCGACGTCCGCGTCGAGCAGGAGGGTGTCGGTCGACGGCGGGCGGTCGTCCTGGCCCGGCGCGTCGACGGGCGTGAAGCTGCTGCGGACGAGGCCGACCGCACCCTCGTCGCCGGCGACGGCGTCGAGGATCGGGTGGTCGAGCTTGGCGGCGTCGTCGAGCAGGGAGTGACCGACGGCGGCGAACGAGGAGACGAGCAGACGCGGCTGCACGGTGAACCATTCGAGCCCGGCGGCGAGCGAGCGGAGGCGGTCGATGACGGGCTGCGGCTTGAACACGCCACCCGATTCACTCAGCGCGACGAACTCGTCGGGATCGAGGACGATGCCGAACTGCTCGCGGAGGGCGCGGACGAGTTCCGGGTTCGCGGTCGTGGCGCCGCGCAGCTTGACCTCGTAGTCGCGACCGTACCGGCGGATGGCCAGCGGCCGGAGCAGGACCGGCGCGCTGAAGTCCTCACCCTGATGCGTCCACTGGGCGAGGCCGACGGCGAGGTGGACGGCGTCGATGCCGCGGACGGTGGAGAGCTCGATGCCCTTCGTCGTGATGCGGTCGGCGGCGCGCTTCGCACCGCGGAGCGCGATCTCGTCGCGGATGAGGTTCGACAGCAGCGTCGACTTGCCCGAGATGAACTGCGGCAGACCACCGGGATGCGTCGAGCTGAGCTCCACCCGGGTCGTCGGGGCGTCCACGAAATGGAGCAGCGGCGAGGGGCCGCCGACCGTGCTGAGCTGCTGACGCCAGGCGTGCAGCGCCGTGTCGACCACGCCTGCCGATGCCGCCACGGGACCCTCGCGGAGTTGCGCCTCCGCTGCTTCCCGTTCGACTCCGGACGTCACGTCGCCGTCATCCCGTCTCTTCTCTAGCCGCCACACACTTGCACCATACGTGCCCGGTAGTGGAAACACCGGGAAGCGGTGCGGTTTTTCGCCGAGTCCGCCGAGGAAATGTGCGACGCGCGCGTCGTCCGAGGGTCAGGAGACGCCGAGGAGGCCGGAGAGCACCATCACCGCGGTGCCCCGCAGGACGATGTCGGCGCCCTGCTCGCTCATCCGGATCTGGACGCCGCCGTGGAACTCGGTCATCGTGCGCGCCCGCACGGTCTCGATCGCCGCGTCGAGGAGCACGCCGGCGAGCAACTCCTCCGGGCCGCTCACCACGATCTCCGAGAGATTCAGCGCACCGACGATCGCGGCGAGCGAGACACCGAGGCGCTCCCCCGCGGCGCGGAGGATCTCCTCGCGACGCCGCTCGATCTCAGCGGTGGGAAGATCGCTCGCCTCAGCCCCCGCGAGGAGCTCACGCAGGTGCGGCACGGCGAGCCAGGCCTCGAGGCACCCGCGCTTCCCGCATGCGCACAGCGGTCCGCCGTCGGTGCCGACGACCACGTGGCCGATCTCGCCGGCTGCGAACCGGCTCCCGAAGAGCGGGTGACCGCCCACGAGCAGCCCCGCCCCGACACCGTTCCCGACGCTCACGAGCATGAGGTCGCCGTCCGCCCCGCCGAAGCTGTACTCCGCGAGTACGGCGGCATTGGCGTCGTTCGCGACGAGGACCGGCACCTGGGCGACCTGTTCGATAGCCCCCTGGAGGTCGACGTCGGTCCAGCCGAGGTTCGGCGCGCTGCGGACCGTCCCGGTCATGTCGACGACGCCGGGCGAACCGACCCCGATGCCCAGCACCTCGACCGTCGCCTCCTCGACGAGGTCTGCGGCGAGCGCGACGGCCTTCGCGATCGCGTCCGCCCCCGTGGCACCGTCGAGCGGCACCTCGAGCATCGTCACGACCTCGCCGTCGAGGGTCAGCACAGCACCTCTGAACACCTCGGTGTCGGAGAGGTCGAGGCCGACGATCTGGAACTCGTCGCGGTTGATGTCGATGAGTGTGGCGGGCTTGCCCGGGCGGGAGGTCTCGCGGAGGCCGACCTCGACGATGAGGTTGTCCGCGATGAGCGAGGCGACGAGGTCGGAGATGCTCACCCGGGTCAGGCCGGTGGCGCGGGCGATGTCGGCCCGACTCATGGCACCGCTGGCGAAGAGGGTCTGGAGGACGAGCGCCCGGTTATGACCACGGGCGTGTTCCGGCAGGACCTTCGCGTTCGGCCGGAGCCGCCGCGCCGGAGTGTACGAGAAGGATTCGATCCGCTCCGACGCGCTCCCGCCGCCGCTTCCGAATCCACCAGCACTCATGCGATAAGTAAAGCAGGCTGCGCCTCATCGTGCGGCACCGCGATGTCACCCGATGGTCACCGACACGTCGCCCGCCGGGCACCGCTGCGACCCGTACGACGCGGAGCATCGTGGGTGTGAGGATCGCAATCGTGACCGAGTCGTTCCTGCCGCAGATGAACGGCGTCACCCACTCCCTGCTCCGCATCATGGAGCACTTCGCGGACCGAGGGGACGAGGTGCTCGTCATCGCCCCCGGCGCCGGAGCCTCGACGCCGCGGCTCCACGAGGGCTTCCGGGTGGACGGCGTCCCGTCGATCCCGCTCCCCCGTTACCGGAACGTGCGGGTCGCCGCCGGCGGGGTCGGCCGGATCACGGAGCTCCTCCGCGGCTTCCGCCCCGACGTGGTGCACCTGGCCTCGCCGTTCGTCCTCGGCTGGCGCGGTGTCCAGGCCGCCGAGCGCCTGGGCGTCCCGACCGTCGCCGTGTACCAGACCGACATCCCGGCCTACGCCGGACGGTACGGGTTCCCGGTCGCCGAAGCGCTGCTGTGGCAACACGTCGAGCGCCTCCACGGCCGGTCGACGCTCACGCTCGCGCCGTCACGGCAGTCGATCGCGCAGCTGGAGGCGCACGCCATCCCGCGGGTCCGCTTGTGGGTGCGGGGCGTCGACGCCGTCCGGTTCTCCCCGGAACGGCGCAGCGAGGCCTGGCGTCGGTCCATCGCTCCCGGCGGCGAGCGCATCGTGGGCTACGTCGGTCGACTCGCAGCCGAGAAGCAGGTCGAGGACCTCGCGGTGCTCGGCGGACTCCCGGGCGTGAAGCTCGTCATCGTCGGCGAGGGGCCGCTGCGTGCCTCGCTCGAACAGCGACTTCCGAACGCGGTCTTCACCGGATTCCTGGGCGGCGAGGAGCTGGCGGTCGCGATGGCCGGGCTGGACGTGTTCGTCCACCCCGGCGAGTCGGAGACCTTCTGCCAGACCATCCAGGAGGCGATGGCCTCCGGGGTACCCGTGGTCGCGACCGGTCGGGGCGGACCGGTGGACCTCGTCGACTCCAGCCGCACCGGGTGGCTCTACGAACCCGGCAGGCTCGAACAGCTGCGCGGGTTCGTCCAGGACCTCGTGGGCGACGAGGTGAAGCGGGCGGCGTTCGGTGCCGCAGCTCGGGCCGGCGTCCTGCCGCGCAGCTGGAAGAGCGTCAGCAGCGCCCTGATCGGGCACTACAGCGACGCCATCGAGTTGCACGAGGGCGCTCGGGCACGACGGATCGGTCTCGACCCGCGTGTTCAGGCGCCTCGGGTCATTCGCCCGGGTACCGGACGCCGATCTGGCGCCTGACCTCGTCGAGGGTCTCCATGATCGCGACCGTCTCGGCGAGCGGCATGATGTCACCGGAGAGGCGGCCCTCGGAGGCGAGCCGTTCGAGTTCCCACGCCTGGAAGTGCATCCCGCGGCCGTCGACCTCGGAACGGTAGGTCTCGACGACCTCGCCGTCGGTGCCGAACACCCGGAAGGTCGTCGCCGTGTACCAGACGCGGTCGAACTCGATCCAGCCGTCGGTCCCCACGATGGCCGCGCGGTTCGGGCCGACGGTGTTGCTCGCCGACAGGGTGTTCGCCACCTGGCCGTCCGCGTAGCCGAAGAGGGTCGCGACCTGCATGTCCGCCCCCGTGTCGCGGAGCGCGGCCGTGGCCTGGATCGTCGTCGGGGTCCCGAAGACGGACGACGCGAAGGAGACCGGGTACACGCCGAGGTCGAGCAGCGCCCCGCCGCCCAGCTCGAGGTTGTTCATGCGGTGCTCCGGGTCGTCCGAGAGCAGCTGGGTGTGATCGGCGACGAGGCTGCGCGGCTGTCCGATGACACCGTCGGCGAGCAACTCGCGGAGCCGGACCATGTGCGGGAGGAACCGGGTCCACATCGCCTCGAGGACGACCAGGCCACGCTCCGCGGCGAGCGCCACGACGGCCTGCGCCTCGGCGGCGTTGAGGGTGAAGGGCTTCTCGATGAGGACGTGCTTCCCGGCGTCGAGCGCCAGCACCGCCTGCTCGGCGTGGAACGGGTGCGGGGTCGCGATGTAGATCACGTCGACCTCGGGGTCGGCGGCGAGCGCCTCGTACCCCACGTGGACGTTCGGGATGTCGAACTCGGCGGCGAACGCGGCTGCGGTCTCGGCGGATCGCGAGGCGACGGCTCGGACGTCGAAGCCGTGCCGTCGGAGGTCGGCGGTGAAGCTCTTCGCGACACCGGCGGGGCCGAGGATGCCCCATCGCAAACCGGTGGACGGTCCTGCCGCGGGGGTTCCCGTTCCGGTCCGGTCGATGTCCTGCTCCGTCATGGCTCTCCTTCGATGCGCGTTCCAGCAGCCTACTGGAGGGCCTCCGGCGCTCGCGATTTCGGGGCTAGCCCTGCTCGGACTCGCCGCGCCTCGCCGTAGGCTGAGGGTTCGACCGAGCCCAGCCGACCGCGCTGCGGGCCTGGTCCATCCTGGGGGGATGCGCTGTGGGGCCGAAGGAATCGACCGGGCGTCGACGTGCACTGGCGTACGCCCGGACCCTCGCGATCGGCGTGGCCGGTCTGTTCGCCCTGAGCGGCTGCGTCTCGCAGCCGGCCCCGCCTCCGGTGACGGTGGTCGTCACCCAGCAGCCGGACCCGTCGCCCTCGGTCGCCCCGGTGCCCACCTCGACCGCGCGCGACGCCCTGCCTCCTGAGCCGGCACCGATCGTGCCGAACGCGCCGGCGGAACCGGCGGAACCCCTTCCGGAGGGCCCCGCGTTCGACCTCGGGCCGCGGGACGGCGCGCTCGGCCCGGTCGCCACGGATGCCGAGGGCAACCCGCTCACCTACACGGTGGTCGCCGGCGACGTGTTCTTCGACATCGCGCAGCGCTTCGACCTACCACAGCAGCAGCTGCTCCGCATGAACCCGTCGATCCCCGGCCTCGGACTCGACATCTACATCGGCGACGTCGTCAACCTCGACTGGACGACCACGCGTTGAGCCTCGGCGCCCGCCGGCGTCAGCCGAACGGGATGGTGCCGACGAGCACGCCGACGACGAGCATCACGAGCGAGACGATCGCGGCGCGCCACAGCACCTTCTTGTGGTGGTCGCCGAGGTTCACGCTGGCGAGCGAGACGAGCAGGAGGATGGCCGGAACGAGCGGGCTCTGCAGGTGGACCGGCTGACCGGTGATCGACGCACGCGCCATCTCGACCGGTTCGATGCCGAAGGTCGAGGCGCTCTCGGCCAGCACCGGCAGGATGCCGAAGTAGAACGCGTCGTTGCTCATGAAGAACGTCATCGGGATACTGAGCACCCCGGTGATGACCGCGAGGAACGGACCGAGCTCCGTCGGGATGATGTCGACGATCCAGTCGGCCATCGCGGTGACCATGCCGGTCCCGTTGAGGACACCGATCAGCACACCGGCCGCGAGCACCATCGAGACCACGCCGACGATGCTCGGGGCGTGGGCGACGATCTCCTTGGACTGCTGCGCGAGCCTCGGGAAGTTCACCAGGAGGGCGATGGCGGTGCCGACCATGAACACGTACGGCAACGGCACGAGGTCGAGCACGAGCATCGTCATGACCGCGACCGTGAGCACGAGGTTGACCCAGATGAGTCGCGGGCGCAGGGTGTCGCGCTCCGGGTCGAGCATCGTGTCCGCCATGGCCGTGTCGTCGGGGCGGACGAGGGTCGCGAGGCGCCCACGGGCACTGGTCGAGAAGGTCGTCGACATGCCGCCGGTGAGCGGGTGGTCGGCGGGCCCGGAACCCGAAGCCGGTGCGGCGACGCCGGAGGCACCCTCGCCGAGGAGGTCGACGCCCGCGAGGCGCTTGCGCTCCCCCAGCCCGAGGAACCAGGCGAAGGCGAACACGAGGACGAGGCCGGCGGCGAGCGACGGCAGCATCGGGACGAAGATCTCGGTCGGTGAGACGCCCAGGGCCGAGGCGGCGCGGACGGTCGGCCCGCCCCAAGGGACGATGTTGAGCGTGCCGTTCGCGAGCCCGGCGACGCAGGTGAGGACGACCGGGTTCATGCCGAGCCTGAGGTAGATCGGCAGCATCGCGGCGGTCGTCACGATGAAGGTCGTCGACCCGTCGCCGTCGAGTGACACCGCGCCCGCCAGGAGCGCCGTACCGACGACGATCTTCGCCGGGTCGTTGCCCAGCGCACGGACGATGAACCGGACGAGCGGGTCGAAGAGCCCGACGTCGATCATGATCCCGAAGTACATGATCGCGAACATCAACAGGGCGGCGGTCGGAGCGAGGCTGCCGATCGCCTCGATGACCATGTCGCCGAGCCCGAGTCCGGCGCCGGCGAACAGCCCGAAGACCGTTGGGACGATGATGAGCGCCACCATCGGGGTGAGGCGCTTCGTCATGATCAGCACCATGAAGGTGAGGATCATCGCGAATCCGAGAATGACCAGCATGTCGACTCCTTCGTCTGCGTGCACCGCGGTGTGCACGACGGGACGCCACGCGGCGACACGGGCGATGGACCGAGCGCGGCGGGCGTTCCCGGAACCGTACGGGAGTGGCACGGAGCTGTCTCGCTTGTGGGCGTTCGGCTCGGAACTGCGGGTTACACCGCCTTCTGCGCATTCTGCTCATCACGCGGTCGACGCCGCCCATCGCCCCGGCGACGTACGATCGGAGCCATGATCGGCGAGGAAGCGGAGCTGCCAGGTCGACGACGGGCCGGGCGCTCCAGCTTCGCGGCGCAGGTGCTGGTGCTGCAGCTGGTCGTCGTCATCGCTGTCGTCGCCGTGTGCACGGGCGTGTTCGCCTGGATGAGCAGCGAGCGCCTCGTGCACGAAGCCCAGTCCACCGCGCTCGCGATCGCCCAGAGCGTCGCGAGCGATCCCGACGTCCGGACCGCCGTGACGCTCGAGGCACGTACCCCGGGGACGCCGACGGCGGCCGACCTTCGGACCGGTCCCCTGCAGGAGCTCGGCACGGAGGTCGGCACACGGACCGGGGCGCTCTTCGTCGTCATCACCGACGAGCGCGGGATCCGTCTGGCGCACCCCGACCCCGACCAGCTCGGGCTCCGGGTGAGCACCAGTGCGGAGGCGGCCCTGGCCGGGACGGAGTCGGTCTCGTGGGAGACCGGCACCCTCGGCCCGTCCGCCCGCGCCAAGGTGCCCGTCTTCGCCGCCGAGTCCTCCGACACCGGTGGGGCCGTGGTCTCGTCCGGCGCCGGCGAGGTCGTCGGCGAGATCAGCGTCGGGTTCGCCCCGCAGCGCGTGTTCGCCGACGTCGTGGGCGAGACCATGCTGGTCGCGGGCGCAGCGCTGCTCGCGCTGACGATCGGTCTGATCGCTTCGATGCTCATCCGGCGGCGGCTGCGGCGGCTGACCCTGGGCCTCGGACCGGAGGAACTCGCCGCGCTCGTGCAGAACCAGGCTGCGGTCCTCGGCGGGGTCGGCGAAGGCGTCCTCGGTGTCTCGCCGGACGGCGACGTGACGGTGTGCACCGAGCAGGCGGCCAGGCTCCTCGACATCGGGTCGGTCATCGGGCGTCGGTTCGACGACCTCGACCTGCCCGAGCGACTGGTGCACCTCGTCGCGGACGACGCCGCGAGGCCGACCTCGGCCCAGCTCGTCGTCGGGTCCCGCGTCCTCTTCGTCGACGTCCGGCCCGTGTCCCGGGACGGCGTCGACCTCGGGCGAGTGGTCGTCGTCCGCGACCGCACCGACGTCGAGGCGCTCACCCGGCGGCTCGACGCGGTCGCGACGATGACGACCGCCCTCCGCGCGCAGCGGCACGAGTTCGCGAACCGGTTGCACGCGATCTCCGGCCTCCTCGAGACCGGGCAGGACGCCGAGGCACGCGAGTATCTCGCCAACGTACTCGACCACGGACCGCTGAAGTACCCGGTCCAGCACGCTGACCGCCTCACCGAGCCCTACCTCCAGGCCTTCCTCGGTGCGAAGGGGGTCGAAGCCGCGGAACGCGGGGTACTCGTCACCATCGGCTCCGAGACCCTCGTCACCGGCTCCCTGTGCGATCCTGAGGACGTGACCACCGTCCTCGGCAACCTGCTCGACAATGCGGTGAACGCGGCCGTCGCGGGCCGGGTCCGACCGGCCTGGGTGGAGGTCGAGGTCCTCGACCACGGCACCGAGCTGCACTGCTCCGTGATGGACTCAGGTGACGGCGTCGCGGCGACCGGCCAGGACGACGCGCCAACCGCCGCCCCGACCATCGGCCTTGGCGACCCGGACGACGTCCACGGCCACGGGTTCGGTCTGCCGCTCTCGCGCGACATCGCGCGTCGTCGAGGAGGCGACGTCTGGTTGGCGTCCCCCGGCGTCCGCGGCGAACACGGAGCGGTCTTCTGCGCACGGCTCCCCGGGACGGTCGATCCGGCGCCGTCCCTGGCGGGAGAGGGACGATGACGGCCGATCTCACCGTGCTGGTCGTCGACGACGACTTCCACGTCGCCCGCCTGCACTGCCGGATCGTCGACGAGGTCGACGGCTTCCGCGCGCTCAGTCCTGTCGGGTCGGCCGCCGAGGCCGCGCAGAGCATCGCCACCGAGCCACCCGACCTCGTGCTCCTCGACGGCTACCTTCCCGATCGGAACGGGCTCGAGCTCCTGGTGGACCTCCCGATCGACACCATCATCGTCTCCGCAGCATCGGACGGAGCGTCCGTGCGCAGAGCGCTTCGTGCGGGAGCCCTCGGCTACCTGGTGAAACCGTTCGCGCCGCAGGTCCTCCAGGACCGACTCGCCGCCTACGCCCGGTTCCGGAACGTCCTCGGCGAGGCGGTGAACGCCGACCAGGAGACGATCGAGCGCGCTCTGCGCATCCTGCACTCCGGCGACGCCGGGGCGACGACCCGGTCGAGGTCCGCCACGGAGACGGCCGTCCTCGAAGCGGTGTCGGAGGCGGACGGCGAGCGCTCGGCCGCCGAGGTGGCCGAGCTGGTCGGCGTCTCACGCGCGACGGCGCAACGGTATCTCTCCGCGCTGGCCGCCCGAGGTCTCCTGACGACGCAGCTGCGGTACGGGACCACGGGGCGTCCAGAGCACCGGTACGCGCCGCCAAACATCAGCCGCTGAGGCGTCCACACGCCGTCGGCTGGGCGATCCCCCCACGACATCGCCCAGCCCGGCACGTGAACCAACTCTTCGCCGATGGAACGCGGAATGCCCCCGCACACCGTGATCCATCCGTCGTCGCACGACGATCAGCAAAGTGAGTTAATCACCCGATTCAGTTTAGGGTGACCTCACGGCGCATGCGTCAGGGCTACCCCCTAACGTGCACCCGGCCGCTCAGGCGCCCTGCGCGTCGAAGGCGGCGTCAAGGACGGCGAGCACCTCGGCCTGCCGGTCCGCGACGATGACCGCCGCGATGAGGATCCGCCACATGGCGTCGACCGCGTTGAGGAGGTCGGTCCGACCGGCCAGCAGGTTCGAGACGAGCTGGGTCCCTGTGAAGAACGCGACGAAGGACCTCGCCAGTTCCGCCGGCTCGAGCGGAGACTGCAACTCACCGAGCTCGATCGAGGCCCGCACCCGCTCCTCGACGCTCGCGATCCACTGCTCGTGGAACGCGGTCGTCGGAGCCTGGATGACGCCCTGCTCGAGGGACAGCCGCAGGCCGGCGCGGGTGATGGGGTCGGTGAGCAGCTGCTCGGTGATGGCGCGGGAGGCCTGGACGAGCCCGCCGAACGGCGAGGGCGCGGTGGTCGGCGCGGTCAGCGCAGCGATCGAGCGCGTACTCTGCTCGTTGATGACGGCGATCGCCAGTTCCTCTTTCGAGGGGAAGTAGAAGTACAGCGAGCCCTGCGTCGTCCCCGCCTCACGGGCGATGTCCGACAGGCTCGCCTGTCCGTAGCCGACCCGGTCGAACATGCGCGCGGCACCTTCGACGACGGTCTGGCGTCGTTCATGACCTCGTTGCTGCTGTGGTCGTCGTTCGGGCATGTGCGTATCCTGCTTCTGTCATCCCCCGATTCAGGGATAAGCGTACCCACTCCGAGCTGAGAACACGGTGTCGAACGCGGCAGAAATCCGGAACAAGTCGACCGACTTGATCGGGAGAAGATCCCGGTCGCGTCGCAAAAGGGCGCGTAGAGGGTGTCATCGCCGACCGGCCCCGAGCGGACTCACTCGCGTCGTGTGACCAGGGCGAACCGCTCGCGGAGCTCAGGCGCGTCGGCGAACGGCCGCCAGCACAGGCCGTCGCCCTCCCGCATCGCGGCCACCGGACGGAGGGCGACGAGTCGCTCACCGAAGCGCAGGGCGTCGAGGAACAGCGTGTCGTTCCCCGCGTCGATCGTCAGGGAGCGCGGGTACCAGCCGCGCGCCGCGAGCGCGCCGGCCAGCCAGGCCGAGTACGCCGGGTCCTTGCCGGGCTCGGGACGAAGCAGCTCCTGGTCGGCGAGATCGGACCACTCGATGACGTCCTTCGCCGACAGCGGGTGCGCCGCTCGCATGACGACCCCGAGCGGGAGTGCGGCGATCTCCTCGGCGGCGAGCTCGTCCGGCAGCTCGATCGGCAGGCGCACGATGGTGGCGTCGAGACGACCGGTGGTGACGAGGTGCAGCTGCTCGACCGGCTCGATCGTGACCGCGATCGCCGGGACGTCGATGCGGCGACCGGCCTCGGAGACGACCGCGTCCCACGTCGTCGGCGGACGGCCGACCCGGATGTGCCGCGCCGGTGACGCTGGGTCCATGTCGGCGACCACGTCGATGAAGGTACGGACCTTCAGCAGGAAGCGCTGCCCCTCGCGCGTCGGGCGGTACTCCTCCCCCAGGACGCTGAACAGCTCGACCCCGAGCGCTGCCTCGAGCCGCCGCAGCTGCTGCGCGAGGCTCGGCTGTGCGACCCCGAGCAGGTTCGCCGCGGCGCCGAGCGTCCGAGCATCCGCGACGACCACGGCCGACCGGAGCTGACGAAGAGTGATGGCGTCGCGTTCGAGTTGGCGGTGGAGGTCGTGCGTCATGCTTCGAGCCTACGGCGTGCTCGCAGCGCTACCCGACATGCGAAGCCGTGCTCGCCTGGACGGCCGCACCTCGGACAGTGCCCCTGGAGGGACTCGAACCCCCAACCCTTTCCTTAGGACGGAACTGCTCTTCCATTGAGCTACAGAGGCTGACCCGTCGAGTGTAGCCGGTCGCTCAGGCGGCAGGCGCCAGGTACTGCTCCCAGTCGGGCTCCGAGCGCTCGACGCCCCGCACCATCCACTGCGAGCCGTGCGGCGTCCGCGGCGAGACCCGGAGGCTCCAGTTCATCTCCACCGGCGTGCGATCGCCCTTCACGTTGTTGCAGCGCAGGCAGCAGGCCACGAGGTTCTCCCAACTGTCCACACCCCCGCGCGAGCGCGGCTGCACGTGGTCGATCGTCGTCGCCGCCTTCCCGCAGTAGGCGCAGCGGTGGCCGTCGCGGCGCAGCACGCCGCGGCGGGTCACGGGCACCCGGCGGGCGTTCGGGATCCGGACGTATCTGGTGAGCAGGATGACCGACGGCCGATCGAACGATCCACTCGTCGCCACCACGGGATGCGAGGAGTCGATCTCGACGACGGTCGCCTTGTGATGCATCACGAGCACGAGGGCCCGCTTGAACGAGACGATCGCGAGCGGCTCATAGCCCGCGTTCAACACCAGTGTGCGCATGCACGTTCCCTTCCGAAGGGCCACGACGGCTGCCGCGACCGGTCGACGATCATCACCTGCTGCGTCCCTGACGCGGCGGATCGAGTCGTTTCCGGGGAACAAAAAAGGGCACTGTCATGACGACAGCACCCTCTTGACCCACGGCGGAGCCACGGCACGCTTGGCTGGAATGCCGCAGCACGTAGAGGCCGCGACCATTCGCGACCACGTGGCGACGTATAGCGTGCATCAGCTCCTGAACCTCTCCGAGTTGCAGAGCACCAGATTAACCCACACCGACCGGATTTCCGCACGTTGCAGGAGAATTCCCCTCCGCGCCACCTCGGCTTCGGACGACGGACACCGCTCGGTCGCGAACGGTCACCGCGTACGACGACGAATCGCGTCCCTCCGACGGAGGGACGCGATCCAGGTCGAGCGGTTCGGCTCAGCCGACACCCGGCGGGTAGAGGTAGAGCGCCACGGCGCTGGCCGCGATGGTGCGCGTGTTGTAGCTGTGCCGTGCGGATCCCCAGTTGTACTCCTCCAGGGTGACCGTCCCATCGGCGTTGACCGACTGCACATAGGCGACGTGGTTGTAGTTGAACCAGGCGACGGAGCCGGCGATGGCGTTGGTCCCCTTGTTGTACTGCCACGAGTCGGCCCAGCCGTAGGCGCTGCTCGGCGGCAGGCCGTTGCCCCAGGTGAAGGCCCAGTTCCCACTCGGCGTACCCGCGTCGCGGTTGAGTCGCCAGGCGACGAAGTCCACGCACTCGCGGTAGTAGTACCGCAGCGGCGAGAGCCCGCCGCCCTCGTCGTCGGTCGCCTGGTCGAACCACGGGTAGTCGTCGCCGGCCTGACGTGCGCCCACGGTGATCGAGTAGGTGGCGTTGCTGGCAGCTGCAGCGGCGTCGAGCTGCCGCTGGCGCTCGGCGAGCTCGTCCGGCGTCGTCGCGCTGTAGAGGTCGCGGGAGATCGGTGCGTCGGCCACCTTGTCGGAAGCGACGACGCTCTGGGCACCGGAGGCCTTCAGCTGCTCCGAGGCGGACGTCCCGTACTCGGTCTGCGCACTGCTGCTCGCCGCATAGGCAGGGAGGGCGACGGTGGCGACCAGTGCCGGCACGAGGAAGGCCATGGTGGCGACGCCGCGGACGGAGCCGGGTCGGGCTCCGGACGGCTTCGGCTTGCGCACGGCGACCGTCGACGCGGACGGCTTGACCGGGGGCTTGTTGCGGGCGACGCGATCCGCACCGGTGCGGAGCGGAGCGACGGTCGCGAGCGAGGCGTCGGTGGCGGACGTCACGGTGAAGGACTGCGGGGCCGTCGGCTCCGGTGCGGCGGGCTTCGTCAGCGGCCGCTGGTCGACACGGACCTCACCGGTCGTGACGGCGGCGTCGACCTCCTCGACCACGGCATCGTCGAGGACGATCTCGGGGTGGTCGACGGGTGCGTCCGGAGCGACCTCGGTGACGAGCGCGTCGTCTGCTTCCGTCTGGGACGGGGTGGTCGCCTCCGCCTGCTTCGCGGCCTGCTCCTGGAGTCGGAGCTGCTTCCGGGTGAGGGGGACGTTCGGGGTCGTCTCGGCCTGGTCGGGGCCGCTCTCGCCAGCTGCAGTCAAGTGGATTCCTCCGGCACCCCGCATGAGCGACGACGATCGCGGTCGTGCGATCGGCATGGCGCAGCCCCATCCGACGATTGATGTCGGTTCGTGTGGCCGAGGGACGGGCTAGGGGGTGCCTCGGTCGTCTTCCTTGAGCCAGATCATGGCCTTCAGGACGAGTGACAGCCTACGGGTTACCCCTCAGAAAGTCACGTTTCGATCACGGGAAAACGGGCACATGAGGGAATCCTCATACGCGTCTCATGCTCACGCGGCAGGGGTCTCCACGAAGATGTGCGTCGCGAGCTCGTTGGGCAGCTCGAGGCCGCCCTCGACACCGTCGATGGTGACGAGCACGTAGCCGCCCGCTGCCGCGAAGGTTCCCGCGCGACCCGGCATGACGCCGGCCTGCTTGAGCTGCAGGAGCAGCTCGGGGTCGACCTGCGCCGGTTCGCCGAGACGTCGGACCGTCGCCGTGACCGGCTCGGTGCGTCCTTCGACGAGACCCACGATGTTGATGACGCCCTGCGAGAAGGCGACGGCGGGGCTGTCGCCGAACTCGTCGAGTCCCGGGATCGGGGTGCCGTACGGCGACTCGGTGGGGTGGTTGAGCATGTCGAGCAGCTTGCGCTCGACCTGCTCACTCATGACGTGTTCCCAGCGACAGGCTTCCTCGTGGACGAACTCCCACTCCAGGCCGATGACGTCGCTCAGGAGGCGCTCCGCCAGGCGGTGCTTCCGCATGACGTGGACAGCCTTGCGACGACCCGGTTCGGTGAGCTCGAGGTGCCGGTCCCCCGACACGACGACGAGTCCGTCGCGCTCCATCCGCCCGACCGTCTGCGAGACCGTCGGTCCGGAGTGCCCGAGGCGCTCGGAGATCCGCGCACGAAGCGGGATGATGTTCTCCTCCTCGAGCTCCAGAATGGTGCGGAGATACATCTCTGTGGTGTCAATCAAATCGGTCATCGACGCCCTCCCTGCCCGATTGCACGTTCCCGGTAAGCCTAGTGCGCGGCGGCGACGTTCCCGCGCCAAGCCACTCCGCCCCGGGTGGACGCATCCGGCTGCGTGGCACGACGCCATGAGGCCCCCGCCTCTAGAATCGCCGTATGCCGGAGATCACGATTCCCACGTCCCTTCTGCCCGCCGATGGTCGATTCGGCTGCGGCCCCTCCAAGATCCGACCCGAGCAGATCGCAGCGCTCTCCGAGGCCGGCCTGTCCCTCCTCGGCACCTCCCACCGACAGGCTCCCGTCAAGCAGCTCGTCGGCCGTGTCCGCGCCGGCCTGGCCGAGCTGTTCCGCGCTCCCGAGGGCTACGAGATCATCGTCGGCAACGGCGGCTCGACCGCGTTCTGGGATGCCGCCGCCTTCGGCCTCATCGAGCAGCGCAGCCAGAACCTCGTCTTCGGTGAGTTCGGCGGCAAGTTCGCCAAGGCGGCCGGCGCCCCGTGGCTCACCGCCCCGGACGTCCGCGAGGTGCCGGGTGGATCCCGCATCGATCCCGAGGTGGTCGAGGGCGTCGACGTGTACGCCTGGCCGCACAACGAGACCTCGACCGGTGTCATGGCCCCGGTGCGACGCGTATCCGGCGACGCCGGTGCACTCACGGTGATCGACGCGACGAGTGCCGCCGGTGGTGTGGACTTCGACGCGAGCCAGGCGGACGTCTACTACTTCGCACCGCAGAAGAACTTCGCATCCGACGGCGGCCTGTGGTTCGCCCTCTGCTCCCCCGCAGCGATCGAGCGCATCGAACGGATCGCCGCCAGCGGGCGTTACATCCCGGAGTTCCTGAGCCTGAAGAACGCGGTCGACAACTCCCGGCTCGAGCAGACGCTCAACACGCCTGCCTTGTCGACGCTCGTGCTCCTCGAGGAACAGATCTCGTGGATCAACGGCAACGGCGGCCTCGCCTGGGCGTCGGCACGGACGGCCGAATCCTCAGGCGCCCTGTACGAGTGGGCCGAGCGCACCTCCTACACGACGCCGTTCGTGACGGACCCCGACCACCGCTCGCAGGTCGTCGTCACGATCGACTTCGACGACGCCATCGACGCGGCGCTGGTCGCGAAGACCCTGCGGGCGAACGGCATCGTCGACACCGAGCCCTACCGCAAGCTCGGTCGCAACCAGCTGCGCGTCGCGACCTTCACGGCGATCGACCCCGCAGACGTCCGTCAGCTCATCGCGAGCATCGAACACGTCGTCGGGGCGCTCTGATCCGCCTCCCCCGCTGAACGCCGAACGGGCGGTCGAATCCTCTCGAGGTCCGGCCGCCCGTTCGTCTGTCGCGTGGTGCGCGAGTGCTACTCGTCCTCGAACCGGTCGTCGTCTTCGTCGGAGTCGTCTTCCTCGTCGGAATCGTCCTCGTCGTCCTCATCGGAGTCGTCGTCGTCCGATTCGTCGTCGTCGGAGTCGTCCGACGCCGCATCGACGTCGTCCTCGTCGTACTCGAGCTCGATGCCGTCGCGGTCCCGGTCGCGGGGATCCCCGGACAGCGCGACGTCGTCGTCGAACTCGTCGGTGTCATCAGCGTCGTCGAGCGCGTCGTCAGCCGCGGCAGCGGCCGCGGCCTCCTGCGCGGCGCGGTAGTCCGCGAGGCGCTCCGACCACGGCACCCACTGCGGAGCCAGCAACGCGCCGTCACCGGGCATCAGCTCCGTCTCGAGCACGTTGGGCGCGGCGTCGTCGGCGGTCCGCGAGAGCGTCACCGTCCAGAACCATCCCGGGTAGCCGGCCATCGTGTTCGCGAACAGCAACGAGACGACGTGATCGTCGACCACGACGTGCCCGGCCGGCTCGCCCACCGTGCTCGCGGGCGTGATCTCCTGCAGCGCTTCACGCGCGAGCTCGACGGCCGCGATCAGCGTCTCGTCCGGCACGGGTGCCGGGGTCGGCTCGCCGTCGGCGCCGTCGTCCGAGCGGTGCTCGTCCGACGTTGGTCGGGCGTCCGCGTCGGCCGTGACGTCGCGATCCTCGGCCGGTGTCTCCTGGCCCGCGTCAGGCATCCAGCTCGTCCGCGACCTTGCGCAGCACGGCAGCGATCTTCTTGCTGTGGCTGCTGTTCGGGTACTTGCCGCGGCGCAGGTCGCCACCGATGCCGTCGAGGAGCTTCACGAGGTCCTCGACGATGATCGCCATGTCGTCGGCCGGCTTGCGCTTCAGCTTGACGAGGCTGGGCGGAGCCTCGAGGACGCGCACGGACAGCGCCTGGGCGCCGCGCTTGCCGTCGGCGATGCCGAACTCGAGCCGCGTCCCCGGCTTCACGCCGGCCGTGCCCGCGGGCAGTGCGGAAGCGTGCAGGAAGACCTCCTGGCCGTCATCGGAGCTGATGAAGCCGAAGCCCTTCTCCTCGTCGTAGAACTTGACCTTGCCGGTGGGCATGGGAACCTCGCTGTGTGTCGTGCGCAGAAATGCAGCGCCGTGCGGTGATCGCGCAGGACGCGCGATCGAGAGGACCATCGGTCCTCGGCCCCCAGCCTATTCGGTGCAGCAGCCGCGTGCCTCTATCCTGGGAGCGTGACTGATGAGCAGACGCCGAGCATCTCGCGGCCCGAACGGATCCTGGCCTACATGGTCGTGACGATCGTCGCCGTGTCGATCGCCGCGTTCGTCGCGGTGATGGTCGGCACCGCCACCGGCCTCGAGCAGGGCGACTTCGCCGTCGGCGCCTGGCCGGTCGTGACGATCCTGCCGCTCGTCGGACTCCCGATCGCCTTCCTGATGCTGATCACGCTCATCATCGTGGGTGCCGTTCGACGGTCCCGCGAGTCCCGCGGTCAGTCGCCGCGCTGACGACCATGGGCGAGGCCTTCGCGATCGCGCGCCGCCTCCGGGAGCTCCCGGACGACGCGCTCCGCAGGCTGACGCCCGACCGCAGGGCCTCCTCAGCCCGCATCGCGGACTTCTTCGACTTCGCCGAAGCACTGTTGGACGAGGCGAGCGTCGCCCGCCGGATGGCGCTGCTCGACCGGGACACCCTCGCCGTCCTCGCCGCCTCGCTGGACGGGACGGAGCGCCAGTCGCTCGCGACCACGCTCGGACGCGACGAGTCGGAGGTGGATGCCGCCCTGGAGCGGCTGCAGCAGGACATCCTGGTGCTGGACGACGGTGCCGGTCCGATCAGGCCGGTGAACGCGGTGGCCGCGGTGTTCGAGGAGTGGACGGCGAGCGGCAAGCCCGGCCGTGCCGAACTCCAGCTTCCGGTCGAGCCGCCGACATCCCCCGTGACCCGACCATCACCCGACACGGACGCCCTCGCGAGCGAGCGTGCGGCCGGCGCCGTCGGCATCGTCGGCGAGAGCCTCCACGAACTCGACCGCGAGCCCGCCCGTCTGCTCGGCCGTGGGGCCCCGTCCATGCCCGACCTCAAACGGCTCGCAGCGGCGGCGGCGAGCACACCCGAACAGATCGAGCTCGCCCTGTCCGTGGCGTCGGCTGCCGGGCTCACGGACGCGATCGGCTCCGCCATCCGCTTGAGCGAGGTCGGTGAGGCCTGGCTGGCGTCGGCCACGGCGGAACGCTGGCTCCGTCTCGCGACGGCGTGGCGCGACGCGATCCCTGCCACGGTCCGCGACCACATCCTGACCGCGTACCGACGCGGTTCCGTCGATCTGGTCGAGGAGCTCAGCTGGTGGTACCCGTTGGCGGAGGATGCCGTCGTGGCACCGACGCGAGCGGTCGACGCCGTCGCCGAGCTGCTCGGGATCACCGTCGACGGGGCGACCAGCGGGTTCGGACGGCTGCTCGTCGACGACCACGCGGCCGACGCGGCCTCGGCGCTCGCGTCCATGCTCCCCGCCGAGGTGTCGCAGGTCGTCCTCCAGGACGACCTGACGGTCATCGCGCTCGGTCCCCCGACGGCGGAACTCGACGTCCGACTCCGGGCCCTCGCGGAACCGGAGGGGCGCGCCCAGGCGTCGAGGTACCGCATCACGACCGCGAGCGTCACCCGGGCCCTCGCCGACGGGGACACGGCCGAGGACCTGCTCGCGTACCTCGAGTCGATCTCCCTGACCGGCGTCCCCCAACCCCTGCGGTACCTCGTGTCCGAGGCCGCATCCCGATTCGGCCTCGTCCGCGTCGGGACGATCCGCGCGTCAGCCGACGCCTCGGCCGATCCTGGACGCAGCAGCTACATCCGCTCCGATGACGCCGGCCTGATCGCGGCGATCTCGGTCGACCAGAGCCTCGTGGCGCTCGGTCTCCGGCCGAGCGACGAGCACCGGCTCACCAGCCGGATCGAGGCGGCGACGGTCTACTGGGCCCTCCACGACGCGCGCTACCCGGTGGTCGCGGAGGACGACGACGGCGCCTCGCTCCGGATCCGCCGGCAGCCGGTCATGCGTGCCGCGGTCTCCGCTCCGGCCGCCTCGACGGAACCGGACCTGGTGTCGCGGCTCCGCGCCGACGACCGCGGGGACACCAGCTCCGCGTGGTTGTCCAAGCAGCTGGAGATCGCCGTCCGCGACCACACGCCGGTCACCGTGCAGCTGCAGCACGGCGAGCGCCGATCCACGTTCACGATCGAGCCGGTGAGTCTCGCCGGTGGTCGTCTGCGCGGTCTGGACCGGTCGGCCGACGTCGAACGCACCCTGCCGCTCGCGATGATCACCGAGGTCCGGATCGCCGGCTGAGCGCCCGCTCAAGGGGGCTGCGCACCGGATCCGCCGGTAGACTCGACCGTTATGTCTGATGGACCACTGATCGTCCAAAGCGACCGCACCGTGCTGCTCGAGGTCGCCCACCCGCTCGCCGAGGACGCCCGCCACGATCTCTCGGTGTTCGCCGAGCTCGAGCGTGCGCCGGAGCACATCCACACCTACCGGATCACCCGTCTCGGACTCTGGAACGCGCGGGCCGCCGGGCACGATGCCGACCAGATGATCGAGACGCTGGAGCGGTACTCGAAGTTCTCCATTCCCGCGTCCGTGACGATCGACATGCGCGAGACCGTCAACCGCTACGGACGGCTCGTGATCGAGCGCTCCGAGGAGGGTGAGCTCGTCCTCCGCTCGACGGACCTCCCGATCCTGACCGAGGTGGCCGGCGCCAAGAAGATCGCGCCACTGCTCATCGGGCATCCGACGCCGGACACCTTCCTCGTCGAGCCGTGGGCACGCGGCGCGCTCAAACAGGAACTCGTGAAGCTGGGCTGGCCCGCCGAAGACCTCGCCGGATACACGGCCGGCACGCCGCACCGGATCGACCTGGTCGAGGACGGCTGGCACCTCCGCGACTATCAGCAGCAGGCGGTCGACAACTTCTTCTCCGGCGGTTCCGGCGTCGTGGTGCTCCCCTGCGGTGCGGGCAAGACCCTGGTCGGCGCCGGAGCGATGGCGACGGCGTCCACCAACACCCTCATCCTCGTCACGAACACGGTGTCGGCGCGGCAGTGGCGCGACGAGTTGTTGAAGCGCACCTCCCTCACCGCCGAGGAGATCGGCGAGTACTCGGGGCAGGTGAAGGAGGTCAAACCGGTCACGATCGCGACCTACCAGATCCTCACGGCCAAGCGGAAGGGTGAGTACGCGCACCTCGCGCTGCTCGACGCCATGGACTGGGGCCTCGTGGTGTACGACGAGGTGCACCTGCTCCCGGCCCCCGTCTTCAAGCTCACCGCCGAGCTGCAGGCGCGGCGTCGCCTCGGCCTGACGGCGACGCTCATCCGCGAGGACGGTCGCGAGGGCGACGTCTTCTCGCTCATCGGCCCGAAGCGGTTCGACGCCCCGTGGAAGGAGATCGAGGCGCAGGGCTTCATCTCCCCTGCTGCGTGCTTCGAGGTACGCGTCGACCTGCCCCAGGCCGACCGACTCACCTATGCCGCATCGGCCGACGACGAGCGGTACCGCCTCGCCGCGACCGCCCCGGCGAAGCTCGACGTCGTCCGGCAGCTCGTCGAACGGCACCGCGGCGAGCAGATCCTCGTCATCGGACAGTACCTCGATCAGATCGAGGAGCTCGCCGAGACGCTGGGAGCCCCGCAGTTGACGGGGGCGACGCCGGTCGACGAGCGCGAACGGCTCTACCAGGCCTTCCGCGACGGCACCGAGCAGGTGCTCGTCGTCTCCAAGGTCGCGAACTTCTCGGTCGACCTGCCCGAAGCGACCGTCGCCATCCAGGTGTCGGGGTCGTTCGGTTCACGGCAGGAGGAGGCGCAGCGTCTCGGCCGCCTGCTGCGCCCGAAGTCCACTGGGCTTACCGCGAGCTTCTACACCCTCGTGTCGCGCGACACCGTCGATCAGGAGTTCGCACAGAACCGGCAGCGCTTCCTCGCCGAGCAGGGCTACAGCTACACGATCCTCGACGCCCACGCCCTCCAGAACGCGTGAATCCGGCTCTCAGAAAAGTCTCAAGAAACGTGCAGATAATGGTGTCATGACCGGACCCCGCATCCTCATCGTCGACGACGAACCGAACATCCGCGACCTCCTCACCACGAGCCTGCGATTCGCCGGCTTCGCCGTCCGTGCCGTGGGCAACGGCGCAGCCGCCATCTCGGCGGTCCTCGAGGAGGAGCCAGACCTCATCATCCTCGACGTGATGCTGCCGGACATGAACGGCTTCGGCGTCACCAAGCGCCTCCGCAGCGCCGGTTACACGGCGCCCATCCTCTTCCTCACCGCGAAGGACGACACCGAGGACAAGATCACGGGCCTGACGGTCGGCGGCGACGACTACGTCACCAAGCCGTTCAGCCTCGACGAGATCGTGGCACGCATCAAGGCCATCCTCCGCCGGACGATGCAGGCCGACGAGGACGCGGTGATCCGCACCGGCGAGCTGACGATGGACCAGGACACCCACGAGGTCCTCGTCGGTGACACCCCCATCGACCTCAGCCCGACCGAGTTCAAGCTCCTCCGCTACCTCATGCTCAACCCGAATCGCGTCCTGTCGAAGGCCCAGATCCTCGACCACGTCTGGGAGTACGACTTCAACGGCGACGCCGGCATCGTCGAGAGCTACATCTCCTACCTGCGCCGGAAGCTCGACCAGTTCTCCAGCGAGCCGCTCATCCAGACCAAGCGCGGATTCGGCTACATGCTCAAGGCCGGAAAGGCGTAGCCCCCACCCGATGGCCGATTCCCTGTCCACCTGGTGGAGCAGCGTCTCACTCCGGACGAAGATCACCGGGGTGACGGTGCTCGTCCTCGCCTTCGGTCTGCTCGTCGCCGGCATGGGGACGACCCCGCTCCTCAAGGAGGTCCTCACCCAGCAGGCGAACGACAGTCTGGTCACTGCCGCCAAGGGCAAGATCGTCGGTGAGATCTCCGAGGACGGTCAGCTCCAGCTCGACGCCCCCTCGACGCTGTTCGTCGCCGTGTACGACACGAACGGCGAACTCCGGGCCTCCTCCGGCTGGGACGACAGCATCGCTCCCGAGCACCCGGCGCACCTCAGCGCGAACGACGTCGCCGCGAGCGGGAACCAGATCTACACGACCACCAACGCGAGCGGCACGATCGTGTACCACGCGGTGTCCGTCCCGGTCACCCTCGACGGGTTCCGCACGGGAGCGGCATGGGTCGCCATCTCGATGCAGGGCACCGACAACACGATCGCGACCTACCTCACGATCTTCTTCGTCCTCGGCGTGCTCATCATCGTGGTCGGAGCACTCCTCACCCGCTGGTTGGTGACCGGCACCTTCGAACCGCTCCGCCAGGTGGAACGGACGGCCGCCGCGTTCGCCGACGGCGACTTCAGCCAGCGACTCGCGGGCTCGACGCCGAACACCGAGGTGGGGCGACTCAGCCGATCGCTCAACACGATGCTCGCGCGCATCGACCGCGCGTACTCCGATCGCGGGAAGACCATCGAGCAGATGCGGAACTTCGTCGGCGATGCGAGCCACGAGCTGCGCACCCCGCTCGTCTCCGTCCGCGGCTACGCCGAGCTCTACCGGATGGGCGCCCTCCAGACGCCGCAGGACGTGGCACAAGCCATGGAGCGCATCGAGAAGGAGGCCATCCGCATGGGTGCGCTCGTCGAGGACCTCCTCCAGCTCGCCCGCCTCGACGAGACGCGACCGCTGAACGTCGCCCCCGTCGACCTGCTCCCGATCGCACGCGACGCCGCTCTCGACACCACCGCACAGGCCCCCGGGCGCACGGTCCAGGTCGTCCGCGACGAACGCATGGCGCGAGCCGCCGACGACGATGCCTCCGAGACGCCAGGCGAGTCCCCAGCCGCTGCCGAAGCACCGGTCCAGACGAGCTCGACCGGCCCGATCTTCGGAGCGACGTTCAACCGCTTCCGGCGTCGGCCGAAGCCGTCCGGCGACGCCACCACGCCCGACACGAAGCCCAATGCCGAACCGTTGACCCTGGCCGTGCCGCCGATCGTCCTCGGCGAGGAGAACAAGATCCGGCAGGTCGTCACGAACCTCATCGGAAACGCCCTGCGATTCACACCCGCCGACAGCCCGATCGAGCTCGCGGTCGGCACGGACGCCCGCGCCGGGACCGCCAGCATCGCCATCGTCGACCACGGCGAGGGCATTCCGCCGCAGATCCGCGAGAAGATCTTCCAGCGCTTCTGGCGTGCCGACAGTTCGCGGACCCGCGAGACGGGCGGCAGCGGCCTCGGACTGGCGATCGTCGCGTCCATCGTCGCTGCGCACGGCGGCACGGTCGACGTCACCGAGACCCCCGGTGGCGGCGCGACGTTCCGCGTGATCCTGCCGCTCGCCCCGTCGGCGGCCACGAGCCCCATCGTCATCGCGGGCCCTCCGGCCTGACCCGCCACCGGGCCTCCTCGACCCTCCTCCACAGGCGCCGGCTTGCCCCGGACGGCATGTCCGAGGTCTCCCTCGCCGGTTCCGGCCGGTGACGAGCACCTACCGTCTCGGTAGTGGCGATGACAGGCATCGCCCGGACGAACGGAGTTCCCATGGCCACTTTCCAGGTCGACAGCGACGCGGTCGAGCGCGCCTCCACGGCGGCACGCGTCACGATCGAACAGATCCAGAACGAGGTCGCCCGCCTGCACTCGCAGCTGGCGGCACTCGACGGGCAATGGACCGGCGCAGCAGCCGCTGCGTTCCACGGTGTCGTCGAGCGCTGGAGGGGCACCCAGCGTCAGGTCGAGGAGAACCTCGGCGAGATCAGCCGGGCACTCGCCGTCGCGGGCACACAGTACGCCGAGATCGAGCGGGCGAACGCCAGCATGTTCAGCGGGTGAGCGGCTGACCGCCGACGCGGTTCACGGACCTGCGTCGGCGGGCTCCCGCGACCTCCGGCGACGGTGCGGCTCAACGGCCGCTCAGGACCCCGGCCGCGGCAGCCTGAGCATAAGCCGTCGCTTGTGCGCCGAGCTCGGAGACCCCGTAAACCGGATCGGCCGAGCTCTCGTTACTGACATCGATGCGCAGCCAATGACCGTCGACCGTGAGGTGGACGCTGCACGACGAGAAGATCTCCGTCCGGCACTGCAGGAAGGCGTCGCGCGATCCCAAGCCGTCGAGCGCCAGGAAGCTGATGTCCGCACCGTCCTTCATCCGCGTCTCTACCAACTGCTCATAGGCCCACTGTCCACGGGGCAGGGCGGTGAGCAATCCGCGAGCCGAATCGCTGTCAGGGAGCCCGAAGATACAGTCCGGGACGCCCAAATCGTCAGCGGCCCCTCGACTGGCCGAACCGCCCTTCTTCGGCGCCGACGTGTACACCAGTTGCTGGCCGAGGAGGTCACTCATCGTCGCCTCGGGCACGAAGCCCTCGCACTCGGTCGGCAGGACAGCTGGCCCGGCCGTCGTGTCGCCCCAGTCGAAACGTGGCGCACTCGCCGTCGGCTCCAATGCGGTCCTGATCGATTCGACGAACGGCATGACCGCGGTCAGCGCCGCTTCGTCGGACTCGGCGACATTGTCGGCCGGGCCGTCGATGAGGACCTCCACCCAGCTGTCGCCGACGAGGAACTGCATACTGCACACATCGAGCACACGTCCGTCGCCGGTGAAGCAGGAGAGCGGCGTGGAGTTCTCCCAGGGGCCGGGCTCGCCCGACGTCCAACCTTCGAAGAACGGCTGCCAGCGGGCCGACGCCTGAGGGAGCACCAGCACCTGCGCCCAGCGCTCGGTCCCGAGCGGAGAGCCTCCCTGCAGCCGACTGCGGGGCTCCCCGTTCCCCCAGCTGCACTGTAGTCCTCCGAGCGCCACGGGCGCCGTATTGATCGGTGTCGCGTTGACGTCATCCGTGAACGGGGCCTCGAGCACGACGGAGGGCGCGAGTGCCGAGCTGACGATGTCGGCTGGGACGAGGTCCTTGCATCCGAGTCCGTACGAGCTGACCGGGGTGGTGGGCCCAGGGGCGGTGGTCGGTGTCGCGGACGACACCGGTGTGGACGTCTCCGTCGGGGTCGGTTCGGCCGGCGTGCACGCGCTCAGCCCCAGAATCAATACGGCGGCGATCGCCGCTCCCCCGATGCGTCTCATAGCTCGATCATAGGAAATGCCACACGCGTCGATATGCCGTTCCGATCACGTCTCTACAACGACTGACGGGCCCATGCGGAATCGGGCATACAGGTCGAGGGTCCTCCCCGATGCGCCATGGCGAAACGACGCAGGGCGCCTCCCGAAGGAGACGCCCTGCGCAGGTGTTGCTGTCGGACTTAGAAGTCCATGCCACCGGTCGGGTCGCCGGCCGGAGCCGGGTTCTTCTCCGGCTTGTCGGCGACGACGGCCTCGGTGGTGAGGAACAGGCCGGCGATCGACGCTGCGTTGAGCAGCGCGGAGCGCGTGACCTTCACCGGGTCGTTGATGCCGGCAGCGAGCATGTCGACGTACTCACCGGTCGCGGCGTTGAGGCCGTGTCCGACGGGCAGGTTGCGGACCTTGTCGGCGACGACGCCGGGCTCGAGGCCTGCGTTGAGCGCGATCTGCTTGAGCGGAGCGTCGATGGCGACCTTGACGATGTTCGCACCGGTCGCCTCGTCACCGACGAGCTCGAGCTTCTCGAACGCGGTCTTGCCGGCCTGGATCAGGGCGACGCCACCACCGGCGACGATGCCCTCTTCGACGGCGGCCTTCGCGTTGCGAACGGCGTCCTCGATGCGGTGCTTGCGCTCCTTGAGCTCGACCTCGGTCGCTGCACCGGCCTTGATGACCGCCACACCGCCCGCGAGCTTGGCGAGACGCTCCTGGAGCTTCTCGCGGTCGTAGTCGCTGTCGGTGTTGTCGATCTCCTTGCGGATCTGCGAGACACGACCGGCGATGGCGTCGGCGTCGCCGGCACCCTCGACGATGGTGGTCTCATCCTTGGTGATGACGACCTTGCGCGCACGGCCGAGCAGGTCGAGGGTGACGGTCTCGAGCTTGAGGCCGACCTCCTCGGAGATGACCTGGCCACCGGTGAGGATGGCGATGTCCTGCAGCTGAGCCTTGCGGCGGTCGCCGAAGCCCGGAGCCTTGACGGCGACGGACTTGAAGATGCCACGGATCTTGTTGACGACGAGCGTCGCGAGAGCTTCGCCGTCGACGTCCTCAGCGATGATGAGGAGCTGCTTGCCCGACTGGATGACCTGGTCGACGATCGGCAGGAGGTCCTTGATCGCGGAGATCTTCTGGTTGGCGATGAGGATGTAGGGGTCCTCGAACACCGCTTCCTGGCGGTCGGGGTCGGTCACGAAGTACTGCGACAGGTAGCCCTTGTCGAAGCGCATGCCCTCGGTGAGCTCGAGCTCAGTGCCGAAGGTGTTCGACTCCTCGACGGTGACGACGCCCTCCTTGCCGACCTTGTCGATCGCCTCGGCGATGATCTCGCCGATGGTGGTGTCGCCGGCGGAGATGGAAGCGGTCGCAGCGATCTCCTCCTTGGTCTCCACCTCCTTGGCGTTGGCGATGAGCTCGACCGTGACGGCCTCGACGGCCTTCTCGATGCCGCGCTTGAGGCTGATGGGGTCGGCGCCTGCGGCGACGTTGCGGAGGCCCTCGCGAACGAGCGCCTGTGCCAGCACGGTCGCCGTGGTGGTGCCGTCGCCGGCGACGTCGTCGGTCTTCTTGGCGACCTCCTTGACGAGCTCCGCGCCGATCTTCTCGTACGGGTCGTCGAGTTCGATCTCCTTGGCGATGGACACGCCGTCGTTGGTGATCGTGGGGGCGCCCCACTTCTTCTCGAGGACAACGTTGCGACCGCGCGGCCCAAGGGTGACCTTGACCGTGTCAGCAAGAATGTTCAGTCCACGCTCGAGGCCGCGACGGGCCTCCTCGTCGAAAGCAATGATCTTAGCCATGTGTGTTTTTCGTCCCTCCCGGACGTCATGAACGTTGTTAGCACTCAATGAGTACGAGTGCTAAGTCGATTCTGGCACTCAGGGGGTGGGAGTGCAAGTGAGCGCCGGAGCCCTGAGCGAACTCCCGGGATCCGCCCCGGAACGACGAACGACGCCGCCCACCGGAGTGGACGGCGTCGCAGGAATCGCGTGCCTGATCAGCGGCTACGCCAGGCGCACACCTTCGGCCTGGGGCCCCTTTGCTCCCGTGCCGACCTCGAAGACGACCGCCTGGCCCTCTTCCAAGGACTTGTAGCCGCTCATGTCGATCGCCGAGTAGTGGACGAAGACATCCTGTCCGCCGCCGTCGACCGTGATGAAGCCGAAGCCCTTCTCAGCGTTGAACCACTTGACGGTTCCGTTCGCCATTTCATACTCCCATTGCTGCGTGCTCTCGGCGCCCGACTGTTGCCGGACCCGGACCTGCCATCCGGGATCGGGATCCCGGCGGCCACCCTGCGCCGAAGCGGACCCGGGGGCGAGTCGAGACGGGACGGGATGAGCGGCCAATTCCAGATACTAATCCGGGGCACCGCGCGGATTCACCCCGAATTCGGCAATCGGGGCGGAGTGATACGACAACTCAACATGGAGGAAACACTCCGGAAACACGGCGAGCCGGCGACCTGACCGATCGACCTGCTCCAGCCGCGCTCAGGCGGCCGGCTGGTAGTCCGCGCCGACCACGACGACGATGCGGAGGACCGGTGCCTCGCCTTCCTCGACGGGGATCGCGTACGTGTCCGTGATCTGGATCGGGATACCGCCGAGTGCGTTCGCGATGGCGCGAGCGACGCCCTCCTGCGACGGATCCTGGTAGTAGACGCCGCTCGCCGTGACGTCCTCGGTGCTGGCGTCGCTCGTCGGGATCTGCTGCGTGAAGCCGGCGGCCGTGATCGCCGCCGCCGCCGATGCGGCGAGGCCGGCAGTGGGTGTGCCGTTCAAGACGAGGATGCTGGCCGCGGGGTCGACGACGGGGGCCGCCTCGGTCGGGGTGGGGGTCGGCGTGGGCGTGGCGCTCGGGCTCTGCGAGCCGCCGAAGAAGTCGATGCGGTCGTTCAGTCCGAACAGGGCGAAGGTGCCGATCCCCACAAGGACGAGCGTTGCGACGACGGCGACGAGGAAGGCGATCCAGCCGCGTCCCTTGGGAGCAGGGGCACGGTGTGCGCCGACGCGCTTGAGGTCGGGGACCTCGTCGAAGCGGTCGGGCGGGAAGGATTCAGCCATGGTGTGGTCTCCGGGAGCTGCTCAGCCGTCGGCGCGGGGAGCCGAGGCTCCTCGCGCCGAGAGTCGGGCGTCGCGGGTGCGCTGCAGCCGCTTGATCAGCATGGGGTCGTGGGCGAGGGCGGACGGCGAGTCGATGAGCGCGCCGAGCAGTTGATAGTACCGGGCCGGGGACAGGGCGAAGCGGTCGCGGATGGCGGCCTCCTTGGCCCCGACGTGCTGCACCCAGTGGGACTCGAACTCGAGGATCTCGAGCTCGCGCGGCTCGAGGCCGCCCGTCGGCGTCGACGCCTCGTCATCGGCAGGCGTACGCGACGCTGACTGCATGCTCGTCTCCTGCCGATCGGTGCCGATGCGGCGACCGTGGAGTCGTGCTCCGGTCCGCCGTCCTCCAAGTCTATTCAGCCGATGGCCGCCGGGCCGCATCCACCCCGGCGAGGGCCGACGTTCACCGGGAAGGATCAGGCTCGGTGCAGTGTTATGGAATACGTCGGGAGCCGCATGCACGAGGCGGCCCCGCACGTAGGATGACCGAGACGAATGGAGCAGCATGACGTACGACGTGTCGAAGACCGATGAGCAGTGGCGCGAGGAACTCACGCCCGAGCAGTATCAGGTCCTCCGCGGAGCGGCGACCGAACGGGCCTGGACCGGTGAGCTCCTCGACGAGTCACGCGCGGGCCTCTACACCTGTGCCGCCTGCAACGCCGAGCTCTTCAAGAGCGGTACCAAGTTCGATTCCGGCTGCGGATGGCCGAGCTTCTACGAGTCCGTGAACCCCGAGGCGGTGCAACTCATCGAGGACCGTTCCCTCGGGATGGTGCGCACCGAGGTCCGCTGCGCCAACTGCGGCTCGCACCTCGGTCATGTGTTCGACGACGGCTTCGGGACGCCCACCGGTGACCGCTACTGCATGAACTCGATCGCGCTCAACTTCGCCGCGGCCGACACCGCCGAGCCGACGGAGTGACCGAACCGATCGAGCGCCCGGTCCTGGCCGCCGTCGCCGGGCGCCGTTCGTGGTCGAAGGTCACCGACGTCGCTCCGAGTGACGCGGAACTCCTCGAGGTCCTCGGGGCGGCCGGTCGAGTGGCCGACCACAGCGCCCTGCGTCCGTGGCGGGTCATCACCCTCCGGGGCGACGACCGGGTGAAGCTCGGCCGGGCGCTCGCGAAGGCGGAGGGCGACTCGAAGCCCTCGACGAAGCCGCTCCGCGCGCCCCTGTTGCTCGCGGTCGTCGTGAGTGTGAAGAAGTCGAAGGTACCCGCCTGGGAGCAGGAGGCGGTCGCGGCAGGAGTGGCCCACATGGTCAGCCTTCTGCTCGACGACGCCGGCTGGGGCGTGTTCTGGCGCACCGGCGGCGCGACTCGCGCCAAAGCGGTCCGGAAGGCACATGGCCTGAAGAAGGGCGAGGAGCTCCTCGGCTGGCTGTACGTCGGAGGGAAGCCGGGTAACGCTCGCACGGGGCGTCGCAAGACGTTCAACGCGAAGGCGCACCTCAGCTCCATGCCCTGAGGACCGGAGTCGCTCACGACATCCGACCGATGACGGGTCGACTCAGTCGGCGGACGACGATGCCGCGGGACGACGCCTGAACCGCGCCGATGCGATCGCCACGGCGGCGAACGCGAGGAGCGTCCCGATGACGGTCGCGACATGCACGCCGCCGTCGTCGGTGGGCAGGAGCACGTCCAAAGCGAGCGCGCTCAGGGTCTGACCCGCCACCGTGCCGAGCCCGAGGATGAGCACGCCCGTGTGCTGGACGAGGAACGCGGCCACGGCGATGAACACGCATCCGATCGGGCCGCCGAGGTAGAGCCACCACTCCCCCGGGAGCGGACCGGGCGGCGCGACGATGATCGCGTGCAGCACGGCGGCGACGACCAGCACGACCGTCCCGACGATGAAGTTGATGAACGTCGCGGCGAGCGTGCTCTGCGCCCGCATCTTGACTCGACCGTTGACCGCCTGCTGCCAGCCGATCCCGATCCCGGCGAGCAGCGGCAGGATGAGGAGTCCGAGCGGGATGCTCCCCCCGAGCTCGCCCGAGACGGCGACGCCGACCGCGACGAGGGCGACGACCGCCCCGAGGACGCGCTGGGCGCTCAACCCGACGACGCCTCCCGGGCCGAACCCGATCCGGTCGAGTACCAGCCCGCTCGCGGTCTGGCCGGCGACCACCGCGACCGTGAACAGGGCGACGCCGAGCGCGGCGGCGGTGAGCCCCTGCGACAGCACGAGGAAGGCGCCGGCGCAGCCGCCGAGCACCGTCCACCAGGGCATCTCCCGGCGTCGGACGGCACCGATCACCGTGGCGAGCCCGCGACGGCCGGTGCGGGAGACGGCGAGTCCGACCGTGAGGATGATCAAGCCGCCCCCGAAGGAGATCGCGGCGGCGGTGAACCCGTCACCGAGACGCGCACCGAGCTCGCCGTTCAACCGGGCCTGCACCGCGATGAAGGCGCCACTGACGACGGCGATGAGGAGCGCGAGCGGTGCTGGGAAACGGGTCACGGGAGGGTTCCTTCCAATGAGGAACCGCCCACTCAGCAGGCTGAGCGGGCGGTTCTCGGCTGGAGCCGACGACGGGACTTGAACCCGTAACCTACGCTTTACAAGAGCGTTGCGCTACCAATTGCGCCACGTCGGCCGACAGGGGCTGGCCCCGGTCTCGTCCATCCTACGATGGCGGCGGATCAGCCGTTGGTCACGGGCGACTCGCTGGCACCCGGCGTCGGCGTGCCGGTGGAGTAGCTCTCGCTCGAGACGGCGAGGACGAACGCCGCGAACTGCTCGGCGTCGGTGAGTGAGCCCGTGTACTGCTTGCCGTTCACCAGGATGGTCGGCGTCCCCTCCACCTTCTCGACGTCCGTCCCGGGCAGCGGGCCGCTGCGCGCACGGTCGGTCGAGTCCTTCACCCACGACTTGTAGGTGCCGTCGTCGATGCAAGCGTTGATCTTCTTCTCGCCGCCGGAGATGACTCCCTTGGCGATCGACTTCAGCTCTGCGTCGGTCAGGCCCTCGGTGTTCTCCTTGGGCTGGTTCTCGAACAGTGCGGTGTTGAAGGAGAAGAAGTCGTTCGGTGAGTACTCCGCGACGCAGGCGGCCGCGTTCGAAGCGCGCAGCGAGTACTGCGTCCCGAGCGACAGGTTGCTCAGCGTTGCGAGGGGGTGCACCGTGTACGTCGCGGCGCCGGCCTCGAGCCAGCCCTTGACCTGCTCGGCGTTCGTGGTCTCGAACTGACCGCAGTAGGGGCAGAGGAAGTCCTGGTAGACGGAGATCTCGACGCCGTCGGCGGCGGGGGTCTCGGTTGCTGCCGGCGTCTCGGCGGGGGCGGGCTCCGCGGGGGCGGCCGGATCGGTCGCGCTCGGCGTGGGCGTCGACGCGCCGGCCGGGGCTCCGACCAGCTGCAAGCCGGCGGAGACGGTGAAGCCGTCGTTCTTCGCCGCGGTCGGGACCGGTCCGGCGGGCTTGATCGACGTCACGATGATGACCGCCACCACCGCCACGATCGCGAGCGCGCCGAGCACGATGCCGCCCTGGAGCAGCACCCGATTGCGGCGGTCGCGGCGCTTCTGCTGCTCGCGCAGCACCCGCGCCTTCTCGCGTGCCGCGTCGCGTCGTTCGTTCTTGGTCGGTCGGTTCTGCGATCCAGCGCCAGACATTGATCCTCGTTTCGGGGGGCTCGCGCTGCGGAGACGAGGCAGCGCCAAACAGAGTAATCGTAGACCTGCCGCCTGGGAGAGGCCCAAACCAGGCCGGGAGCCGGCTGTGCGTCCACCGGGAGATCCGCTGGCTGCTGGATCTTCCATTCACAGGAGGTCGTGGCATACTGGGACGGCGAACCGGCCATCGATGACGGGTTCGCGTCCATTCACAACGGATCGTCCGGCACGTACCTGCCGGTGAAGGAGAACAACCATGGCGTCTGTGACGTTCGACAACGCAACCCGTTTCTACCCGGGTGGCACCCGCCCCGCGGTCGACAAGCTGAACCTCGAGGTCGCCGACGGCGAATTCCTCGTCCTCGTCGGCCCGTCCGGCTGCGGCAAGTCCACCTCCCTCCGCATGCTCGCCGGCCTCGAAGAGGTCAACGACGGCCACATCTTCATCGGCGACCGCGACGTCACCGACGTGCCGCCGAAGGATCGCGACATCGCGATGGTGTTCCAGAACTACGCGCTCTACCCGCACATGACCGTCGCCGAGAACATGGGCTTCGCGCTCAAGATCGCCGGTGTCGGCAAGGAAGAGCGTGCCACCCGCGTGCTCGAGGCCGCCAAGCTCCTCGACCTCGAGGATTACCTGACCCGCAAGCCGAAGGCGCTCTCCGGTGGTCAGCGTCAGCGCGTCGCGATGGGTCGAGCCATCGTCCGTCAGCCCCAGGTCTTCCTCATGGACGAGCCGCTGTCGAACCTCGACGCCAAGCTCCGCGTCCAGACCCGCACCCAGATCGCATCGCTGCAGCGTCGTCTCGGCGTCACCACCGTCTACGTCACGCACGACCAGACCGAGGCGCTCACCATGGGCGACCGCATCGCGGTCCTCAAGGACGGCATCCTGCAGCAGGTCGGCACCCCGCGCGACCTCTACGAGAAGCCGAACAACGTCTTCGTCGCCGGCTTCATCGGCAGCCCGGCCATGAACCTGTTCGAGGGCGAGATCGCCGATGGCGGCATCAAGCTCGGCGGCTTCGTCATCCCGGTCGAGCGCGAGATCACCGACGCCGCTCCGTCGAAGAACGTCACGGTCGGCGTGCGACCCGAGGACATCACCGTGTCCAGCAACTCGGGCTCCGGCATCGAGGTGACCGTCGACCTCGTCGAGGAGCTCGGCGCCGACGGCTACCTCTACGGCCACACCGAGGTCTCCGGCAAGCGCACCGACATCGTCGCCCGCGTCGACGGCCGCAACCACGCGCACATCGGCGACACGGTCTTCCTCGCGCCGACGCCGCACCACGTGCACGCGTTCGACTCGGCATCGGGTGAGCGTCTGGGCAACAAGCCGGTCGTGTCCTCCTCGATCTAGTTTCCCGCCGACGATGGTCGAGCGGTCGGTCTCCGATCGCTCGGCCATCGTCGTTTTCGCTTGTCCAGTCTCTGCACGACGATCCCCGAGGAGCGCTCCGCACCATGTCCGGCGCATTGAACATCACCGCTGCCACCGTCGACCCGGCGCTGCTCGACCTCCCCTGGGAGCTCCCCCTCGAGAACTGGCCGAATGAGGCCATCGCCTCGCTCCCGAAGGGCATCTCGCGCCACCTCGTCCGGTTCGCGAACCTGTCCGGCTACGTCATCGCCGTCAAGGAGACGACCGCGGAGATGGCGAAGGGCGAGTACGACATGCTGCGCACCCTGCAGCGCCTCGACATCCCCTGCGTCGACCCGCTCGCGGTCATCACGAACCGGAGCGACCGCAAGGGCCGAGAGCTGCCGAGCGTGCTCGTGACGCGGCACCTGAAGTTCTCACTCCCCTACCGCGCGCTCTTCCAGGGCACCCTCCGGCCCGACACCGCGACCCGCCTCGTCGACGCGCTCGCCGTCCTCCTCGTCCGACTGCACATCGTCGGCTTCTTCTGGGGCGACGTGTCGCTGTCGAACACGCTCTTCCGGCGCGACGCGGGCGCCTTCGCGGCCTATCTCGTCGACGCCGAGACGGGCAAGCTCTACGAGGGCGGCCTGTCGAACGGGCAGCGTGAGAACGACCTCGAGATCGCCCGCGTGAACATCGCCGGCGAGCTCCTCGACCTCGAGGCCGGCGGACGCGCCGACGCCGAGCTCGACCCGGTCACCGTGAGCAACGGCATCGTCGCCGCCTACCGTTCGCTCTGGAAGGAGCTCACGGGCTCAGAGTCCTTCGACGCGTCCGAGCGCTGGCGCATCACCGAGCGCGTCCACCGCCTGAACGAACTCGGCTTCGACATCGAAGAACTTGCGATCAAGACGACCGACGAGGGCTCGACCGTGCGGATCCAGCCGAAGGTCGTCGACGCCGGGCATCACCAGCGCCGTCTCCTGCGGCTCACCGGTCTCGACGCGGGCGAGAACCAGGCGAGGCGCCTGCTCAACGACCTCGACGCGTATTCGGCCTCGTTCGGGAAGGACGGGTTCGACGAGGAGATGGCGGCGCACGAGTGGCTCATCCGCGTGTTCGAGCCGGTGGTGAAGGCGATCCCCCGCGAACTCCGCGGCAAGCTCGAGCCCGCCGAGATCTTCCACCAGCTTCTGGAGCACCGTTGGTTCCTCGCGCAGAACGAGGGTCGCGACATCCCCCTCGCGGAAGCCGTCGGTTCCTATGTGAACACCGTCCTTCGACACCGCCGCGACGAGGCGACCATGATCGTGCCGCCGACCGAGGCGATCAGCATCCCCGCCGCCATGACCGGACCGGTCGACTGGCGAGACCTCGTCTGATCGGGTCCGACACCTCGGCTGACGACAGACAGGCCCTCGGAACGGAGATCCGTTCCGAGGGCCTGTCCTCGTTCGTGCGGCGCGAGCGTCGGTCGCCTACTCGGCGTTCCGGCGACGCGCGATCTCGTACAGCGTCACGCTGGCCGCGATCCCGGCGTTGAGCGATTCGGTCGAGGCCGAGATCGGGATCGACACGACCGCGTCGCAGGTCTCGGTGACGAGGCGGGACAGGCCCTTGCCCTCGCTGCCGACGACCACGAGGATCGGCTGGTCGGCGAGTTCGAGCCCCGGGAGGGAGACGTCGCCGTCGCCGTCGAGGCCGATCACGAAGACACCGCGCTCCTTGAACGCCTTGAGCGTCTGGGTGAGGTTGGCGGCCATCGCGACCGGCGTCCGAGCCGCCGCGCCTGCCGAGGTCTTCCACGCGGAGGCGGTGAGACCCACGCTCCGGCGCTGCGGCAGGATCACGCCGTGCCCACCGAAGGCTGCGGTCGATCGGATGATCGCACCCAGGTTCCGGGGGTCGGTGATGCCGTCGAGGGCGATGAACAACGGGTTCTCGCCACGCGAGATGACCTGGTCGAGCAACTCCATGGGGTGCGCGTACTCGTAGGGCGGCACCTTGATGGCGAGGCCCTGGTGCACGCCGTCGAACCCGGCCATGCGGTCGAGTTCCGGACGCATGACCTCGAGCACCGGGATCCCGCGTCGGGTGGCGATGCTGAGCGCCTCCTTCACCCGGTCGTCCATCTCGATGCGGGTCGCGACGTACAGCGTGGTGGCTGGGATCTTCGCCCGGAGCGCTTCGAGGACGGAGTTGCGGCCCGTGACGACCTCGGACTCGTCACCCGACTTCTGCTTGGTCCGGCCGTTCGTGGAGGGGCGTCCGTTCTGGCCGGCCGCCTGTTTCGGCTTGCCGGTGCCGCCGGCGGCCGCGTAGCGCTCCTGCGCGGCCTTCCGCTTGCCGGCCGGGTGCCAGGCGCGGTCCTCGGCCTTGGGGGTCGGTCCACGACCCTCGAGCGCCTTGCGGCCGAGGCCACCGGTGCCCTTGGTGGGACCCTTCTTCGCTTTCTTCGGCCCGGTCGGGCGGGAAGGCTTACTTGCCACTGATACTCCAATGTGCTCCGGACGGGGTGTCTTCGATGGTGATCCCAGCCGCTGTGAGTTCGTCGCGGATCCGGTCGGCCGCTGCGAAGTCCTTGGCGACCCTGGCGTCCGCGCGATCGACGAGCAGACGCTCGACGAGTGCGGACAGGGATCGGTGAGTGACGGGGTCGGCGCCCGACGACCACGAGGGGTCGGTCGGGTCGATGCCGAGCACCCGGGTCATGTCGAGGACGGCGACGGCACGCTCGCGCGCCGTCGTCAGGTCGCCGCCGTCGAGGGCGGCGTTGCCGACGCGCACGGCGTCATGCAACACGGCGAGCGCGCGGGGGATGTTCAGGTCGTCGTCCATCGCCTCGACGAAGGCGGCCGGGAGCGTCGCTCGACTGGCGGCCGTGGTCGTCTCGGTGAGGAGGTCGGCGCGGGCGGCACGATCGAGGAAGCCCTCGACACGTCCGAGTGCGGCCTCGGCCTCGGCGAGTGCGCCCGGATGGAACTCGAGTGTCGATCGGTACTGCGCTGCACCGAGGTAGTACCGGACGACGAGCGGCCGGGCTGCTGCCAGGAGGTCGGCTGCGTAGACGGAGTTGCCGAGGGACTTCGACATCTTCTGCCCGCCCGTGACGGCGACCAGCCCGTTGTGCAACCAGTACCGGGCGAAGGGGTCGCCGGCTGCGCTCGACTGGGCGAGCTCGTTCTCGTGGTGGGGGAAGCGGAGGTCGAGTCCGCCGCCGTGGATGTCGAACTCCTCGCCGAGGTACTTGGTCGACATCGCCGAGCACTCGATGTGCCAGCCGGGCCGCCCCTCGCCCCACGGAGACATCCAACTCGCCGAGCGCGGCTCCCCGGGCTTGGTGCCCTTCCAGAGCGCGAAGTCGCGGGGATCGCGTTTGCCGCGCGGGTCGGCGTCGGTCGCGGCCTCCATGTGCTCGGCGCTCTGCCGCGTGAGTTCGCCGTAGCGGCTCCATGAGGCGGTGTCGAAGTAGACGTCGCCGGAGTCGTCGGGGGCCGGGTAGGCGTGCCCGGCGTCGATGAGCCGCTCGATGAGCTCCTGCATCTCCGGGATGCTCGCCGTCGCGCGTGGCTCGTAGCTCGGCGGCAGGATGCCCAGGGCGCGGTAGGCGGCCGTGAACTCGAGTTCGTACCGGTAGGCGAGCGCCCACCACTCCTCGCCGGGCTGGGCGAAGCCGCCCTCGACGCCGGCGTCGGCGTTCGCGAGGATCTTGTCATCGATGTCGGTGACGTTGCGGACGAGTGTGACTCGGAGCCCGGAGGACGTCAGCCAGCGTCGCAGCTGGTCGTAGACGAGCGCGCTGCGCAGGTGCCCGATGTGCGGAGAGGACTGCACGGTCGGTCCGCAGACGTACAGCCCCGCCTCGGCTTCGCGGAGCGGCACGAAGTCCCGGAGGGACTGCGTTTTCGAGTCGTAGAGTCGGAGGGCCACGAGACCAGACTAGCCGCCGTCGTCGGGGCATGATGGTCCCATGACCACGGGACGCGACGACCAGCAGGTTCTCCGCGCGCGACTCGCGGCACAGCTTCTCGACGGAAGCGATCATCACTCCCCCACGGCTGTGGTCTCGCAGCTGCTCGCGGTCCAGGCCCAGGACCTCGCTTCGTCGCTGTGGGCGGTCGGCGTCAGGTCGAGCGGCACGACGATGGCCGAGGTGCTCATGGCGCTCGAGGACGGTTCGATCGTCCGGTCCTGGCCGATGCGCGGCACCCTGCATCTCGTCGCCGCCGAGGACCTCGGGTGGCTGCTCGGACTCGGTGTCCCGCGGGTCCGCTCGACGATCGCGGCCAGACACCGTCAGCTCGGGCTGGACGCCGAGACCTTCTCGCGCTCCCGTGCACTCACCGAGCGACTGCTCAGCGGGCATCGGCGCGTGACGAGGGATGCGCTGCTGACGGCCCACGCCGACGCCGGGATCCCGATCGACGGACAACGAGGCTCACACCTCATCATGGAACTCGCGATGTCGGGCGTGGTCTGCTGGGGACCGCCCGCGGGAAGACAACAGGCACTCGTCCTGAGCGAGGAGTGGATCCGTGCCCCGCGGGTACTCGAGGCCGACGAGGCGCTCGGGGAGTTCGTCGTCCGGTATCTCACCGGCCACGGCCCGTCGACGATCGCCGACCTCACCTGGTGGTCGAAGCTCACCGTCGCCCAGGCGAAACGCGGCGTCGAGGTGGCCGCCGGACGGCTGGTCTCAGAGTCGCGCGACGGGGTCACCCGCTGGTCGTCGGCCGAGGGCATCGGACCTTCAGCTGCTTCACGACCACCGCGGGTGCTCGCGCTGCCCGGATTCGACGAGCTGCTCCTCGGCTACCGCGACCGCGAGTTGACGCTCCCGGCGGCGTTCGCAGACCGCATCGTGCCCGGCGCGAACGGCATCTTCCTCCCGATGATCACCGTCGACGGGCGCGTCGTCGGCACCTGGCGCCGACGGACGAGTGCGACCGGCGTCGTCGTCACCCCGACACCGTTCCAACCGCTGTCGCAGCGGGTGCAGGCGGGGTTCCGACGAGCTGCCGGCGAATACGGGCGGTTCCTCGGGCTCGGTGCGTCGGTCGACGAGGGCACGTCCGCCGACTGAGGACCGACCCGTCAGCGGCGCTCGACGAGGGCGGTGGCGATGGCCGTGACGCCCTCGCCGCGGCCGGTGAACCCGAGCGCATCCGTGGTCGTCGCCGCGACGCTGACCGGTCCGTGGACCAGCGCGCTCAGCACTCCCTCCGCCTCCGCCCGACGCGGCGCGAACCGCGGGCGGTTGCCGACGAGCTGCACCGCGACGTTGACGACGACGAAGCCCGCAGCGTGCAGCCGTTCGACCGCCGCCCGCAGGAAGACCTCGCCGCTCGCCCCGGCGAAGCGGGGGTCGTCGGTGCCGAACATGGAGCCGATGTCGCCGAGGCCGGCAGCGGACAGCAGGGCGTCGACGATGGCGTGGGCGACCGCATCCCCGTCGCTGTGTCCGGCCAGCGGCCGTTCCCCCGGCCAGCTGAGGCCGGCGAGGCTCAGCTCGCCGTCGTCGGCGAAGGCGTGGACGTCGATGCCGATGCCGGTTCTGATCGAGGCGGTCGGCCGTGCGCCCACCTCGTGCTCCTGGTCCCGCTCCCGGTCCGCCAGAAGTCGCTCCGCACGCTGGGCGTCCCACGGGGTCGTGATCTTGAACGCCGCCTCCGAGCCGCCGACGGTGAGCACGGGGTGTCCGGCGTCCGCGTAGAGCGCCGCATCGTCGGTGGCCGCTGCCAGGCGGTCTTCGGCGACGCGGAAGGCCGCGACGAGGGCATCACGCGGGAACGCCTGCGGTGTCTGCATGGCTCGGAGGGCGGCCCGATCCACGGTCTGCTCGACGAGGTCGCTCGCGTCGACCCGCTTGATCGTGTCGGTCACCGCGAGCCCCGGCACGATGCCCCACCCCGTCCGCTCCGCGGCGTCGATCACCCGTTCGAACTGGTCGGTCGGGGTGAGTGCCCGTGCGGCGTCGTGGACGAGCACCGTGCGGACTCCCGGCCACAGGGCGGCGAGTCCGGCGAGGACGGAGGACTGTCTCGTGTCGCCTCCCGCGACGACACGGAGGTGGTCGGCCGCCTTCCCCGCCGCGCGACGACCGATCGTCTCAGCCTCACCGACGCGATCCGCGGGGACCACGACGACGACCTGGACCGCGTCGTGCAGGCGGAAGACCGGGGCGAGCGCGTGTTCGAGCACGGTGCTGCCGGCGAGCGACACGAACGCCTTGGGGATCCCGGCACCGAGGCGCGTCCCACTGCCCGCCGCCACGACGATCACGCCGACGGCCGGGCCGTCCAGGGAGGGGTCGGCAACGGCACCCGGTTCGTCGATCGCAGTCATGCCACGAGCCTACTTCTCGGGCGCCCAGCCCGAACGGACGGTCGGCTCAGGAGGCGAGGACCTCATCGAGGACGGACGACGCCTGCTCCTCATCGGTCTGCTCCGCCAATGCCAGTTCAGAGACCAGGATCTGGCGAGCCTTCGCGAGCATCCGCTTCTCTCCTGCTGAGAGCCCTCGGTCCTGGTCGCGACGCCACAGGTCGCGGACCACCTCGGAGACCTTGATGACGTCGCCCGAGGCCAGCTTCTCGAGGTTCGCCTTGTAGCGGCGGGACCAGTTCGTCGGCTCCTCGGTGAACGGCGCACGGAGTACGTCGAACACGCGGTCGACCCCCTCGCGTCCGATGACGTCGCGCACCCCGACCAGGTCGACGTTCTCGGCCGGGACCTCGATCATGAGGTCGCCCTGGGTGACGCGGAGCTTCAGGTAGAGCTTCTCCTCGCCCTTGATGATCCGGGTCTTCACCTCGGTGATGGTCGCGGCGCCATGGTGCGGGTAGACGACGGTCTCGCCAACTTCGAAGATCATGGGTCTCGGTCCCTTCAGCGTCTCCCAGAATACCACGGGACCCCTGATCAGAGCCGGGTACCGGGTGCCCAGCGGACCGGGTGGTGAACCGATCGATCACGGGTCGGCGACCCGGCCACGCCCCTTCGCGGCCGTGGGCTAGACTCGAATCCGGATCCCGGGACACCTGTCACTCGTCTGCGCCCGGGGCCACCACATCTTGGAGGGTTCTGTGAAGGCGCGTCTCATCGCTTCCATCGTCGTCGCGGGTGCTGTCGCACTCGGCATGAGCGGTTGCAACCTCATCGCGCCGCAGGCGACCCTGAAGCAGTACGATGCCTCGGACGGCGTCGGTGTCACCGTCGGCTCGGTGGCCGTCCGCAACGCCATCGTCGTCTCCGACGACGGCGAGACCGGCAACCTCGTCTTCAGCGTCGCGAACCTCGACGACCGCGCCCACACGGTGCTCATCGAGATCGAGGGCAAGGACGAGCAGTTCCAGGTCCTCGCGGAGCCCGGCCTGACGACGTTCGACGGCTCGGGAGCCAACGACCCCCTGCGCATCGAGTCCCTCGGCGTCCAGCCCGGAGCGATCGTGGACGTCTTCTTCCAGTACGGCGACGAGACGGGCGCCACGGCGAGTGTGCCGGTCCTCACCGGTGAGCTGCTCGAGTACTCCACGCTCGTCCCGACGCCGCTGCCGACGGATGAGCCCACCGAGACGCCGACGCCGCTCGCGACGCCCACCACGGAGCCGACCGAATAGCCCCTCGTCGCCCCACACGACCGAACGCCCCGCACCTCCCTCCGGAGGCGCGGGGCGTTCGTCCGTCCTGGACCTGCGTCAGGCCTCGAAGCGGTAGCCGAGCCCACGCACGGTGACGAGCATCACCGGTTCCGAGGGGTTCGCTTCGATCCGGGAACGGATGCGCTTGATGTGGACGTCCAGCGTCTTGGTGTCGCCGTAGTAGTCGCTCCCCCACACCCGGTCGATCAGCTGACCACGGGTGAGAACCCGTCCGGCGTTCCGTAGGAGCAGCTCGAGCAGCTCGTACTCCTTGAGCGGCATCGGGATCGGCGCCCCGTTGACCTCGACGACATGACGCTCGGTGTCCATCCGGACCGTGCCGGCCTCGAGCAGCACCTCCTCCTGCGCCTGGTCCGCCTCGACACGGCGTCGCAGCACCGCCCTGATCCGCGCGAGCAGCTCGCGGGTCGAGTAGGGCTTCGTGACGTAGTCGTCGGCGCCCAGCTCGAGCCCGACGACGATGTCGACCTCGGAGTCTTTCGCGGTCAGCATGATGATCGGCGTGCTCGAGACCGCGCGGATCTGACGGCAGACCTCCGTCCCGGGGATGCCGGGGAGCATGAGGTCGAGCAACACGAGGTCAGCGCCGCGAGCCGTGAAGGCCTGGACCGCCGAGGGACCGTCCTCCGCCACCTCGACCTCGTACCCCTCCCGTTCGAGCAGGTAGCTGAGTGGTTCACTCAGAGACGCTTCGTCTTCGACGAGCAGGATGCGGGTCACGGGGTACTCCTTGCCGTGCCGGTGGACAGGTCCTCCGGCGGGGTCGTTGCTCTGGGAAGGCGGATGGTGAACGTCGAGCCACGGCCCAGCTGCGACCAGACCTTCACCTCGCCGCCGTGGTTCTGGACGGTGTGCTTGACGATGCTGAGGCCCAGGCCGGTGCCGCCCGTGTGGCGGGACCGCGCCTGGTCGACGCGGAAGAACCGTTCGAAGACCCGGTCGCGGTCCTCTTCGGCGATCCCGACGCCCTGATCGGTGACGGCGATCTCGACGACGTCGTCGACCGCCCGGACGCCGACACCCACGTGTGCGCCGGTGGGCGAGTAGTGGATGGCGTTCGAGATGAGGTTGTGCACGGCGACGACGAGCATGGCCTCGTCACCGTACACCTCGAGGTTCTTACCGCCTTTGAGGGAGAGCGCCACCCCGGTCGCCTCGGCCGGCACACGGTTCTGGTCCACCGCCGCGGCGATGACCCGATCGAGGCGGACGAGTTCCGGCTGATGGAGGGCGTCGGCCGCCTGCAACCGCGAGAGGTCGATGATCTCGGCCGTCATCCGGGTGAGTCGCTGTGATTCGGTCGAGAGCCGGCTGGCGAACCGCTTCACCCGTTCCGGATCGTCGGCCGCCGTGTCGAGCGCCTCCGAGAGGAGCCCGATGGCGCCGATCGGCGTCTTCAACTCGTGGCTGATGTTCGCGATGAAGTCCCGGCGGACCTCGTCGAGTCGACGCGCCTCCGTGTGGTCCTCGGCCAGGAGGAGGATGAAGCGAGACCCGAGCGGCGCCGCCCGCACGCGCAGGTGGCGGGTGGCCTCGCCGAAACGCCCGAGCGCGAGTTCCAGATCGCTCGTGACGGCTTCGCCGGTGCGTCGGACCTCGAGCGCGAGGTCGATGAGCTCCTGGTTGTCGAGCACGCGGTCGCGCACCAGCCCGAGCGCGAACGCCCCCGGGGACGCCTTCAGCACGTTGTTGGACGGGTCGACGACGATGCCCGCGCTGTCGAGGGCTTCGAGCACCTGGTCGACCCCGTCTGGGACGACCGGGTTGACGACCGTCGCGGCGCGCTCTCCGCGGCGGAAGGCGAGGGTGATGAGGGCGACGAAACCGCCTCCGACGATGAGGCCGAGTGCCAGGGCGATCAGCACCAACCACATGGTGTCCATGGGTACTACGTTACTCAGTCCGCCGAACGGCGAACTCGCGAATACCCCGCCACTTCGACGACTGTTCACGCTTGGGGCCCCAACTGTTAACCTTGGTTCGGCATCATCGGCGGAGCGGGCGTCTGCCTGCCCACCGCCAGGTCACGGAAGGACGGCACCCAGAGCCATGCGCGAGGTATTCCAGCAGTCACTGCGAGAGGTCCAGGATCGCCTGGTCGAGATCGCCGAACTCGTCACGATCTCCATCGAGAAGGCGACGCAGTCCTTCGGCAACTCGGACGTCGCGGTCGCCGAGGAGGTCATCGCCAACGACAACCGCATCGACCAGCTCGCGATCGAACTCGACGAGCTCGCCATCGACATCCTCGCCCGTCAGCAGCCGGTCGCGCGCGACCTGCGCATCGTCGTGAGCGCGCTTCGGATCAGCGCGTCGCTCGAGCGCATGGGCGACATGGCCGAGCACATCGCCCAGCTGTCGCGGTACCGCTTCCCCGACAAGGCGGTGCCGAAGGGCCTGCGGACCACCTTCGCCGAGATGGGTCGACTCGACGTCTCGATCGCCCGCAAACTGACCGAACTGCTGCGCACCCAGGACCCGCGCATCGCCGACGAGATCCGCAACGACGACGACGACGTCGACGAGCTGCACGCCAGCGTCTTCGAGAAGGTCCTCGGCGACACCTGGAAGGGTGAGCCCGTCGCGACCGTCGACGCCACCCTGGCCTCGCGGTACCACGAGCGCTTCGCCGACCACGCCGTCTCCATCGCCAAGAAGGTCCAGTACCTCGCGACCGGCGACTGGATCCCCGAGGCGACCACGCCGGTGCACCACTGACCAGCTGATCCCGGACACCCCGACGAGCGGTGTCGACCCGAGACCGGGTCGGCACCGCTCGTCCGTTCGTGCGGGACTAGCTCATCCGACGACGGGTGATCGCGCCGCATGCAAGGAGCAGGAGGCCGAGGACCGTGGCGAGGCCGGCGAGCGGCAGGAGCTGGCCTGCAGCGCTGCCGGTGTCGGCGAGCGTCGGCGCAGCTGAACGAGCGGCCGAGGCCGTGGTGTCCGAGCCGGTCGAGGACGCCGCCGGCGCGGTGGTGATCACCGTGGCGGGGACCGTCGGCACGACGGGGGTCACCGGGGTGGTGGGGTCCGTCGGGTCGGTCGGGTCCGTGGGGTCCGTGGGGTCGGTCGGGTCCACCGGAGTGGTGGGATCGGTCGTCCCGGGACCTGCGGTCTCGCTGTCCCCGATCACGGAGATCGCGTTGCCGCCGATCGTGATCGGCAGCTCCAGGCCGAGGTCGATCTGGTTCCCACCGCCGAGGCTGTCGTCACCACCGGTGGTCGACGTGCCTCCACCGGACGATACCGGAGCGGAGGCCGAGGTGCCCGTCGACTCGGAGTCGCCGATCACGCTGACGGCGTTGCCGACCGCGGAGATCGGGAGCCCGATGTCGCCGAGGACCTGGTTGCCACCGGCGACACTGTCGTCACCGGACGTGGTCGACGGCGCCGCCGGAACAGCCGCACCACCCGACGTGGCAGGCTCACCCGCCTGCTCACTGCTCGAGTCACCGAACAGCGAGATGGCGTTCCCACCGACCGTGACCGGAACGGTCACCACCGGCGACACCTGGTTCCCACCGGCGACACTGTCGTCACCGGTGGTCGTCGACGGCGATGCCGGAACAGCCGCACCACCCGACGTGGCAGGCTCACCCGCCTGCTCACTGCTCGAGTCACCGAACAGCGAGATGGCGTTCCCACCGACCGTGACCGGAACGGTCACCACCGGCGAGACCTGGTTCCCACCGGCGACACTGTCGTCACCGGACGTGGTGGCCTCGTCGGTGACCGGCGAGGCGGACTCCCCCGCCGCCGGCCCGGACGTCGAACCCGACTGCTCGGCATCGCCGATGATCGAGATCGCGTTGTCCTCGACCGTCACCGGGATGGAGACGGGCAGCTGGACCTGGTTCCCACCCGCGACACTGTCGTCACCACTGGTGGTGGCCGGGGCCGGCTCCGGCGCGGGCTCGGGCGCCGGTGCGGGCTCCGGCGCTGGTGCGGGCTCCGGTGCGGGTGCCGGCTCAGGCGCGGGTGCCGGCTCAGGCGCGGGTGCCGCCTCCGGTGCGGACGTCGCCGACGAATCGCCGACGACGCTCACCGCGGTGTCGACGATCTCGACGGGGGCCTCGAGGACCACGTCGACGAGGGTTCCGCCGAGGATGCTGTCGTCCCCGGACGTGTCGGCGTTGGCCGCCGTAGCGCCGAGGAACGTGAGTCCCGCGACGAACAGGCCACAGTAGAGGCCTTTCTTGACATACGAATTCATGATTCCTGCTCCTTGCAGAGTGACTGATGTGCTCCCGTGGTCGGGAGGCTTCGGACCGTTGAACCGCCCAGTGGGCGGGCCTCCGCCGCGAGCGGCAGAGTGATCCGGGGTCAGTCAGGAGAGGTATCGGAGGGGAACGTGGGTGAAGCCGGGAGGTCTTCGTCTCGCGCGGGTCCGCGACGGTCGTCGCCGGGCGCAGGGAGGATGACGGAGCTCGACTGTTCAGCCGCTGCGGGACCGCCGACGGCACCACCGGAGCCGGAGGACCCGGAGCCACTCGGCGTGACGGCCCAGCGGCCGTCGGCGTCCGGCAGCAGCGGAAGGTTCGCAGGGGTGTCGGGGAGACTGGACGATCCGACGGCGGCGGCGGGCACGGCCGTGGTGAACGACGTGTCTTCGCGATCCTGGCCGCCCGACACGGTCGTCGAGTCGCCCTGCTGCACAGACGGCGGTCCGAGGATCGTGGTCGGGAGGATCGCGCCGACGGCGGTCGAGTCGGTGGCCGACACGTCCTCTGCCGGGCCCTGCGAAGGCGCTGGGACGACCGGATCGATGATCGGCGTACTGGGGACCGGGACCGCGGCGACGACGTCTGCGACGCCGGTCAGCGTCTGGTCGACCGTCTGCACGACCGGATCGACGATCGCGGCGACCGGCGCTGTGCCGACGGTCTCCTCGACGACGTCGTTGACGACCGGTACCGCTGCGACGGTCTCGTCGACGACGTCGACCACCGGTTCGAGCACGGTGGCGTCGACGACGTCGACGACCTCGGCGACAGCACTGACGGGCTGTTCGAGCGAGCCGACGACCTCGGTCACCGCGCCCAAGAGCGAAGGATCGGTGGCACCGTCGTCGGCATGCGCGGAGGAAGGAGACCCGAAGATGGCTATCGCCGTGAACGCCGCGGCGGCGAAGCCACCGAGCGCCAGCGCGCGCCACAGGGGGAAACGGGTGCCGTCGGTCGACTGCTCCATGCGCATCCCCCCAATCGGGTTACAGTGCAGTCACTGTACGCCCAACCCCGAGGCGGTTCAACCCCTTTTTCGCGACATGGAAAACCCCGGTCAGGAGGACGTTCGGCGACGATGTCGCCAAGCCGTGCTCCCGACCGGGGTGGTGGTTTGGTGGGGTTTCCGCTACTTCTTCCCCTGCGCCGCGACGGCGGCGGCGCCTGCTGCCGCGGCCTCGGGATCGAGGTAGCGAGCCGGGGCGATCGGGCGGAAGTCCGCGTCGAGCTCGTAGACGAGCGGGATGCCGGTGGGGATGTTCAGCTCGGCGATCTCGTCGTCCGAGATGTCGTCGAGGTGCTTCACGAGGGCGCGGAGCGAGTTGCCGTGCGCCGTCACGAGGACGGTCTTGCCGGCGGCCAGGTCGACCGTGATGTCGGACTCCCAGTAGGGCAGCATCCGGTCGATGACGTCCTTCAGGCACTCGGTGCGGGGCAGTTCGCCGTCGATCCCGACATACCGGGGGTCGTCGGCCTGCGACCATTCGTCGTCATCGGCGATCGGCGGCGGCGGCACGTCGAAGGAACGACGCCAGGTCTGGAACTGCTCCGGACCGTACTCGGCGAGCGTCTGCGCCTTGTCCTTGCCCTGCAGCGCTCCGTAGTGACGCTCGTTGAGGCGCCAGCTGCGCTTGACCGGGATCCACATGCGGTCGGCGGTCTCGAGGGCGAGGTTCGCCGTCTGGATCGCGCGGGAGAGGACCGAGGTGTACAGCACGTCCGGGGTGATGCCGGAGTCGGCGAGCAGCTCGCCCGCACGCTTGGCCTCGGTGACGCCGAGTTCGCTGAGTCGGACGTCGACCCAACCGGTGAACAGGTTCTTCTGATTCCAGTCGCTGTTGCCGTGGCGCAGCAGGACGAGGGTGTAAGTCTCAGGCATGTCCCCAGCATACCGACGGCGCATGACCGCGAGGTGGACGATGACCCCGCTCCGTGAGGGAGAATGGGTCCATGCCCGTCGGATCGATCACCCGCGGGACGACCGGTACGAACCGGCTTCGACGGGTGGACCGCTGGGTCGCGACCCACCTCTCGCTCAGACGGACGGCGAACCCGCTGGTGGTGGACCTCGGCTACGGCGCGAGCGGCGTCACGGCGTTGGAACTGCACGACCGACTCCTCGCCGTCCGGCCCGACGTACGGGTCATCGGGTTCGAGATCGAACCGGGGCGCGTCCGCACCGCCGACGCGCAGCTGCAGCAGGTGCGTACGGGCACGACCCGGTTCACGCCGACGGCTGCGGTCTCCTTCGCACGCGGAGGGTTCGAGGTGCCGACCGGCGACGACCGCCCCGCGGTGATCCGGGCGTTCAACGTACTCCGGCAGTACGACGAAGCCGAGGTCGCGGGGGCCTGGCGTCTCATGGCGTCGCGGCTGCAGCCCGGCGGTGTGCTGGTCGAAGGGACGTGCGACGAGATCGGACGGGTGTCCAGCTGGATCGCGGTCGACGACCAGGGGCGTGCTGAGTCGTTCTCCATCAGTCTGCGGCTCGCCGACCTCGAGCTGCCGTCCATCGTGGCCGAACGACTGCCGAAGGCGCTGATCCACCACAACGTACCGGGCGAACGGATCCATGCGCTCATGACGGACCTCGACCGCGCCTGGCGGATGCACGCACCCCTGGCGGTCTACAGCCCGGTCCAGCGCTGGTTGGCGACCGTCGGGACGCTTCGGGACAGCGGGTGGCCGGTGCTGGCCGGCCGCAACCGCTGGCGCCTCGGCGAGCTGACACTGCCGTGGTCGGCTGTCGCCCCGAATCCCTCCCCGACGGACTGAGTGTCGGGGAACGCCGCCGTCAGAGCGGGGGCAGCGCCGCCTGCGCCTCCGGCGTCGGCAGCCCCGTCGCCGTGAGCAGATCGACGAGGTACGGCCGGAGTACGAGCACGAGCGCCTGCTCGGAGACCGAGGCGTCGGGGAGCACGGCGACCGGCTCGAGGTGCTTCGCGATCTCCAGTAGGGACTGCCTCGCGACCGGCTGCTGGGCGATGTCGCCGATCGACTGCGACAGGATGCCGAGCGCGACGGAAGTGCGCGCGAGCAGGTCTGCGAGCTCGGGACGGCTCGTGGCGTCGCGCGACACGTAGTCGATGCGCCGGGCGATCACCCGGAGGTTGCGGGTCGCGAGGTCCATGCCGTCGAGCATGGTCCGCTGCCGTTCGAGGTCGAACACCGCCTTGCGGAGGAACGGCGAGATGCGCGCGATGGCGAGCCCTGAGTCGAGGGTTCCGCGCCACGCGTCCAGGGCCGGCTGGGTGGCCCTCGCCCGTGCGAGCGCGCGGTCCGCCTCCTCGAGGTCGCCGAGACGGAGGGCGGCGACGAGCGAGGCGAGGGTCCGGACGTGTTCGTCGATGAGCCGCTGGCCGTCACGGCGAGCACTCCGGCGCGGGTCGCGCGGGATGAGCGCGGTCGCGAGCAGGGCGAAGACCCCGCCGATCAGTCCGTCGAGGGTGCGCACGAACGGGCCGCCGTCAGGCACGGGCAGGAGCATGACGAGGACGGACTGCACCGCCGCCGCGATCGCGAACGACGCCGCCGGCGAGAGGAACCGGGCGACGAGCAATGTGAGCACGAGCGCGACCGCGAGTTGCCACGTCCCCTGACCGAAGCCGAGGAGCAGGATCTCGGCCAGCGCGATCCCGACGCTCATCCCGACGGCCGTCTCGAGGACCCGGATCGGGCGGGCGTCGCGAACGAACCCGAGACTCGAGATCGTCACGGTCAAGGCGAGGAGTGGCACGGCGTGCCCGAGCACGTAGTGGGAGAACGCGTACGCACCGATCGCCGTGGCGCTGACCTGCAGCACCGCCGGCACGGATCCGACGAGACGATGCCAGGCGTCGCCGAGTGCGATGCGGCGACGAACCGCGGCGGTCCATCGGTCGATCCGTACGCCCGGGTCCGAGGCGCCGTCGCTCCCCACCGGGGTCAGCGCCGGACGGCGCCGAGTCGCGGCAGCCGCGGCACGTTCGCCGTGGCCCCGGCATCCGCCGGCACGACGATCTCCTGCGACGCCGCGACGTCGATGCCGTCGGCCTCCACCGTCAGCACGGCCGCCGGATCCGCGGAGCGCTTGACGATCGCCAACGCCACCGGGCCCAACTCGTGGTGGATCGCGCTCGAGGTGATGCGTCCGACGGGCTTCCGGGTCGCGTCGTCGCCGTCGCCGACGAGCACCACGTTCGAACCGGCCGGTGGCAGCACCGCGTCGGAGCCGTCGAGGAGGAGCATGACGAGACGCCGCGGCGGATGCCCGAGGTTGTGCACCTTGGCGACCGTCTCCTGACCGCGATAGCAGCCCTTGTTCAAGTGGACGGCCGAGCGCAGCCAGTCGAGCTCGTGCGGAATGCTCCGCTCGTCGACCTCGGACTGCAACCGCGGGCGCCACGCGGCGATGCGCAGGGCTTCTGCGGCCAACGAACCCGCGGCGGAGAACGCCCCCGCACGGATCTGCTGCACGAGCGACTCGAGCTGCTCGCGCGCGACGATCGTCTCGGTCCACGTCCACGCTGCACCCGGGTGCTCACCCGTCGCGTACTGATGCCCGCCGACCGCGACCTCGGACCACGGATCGTGCCAGACGAGCGGCATGCCGTTCGGCTCTGCGGCCTCGACCGCGAGACCCGCCGCCGCGCCGATCACGACGTACTGCTCGGTCACGATGGCCACCTCGACGCGCAGCATGAACCGCATCCGGTCGAGCCAGGCGTGGAGGGGCGCAGCATCGTCGGCCTCGGTGACGAGCCACGTGGTCGTCCCGTCGTCGAGCAGCTTGACCGCGTGCTCGATCCGGCCGCTCTGGTCGAGGAAGAGGGTCTCCGTCGAGATGCCGGCGGACAGCGACCGCAGCTCCTGGCTCGTGATGGAGTTGAGCCAGCTCAGCCGATCAGGGCCGGTGACCGTCACGATGCCACGGTTCGACAGGTCGACGATCGCCTTCCCGCTGGCGATGAGGCGCTGCTCGATGTTCGGGCTGCCGTAATGGGAGGGGACGCCGTGGTCGACGGCGTCCGCCTGTTCGACGGCACCCGGCAGCATGAGGAAGGGCGAGCCCGGAATCGCTTCCGGCGTGACCGCTCCGGTGGGATCGGTCACGTCAGTCGGCTTTGGCCAGGCGCGCCGAGGCGTGCGTCCGGAGGTCCTGCCCCAGGGCGGCGATGTCCCAGGCCCAGAGCAGGTGGTTCTCGACGAGGCCGTACAGGCGGGTCGCGGCGGCGTACTCCTTGGCTCCAGCGGTCCGGACGACGGCGTCGGTCGCGAGGTCGATCCGCGGGCCGTCGATCTGACCGAGGTAGAGCTCGCTCACACCGTTCGGGTGGACGATCGAGACCTGTAGGGGGAAGGCGCCGGTCGACGTACGCAGGGTCTCGACCGACTGCGCCGTGCCGAACGGGCGGGGGCCCTGCCCTGGGAGCATGCCCGGCCCGGGATCGCCTTCGATCAACGGGCGCTCGAGGCGCCAGTAACCCGTCTCGGTGACGAGCGGCTCGGGCACACCGGACTCGTCGACCGGATGCGCCTCAGGCGCGACGTCCGCAGCGGTGTCGTCCGACAGGGCGTCCTCGTCCGTGGACGAGGCCCCCTCGGCGTCACGCGGGGGCTGCTCGGGCAGGAGCCAGGTGTAGGAGTTGTAGTTCAAGTACGGCAGGCCGTCGTGGCTGAAGCTCACGCGCTGACCGAACTCGCGGGTCACGGTCTCGTCGCCGACCCGGTAGTCAATGACGCCGGTTCCCTCCCAGACGCCGATGAGCCACGACAGCGGGACCAGTTCGCTCGGCAGGCCGCTCGGGATCTCGATCATCGAGGGACCCGGACTAGCGCTGACCGCGGTACAGGTTCTTCAGCACGACCACCGCGGTGAACGCGATGGCGAGGCTGGCGAGGACGAGCAAGCCGATGAAGAAGATTTCGAGAGCGAGCAGCATGGGAGAAAGTCTACCCCGAGGCCAGGGCGATGAGGCCATACACGGCACCGCCGATGGCGAGGATGAGGACGGCGCCGGTGACGCTCGTCGACATCCGATCGACGAATCCCACCTTCTGTCTCGTCAGCAGCTGTGCCGAGAACGCGGCCAGCGTGCAGAGGCCGAGCGTGGCCGACAGCCCGAAGAAGGTCTCCCCCGGGCTCCAGAGCAGGCCGGACACGACGACGCCGACGAGCGCGAGCGCCCAGATGGAGACGACGCTGATCCAGCGCAGCCGGGGGGAGAGAGTGGTTTCGCTCACGGACCCATTGTCACAGAGCGGACGCCATCGGACCACCAGCCGGCGCCCGGTGCGACGTGGGGTACGGTCGTTCGCCTAATATGGTTCCAAACTCAGTCGGGAGGATGCGCGTGGCGCAAATTTTGGTCTTGACCTCCATGGTCGGCACCGAGGTCCTCCCATCCCTCGGGCTCTTGAGCCACCGCACCCGGCAGATCCCCGCCGACCCCGCACAACTCGTGAACGCTCCGAGTTCGGATCTCGTCCTCGTCGACGCCCGCCAGGATCTCGCGAGCGCCAAGTCGCTCTGCAAGATCCTCGGTGCGTCCGGGCTGTCGGTCCCGCTCCTCCTCATCCTGACCGAGGGCGGCCTCACGGCCGTCAGCGCCGACTGGGGCGTGAACGACGTCATCCTCGAATCCGCAGGGCCGGCCGAGGTCGACGCGCGGATCCGGCTCGCGATCGGCCGCGCCTCGCAGGAGCACTCGGCGAGCAAGATCCAGGCGTCCGGCGTCGTCATCGACGAGGCCAGCTACTCCGCCAAGGTCCACGGCAAGCCGCTCGACCTCACCTTCAAGGAGTTCGAACTGCTCCGCTTCTTCGCGACCCACCCCTCCCGGGTGTTCACGCGCGAGCAGTTGCTGAGCGAGGTGTGGGGCTACGACTACTTCGGTGGCACGCGAACCGTCGACGTCCACGTCCGCCGGTTGCGCGCCAAGCTCGGCGACCTCGAGCAGCTCATCGGCACCGTGCGCAACGTCGGCTACCGCTTCAACGTCTACGAGGACGATCATGCCCCGGCTGACGCTGTCGGTTCGTAACGTCGACGACGCCCGCACCCGGGACGCGCTCGAGCGCGTCGTGCGCACGGCGTCGCTCGTCGACGGCCAGCCGCCGTTCAGCGATCAGTCGCTCATCGACGCCGCGTCCGGCGCCCGGACGCTGATCCTCGCCGTCGAACCACAGGACCCGCCGGTCGACCCCGACGACTTCGCCGTCGTGGGAGCGGCCATCCTCGGACATGGCGAGCTGGAGTTCGTCGTCGAGCCCGAGTGGCGGGGCCACGGCTACGGTCGCGCCGCACTGCGCGGCGTCCTCGCCAACTGTCCCCCGCAGGTGCGCATCTGGGCACACGGCGACCACCCCGCTTCCCGGGTGCTCGCACAGGAGTTCGGCTTCTCGCCGATCAGGACGCTGCTGCAGCTCCGCCTGACCAAGACGCCCACGAGCCGCGCGCGACCGGCCACCGCCGGGCACGCTGATGTCACGGTCGGCACGTTCCGGCCGGGAGCCGACGAGGAGGAGTGGCTCGAGGTCAACGCGCTCGCCTTCGCCGACCACCCCGAGCAGGGACGCATGACCCTCGACGATCTCCGCGCCCGGGAGGCCGAGTCCTGGTTCGACGCCGAGGACTTCCTGCTCGCACGAGGCTCCGACGGTGACCTCCTCGGGTTCATCTGGTTGAAGGTCGAGGACACGGTCGGCGAGGTCTACGCGGTCGGCGTGCACCCGGCGGCCAGTGGCCGAGGGCTCGGGCGGCTCCTGATGGAGGCCGGCCTGGCCCGCCTGCGGGATCGACGGGTGGAGGCGGTCACGCTCTACGTCGAAGCCGACAACCTCCCCGCGGTGTCGCTGTACCGATCGCTCGGATTCACCGACCACACCGTCGACGTGCAGTACGCGAGAACCGACGCCTGATCCCCTCCACAGCGGTGTGGTGCTGCGGCATTTACACAGTGTTCACCGCAGTCGTCGCGACCACCCCCGCCACGGTGTCATGATGAAGGCATGCCAGCAGACCCAACCGTGCTCGATGTCGGCCTCGATGGGGACGAAGAGGACTTCGACCCCGCCTTCGAGCGGAACGATCCCGCGCTGCCCGAACACCGCTACCTCGACCGCGAACTCAGCTGGCTCGCCTTCAACCAGCGCGTCCTCGAACTCGCCGAAGACCCCGCGCTACCCGTCCTCGAACGTGCCAACTTCCTCGCGATCTTCGCCTCGAACCTCGACGAGTTCTTCATGGTGCGGGTCGCCGGCCTGAAGCGCCGCATCCTCACGGGCCTGGCGGTCCCGACGAACGTCGGCAACGCGCCGGCCGACGTCCTGTCCGAGATCTCGCAGCAGGCACACGTCCTGCAGGAACGGCACGCCCGCGCCTGGCACGACCTCGTCCGCCCCGACCTCGCCGAACGCGGTGTCACGGTCGTCACCTGGGACTCACTCGACGCAGCCGACCGCGAATACCTCAGCGAGTACTTCAGCAACCAGGTCTTCCCGGTGCTCATGCCGCTCGCGGTGGACCCGGCCCACCCGTTCCCCTACATCTCCGGCCTCTCGTTGAACCTCGCGGTCCGAGTGCGGAACACCCGGACCGGGCGCGAGGAGTTCGCCCGGCTCAAGGTCCCGCAGATGATGCCGCGCTTCGTCCGCGTCGGTCCGGCGGAGCGCCGTTCCGCGTCGCTGGACACCGCCCCCAGCGTGCGCTACATCGCCCTCGAGGAGGTCATCGCCAACCACCTCGGCCACCTCTTCCCCGGCATGGAGATCGTCGACCACCACGTCTTCCGCGTCACGCGCAACGAGGACATGGTGATCGAGGAGGACGAGACCGAGAACCTCATCCAGGCCCTCGAGAAGGAGCTGCTGCGCCGCCGGTTCGGGCCGCCCATCCGGCTCGAGATCACCGACGACATGGACGACGTCACCCTCGGACTCCTCGTCCGCGAACTCGACATCACCGAGCAGGAGGTCTACCGCCTGCCATCGCCGCTCGACCTCGGCGGCCTCTTCAGCCTCGCCGGCATCGACCGTCCGGACCTCCAGTACCCGAAGCGGGTACCGACCACGGCGCTGCAGTTCCAGCCCGACGAACCGAACGGCAAGCCCGACCTCTTCCGGTCGATCGCCCGTGAGGACGTCCTGGTCCACCACCCGTACGAGTCCTTCGCCACGAGCGTGCAGGCGTTCATCGAGCAGGCCGCCGCCGACCCGCACGTGCTCGCGATCAAGCAGACCCTGTACCGGACCTCGGGCGACAGCCCCATCGTCGAAGCACTCATCGACGCGGCGGAGGCCGGCAAGCAGGTCCTCGCGCTGGTCGAGATCAAGGCCCGGTTCGACGAGCAGAACAACATCTCCTGGGCCAGGAAGCTCGAGAAGGCCGGCGTCCACGTCGTCTACGGCCTCGTCGGACTGAAGACGCACTGCAAGCTCGCGCTCGTCGTCCGACAGGAGCGCGGGGTCCTGCGCCACTACAGCCACATCGGTACGGGCAACTACAACCCGAAGACGAGCCGCATCTACGAGGACCTCGGTCTCTTCACGGCCGACGACCAGGTCGGCAAAGACCTCACCCGCCTCTTCAACGAGCTGTCCGGCTACGCGATCGAGAAGAAGTTCAAGCGCCTCCTCGTCGCGCCGCGCCACCTGCGCAAGGGCCTCCTCAAGCACATCGAGCAGGAGCGCACGAACGCCGAGGAGGGCAAGCCGTCCGGGATCCGCATCAAGGTCAACTCGATGGTGGACGAGGCGATCATCGACGCGCTCTACCGAGCCAGCCAGGCGGGGGTCCCGGTCGACCTGTGGGTCCGCGGGATCTGCGCGCTGAAGCCCGGCCAGCCGGGGATGAGCGAGACGATCCGCGTGCGCTCCATCCTGGGGCGCTACCTCGAACACTCTCGCATCTTCTCGTTCCACAACGACGGCGACCCGCACGTGTTCATCGGCAGTGCCGACATGATGCACCGCAACCTCGACCGCCGCGTCGAGGCGCTCGTCAGGCTCACCGACCCGAAGCACCTCGAGGCGACCGCCGCGATGTTCGAGCAGGCACTCGACGAGCAGACGTCGTCGTGGTGGCTCGACGCCGACGGCGTCTGGACGCGCCACGCGGTCGACGCTGACGGACGACCGCTCACGGATCTGCAAGACTCCCTCATGCTCGAGACCGCGGCCCGCCGCCGGCCGAGGAACCGTCGCTGACGACTTCGCACCGCGACCCACCCGAGCACCACGACACGACGAGGCAGTGACTATGACGACGACGGCAATCTACGCAGCCGGTGCCGTGTGCTGGCGCCTCATCGACGGCAAGGTCCACCTCCTCGTCATCCACCGGACGGTGTACGGCGACGTCACGATCCCCAAGGGCAAGGTCGATCCCGGGGAGACGCTCGCGCAGACGGCCGTGCGGGAGATCAAAGAGGAGACCGGCCTGAGCGTCCACCTCGGTGTGCCGCTCGGCGTCTCCACGTACCCCCTGTCGAGCGGTCGCGAGAAGATCGTCCACTACTGGTCCGCGGAGGTCACCGACCAGGCCGTCCGCGAGAGCACGTTCATCCCGAACGGCGAGGTCGCAGCCCTGGAGTGGGTCACCGTCAAACGGGCACGGAGCTACCTCAGCTACGAGCGCGACGTGGAGATCCTCGACGCCTTCGCCGCGTTGGTCGACGAAGGCGTCACCGCGACCTTCGCCCTCATCGCGATGCGCCATGGGAAGGCCATGTCGCCCTCCGAATGGTCCGGCGAGGACGCGACCAGACCGCTGGCGCCGCGCGGGGTCAAGCAGGCCGCGGGGAACGTCCCGACCCTGCTGGCCTTCGGCCCCCGCAAGATCGTGACGAGCACGGCCGTGCGCTGCGTCAGCACCGTCAGCCCGATCGCCGCGGCCGCGGGCATCGAGCCCAAACGCTCCGACCTCATCAGCCAGGACGCCTTCGAGCGGGGCGAATCCGACGTCCGCCGGGTCGTCGGTCGCCGTGTCCGGGCACTCAAGACGGCCATCCTCTGCAGCCACGGGCCGGTCCTCCCCGAGATCCTGCACGAGATCGCGCTCGCCACCGGGTCCACCCGAGGCTCCTACCTCGGGAGCGCCGCCGCACTCGAGACCGGGGCGTTCTCCATCGTGCACCTCTCCCGGACGAATCCGAGCTCCGGCATCATCGCGATCGAGACGCACGAACCCCGCGTCTGACCCATACCCTCGCCCCCCTGAACAGGGGCCGTTCGTGGTGCGTTCGCGGCGTCGCCACGTCGGACGGCATGAACCCGTCGATATCCGTTCACCCGTTGTTTACCATCACGGGGGATGCTCGTCATGCCGCATGGTTAGCGTCACTGACGAGCCAGCACCGGCTCGCACCCACACCAATGAATGGACATCCCTGTGAAGTTCTCACGTTTCGGCCGCGTCGCGGTCGTAGCAGCAGTCGCAGCCGTCGCACTGACCTCCTGTGCGGCCAACGAAGGCGGCGCCACAGCCACGAGCGCAGCCGCCAGCGACCTCAAGGGCAGCCTGGCCGGTAGCGGCGCATCGTCGCAGGGCAGCGCCCAGGAAGCCTGGGTCGCCGCCTTCCAGACGGCCAACCCGGACGTCACCATCAACTACTCCCCCGACGGCTCCGGCGCCGGCCGCAAGGCGTTCATCGCCGGCGGTGTGCAGTTCGCCGGTTCCGACTCGGCGCTGTCCGACGAGGAGCTCACGAGCACCTTCGCCGCATGCGCAGCGGACACCAAGGCGATCGACCTCCCGGTCTACATCTCCCCCATCGCGGTCATCTTCAACGTCGAGGGCGTCGACGAGCTCAACCTCGACGCCTCGACCATCGCGAAGATCTTCGCGGGTCAGATCACCAGCTGGGACGACCCGGCGATCGTCGCTCTGAACCCCGACGCGAAGCTCCCCTCCACGGCCATCACCGCCGTCCACCGTTCGGACGACTCGGGTACGACGAAGAACTTCGCCGACTACCTGGGCAAGAACGCGCCCGACGTCTGGACCGCTGAGCCGGCCGACACCTTCCCGTTCCAGTCGGGTGAGGGCGCCAAGGGCACCTCCGGTGTCGTCGACACCGTCAAGGGCGGCACCGGCACCATCGGCTACGCCGACGCGTCGAAGGCGGGCGACCTCGGTGTCGCGAAGATCAAGGTCGGCGAGGAGTTCGTCGAGTACAGCGCCGAGGGTGCTGCCGCCGTCGTCGAGGGCTCGCCGCTCGTCGAAGGCCGCGAGGCGAACGACATCGCCATCAAGCTCGACCGCGAGACGACGGACGCGACCCACTACCCGATCGTGCTCGTGAGCTACCTCATCGCCTGCCAGGAGTACGCCGACCCGAAGGTCGCCGACCTCGTCAAGGCGTACGCCGGCTACATCGCCAGTGACGCCGGCCAGGAAGAGGCTGCGAAGTCGGCCGGTGCTGCGCCGCTCTCCGCCGACCTCGCCAAGAAGGTCCAGGACGCGATCGCGACCATCAAGTAGTCCAACGGTCGAGCGTGCCGGGCCCTGCCCGGCACGCTCGACCTGCGTCACCAGCACTCGCAACACCCGCAGTAACCGCTCCCCGAGTCCGTCGAGGGGCACGACCATCGCATCGAGAGAACGGGAACCAATGGCTGTCGAGGCCCTAGCTGCGAGACCCAAAGCCAAGCAACGAGTCGGCGACCGCGTCTTCTCGACGCTCTCCCTCGTCTCCGGATCGCTCATCCTCGTCATCCTGGCGGCGGTCGCGATCTTCCTCATCGTCCAGGCGTTCCCGGCCCTCACGGCCGACTCCTCGACGTTCACCGGTGCTCCGACAAGCTTCTGGGCCTATGTCGGCCCCTTCGTCTTCGGAACCATCTGGGCGGCCATCCTCGCCCTCGCGATCGCCGTGCCGCTCTCGCTGGGGATCGCGCTCTTCATCACCCACTACGCGCCGCGTCGCCTCGCGGTCGCCCTCGGCTACGTCATCGACCTCCTGGCCGCCGTGCCGTCGGTGGTCTACGGCCTGTGGGGGGCGCTCGTGCTCGCGCCGTTCGTCCAGCCCTTCTTCGCCTGGCTGTCCGAGAACCTCGGATGGATCCCGCTCTTCGGTGGCACGGTGTCCGGCACCGGTCGCACGATCCTCACCGTCGCCCTCGTGCTCGCGGTCATGATCATCCCGATCATCACGGCCATCTCCCGGGAGATCTTCCTCCAGACCCCGAAGCTCCACGAGGAGGCCGCACTCGCGCTCGGCGCGACGCGTTGGGAGATGATCCAGATGGCGGTCCTGCCGTTCGGCCGTCCCGGCATCGTGTCCGCCTCGATGCTGGGCCTCGGACGAGCGCTCGGCGAGACGATGGCTGTGGCCCTCGTGCTCTCCCCCGCCGCCGTCTACTCGTTCTTCCTGCTCACCTCGAGCAACCCGAACACCATCGCGGCGAACATCGCCCTGAACTTCCCCGAGTCCTTCGGCATCGACGTGAACAAGCTCATCGCCACCGGCCTGATCCTGTTCATCATCACCTTCGTGGTGAACTTCATCGCCAGACTCATCGTCAACCGTCGTAAAGAATTCTCGGGAGCGAACTGATGACCGCCACGACCGACCGCCGTCAGGCGTCCATCGCCACGCCGTTCTCCAACTCGCTCACCGCGGGCAAGCTGCCGAAGTTCGCTCCGCTCACCATCCTCGCAGGCAGCCTCATCGTCAGCGGTGTCATCTTCCTGCTGCTGCAGCAGTCGACCGCCGACAAGAGCTACAACCTCCCCGGGGCCGTCGTGCTCGGCGCCGCGCTCTACGCGGTCACCGTCTACGTCGCGTCACTCATGATCGAAGGTCGCCGGAAGGCCAAGGACCGCCTGCTCACCACCCTGGTGACCGCGGCCTTCGTCATCGCGCTCCTGCCGCTCGTCTCGGTCGCCATCACGGTGATCTCGGCCGGCGCCGCCCGGTTCGACCTCAACTACTTCTCGCTGTCGATGCGGAACGTCGTCGGTGAGGGCGGTGGCGCGCTGCACGCCATCACCGGCACGCTGCTCATCACGCTGGCCACGTCGATCATCTCCATCCCGATCGGCATCCTGACCGCCATCTACCTCGTCGAGTACGGCCGTGGACGGCTGGCTCAGGGCATCACCTTCCTGGTCGACGTCATGACCGGCATCCCGTCGATCGTCGCCGGCCTGTTCGCGTTCGCCCTCCTCGCGATCTTCTTCGGCCCGGGCGTCCGGCTCGGCATCGGCGGTGCCATCGCGCTGTCGCTGCTCATGATCCCCGTCGTCGTGCGGTCGAGCGAGGAGATGCTCAAGCTCGTCCCGAACGAACTGCGCGAGGCCTCGTACGCGCTCGGTGTGCCGAAGTGGCTGACCATCCTCAAGATCGTCCTCCCGACCTCGATCGCCGGCATCATCACCGGCGTGACGCTCGCCGTCGCCCGTGTCATCGGTGAGACCGCGCCCCTCCTGATCATCGCCGGCTTCACCCAGAGCATGAACTACAACCTCTTCGACGGCCCGATGATGACCCTGCCGGTCTTCGTGTACACCCAGTACGCGAACCAGGGCACCGACGGGGCTTCCTACGTGGACCGCGCCTGGACCGGCGCGCTCGTCCTCATCCTCATCGTCATGGCGCTGAACCTCATCGCCCGACTCATCGCCAAGATCTTCGCCCCCAAGTTCGGCCGCTAGGCCGCGAGCAAAGGAACCCCGTGTCCAAGAGCATCGAAGTCAACGACCTCAACGTCTTCTACGGCAGCTTCATGGCCGTCGAGGGCGTCTCCCTCCAGATCCAGCCCCGCACGGTCACCGCGTTCATCGGCCCCTCCGGCTGTGGGAAGTCGACCTTCCTCCGCACCCTGAACCGCATGCACGAGGTGATCCCCGGCGCACGCGTCGAGGGTGAGGTCCTCATCGACGGCAACAACCTCTACGGCCCGGGCGTCGACCCGGTCCTCGTCCGCCGCCAGGTCGGCATGGTCTTCCAGCGCCCGAACCCGTTCCCGACGATGAGCATCAAGGAGAACGTCCTCGCGGGCGTCAAGCTCAACAACCGGAAGATGACGAAGTCCGACCAGGACGCGCTCGTCGAGCGTTCGCTCCAGGGCGCCAACCTCTGGAACGAGGTGAAGGACCGCCTCGACAAGCCGGGCTCCGGCCTCTCCGGTGGTCAGCAGCAGCGTCTCTGCATCGCCCGCGCCATCGCCGTCTCCCCCGACGTCGTCCTGATGGACGAGCCCTGCTCGGCCCTCGACCCGATCTCCACGCTCGCCATCGAAGACCTCATCGAGGAGCTCAAGCAGGAGTACACGATCGTGATCGTGACGCACAACATGCAGCAGGCGAGCCGCGTCAGCGACAAGACCGCGTTCTTCAACATCGCGGGCACCGGCAAGCCGGGCAAGCTCATCGAGTACGACGACACCACGACGATGTTCTCGAAGCCGTCCGTCCAGGCGACCGAGGACTACGTCTCGGGTCGCTTCGGTTGATCTGACGCCGGCATCACGACAGCCCCGCCCGGGATTCCCGGGCGGGGCTGTCGTCGTCTGCAGCACGTCCGCGAGTCCGTCGAGGTGAAGCCTGCAGACAGGCTCTCACGGACCGGAGGGAACGGACTACGCCGTCTCGATGACCATGATCGGATCGGTGGTGGGCTGCTTGGAGCCACCCTGCGGCTCGACCGTCACGCCGACCTTGTCGCCCGCACTCATGGCGCCGTCGAGGACACGCCAGGTGGTGCCGTTCGCCGCCGAGAAGGTGCCGGCCGAGACCGGGCCTCCCTCGCCGATGTACCAGAGTTCGTAGACCTTGTCCGACGGCAGGGACCCGAGTCCGTCGACGAGCAGGGCGGACTTGCCGAGCTCACCCGACCAGACGAGGGTCGCCGTCGCATCGTCCATCGACACCTTCGCGCGCTGGACGTCGGACGCCGCGTTGATCTCCGCGAGCGCGACCGTCTGTGTGAGGGATCCACCACCACCGAAGGTGTTCGCGAGTCCGACACCGCCGAAGATGAGGCCGACCGCTGCTGCGGCGCCGACCACCATGCCGACGACGCTGCGACGCCACCGTGAGGCGGCCTTGCGTTCCGCCGCACCGACCACCGGGGTGGTCGTTGCTGCCGCGGGCGGTGTGGCCATCGGCGTCGAGACCGGCGTCTCGTCGACCTCCGGGACCGCGGTCGGAAGCGTCTGCACCTCGGCGACAGGAGCATCGACGGGGGCCTCAGCGGGCAGCTGCGGCAGGTTCTGGATCGCGGCCATGAGCGAGTTCTTGAGCGCTGCCGACGGCTGCACGGGAGGTGCTGCGAGGTCGAGCATGGCGACGGTCTCCTCGAACTCCGCCGCTTCCTCGCGGACGGACTCGTGTTCGGCTCGCAGGCGGTCGAACCGCTCCTGCTCGCGCGGGGTCAGGGTGTGCAGCGCGTTTCCGGCTGCCAGGTCTGTTGCATCGTCTCGCTCGGTCATGTACGCACCCCCAACTCGTCTCGAAGTCTGATCATTCCGTCTCGCAACCTGGTCTTCACTGTGCCGATCGGCACGCCGAGCAGGTTCGAGATCTCGCTGTGACTGTAGCCGCCGTAGTAGGCGAGCGAAACAGCTTCGCGTTGCAGCTCGCTCAACCGGACGAAGGCCCGCTTGACGCGCTCGTGCTCGATCCGGATCTCGACCGTCTCCTGCACGTTGTCGACACGCTCGTCGAAGTCGCGGATGCCGATCTTGAGATCGCGGTCGCGCCCGGCCTGTGAGGCGCGCACGCGGTCGATCGCACGACGGTGCGCCATGGTGAGCACCCAGGTCGTCGCCGTGCCCTTGCCCGCCTCGAACTTCTGGGCGTTCTGCCAGACCTCCAGGAACACCTCCTGGGTGACCTCTTCGGACTGCGCGTGGTCGACGAGCACCCGCTTGACGAGTCCGAGGACCCGCGGGGCGATGTGGTCGTACAGCTCGCTGAACGCGACCTGGTCGCCGCCGGCCACTCGGACGAGGAGCGCGTCGAGCACGTTCGCCAATGACACCTGCGGTGCAGCGTCAGCTTCCGGTCCCGTGGTCACAAGTCTTAGCTTCTCACGGACACCGGCCGTTTGCGCGACGCCCGCCCGAGGTCGGGTCTGCGTGTACAGTGCGGCGGTCATACACGGAGTTCGGTGCCGACCCGGGATCCGATTGGAGGAATCGACGCGATTCGACACCCCAGTTCCGGTGTCATCACGGAATGGGCGCCAGGAGTGCGAAGACCTCTGGAGAAAGCAAGTGCCAGGCCGCAGAAACGCCTCTCGGCGCAAGGCCGCTCGAAGCGGCGATTTTTGGAGCCCGGGGTTACTGCGGCCCGGCTGAATCAGTGTAGCAAGTGATCGGCGATGGATATTCCCAGGTACCGGGCCTTGACCGGACGGGTCGCGTCAGTCCAGGGAGTCGGTGCGCCACAGTCGCGCGCAGCCGGCGAGTTCCTCGGCGATCGTGCCGAACCGTGCGGCTTTCGTGGTGAGTCTCGCGGCGTCTGCGGGGTCGACGGCGTCCCGGTCGTCCGCGAGGGAGGTGCAGCCGACCGCGTTGATCCGGCAGAAGGAGGCCGCCCGCTCGAGGGCGATCGCGAAGTCACCCGTGTAGAGGCCACGGAGGATCTGGTCGGCGAGGACGATGATCTCCTCGGGCCCGGTCGGTTCGGCCGCGCCGGCGATCACGGGGTCGACGGTGGTGATGAGCTCGGAGCCCCGCTGGAAGCTGAAGCTCGTCCCCACCGGGTCCTGCCGGATGAGCAGGCGCAGTAGGTAGATCCGCCAGAGGGCTCCTGGGAGACTCCGCGGGCTGGCGTGCGACCAGAGCTCCGCGATGGCGTCGATCCCGTGCTCGTCCGTGTACGTCACGAGGCGGTCGACCACGGCAGGGTCCGGATCCGCGCGCACACGCGTGAGGAGTGCGACGGCCGTCTCGTGCGTGATCCTCGACACGGCCTCCGGGTCGAGACCGCCCTGGATCGCTTCGAGCATCGACGGCGGCAGCTTCGTCGGACGATGGAATCCCTCGTTCATGCCTGCTCCTCCCTGCGACGCGCTTCGCGCACCCGACAACGGTACTCGCCCCGTGGGACGATCCTCCCCTGGGGCGCTGACCTGCGCGTCAACGGGTGCCGTCGAAATCTCGTAGAGTAGAGCGCGTATGGGCCTGTAGCTCAGTTGGCAGAGCATCGGACTTTTAATCCGCGGGTCGTGGGTTCGAGCCCCACCGGGCCCACCACGGACGCGGTTGTCGACCGCGTCACGTCGGGGCGTCCGGTCGTACGCCGTCCGGCGTGGATCGCTACATCGTGGCGGCAGGACGTGCCGGGTACATATCGCCCGTAGCGCCGAACGCGTCCTCCCGGACCTGCGTCGCCGCTGCCCGCCTCGTCTCGGGGACGATGGCGTCGATCGCGAGCCGCCACATGCGGTCGACCGATGCTGCGATGTCCGAGCGGCCGACTGTGGCTTGGGCGGTGAGCTGGACACCGGTGAAGAATCCGATCAGCGTGCGGGCCAGATCCGGTGCCGACATCGAACTCTCCAGGTCGCCTGCCTGCAGTGCCAGGTCGAGCTGAACGGCCGTACCCGAGATCCAGTCCTCGTAGAACGCGCCGGCCGGTTGGCTCAGCGAACCCTCATCGAGCGTGAGTCTGATCCCGGCACGGACGACCGGATCGTTCTCGAGTTGGTCGACCATGGCGCGAGAAATGCGGATGAGCCGTTCGAGGACCCCGTCGTACTGTTCCGACACCCGTGCCATGAGCGGCATCGACCGGTCGTGCTGCTCGTGGATGACCGCGAGGGCGATCTGCTCCTTCGACTTGAAGTGGAAGTACATGGACCCCTGCGAGATCCCGGACGCCTCAGCGATCATCGACAGACTCGCGTTCCCGTAGCCGATGCGGTCGAAGACGGTCGCGGCACCCTCGACGATCGCGTCCTGCGTCACCTGCCCGCGCTCCTGCGTCGGCGTTCGTCGCGTCCCCGGCATCCTGACCTCCTCGGACAGCCTGTGTTCCGGCTCCGATCCATCGGCGCCGTACTCGTCGACCGTTGCCGGTCGGGGCCTCAGCCTAGAGGCTCGGAGCTCACACAGCCGACGTCTTCATCTAACTGGTACGAACGACTTATTCGTGTCACACTGATGGAGGTGATGCCGACGCAGTCCACGCGTCAGTGGGCTGTGTGCTCGCGACGGGGGTGCGCGACGCTCATCGCCTCGACCGGTGGGTCGCGCAGGGATCGGGGGATCCAGCGCTGCGTGATCCACCCGGTCTCACGCTCGACGTGATCAGCGCGCGAGCAGCTCCGGGAGGCCGATCGCCGTCGCCTCGTCAGCGAGGCTCGCGTCGATCGACACGAACGACAAGACAGTGATCGCGACCCCGACACGTGCAGCCGCTTCCAACTTGTGGTGGCCGTCGAGGACGAAGTGCACAAGACCGGTGTGGGCGTCGAAGCTGTCGAACGGCTGCGTCCTGTCCAGCACGGAGACCGCGAGCACGGTCGCCGCTCCCCCGGCTCGAAGCCGCTCCTCGTACGAGGCCACGCGCTCGCGGTCATTTCGACCGGGCTGCACCATCGGCACCAGGAACTCGAAGAGGGTCTCGTGCTCGCCGGTCGTCCGGGTCGAGCCGCGGTAATACGCGGTCGCCGGGTCCTCCGGCGCACCGAGCGTGGGGTCGACGCCGCGATGCACGACCTGTTCCCGCGAGAAGTAGTCGTGGTCGTCACCCGGAGTGACCAGGACGGGCTCGATGGAGAGCAGGAGCGGCAGGTAGGTCGCCTCGGGCAGGATCTTCGACACGAGGTCGCGCAACGAGGGATCGGCGATCGCGGGCACGCCCTCGTCCAGGTGATCGTGCAATGCGCCTGCGGCGAGCGCCTGAGCACCCTCGTCCAGACGACGGAACAGCAGCGCGCAGGTACCGCACGGGAAGCTCAACTCGAACGCCTCGTCGCCATCGACGATGAGGTGGCGTCCGCCGGGCTCGCGGAGACCAGTGAAGTGCAGTGGGGCGTCCGGTGTCCCGAGATGGACCGGCGCCGCGTGATCGAGCAGCCCGGTTCGAGATCGGGCGGGTCCGTCGGCCATCGGGCTACTTCCGGACGGCCGGGATGATGACGCCGTCGATCACCGACACGAGGAAGTCACGCGTCACGGGCTCCCGCAGCATGAGCACGCGATAGCTCACCATCGCCTGGCTGATCAGCGCAAGGGTCTCCACATCGGCGTCCGCCCGGATCTCCCCGCGGTCGATCGCGCGCTGCAGGAGGAAGCGGTTGACCGCCATGCGCGGCTCCACGATCGCGGCGTGGACGGACTCGGTGAGCTCGGGGGCATCCGAGATCATCGACATCACGCCGGCGAACACGCGCATCTTGCGCTCACCCTCGGCGATGGACGGCGCCTTGATCATCGCGACGAGGTCGCCGCGGAGTGAACCGGTGTCGGGCAGCTTCGAGAAGTCGGGATCGATCTGCTTCATACAGGCGACCGCGTCGATCACGAGTTCGGACTTCGACGCCCATCGGCGGTAGAGCGTCGCCTTGCCGGCCTTGGCGCGTGCTGCCACCATGTCGACCGTCATCCCGGCGTAGCCCGTGTCGGCGAGGACGTCGAGCGCGGCGTCGAGGATCTCGGCGTCCCGCGTGTGATCGCGCTTCCGGCCGAGCTTTGGCGCTGCGGGTGGGGTCTCGAGCTGCGTCATCGCGGCTCACCTCCCTTTCGTCTCCGAGAACAGCATAGTTCAGGAACTCGAACGTTCAGGAACTATTCGGTTCCGAAACTGTCCAGTTCCGTATAGAGTCCTCAGCATGACTTCGAACCTCGCCGCCGGAACCCCGGCAGTCTCCTCACGCCGCTGGTGGACGCTCGTCACCGTCGGCCTCGCCCAGCTCATGGTCGTGCTCGACGCCACCGTGGTGAACATCGCGATGCCCGCCGCTCAGGCCGATCTCGGATTCTCCGACGGCGACCGCCAGTGGATCGTCACCGCCTACTCCCTCGCCTTCGGCAGTCTGCTGCTGCTCGGCGGACGCCTGTCCGACCTCATGGGCCGGAAGCGGGCGTTCATCATCGGGCTCGTCGGGTTCGCGATCGCCTCGGCCCTCGGAGGCGCCGCCGATTCGTTCGGCACCCTCGTCGCCGCACGGGCGCTGCAGGGCGTCTTCGCAGCCCTCCTCGCACCGACCGCGCTCGCGATGCTCACGACCACCTTCACGATCCCGAAGGAGCGCGCCCGCGCGTTCGGCGTCTTCGGTGCGATCGCCGGCGCGGGTGGCGCGGTCGGACTCCTCCTCGGCGGATTCCTCACCGAGCAGTTCGACTGGCGTTGGAACCTGTACATCAACGTCGTGATCGCCGTGGTCGCCATCGTCGGGGCCGTCCTCTTCATCACCACGCCGAAGACGACCGGCCCCCGCCCCAAGCTCGATGTTCCGGGCACCGTCCTCGTCTCAGGTGCGCTGTTCAGCCTCGTCTACGGCTTCGCCAATGCCGAGACCGACGGCTGGGACTCACCGCTCAGTTGGGCCTTCCTGGCCGCCGCGGCCGTGCTCCTCGTCGTGTTCGTCCTCTGGCAGCGCCGGGCCGCGCACCCGCTCCTCCCGTTGTCGATCGTCCTCGACCGCAACCGCGGTGCCGCGTTCATCTCGGTCATGATCGCCGGGGCCGGGATGTTCGGCATCTTCCTCTTCGTCACCTACTACCTGCAGGCCTCGCTCGGCTACTCACCGCAGCAGACGGGCTTCGCCTTCCTCCCGATGATCGCGATGCTCGTGCTCGCCGCACAGCTGGGGACCAACCTCCTCGTCCCGCGGTTCGGGCCGAAGGTCATGGTGCCGTTCGGCATGACGCTCGGGGCGATCGGCATGCTCCTCCTCACCCGACTCGACCTCGACAGCTCCTATGTCGGCAACGTCATGCCGGCGCTCATGGTGCTCGGTTTCGCGATGGGATCGATCATGCCCGCCTCGATGCAGACCGCGACGCTCGGTGTCGACCGGGCGTTCGCCGGGGTCGCCTCGGCGACGGTCAACACCAGCCAGCAGGTCGGCGGTTCGATCGGTGTGGCGCTGCTCAACACCCTCGCGGCGAGCGCCGCCACGGCCTACGTGACCGACAACGCGCCGCCCACCCCCGAGGTGCTCGCGCAGGCCGCGATCCAGAGCTATCAGACCGCCTACTTCTGGGGTGCCGGATTCTTCGCGGTCGGCGCGGTGACGGCGGCACTGCTGTTCCGCCGACGCAACCAGGGACTCGCCCTGCACCACGCCCCGGAGGCGTCCGCGGAACCGGTGCTCGCGCACTGATCCGATCGGGTCCCGAGCAGACGGCCGTCGCGCACTCGCGCGGCGGCCGTCTGCGTCATCGGAGGGCCACGCGGTCGGCCGTCAGGCGGAGGTGCGGAGGATCGAGGTCATCTTCTTCCCCTTCGCGACCTCGTCCACGAGCTTGTCCAGCTGACGGACGCGCTGCATCAGGGGATCCTCGATCTCCTCGACGCGGATGCCACAGATGAGGCCCGTGATGAGCGACGCATTGGGGTGTATAGCCGGCGCGTCGGCGAAGAAGGTCTCGAAGTCGGTACCGTCGGCGAGCACCCGTTCGATCGCGGCGTCGTCGTAGCCCGTGAGCCAGGTGATGACCTGATCCACCTCGGCCTTCGTACGGCCCTTCCGCTCCACCTTCGCGACGTAGAGCGGGTACACGCTGGCGAAGCTCGTCGTGAAGATGCGATGTCCGGCCATACCTGGCAGTCTCCCACCGTCGCGCGTTCGGGACCAGGTCGAACTGGGTATCCGTCGCTCGTCGTCCATCGCTCGGGGGACGCGTGCTGCCGCGACGGCTGCCTACCCTGGCAGCATGACGAACCCTGGACAGCACCCGCAGACGCCTTCGCCATCGCCCTCGCCCGTCGATCCGGCCGTGCCTCAGCGGCAGCTCGCGACGTACGACCACGCCCTCCGCGCCGCACCAGCCTGGTGGCGTGGCGCACTCGCGCTCCTCCTGCTCGTCGTCGGGTTCCTGATCCTCTCGATCGCACTCGGCGGCATCGCGCTCATCGTGGACGTGGCCACCGGGGCGTACACGCTCGACGACGTCGCGAACGGCCTCATGACGCTGACACCGGTCACGATGCTCGCGAACAACCTGTCGCTCGCCGCGCTCATCCCGGTGTCGATGCTCATCCAGTGGGCGATCTTCGGCATCCGTCCACGGTGGCTGTCCTCGGTGGAGGGGCGCTTCCGCTGGCGCTGGCTCGGGCGTCTCGCGCTCATCATCGTCCCGGTGTGGATCGTGTACGTCGGCGCGTCCGTCCTGCTCTCCCCGCTCGAGCCCATCGTGGTCGACGGCACCATGATCGCGATGCTCCTCGTCGTGATCCTCACGACGCCGCTGCAGTCTGCCGGTGAGGAGTACGGGGCGCGCGGCCTCATCCAGCGCTCCGTCGGATCCTGGTTCAGTCGCCCGATCACCGCGTTCCTCGTCGGCACGGTCGTCTCCGGCGCGGTCTTCGCCTCGGTGCACTTCGCCGGCGACCCCTGGCTCATCGCCTACTACTTCGTGTTCGGCGCCTCGATGTCCTTCGCCGCCCGCGGGACCGGTGGCCTCGAGGCGCCGGTGCTCATCCATGCGACGAACAACGTCCTGCTCCTCGTCCCCACGGCCCTCATGTCGCAGACCGACCAGGTCTTCGAGCGAGGCGAGGGCGCCGGCGGACCGTTCATGCTCATCCCGATGGCGCTCTGCGTCGCCGCAGCCGTCGTGAGCACCTGGTGGGGGCGCAGGAACGGCGTGATCGCGACGGCTCCGCTGCCGCCGAGCCGGGTGACAAAGCAGCAGGGAACGCCGCCGACCGCCATGGCCGCTCCGGTGGCTACACCGACGCAGCTGCCGACGACCCCGCAGGATCCGTCGGCGGCTTCACCGCGATGACCTGCCCGCCGGTCACTCGCACGAGCTCCTCGAAGGTCGTCGGGAACACCGTGTGCGCATGGCCGGCTGCGGCCCAGACCTCCGGGTAGGCGGCGAGCGCCTCGTCCACGTAGGTGCGGATCGGTTCCGGGTGACCGACGGGCGCGACGCCGCCGATGACCTGTCCCGTCGCCGCCCTGACGACCTCGGCGTCAGCACGCTTCAGCCGTCCACCGAGCCGCCCGCCCACCCAGGCGGTGTCGACACGATGGGCACCGCTCGTGAGGATCAGGGTCGGCTCGCGGTCGAGCGTGAACACGAGGGAGTTCGCGATCGCCCCGACCTCGATCCCCAGGGCTTCCGCTGCGAGCGCCGCGGTTCGAGCAGCATCGTCGAGCCAGGTGATCTCGCCCTGGGCCCCGCGATCACGCAGCGTCTGCTCGACGATGGACACGGCCGGATGCGCTCGATCAGTCATGCGACCATGCTGCCGCACCGGGCCGTCGACGCGCGAGTACCCAGACGCAGCGGCACGCGGCGCGAGGTCAGTCGCCGAGTGGGACCAACGTCACCGCGAGGCCCGCTTCCCGGAGGAGTGCGATGGTCTCGGGCGCGGCCCCGTCGTCGGTCAGGAGGGCGTCGAAAGCCTCGAGGCCGGCGATCCGGCCGAGCTGCCGCACACCGAGCTTCGAGGCGTCGGCGACCACGACCACCCGCTCGGCGGCGCGAACCATCCTGGCCTTCACCTCGGCCTCGGGCAGGTTGACGTTGGTCACGCCATGGCCTGCGTCGACACCGTTGCACCCGATGAAGGCGAGATCGGCGTGGACCTGGCCGAGCAGCGAACCGGCGAGCGGATCGACGAGCGAGTGCTGGAGCGGCCGAAGCGATCCACCAGTGACGATCACCGAGAACCTCGGGATCTCCGACTCGAGTTCGAGCGCGATGGTCAGGCCGTTCGTGATGACCACGACGTCGGCGAGGTCGCGGCGAGCCTTGAGCGCGCGGGCGAGGGCGAGGCCGGTGCTGCCGACGTCGACGATCACGCTCTGACCGGAGCGCACCATCGCGGCCGCCGCCTCTCCGATCCGCTGCTTCGCGTGGGCCGAGGTCGCGGTCGCGAGTTCGATCGGCGACTCGACGGCGCCGCGTCCCTGCACGGGCATCGCACCTCCGTGCACGCGGACGGCCTCGCCCTGGTCGACGAGGGTGTCGAGGTCCGTCCGGGCGGTCACCCGGGAGACGCCGAAGTCGTCGGAGATGTCGGCGACGCGCACGAAGCCGCGCTCATCGAGGAGCTCGCGGATGCGGTCGCGTCGCAGTGGGGCGGGCAACTGCATCGGCTCGTCGTCGGACATGCTTGAATCTTCGCTGACCTGCCTATACTTTTCAAGGCGAAACGTTGTACGTTTCCTTTCGACAACCCGTTCTGAGGATCCCCATGCCCCCACTCGACGACACCTTCGTCATCGACTCGGCGATCGCGAGCTCGACCCAGCGCCTCGCCGACGGTCGCGAACTCATCTACTTCGACGACGTCGACACGACGCTGCCCGCGGAGCGCCTGCCCGACGCACGCGAACTCGCGCCACGACCACCGACCGCGTCCATGCGCCAGGACCCCCTGACGGGTGAGTGGATCTCGATCGCCGCCGCCCGCCAGAACCGGGTGATGCTGCCACCCGCGAACCTCGACCCGCTCGCGCCTGCGAGCCCCTCGAACCCCTCCGAGATCCCCGACCAGTACGACGTCGCGGTCTTCGAGAACAAGTCGCCGTCCTTCGGACCGCTGCTCGAAGACGAGAACGCACCGGTCGACCTCGCCGACCTCGAGACGATCGGGATCGGCCGGACCCGCACCTCGGTCGGGCGATGCGAGGTCGTGAGCTTCAGCCCGTCCAGCACCGGTTCCTTCGGCTCGCTGTCCCGCACCCGGGCGCGCACGGTGATCGAAGCGTGGGCCCGCCGGACGCACGCGCTGTCGCAGATCGACTCGATCCAGCAGGTGTTCCCCTTCGAGAACCGTGGCGAACAGATCGGTGTCACCCTCCACCACCCGCACGGGCAGATCTACTCCTACCCCTACGTGACCCCGCGCACGCAGCGACTCATCGCCGCAAGCGAGGCCTACGGTCCCGGACTCTTCGCCGACGTCCTCGCCGCTGAGCAGGCCGACGAGCGCGTCGTCCTCGCCGGCGAGTACTGGACGGCGTTCGTCCCGTTCGCCGCGCGCTGGCCCATCGAGGTGCACCTGCTCCCCCACCGGCACGTGCCCGACTTCGCCGCGACCTCGCTCGAAGAACGGGACGAGCTCGCCGGTCTCTACCTGCGGTTGCTGCGGGGAGTCGACGCCCTCTACGACACCCCGACCCCGTACATCGCCGCCTGGCACCAGGCCCCGACCCGCGTCCACCGCGACGAGCTCCGACTCCACCTGCAGCTCACCTCCCCGCGTCGCGGAGCCGACCGCCTGAAGTACCTGGCCGGCTCCGAGGCCGCCATGGGCGCCTGGATCGGCGACGTCCCGCCCGAGACCACCGCCACCGCCCTGCGCGCCGCGATCGCCGCAGCCGATGAGGAGAACCCCGTATGACCGACCTGCAGCGCACCGCCACGAGCGGATTCGAGAACGCCTTCGGCAGCGAGCCGCATGGCCTCTGGACCGCGCCCGGCCGCGTGAACATCATCGGCGAGCACACCGACTACAACGACGGCTTCGTGTTCCCGATGGCGATCGACCGCCGCACCGTCGCAGCCGTCCGGCGTCGCGACGACGACCGCATCCGGGTCTCGAGCAGCTTCTCACCCGAGATCGTCGAGGTCTCGGTGCGCGCGCTCGATCCCGACGCACTGCACGGCTGGTCCGCCTACCCGCTCGGCGTCGCGTGGGCGCTCGGCCAGTTCGGGGCACCCTTGCAGGAGGTGCCCGGTGTCGACATCTACATCGACTCCGACGTCCCGGTCGGGGCCGGCCTGTCCTCCTCCGCGGCCATCGAGGCCTCGGTCGGCGTCGCACTGAACGAGATCTGGCACCTCGACCACGACCGCCGGACGCTCGCGAAGATCTGCCAGCTCGCCGAGAACCGAGCTGTCGGCGCACCGACCGGCATCATGGACCAGTCGGCGTCGCTCCTCGGCCGGCGTGACTGCGGCGTCTTCCTCGACTGCCGCTCGCTCGAGACCGATGTCATCCCCCTCGGCTTCGAGGAGCACGACCTCGAGCTGCTCGTCATCGACACGCGCGTCGAGCACGCCCACGTCTCGGGCGGGTACGCCGCACGTCGGGCGTCCTGCGAGGCGGGGGCCGCAGCGCTCGGCGCCGACTCGCTCCGCGACATCACGGTCGGCGACCTCGAGCGCGCTCGCGAGCTGCTCGACGACGAGACCTTCCGCCGCGTCCGTCACGTCGTGACGGAGAACCAGCGTGTCCTCGACACCGTCCGGACCCTGCGCGAGCACGGGCCGACGTCGATCGGCGAGCTGCTCGTGGCCTCCCACGCGTCGATGCGGGACGATTTCGAGATCTCGGTTCCGGAACTCGACCTGGCCGTCGAGACGTCGATGGCGGCGGGTGCGATCGGGTCGCGCATGACCGGTGGTGGCTTCGGGGGTGCGGCGATCGCCCTGGTCCCCGTCGCCCTGGCATCGGCCGTGGCCGAGGCGGTCACGGCGGCCTTCGCCGAGGCGTCCTTCACCGCCCCGACCATCTTCCCCGTCCGTCCCGCCGCCGGAGCCACCCGAGAGTCCTGACCTTCCCCTTCCCACCCCTGCCCGCGAACTGTCAATTCCGGCTAGTCCCGGCCGCTCGGACTAGCGTCGAGTGACAGTTCGCGGGCTGGGTGTGGAGAACTTCCGACGCTGAGACGCCGCAGTCGGCACCGTGGTGGGATGGTCCGCCGACGTCCCCTCCCCCTCGAACTCAGCAAGCAGCCGTTCTCCATGGCCGAAGCCGACGAACTCGGCGTGCCTCGATCGCGGCTACGAGCGCGCGACCTCGCCACGCCGCACCGAGGCGTCCGGGCACCGCTCGACCAGCCCACGGACATCCCCGGACGCTGTCACGCCTATGCCCCACTCCTCCACGATGGGCAGTTCTTCAGCCACGTGAGCGCGGCGGCCTTGCACGGCCTCCCCGTGCCCACCTGGGAACACGAGGCACCACTCGACGTCGCGTCCATCGCGCCGGCACGCGCGCCTCGAGGATCGGGCGTGCGTGGGCATCAACTCGACGGGGACCACTGGGAGGTCGTCGCCGTCGAAGGGCTGCCGGTACTGACCGCCGTCGATGCCTGGTGTCAGCTCGGAACCCGACTCCTCTTGGACGACCTGGTGATCGCCGGCGATGTGTTGCTCCGCCGCAGGCGACCACTGGCATCGGAGCAGCAGATCGTCCGCGGGCTGGCACGGATGAACGGCCGTCGCGGCGCGAAGCGGCTGCGGCTCGCGTTCTCGATGATGCGGCCTCGGACGGATTCGCCGATGGAGACCGCATTGCGCCTGCTGATCGTCCGCGCGGGCCTTCCGGAACCACTCGTCAACGAGGTCATCTCAGACGCCCTCGGACGGTTTCTGGCCTTGGGCGACCTGGTGTATCCCGAACAGCGGGTCCTCGTCGAATACGACGGCGGCACCCACTTCTCGGATGAACGGCAGATCTTCCACGACATCGATCGCCTCGACCGAGTCATGGCAGCGGGCTGGCGGGTCATCCGGGTGAATCGCTCGCACCTGACGGACCCGTCGCCCATCCTCACCGCCCTGGCTCGCGAACTGTCACTTCCGGCTAATCGCGGGGCGCCGGACTAGCGTCGAGTGACAGTTCGCGGGCTGGGTCAGGGGGTGGCCATGCGGACGACGTTGGCGAGGAGTCCGACTCTCGTCATGGGGCCGACACCACCGGGGTTCGGGCTGATCCACGAGGCGACCTCGGCCACGTCAGGGGCGACGTCGCCGACGACCCGGGACTTGCCGGTCTCGGGGTCGGTCTCCCGGCTCACCCCGACGTCGAGGACGATGACGCCCGGCTTCACGGCATCGCGCGTGACGATCCCGGGGACGCCCGCCGCGGCGACGATCACGTCGGCGGTGCGGAGGATGTCGTCGAGTCCGACAGTTCCGGTGTGCGTCAGCGTGACCGTCGCGTTGTATTCGCGACGGGTGAGCAGCGGGCCGATCGCGCGACCGACGGTGACCCCGCGGCCCACGACGACGACGTGCTTACCCGCCCAGCTGATCCCGTGACGTTCCACCAGCTCGATGACGCCCTTCGGCGTGCACGGCAACGGTGTGTGGATCGGGCGGTTCACATTGAGCACGAGACGACCGAGGTTGGTCGGGTGGAGCCCGTCGGCGTCCTTCTCGGGATCGATGCGCTCGAGGATCGCGTCGGTGTCGATGTGCTTCGGCAACGGCAGCTGCACGATGTAGCCGGTGCAGCTCTCGTCGGCGTTGAGCTCGTCGAGGACGGCCTCGAGCTCCTCCTGCGAGACCGTCTCGGGCAGGTCGCGTCGGATGGACTCCATGCCGACCTCGGCGCAGTCGCGGTGCTTGCCGGCGACGTACCACTGCGAACCGGGGTCGGAACCGACGAGGACGGTGCCCAGCCCGACCGAGATGCCGCGCTCCTTGAGCGCTGCCACCTCGATCGCGAGTTCGGACTTGATGGCGGCGGCCGTTGCCTTGCCGTCGAGGATCTGTGCGGTCATGCGCCCGCGCCCTACTGCTGGAGGCCGGGGTAGAGCGGGAAGCGCTCGGCGAGCGCCGTGACGCGCTCCCGGAGGGCTCCGGCCTCGGCACCGTTGCGCAGCGCGAGAGCGATGATGTCGGCGACCTCGGCGAACTCGGTGTCGCCGAAGCCACGCGTCGCGAGTGCCGGGGTACCGATCCGCAGGCCGGAGGTGACCATCGGCGGGCGCGGGTCGAACGGCACCGAGTTGCGGTTGACCGTGATGCCGACCTCGTGGAGGAGGTCTTCGGCCTGCTGGCCGTCGAGCTCGGAGGTGCGGAGGTCGGCGAGCACGAGGTGCACGTCGGTGCCGCCGGTGAGGACGTCGATGCCGGCGGCCTTCGACGCCTCGGAGGTGAGCGCCTCGGCGAGGAGCTTGGCACCGCGGAGCGTCCGCTCCTGGCGGTCCTTGAACTCCGCCGTGGCGGCGAGCTTGAACGCGGTCGCCTTGGCGGCGATGACGTGCATGAGCGGTCCGCCCTGCTGGCCGGGGAACACGTTCGAGTTGAGCTTCTTGGCGAGCTCCATGTCGCGGCTCACGATGAAGCCGGAGCGCGGGCCGCCGATGGTCTTGTGCACGGTGGAGGACACGACGTCGGCGAACGGCACGGGCGACGGGTGGACGCCTGCCGCGACGAGGCCGGCGAAGTGCGCCATGTCGACCCAGAGCTTCGCACCGACCTCGTCGGCGATCGCGCGGAACGCGGCGAAGTCGAGCTGGCGCGGGTAGGCGGACCAGCCGGCGATGATGACCTGGGGCTTGTGCTCGAGTGCCTTGTCGCGGACGACGTCCATGTCGACGAGGAAGGTCTCGGGGTCGACGCCGTAGGAGACGGCGTTGTAGAGCTTGCCGGAGAAGTTGAGCTTCATGCCGTGGGTGAGGTGACCACCGTGGGCGAGCTCGAGACCGAGGATGGTGTCGCCGGGGGTGGCGATCGCCGAGAGGACCGCGGCGTTGGCCGTGGCGCCCGAGTGCGGCTGGACGTTCGCGTATGCGGCACCGAAGAGGCTCTTGGCCCGCTCGATCGCGAGGGACTCGGCGATGTCGACGAACTCGCAGCCGCCGTAGTAGCGACGACCCGGGTAGCCCTCGGCGTACTTGTTGGTGAGGACGCTGCCCTGCGACTGCAGGACGGAGACGGGCACGAAGTTCTCACTCGCGATCATCTCGAGGGTGTTGCGCTGGCGACCGAGCTCCTGCTCGAGGACCGCAGCGATCTCGGGATCGACCTCGGAGAGTGGCGCGTTGAAGGTGTCGGACAAGACTGGCTCCCTTTTGTGACAGAACGGATGTCGGTGATGTGCCGTTTCGGCCCAGGCGTGCGGCCGAATCCGCCCTTGTCTTCAAGGTGCAGGGTCGCTCCCCGATGGTGAACCATCTGAGGCGGAGCGGAACTCCGTCTATACGCCAGTTGCGACTGCTAGCAGCATAGCAACGGGACGCCCGACGCGCACCGTCCTGTGGATGGGGCGGGCAGCGGCGGGGGCCGGTGTGTCAAGATGGCCCGACGCTTGTTCACCCTCCGAACAAACCCCGTTCCGGCCCCACGATCCCGCGTCGCCGACGCTGAAGGAACCACGTATGAGCCTGCTGCCCCGCCCCATGTCGCAGACCACGGACGCCTCCGCTCCCCCGTTCCGGTTGTCGGCGGATTCGGTGATCCGTACCGACCCGTCGGCGGCGACCACGGCTCGGATCCTCGCCGAGGCCCTGCGCGCCTCGACGGGCTTCGACCTCCCGGTCGAGACCACCGACACGGAGGAGGTCGTGGACTTGGCGGGTGCGGACATCTCGCTGTCGGTCGACCCCCGCCTGTCCACGACGAGCGGGGCCTACCGATTGACCGCCGTGGCCTCCGGTGTCGAGATCGTCGGCGCAGACGCCGACGGGGTCCACCATGGCACGCAGACACTCAGGCAGCTCCTCCCGCCGGCCAACTGGGCATCGACGGCCGGCGCACAGGACTGGATCATCGCAGCGACCGTCATCGACGACGCGCCGCGCTTCGCGTACCGCGGCGCGATGCTCGACGTCGCGAGGCACTTCTTCACGGTCGCGCAGGTGCAGCGGTTCATCGACCAGATCGCCGCACTCAAGCTCAACCACCTGCACCTGCACCTCACCGACGACCAGGGGTGGCGCCTCAAGATCGCCGGGTGGCCGGAGCTCACCGGGATCGGTGCGGCGACCGCGGTCGGTGGTGGTGCGGGCGGCTCGTACAGTGCCGACGACTACCAGGCGATCATCGAGTACGCCGCCGACCGCCGCGTCACGATCGTCCCCGAGATCGACGTCCCCGGACACACGAACGCGGTCCTCGCGGCGTATCCCGAACTCAACCCGGACGGCGTCGCCCGCGAGCCCTACACCGGCACGGAGGTCGGCTTCTCGAGCCTCGACATCCATGCCGAGTCCACCTACACGTTCCTCGACGACGTCTTCACCCAGCTCGCCGCGATGACCCCGGGCCCCTACCTCCACCTCGGCGGCGATGAAGCGCTCGCCACCCCCGAGGCGGACTTCCTCCATTTCGCCCGTCGGGTGTCCGAGCTGATCGCCACGACCGGGAAGACCGCGATCGCCTGGCACGAGTTCGGCGCGTCTCGGGACCTCGCCCCCGGCACCATCGGCCAGTACTGGAACTACGTCTCCCCCGAGGACGGCCACGCCGACAAGCTGCGCTCGTTCGTGGATCAGGGCGGGCAGGTCATCATGTCTCCGGCCGACGCCGCCTACCTCGACATGCAGTACCCCGGCGTCGCGACGGCCGGCCTCACCTGGGCGGACGGCCCCACGAGTGTCGAACGCTCCGCCGTCTGGGAGCCGACCGAGATCGTCGAAGGTGTCGGAGAGCAGGACATCCTCGGCGTCGAGGCCCCGCTCTGGACGGAGACCGTGGCCGACGTGCAGACGCTCGAGTTCCTCGTCTTCCCCAGGATCGCGTCCATCGCGGAGATCGGCTGGTCGGAGCGACGCACGCCGGACTGGAGCGACTTCCGGGACCGGCTGGCCGACCTCGCTCAGGGCTGGTCGGCCGCGGGCATCGCCTTCCACCGCTCCCCCGAGGTCGGCTGGCTCGACTGATCCGGGCGACGGACGGGAAGGCGGCCGGGAGTGGCGCTCGCCCCCGAGCACCACTCCCGGCCTGTCGACGGGTACGCACGAAGGCGCCCCCTCCCGTCGAGATCTGCAACGTTTCGGGTCCGTTGCCCGATGCACACCGGCCGTGGCGCGCATCGTGGCCGTCCGAGGACGGCCCAGCCGGGTCCCCGTCGCCGGGAATCCTGCTGTTCATCCTGAGAGAGTGCATCCCGAACAGGTCATGACGCGGTTTCCCGGAACAATCGGAACGGATCTTCCTCGGCGCCAGCGGCTGTCCGCGAGACACCCCGTGCCAAGATGAGGGATCGGCGTCATGATCCCGCTCCACCCGACTCTCTTGGGCGGGCACGGTGCCCGGTAGTGCGCAGCTCGCAGACGGAGGCATCATGAGCCTGGACACATCCCCGGCTTCATCGCTCACCGAGCGATCGGATGCCGAGCTCATCGAGCGCACCCGCACGGGCTCGCAAGACGCCTACGCGGAGCTGTGGCGACGACACTCGAACGCCGGACGGACCGTCGCCAGGTCCGTCACCTCGAGCCTCGATCCCGACGACCTCGTCTCGGAGTCCTTCGCCCGCATCTATCAGGCGGTCCGTCGCGGGAAGGGACCCACCGGCGCCTTCCGCCCCTACCTGTTCACCACCATCCGGAACACGGCGGCCGCGTGGGGCCGATCGCGTCGGGAGACCTCGCTCGACACCCTGGACTCCTTCGAGGACCCGGACACGAACGAGGCCTCCTCGATCGAGGCCCTCGATCGCAGCCTGAGTGCCCGAGCGTTCCGGAGCCTGCCGACCCGGTGGCAGGAGGTGCTCTGGTACACGGAGATCGAGGCGATGACGCCTGCGGAGGTCGCGCCGCTCCTCGGGATGAAGGCCAACTCGGTGTCCGCGCTCGCCTACCGAGCACGCGAGGGGCTGCGCGAAGCGTGGATCCAGGCGCACCTGCAGGCCGTCGACGACGACTCGGAGCACGCCTTCACGATCAGCAGGCTCGGATCGTACGCGCGCGGGAACCTCTCCGCCCGGGACACGGCCAAGGTCGAGTCGCACCTGGACGCCTGTCAGCGGTGCACCATCGTGGCCGCTGAGGCGAAGGAGGTCGGCTCGCGCATGGCGCTCGTCCTCCTCCCCCTCGTCGCAGGCGCTGCCGGTGCGGCCGGCTACACCGCTTGGTTGCAGGCGAACGGCCCGTCGGCGACCGCGGTCGCCGCGATGCCCGCCGGTGTCACCGGTGGGGTCGCATTGACGGCGCACCTGGGCACCTCGGTGGCGGCCTCCGGTGGGGTGGCGGCCTCCGGTGCAGCCGGTTCCAGTGGCGCCGCATCGGGTGCCGGCGCCGCGTCGGGTGCGGGCGCCGCGTCGGGTGCCGGCGCCGCGGGTGCTGCGGCGGCCGGTCTCTCCGGCGGGATCATCGCCGCGGTCGGTGTCGGCGTCGTCGCGGCGGTGACCGCCGCCGCGCTCGTCCTGGGTCCGGTGGTGTTCCCGCCGACCGCCGACACGCCGACCTCCGGCACGGCTGCTGGGCCCACCGATCCGCCCGCCGCCCCATCCCCGGATGCGGCCCCGATCGCCGGCCCGACGCCGACACCCTCCTCCCCGGCACCGAATCCGACTCCGAGTCCGAGTCCGAGTCCGAGTCCGAACGAGGATGGGACGCCGGATCCCGTCGTGCTCTCCCCGCAGGTTCCAACGCCCACTGCCCCACCGGTCGCTCCGCCCGTCACCCCGGTCGATCCCGTCGACCCGACCGAACCCACGGCGCTCCCGGTGCCGACCATGGTCGCCGACTCCGGCGGTGGCTACCTGTGGCCCACGTTCAGCGGCACGGGAGCGGCCGGAGCCACCATCGACGTCCTCGACGGCGACCTCGTCGTCGCTTCGACGGTCGTGCCGGGGTCCGCGCAGCGGTCATCGGTCGCAGCCGCCCCGGTGACCGGGACCTGGTCGACAGGACCGGTCGTCCTCAACCGGTCTGGGACGTTCACCCTCACCGTGCGCCAGACCCTCGGTGACCAGGTCACCGAGTCCGCGGAACCTGCCGGCATGACGATCTCCGGGCCCTCGATCTCCGGATTCGAGACGATCCTGTCGTTCCGGATCCTCGAGCCGGACGCACCGATCGTCATCAGCGGCGCTCCGAACGGCGCGATCGGGTACACCCTCGACGGTGGTGACGAGCAGCGCGTCGCGCTCGATGCCGACGGTCGGGCGACGCTCACCGGCGCCGCCGTGGCCGGCGGGTTCCACGAGCTCAGCGTCTGGAGCGTCGACCCCGCGGACCCGTCTCGCGTGGGACCGGCGACCTCAGTCGAATATCTTTCGCTGACCGGCCTCCTGAGTACCGAGTCCGCCGTCGATCCGGCGACGGCCCCGCTCCCGGAAGCGGTTCTGGACACCGCACCGGAGGCGGTTCCCGCTCCGCTCCCTGTTCAGGCCGTCGTCGAACCGATCGCGGACCAGATCCCGGTGGAACCGGCTCCCGCGACGGAGCCGGACGTGCCGAGTACGACCGAGCCGGATCCGGCGATGGAGACGGAGACGCCGGTGGAGACCGCACCCGACGTCACCGCGCCGACCGATGGCGCAGACGCCTCACCGGCACCGACGACGGACGAACCGGCGGTACCGTAAACGGTCACGCTGAGCGCGTCCGCAGCGGCTCGTGCTCGATCAGACGGATTCGCGCCTGCGGGTGCGCAGCACGTCCGCGGCGAGGAGCGAGGTCGCGACCACGGCCAGGCACACGTACACCCACGGCAGCACGCCGAGACCGATCTCGGCGAGGAGCAACGCTCCGAGCGCCGAACCGCCACCGATACCCGTGTTGAACGCGGTCGTGTAGAACGCGTTCGCGGTGTCGCGGATGCGCGGGCTCGCCGCGTGCAGGAGGCGCGTCTGCATGAGCGGCGGCAACATGCCGAAGGCCGTCCCCCAGAGGAAGAACGCGACGAGTGCGCCCGGAAGCCACCCTGCTGAGAGGGCGAGGACGCTCACCATGGCGGCAGACACGGTCAGGGCGACGAACAGGCCGGTGGTCGCACGCCTCGCGAAGACGCTGCCGGTGAGGATGAGGCCGATCGCGCCCGCGACGCCGTAGACGAGGAGGAGGATGCTGAGCTGGCCGGCCGGGACACCGACCTCGCCGATGAGGAACGGTGCGATGTAGGTGTAGAACGCGTAATGGCCCGCCATGATGACGCCGACCGCGATGCAGACGATCGCGACCGGGATGACGCTCGGATCACGGCCCGTGGCACCCGAGGCTGCCGCGTGCGACTCCTCCCGACCGACGGGCGGCAGCTTCCACCACACGACGACGGCGCCGAGGAGCATGGCTGCGGCGAGCACGCCGAACGCGAGCCGCCAGCCGAGCGCGTGCCCGAGCGCGGTGCTGAGCGGGACGCCGAGGACGAAGGCGAGCGTGCCTCCGGCGATCGTCACGGACACGGCACGGGCGAGCTGTTCCTTCGGGACCAGGTGACCGGCGTAGGCGCCGACGACCGCCCAGAAGACACCATGGGCGAGCCCACCGAGCACCCGGGTGGCGACGAGGAGTTCGTAGTTCGGGGCGAGCGCGCCGAGACCCGTGCTCACGCCGAGGACGACGATGACGGCCACGAGCAACGCGTGTCGCGGCACACGCCTGGTGAGGTGGATGAGCGCGGTGCTGGACAGCACCACCGTGAACGCGAACACGCTGACGAGGAGCCCGATCTGCGACTCGGTGACGCCGAGCGAGGCGCTCATCTCCGGGAGGAGACCGGTCGGGATCATCTCGCCGGTGACGGAGAGGAAGGTGCCCGCCGCGAGCGCGATCAGGCCGACCCAGGGGAACGGCGGTGACGACGGCTTGGTGGGTTCGGCGGCGCGCGCCGAGGAGGGCGAAGAGGAGGTCATCGGATTGCTCCAACGATGGCGTTCACTCGTCGGCGGACGTGGCGGACGAGTTCGTCTACGCGCTGATGTGCGCGCCCAGGGTCAACCGACATCCGGCGACCGCGGACGAGTCTACCCGAGGCCGGGAATGCGGAGGGCTCGATCCGACGTTGCAGCTGACGTGAAGGTGACAGAGAGGCCGCTCATGCGCATTGCAGAACTCGCTGAACGAACGGGTGTCCCGGCCACCCGGCTCCGCTCCTACGAGGAGGAGGGACTCCTGGCGCCCGTGCGCGCGTCGCACGCGCCCGACGAGTACGAACCGTCCGCGATCGACCACGTCGTCACGGTCGACAACCTGTTCGACGCGGGGCTCACGACCCGTCTCGTGCGCGTGGTCCTCGATCTCGACGACGCACGCACCTCGCGTGCCGTGCCCGACTGCTCCCGCGCGACGGCCGAGTCGCTCCATGCGCAGATCGCCTCGATCGACGCCCGCATCGACTGCCTGAGGCAGAGTCGCGAGACGGTTCGGTCGTACCTGCGGCAGTCCTCCCACGCCGACCTCGTCGACGAGCGGTCCGTCCCTGCGGCTTGAGCGGTCGGGTCCCGGTAACCTGAGTCGGTGACGAACTCGACCGATCCCTCCGCTGTGCCATCGACCACGCACGAGCGCTCCGTCCACTGGGTGCTCTCGATCATCTGCGAGGACCGCCCGGGTATCGTGCACGCGATCAGCGGCGCGATCGTCGAGGCCGACGGCAACATCACCGAGAGCCAGCAGTTCTCGAGCGATGACACCGGGCGGTTCTTCATGCGGCTCCAGGTCGAGGCTGCGGTCTCGCGCGAGCGCTTCGAGGCGGCCATCGCGCCCGTCGTCGAACGGTACGGCCTCCAGTGGCGGCTCGACGTCGTCGGTCGCCCGCTCCGGACGCTCGTCCTGGCCTCGACGGCGGCACACTGCGTCAACGACCTGCTCTTCCGCCAGCGGGCCGGCCAGCTCCCGGTCGAGATCCCCCTCGTGCTCAGCAACCACGGTTCGCTCCGCGATCTCGCCTCCTTCTACGGCGTGCCCTTCGAGGCGCTGCCCGTGACGGACGCAGCCTCGAAGGCGGCGTTCGAGGCCAGGGTCGTCGAGGCCGTCGAGGAGCACGACATCGAGCTCGTCGTCCTCGCGAGGTACATGCAGATCCTGTCCCCCGAGCTCTGCGAGCGCCTCGCCGGTCGCGCCATCAACATCCACCACTCCTTCCTGCCCGGTTTCAAGGGCGCGAACCCGTACAAGCAGGCGCACGCGCGCGGCGTCAAGCTCATCGGTGCGACCGCGCACTTCGTGACGAGCGACCTCGACGAGGGACCGATCATCGAGCAGAACGTCGTCCGCGTGGACCACTCCCGCTCCCCCGCGGAGCTCGTCGCCATCGGTCAGGACGAGGAGAGCCGCACCCTCACCCAGGCGGTGAAGTGGTTCGCCGAGGACCGCGTCCTCCTCGACGGTGCGCGCACGATCATCTTCCGCTGACCCGGAGCGGGCTCGCGGCCACGCGCCGTAGAATCGTGTGGTGTCTGAACGAACTCCCGCCGATGTGAAGATCGGCCCCAACGAGATCCTGCGGTTCTTCCTCGAACTCTTCGCCTTCTTCTCGCTCGGCTTCTGGGGCGTCGCGGTGTGGCCGTTCCCCCTGAACGTGGTCGTCGGGATCGCCGCGCCGGTCGTGGCGATCATCCTCTGGGCGCTGTTCCTCTCGCCGCGCGCCGTGATCCGCATCGACCTCTACGGCCAGGCGGTCGTCGAGCTCCTCATCTTCGCGGCGGCGGCGCTCGCCTGGTTGCACCTCGGGCAGCCGATCATCGCGACCGTCTTCGCCGTGGTCGCCGTGGCCAGTGGTGTCATCCGCGGCCGGAAGCAGCTCGCATGAGCGAGCTCCTGATCCACTCCGCCACCAAGGTCGACGTCGACGGCCACCAGGACGCCTTCTGGCTGCACGCGGTCGACGGTGTCATCCGCTCCACCGGTACCGGCGACGACTGGCGGTCCCTCCCCGTCGGCGACGACGCATCCGTCCAGGACGCACACGGCGGCCACCTCACGCCGGGGTTCATCGACCTCCACGTCCACGGCGGCGGCGGTTCATCCTTCGACGACGGACGCGACGCCATCGGACGCGCGCTCGCGGTGCACCGGGCGCACGGGACCACGAGGACGCTCATCAGTCTCGTCTCGAACCCGGTCGACGCCCTCGTCGCGAGTCTCGAGGGGATCGCCGACCTCATCGCCGAGGATCCGCTGGTCCTCGGAGCCCACCTCGAAGGTCCGTTCCTCTCACCGGCCAAGAAGGGCGCACACGACCCCGGGGCGCTCATCGACCCGAGCCCGGCCGTCGTCGAACGCCTCATCGACGCCAGCCGAGGCACGCTCCGGCAGATCACGATCGCCCCTGAGCTGCCGAACGCCCTCGAGGCGATCCAGGTCCTCGTCGAGGCCGGCGTCATCGTCGCCGTGGGTCACACCGACGCCGACGAGGCACTGACGAAGACGGCGTTCGATCTCGGTGCCCGACTCGTCACCCACGTGTTCAACGCGATGAACGGGATCCACCACCGTGCGCCCGGACCGATCATCGCCTCCTTCGCCGACGAGCGGGTCACGGTCGAGCTCATCCTCGACGGCGAACACGTGCACCCCGACGTCGCCAAGCTCGCCTTCGAGCAGGCCCCGGGCCGCGTCGCACTCATCACCGACGCGATGGCCGCAGCCGGTTCCTCCGACGGCCGTTACCTGCTGGGAGCGCTCGAGGTCCAGGTGACCGACGGTCTGGCGCGGCTCGTGGAAGGCGACTCGATCGCCGGCTCGACGCTGACGCTCGACCGGGCGCTCCGACTCGCCATCACCAGCGGTGTCGCGGCGGACGCGGCGGTCGGTGCGCTCACGAGCACCCCGGCCCGTGTCCTCGGCCTCGCCGACCGCTTCGGACGACTGGCCCCGGGATACGCCGCGGACGCCGTCCTCCTCGACCACCAGTGGAACGTCCAGGCGGTCTGGGCCGACGGATCAGCCCTGCCGCGATGACGACGCCGACCGTCCTCGACGCCCTCCGTGACGCCCTCGGCGACGCGGTCTCGACGACGGACGCCGTCCTCGCGGACGCACGGTCCGACAAGTCGGGTCACGTGTCCGACGCCCCACCCATCGCCGTGGTCTCCGCACGCTCCATCGAGGACGTCCAGACGGTCATGCGGATCGCCACCGCGACCGGGACGCCGGTCGTGACGCGCGGCGCCGGTACCGGACTGGCCGGCGGTGCACTCGGCGGCGCGGGCGAGGTCGTCCTGTCGACGCTCGAGATGCAGCGCGTCCTGGAGATCAACGAACCCGACCTCCTCGCGGTGGTCGAACCGGGCATCATCAACGGCGCCTTCAACGACCTCCTGCTCGCCAGGGGGCTCTGGTTCGCGCCCGACCCGGCGAGCCGCGCGATCTCGACCGTCGGTGGGAACATCGCGACCGGCGCCGGTGGCCTGCTCTGTGCCAAGTACGGCGTGACGCGCGACGCTGTGCTCGCCCTCAAGGTGGTGCTGGCCGACGGACGACTCATCAGCGTCGGGCACCGGAGCGTGAAGGGGGTCACCGGCCTCGACCTCACGAGTCTCATGGTCGGATCCGAGGGCGTCCTCGGCGTCATCGTCGAGGCGACCGTCCGCATCCGTCGCGTGACGCCGGGCACCGTCGCGACCATCGCCGGGTACTTCCCGAGCGTCGTCTCGGCCGCGGAGGCCACCGCCGCCGTCACCGCATCCGGTATCCAGCCGTCGATCATGGAGCTGCTCGACCCCGTCGCGCTCGTCGCCGTGCACCGCTACCTGCAGCTGCCGATCCCGAACAGCGGAGAGGCCCACGTCGTGATCCAGACCGACGGCCCGAACGCCGAGGCGGAGGCCGCCGCGATCCTCGAGGTGCTCCACGCCGGCGGCGGGCGTGCCGAGATGTCCACCGACCACGCGACGGGTGAGCATCTCTTGGCCGTCCGCCGCGCCCTGCATCCCTCGCTCGAGCAGTTCGGCACCCCGCTCATCGAGGACGTGTCGGTCCCCCGCAGCCAGTTGGCGGCGATGTTCACGGCGATCGGCGAGATCGAGCGCCGCTACGGCATCTCCATCCCGACGGTCGCGCACGCGGGCGACGGCAACCTCCACCCGAACTTCGTCTTCGAGGGTGTCGAGGTACCCGACCTCATCTGGCAGGCCGCCGACGACCTCTTCACCACCGCGCTGCGGCTCGGCGGCACCCTCACCGGCGAGCACGGCATCGGCCTGCTCAAGAAGCGCTGGCTCGGCGACGAGCTCGGCGAGGATCAGCTCGCGCTCCAGCACGGGATCAAGCGGCTCTTCGACCCCGAGAACCTCCTCAACCCGGGCAAGATGTTCTGAGGCCCTTCGACAGGCTCAGGGACCGGAGGCCGGCTCAGGGACCGGAGGCCGGCTCAGGGACCGGAGGCCGGCTCAGTGGCCGGCGACGGGCGTCCGGAGGCGGGCCCAGGGGCCGGAAGCGGCCGGGAACGGCGACAGGCTCAGGGTCCGGACGGATCCGGTCCCTGAGCCTGTCGAAGGGCGTTACGCGAGCGAGGCCTGTCGGGCGACGACCTGCGCGAGCACCGCGGGAGCCAGCGGATGCTCGGGAGCGAGGCCGGTGACCTCCTCGACGAAGGTGCCCGGCGCGAGCTCGTGGAGCTTCGCCTGCAGGTGGACACTCTGCTCGTCGTCGGCGACGTCGAACTCGAGCGCGGCACCGATGGCCGAGACGAGTGCGTCGTGGGCCATGCCGCGCTCCGCGAGTTCTGCGGCGGGCCCGATGAACCGCTCGGTCCGGCTCAGCTTGCGCAACGGCTGCCGACCGACGCGCTCCACGGTGTCGGGCAGGTGCACATTCGCGAAGCGACGGAGGATCGTCTCGCGATACTCGCGTTGCGCGTCGACGTCGAGCCCGTGCTTGGCGACGAGCAGCGCGGAGGTCTCCTCCAGCACCGCGCCGACGGCCGCGGCGATCGACGGCTCGGCGAGCGCTTCGGCGATGGTCCCGATACCGGCGCGCGCACCGAAGTAGGCGACGGAGGCGTGGCCGGTGTTCACGGTGAAGAGCTTCCGCTCGATGTACGGTGCGAGCTCCTCGACGAAGTGGGCACCGGGGATCGACGGCAGCGAGCCGTTGAACGCCGGGGTCTCGATGGCCCACTCGTAGAAGGTCTCGACGGTCACGTCGATGCCCTGCCCGGCGGGCTGGCCCGGGACGATGCGGTCCACGGCCGTGTTGGCGAACACGGCCCGGGTCGACAGCGACGCCCAGGCCTCGTCGCCGACCGCCTGGCGCACCTCGGTGGCGAGGAGGTCGGTGGCGTTGATCGCGTTCTCGCAGGCCATGACGGCGAGCGGAGCGGCGTCGGCCGGACGCGCGGCGATCCCACGCGCGATGACCGGGGCGACGAAGCGCAGGATGGTCGGCCCGACGGCGGTGGTCACCACCTCGGCGGCGGCGATCTCCTGGACGAGGGCCTCCTCGTCGGTGGCGCTGTTGATCGCGCGGAACCCGGTGACGACCGTGTCCTTCGCGCCGTCGCCCACCTCGTGCACCGTGTAGCTGTCGGCCGCGGCGATCGCATCGATGAGCTCGGCGTTGACGTCCGCGAAGACGACCTCGTAGCCGCCCTCGTGGAGGAGCAGGCCGACGAAGCCGCGCCCGATGTTGCCGGCGCCGAAGTGGACGGCTCGCATCACTCGTTGACCTCACTCAGGAGCGCGTAGAGCTCCTCGGGCGTCTCGGCTGCGAGCAGCTTGGCGACCTCGTCGTCCTCGGAGAAGATGATGGCGATCTTGGAGAGGATCTCCATGTGCCCGCCGTCCTTGCCTGCGATGCCGACGACGAAGCGGACCTCGTCGCCGTCCCAGTCGATCGGGGTCTCGTAGCGGGTGAACGACAGGGCGGAATCACGGACCGCCTCCTTCGCGTCGTTCGTCCCGTGCGGGATCGCGAGGAGGTTGCCCATGTAGGTCGACACGGACTGCTCGCGGGCGAGCATGGCCTCGAAGTACTCGTCGGTCACGGCTCCGGCCGCTTCGAGGGCGTCGGCAGCGCGGCGGATGGCCTCCTCCTGCGTCACCGTCCCGGTGACGATGGTGATCCGATCCTGGGTCAGTACCTGCGACATGTCTTCCTCTGCATTCGTCGTGCGGGGCTCCGCCGGTGCGGTCCGGAGCCGGGTGTGGGTCGATGGATAAAGCCCGGGGCGCACGCCGTTCGCGTGCGCCCCGGGATCGTTCCGTTGCTAGTGTGCTCCCTCTCCGCGGAGCAACTCCACCACTTCGTCGTACTTCGGAGAGTTCATGAAGTTGTCGACCGACATGTGCACGGCACTCGGGGTCTTCTCCTTCGCGCGCTCCGTCAGCTCGCGCTGGGTGATGACGAGGTCGACGTCGTCGGCGAGGTTCGCGATCGCCTTGTTGGTGACGGTGATCTCGTCGATGCCGGCCTTCTTGATCTTGTTGCGGAGCACCGAGGCGCCCATCGCACTCGAACCCATACCGGCGTCGCAGGCGAAGACGATGTTGCGGATCGGTCCGCGCTCGAGCGTCGTGACGACGCCCTCGTCGACGACGTCCGCACCGGCTGCGGCGCTTCCGGCGGACAGGTTGCCGAGCACGCTCGACTTCTTGCCCTTGGCGGCTTCGGTCGCGGCGACCGCGGCCGAGAGGTCACCGGCGTTCTCGTTCTCGAGGTCGCGCTTCCGGCTGGCCCGCAGGATGATCGCGGAGATCGCGAACGAGACGGCTGCTGCGACGATGACCGACAGGATCACGCCGACGTAGCTGTCGGGCGCCGTCTGGATGAGGACGGCGATGATGCTGCCCGGCGAGGCCGGGGCGCGGAGACCCGTGTTGAACGCGACGTTCGTCGCCACACCGGCCATACCGCCACCGATCGCGGCCAGGACCAGCATCGGCTTCATGAGCACGTACGGGAAGTAGATCTCGTGGATGCCACCGAAGAACTGGATGATGACCGCGCCGGGGGCCGACGCCTTCGCGAGACCGATGCCGAAGAAGCAGAACGCGAGCAGGATGCCGAGGCCCGGGCCGGGGTTCGCCTCGAGGAGGAACAGGATCGACTTGCCGGTCTCCTCGGACTGCTGGACACCGAGCGGGGTCAGCACACCGTGGTTGATGGCGTTGTTGAGGAAGAGGATCTTGCCCGGCTCGATGAAGATGCTCGCGATCGGCAGGAGCGAGTTGGCGACGAGCCAGTCGACGATGCCCTCGAGGAAGCTGCTGAGCGCGGTGACGATCGGTGCGATACCGAAGAAGCCACCGATGGCGAGGAGGGCTCCCAGGATACCCGCGGAGAAGTTGTTGACCAGCATCTCGAAGCCGGCCTTGATCTTGCCGTCCCAGATCCGGTCCACCTGCTTCATGAGCCACGCGGCGAGCGGGCCCATGATCATCGCACCGATGAACATCGGGATCGCACTGCCGACGATGACACCCATGGTCGCGATGGACGCGACGACGCCGCCACGCTCACCGTAGATCATGCGGCCGCCGGTGTTCGCGATGAGCAACGGGAGCAGGTACGTGATCATCGGGCCGACGAGGCCGACGTACTGCGGGAAGGTCGTACCGTCGTCGGCCTGCGCGAGCGCCGTCGCGGCACCCTGCCAGCCGATGAGGTCGGCGTTGCCGAAGCCGCCGAGGATCCCGTTCGGGAACCAGCCGGTCGCTATGAAGAACGCGGTGATGAGGCCCCAGGCGATGAAGGCCGCGATGTTCGGCATGACCATGCCGGAGAGGAAGGTGCCGAATCGCTGTACGCCGACTCGTGCACCTCCCGGCTTCTTGGGAGTAGACGTCGTTGTCATGATGATGTTGCCTCTTTCATTTCGGGAGTCGTTGCAGCGGTGGCCGCTGCCCTGGCTTCGGCCGCACCGTCGGCGGCCAGTGCTGCTGCCGCGATGCGCCGGGCATCGTCGAGCGTGTACTGCTGGAGGGAGTGACGGACGTCGGCGAGCGCCGACGGTGACATGGACAGGGTGGTGGCGCCGAGTCCGACGAGGACGACGGCGAGGAGCGGGTCGGCGGCTGCTTCGCCGCAGATGCCGACCGGCTTGCCGTGGTGTTGGCCGGCTTCGCCGACGAGCTGCACGAGGCGGAGGACCGCCGGGTGCCACGGGTCCTGGAACGCGCCGACGGAACCGAGCAGGCGGTCCGCGGCGAGCGTGTACTGCGTGAGGTCGTTGGTCCCGATCGACGCGAATCCGGCGTGGGCGAGGACGCGGTCGGCGAGGAGGGCGCTCGACGGCACCTCCACCATGACGCCGGGCGTCTTCAGGCCGTACTCGGCGGCGATCGCCATGAAGTACTTCGTCTCCTCGACGGTCGACACCATCGGGGCCATGACCCAGAGGTCGGCGTCCGTCGCGGCGTCGGCCTGGGCGAGCGCCGTGAGCTGCTCGCGCAGGATGTCCTCGCTCGCCCGCAGCGCACGGAGGCCACGGAGTCCGAGCGCCGGGTTGTCCTCGTGCGCGTCGTTGAGGAACGCCAACGGCTTGTCGGCTCCGGCGTCGAGGACGCGCACGACGACCTTCTGGCCGGGGAAGGCGTTCAGAAGCTTCTCGTAGTGCGCGCGCTGCTGCTCGACCGTGGGCGCGAGCGCCTGGTCCAGGAAGAGGAACTCGGTGCGGAAGAGGCCGACGCCCTCGGCGCCGAGCTCCGCGGCGGCGTCGGCGTGCTCGGCCGAGCCCAGGTTGGCGAGCAGCGGCACCGGGGTGCCGTCCGCCAGTGCACCGGGGACGACCGGTGCGTTCACGAGCGCGAGGCGGTCGGCGATGCGCTGCTCCGTGGCGGCGACGAGCTCGGGCGTCGGATCGACCGTGATCTCACCGGCTGCCGCGTCGACGACGAGCGTCGTGCCGTCGGTCAGCTCGGCCGCTCCGACGACGCCGACGATCGCGACGATCGACTTCTCGCGGGCGAGGATCGCCGTGTGCGAGGTCGGGCCGCCGTCGCTCGTGACGAGCCCGAGGACCAGGTCGAGGTCGAGGAGAGCGGTGTCGGCCGGTGCGAGGTCGCGGGCGACGAGGATGAACGGGTGGCCGGGTGAGGGGACGCCGGGGGCCGGCACGCCCATGAGGTCGGCGATGACCCGCTGTGACACGTCGTCGAGGTCGGCGGCGCGCTCCCCGAGGTAGCCGCCCATCGCGGCGAGCTGGTCGCGGAACGAGGCGAACGCCGCGTGGACGGCCCACTCGGCGGTCTTGCCGTCCGCGAGCCGCGTGGCGATCTCCTCGGCGAGGGTCGGGTCCTCCGCCATCATCGCCTGGGCCTCGAGGACGTCACGAGCTGCACCACCGGCGGCGGCGCCTCGGGCTTCGAGTTCGCGGGCGACCGCGGCGAGGGAGGTGTTCGCGCGTTCGGTCTCGGTCGCGAGGTCGAGGGTGCTGGCGACGTCGGCGGGCGCGGGGAGCGGGTCGGCCATGCGGGCCACCGGGCCGACGGCGATGCCCTGGCCGATACCGATGCCCTGGAACGCGGTCATCGGACTACTGCTCGTCATGGTCGGTCACCAGGAGCTCGGAGAGCGTGTCGAGGGTGCCCTCGGCTGCGGCGCCCTCGCCGTCGACGGACAGGGTCACGTAGTCGCCGTGCTCGACGGCGAGCGCGATCACGCCGAGGATGCTCGCCGCATTGACGGGCTTGCCGCTGCCCTTCGCGATCGTCACCGGGACCCCGGCGTCCTTCGCAGCCTGCGTGAACAGCTTCGCGGGCCTGGCATGCAGGCCGTGCGACGAGCCGATGCGGACGGTTCGAGTTGCCATGGGGTTACCTCCTGGTTGGTGATTGGATCGAGAGGACGAGTTCGAGGGCTCGCGCGCCACCCTCGACGCCGAAGACGTCGCCGGGCAGGACGGCGACCGCGGTGCCGGTAGGCTCGGCCGCTGCGCGCAGCGCGGCCTCGTGGTCGGCGAGGTGGGCGCCGACGAGCAGGACGTCGACACCGTCGAGGGCGATCGTGCCGCCGAGGACCTGCGATTCGGCACCGGCCGCGACGGAGACGTCGATCGATCGGTCGGCTGCCGCGCGACGCAGGCGTTGGGCCATGAACGTGCTCGACGCACCCGCGCCGCAAATCACCAGGATCTTCATCGAACCTTCTCCAGAACCGCCGATTGCCTACCAACCCATCATTCCGTCGCGCCCCTCGTGGCTCCACCAGAAGCTCTTCCGCCGGGGCGGAAAGGTCGTCGAACGCGCGGAAGCAGCCGGGAAGGTGGTTGACTCGGTGGAGCGGTTCGCCCGGACCGCGCGACGGCCGACCGACGGAGAGGGCATCGTGGCACGCGAGAAACACGACCGCATGCTCGGCTACCTCGCGGGACGGGACGGCTGGACGACGGCCACCGAGGTCGCGGAGGTGCTCGGCGTCACACCGCGCAGCGTCCGCAGCTACGTCACGGCGGTCAACACCCGCACGGCACCGCACGACGTCGTCGAGTCCGGGCCGAACGGGTATCGGCTGAACGCCGACGGCTACGCGGTCTACCGGCGACGAGCCGCATCGGCGTTCGAATCGGAGACGCCCCGGGATCGGCTCTACGGGCTCGTCCGGCTGCTCATCAGCGCCCCCTCGGGGATCGACGTGCATGAGACGGCACAGCGGCTCCACGTCAGCGAGTCGACCGTCGAGGGCGACCTGGGCCGGGTCCGTGCCATGCTCGCCGACACCGCCCTCACGCTCGACCGTTCCGGATCGACGGTGACGATGGCGGGCGGTGAGACCGAGCGGAGACGGCTCCTCAGCCGCATGTTCCGCGACGAGACCGACCGCGGCATCGTCGAGCTCGAGGCGCTCCAGCGCGCGTTCGCGCCGAACGAGTTCAGCCCGTTCAAGGGCGAGCTGCTCGAGGCCTTGACCGCGCGCGGGTACTACGTGAACGAGTACGGCATCGCGAACGTCCTGCTCCACATCGCGATCGCCATCGACCGGGTCACGAAGGACCGTCCGGCGGAGCCCGCCGACCACGCTCCGCGCACCCCGGAGGTCGAGGCGGTCGCGGAGGATCTGGCGCGGCTCGTCGACGCTCACTTCCACGTCGCGCTCGGCGACGGCGACCTCGTCTACCTCAGCTACCTGCTCGTGACGCGGGTGGTGACGCCGGGCAGCGGGGCTCCCGCCGAAGTCCTCGTCGACGACTACGTCAACCAGGACGACCTCGCCGCCGTCCGTCAGGCCGTCGACCGTGCCGGCCGAGAGTACCTCGTCGACCTCTCCGACGAGGACTTCATCGTCCGGCTCACCCTCCACGTCCAGAACCTCATCCGTCGTGCACAGGACCAGTCCTACTCACGCAATCCGCTGACCCGCTCGATCAAGACCTCGTACCCGATGATCTACGAGCTCGCGGTCTTCATCGCCAGCCAACTGCAGCGACACGGCTCGATCATCATCAACGACGACGAGATCGCCTACATCGCGATGCACGTCGGTGCCCAGCTCGAGCAGAAGGCCCGCAAGGAGGCTCTCCTCGGTTCCACGATCGTCTCCGCCGGCTACTACGACATGCACGAGGTGCTGCGTCGACGCGTCGAATCGCAGCTGGGCGACGTCCTCGACGTCCGATCCGTCATCACCCGCACCGATGTCGACTGGGCCGGAATCGACACCGAGCTCGTGCTCACGACGATCGAGCCACCGGCCCCTGCCGACGGCATCGTCGTCATCCAACCGTTCCTCACCGCGGCCGACGTGGAGCGCGTCCGGAGTGCGGTCAGCCGCGTGCGGAGGTCGTCCCGTTTGTCGGAGATCACCGACGAACTGCTGCAGTACTTCCACCCGGACCTCTTCCTCCGGAACGCGCACGCCGAAGACGAGGAGGGCATGATCCGCCTGCTCGGCGAGCGCATGATCGCCCAGGGGATCATCGACGAGAGCTACCTCACCGCGGCGATCGAGCGGGAGCGCATGTCGTCGACGGCGTTCACCGACACCTTGGCCGTGCCGCACGCCATGGCGATGACCGCGCACTCGACCGCCATCGCGATCGCGGTGAACGAGACGCCGATGGAGTGGGGCGGAGCGCGCGTGAGCGTCGTCGCACTCGTGGCGTTCAGCGAATCGGGTCGCGCTGCGTTCCAGACGGTCTTCGACCAGTTCGTCGAGGTGTTCTCGGAGCGCTCGAGCGTCGCCCGGATCATCCGCCGTTCCGAGGACTTCGCCGGCTTCATCGACGAGCTCGTGCACGTCATCGACGGCTGATCAGCCGTCGAGCCGCCCCGGTCACCGAGCCGCCCCGGTCACCGAGCCTGTCGAGGTGCTCAGACGTGTTCGGTGACCACCACGGCGGTCGTACCCGGCTCGAGTGCCTCGAAGACGTGCGGCACGTCCCCGGCGTGGGCGAGGTAGTCCCCCGGACCGAGTTCGACCTCCTCGCCGACGGGCCCGATGGACGCGCGACCGGTGCTGAGGATCCAGTGCTCGACGACGCCCGGCATGTGCGGCTCCGAGCGCCTCGGCTCCCCGGGTTCGACGACGATGCGGTAGATGTCGCGTCGGGCGTTCGGCGGGCAGGCGGACAACACCGTCGCGACGTAGTCCGCCCCGGACGCGGCGAGGGTCGGCCCCTCACCGGCACGGATGACCTGGACCGGCCGTCGCACCGGCTCGACCAGGCGGGCGAAGGGGACGTCGAGGGTGACGCTGAGCGCCCAGAGGGTCTCGAGACTCGGGTTCCCGAGCCCCGCCTCCAACTGCGAGAGGGTCGACTTCGCGATCCCGGCTCGACGGGCCACCTCCGCGAGTGAGAGGCCGGTCCGCTGCCGCTCGCGGGTCAGCGCCGCCGCGACCGCGGCGTGCGGTGCTCCGTCGTCGGATGGTTCGACCTGCGTCATGCGTTCGCTCCAAGGTATTACGCGTTCGATTTGACGAACGGTTCGTGCGCGTTCAATATAGTGTACGTGCGTTCGATATGGAGTCACCTCGGTCGGCCGACCACGCGGGCCATCGCGCTGGTCTGCGTCGCCGACGGACTGGTCGGCATCTCCTACGGAGCCGTCGCCGTGCACTCGGGCATCCAGCCCTGGGTTGTCCTGGCGCTCGCCCTGCTCGTCCTCGCCGGCGCATCGGAGATCCTGTTCGTCGGGATCGTCGCGGCCGGCGGGAGTCCGCTCACCGCAGCGCTGGCAGGGCTGCTCGTGAACGCCCGTCACCTGCCGTTCGGCCTCGCGATCCATGAGGTCGTCGGCACGGGCTGGCGCCGCGTGCTCGGTACACACCTCCTCAACGACGAGTCCGTGGTCTTCGCGCTCGATCAGGACACCCTGGAGCGGAAGCGCGCCGCGTTCTGGGCGTGCGGCCTCGGCATCCTCCTCTGCTGGCCGGCGGGCGCGGCACTCGGAGCCTTCGCCGGCACCGTGATCGAGGACACGGACGCCTTCGGACTCGACGTGATGTTCCCCGCAGTGCTGCTCGCCCTCATCTTCCCCGCCCTCCGCGAGCGCCGCACACGCCGAGCCGCACTCGTCGGCGCGCTCGTCGCCGTCGCCGCGACGCCGTTCCTCCCCTCGGGGATCCCCGTCCTGTTGTCGCTCGTCGGCCTCCTGTTCGGCTTCGGCCGGAAGCAGCCGAAGCCGGAGGTCACCGCGTGAACCAGTCGATGCTCGTGCTGGTCGGGGTCCTCGTCCTCGCCGTGGGCACCTACACGTTCCGCCTGGCCGGGCCACTCCTGCGCACCCGCGCCGAGGTCTCGGAACGGGTCGAGACCCTGCTCGCGGACGCCGCCATCGTCCTGCTCATGGCGGTGCTCACGACCACGGCCCTGACCCAGGACCAGCACTTCGCGGGATTCGCACGACTCTCGGGCGTCCTGGTGGCCGGCGTCCTCGCCTGGAGGAAGGCACCGTTCGTCGTCATCGTCCTCGCGGCGGCCCTCACCACGGCACTCCTCCGACTGGGGGGCGTCGCCTGAGCCGTCAGATACCTTGCCAGGCGGGCTTGTTGGCGTACGCGTAGCGGTAGTAGTCGGCGTGCTGCAGCTCGGACGCCGCCGCTTCATCGAGGACCACCGTGGCGCGCGGGTGCAGCTGCACCGCCGAACCGGGGAGGTTGGCGGAGAGCGGTCCCTCGAGCGCAGCGGCGATCGCAGCCGCCTTGCCGGCGCCGAAGGCGAGGAGGACGAGGTGCCTCGCCCGGAGGATGGTGCCGAGACCCTGGGTGATGCAGTGCATGGGGACGTCGTCGATCGAGTCGAAGAACCGTGCGTTGTCCCGGCGGGTCTGCTCCGTCAGGGTCTTCACGCGGGTGAGCGAGGCGAACGACGAGCCCGGTTCGTTGAACCCGATGTGGCCGTCGGTCCCGATGCCGAGGATCTGCAGGTCGACGCCACCGGCGGCCTGGATCGCCGCTTCGTAGTCGGCGCCCGCGTGCTGGATGGTCTCGGCCGCACCGTTCGGCACCTGGATGCGCTCGGGCACGAGGCCGAGCGGCTCGACGACCTCACGTGTGATGACGGAACGGTACGACTCGGGGTGCCCGGCCGGCAGACCGACGTACTCGTCGAGGGCGAACCCTCGCACCTGCGAGAGGTCGAGGCCGCGGGACCGGGTCGCGAGGGCCTCGTAGACGGGGAGCGGGGTCGAACCCGTCGCCAGCCCGAGGACGGCGTCCGGACGCTCCTCGATCAGGGAGACGATCGCCTCCGCGACGAGGGCGCCTGCGGCACCACTGTCCCCCACGATCACGACTTCAGCCATGCGACGGTTCTCCTCTTCCCACGAGCGCTGCGCCGATCGCCGCGACGGGGGATCCCGTCGGCACGAGGCGCACGCGCTGTTCCAACTGCAATGATGCGACGAATCGAGACCCGGCGGCGGATTCGGCCAGAGCCTCGCGGATGACGGCGAGCAGTCGCTCGCCGAGAGCGGTGAGTCCTCCTCCGAGGACGATGTCGTCGGCGTCGACGGTGAGGGTCAGGATGCGGACGGCCGCGGCCGCACCGTGACCCAGGCGTGCGCGGAGGGCGACGGCCCGCGGGTCCCCGGCGTCGGCGTGGTCGAAGAGGTCGAGCACCGGCAGGGCCACGTCGGCTCCCCAGGCGGCGGAGACCGCACCACCGGCGGCCATGGTCTCGACGCACCCCCGCTGTCCGCACCCGCAGCGGTCACCGAGCGGATCGACGGACAGATGCCCGACCTCGCCGGCGACCCCGCTCGAGCCCCGCCAGAGCCGGCCGTCCGTGACGATACCTGCGGCGACGCCCGTGCCCAGATTGAGGTAGGCCATCGTGCCGGAACCGTCGAGCAGCTGCCAGGCGCCGAGGGCGGCCGCCTTCACATCGTTCTCCACGGCGACCGGGACCCTGAGTCGCTGGGTGAGGATCGCACCGAGCTCGAGTTCCTCCACGTCGAGGTTGACGGCGTGGGTCACCCGACCGGTGCCCGGGACGGTCAGCCCGGGGATGCCGACGCCGACCGAGGTGAAGGCGTCGATCGGGCGCGCGACGGCGTCGGAGAGCCGACTGACGGCCTCGACGGCGGTCTCGACGACGGCTTCGGGCCCGCGTCCCGTGACCAGCCTGAGCCGATGCAGGAGCGCGCCGTCGTCCGTCACGACGACGGCATCGGTCTTCGTGCCGCCGATGTCGAGTCCTACCCTCACGCGCTTCGTCTCCGGAGGGCGTCGTGGCGCGTCTGCATGCTGTGGTTCCTTCGATCCGTGGAGCGACCCGCTCGCACCACCGGTTTGTTCGCCAAGCTTACAAATAAACGGGGCTCGCGTCCATGTCGGAGACGACCACGCACCAGCGTCGGACGGCGTCCGCCTGCGGGTTGCGGGCTCCACCGGGTAGCCTGGAGGCCGACCCGCAGCGCGCGGGCGGGCCCGCCACGGGCACCGAACACGGGGGAATCACACCACCATGAAGAAGAACGCAGCAGCATTCCTCGGCGCGATCGCCGTCTCTGGCCTGCTCCTCACCGGTTGTGCCGGCGGCGCCCAGAGCAAGGAGGATGCGTGCAAGCTCATCCAGTCCGAGGTGACGGAGTCGGCTTCGCAGCTGCAGTCGGGCCTGAGCTCGCTGTCCTCCGACCCCGAGGCGGCCGTCACCCAGCTCGACGACTTCTCCGGAACGTTCAAGGCTGCGGCCGACAAGGTCACGAACGACGAGGTGAAGACCGCGGCGAACGACTCGGTCAAGGCACTCAACGACTTCATCGACGTCGCGAAGACGGCTGTCGACGACCCGCAGAACGTCGACCAGACCGGGCTCACCGATTCACTCACGAAGCTCCAGGACGAATTCACCACGCTCGGCAACACCTGCAGCCTCTAGCTCGACACGACTGACGACGGGCCCCGGATCGGCTGATCCGGGGCCCGTCGCCGTCTCCGGGCCGTCGGCTACTTCACGGATCCCTCGGTGAGCCCGCCACGCCAGAAGCGCTGCAGCACGATCATCGCGATCGCCAAGGGGATGATCGACAACAGTGCGCCGCCGGTCGTCAGCTCGTAGAACTCCGGCAGGCGGTCGACCTGGCTCCGCCAGTTGTTCAGGCCCAGGGTGATCGGGTACAGCGTGCTGTCGGACAGCATGACGAGTGGCAGGAAGTAGTTGTTCCAGATCCCGACGAGCTGGAAGAGGAAGACGGTCACGAGCGCGGGCGTGAGGATCTTCAGCCCCACGGTGTGGAAGATCCGCAGCTCGCTCGCGCCGTCGATCCGTGCGGCCTCGATGAGCGAGTCGTCGATCGTCGCGTCGGCGTAGATCCGGCAGAGGAACAACCCGAACGGCGAGACGAGCGACGGAAGGAGCACCGACCAGTACGTGTTCGCGAGCCCCAGCTGACTGAAGAGCAGGAACAGCGGGAGTGCTGTGGCCGTCCCCGGCACGAGGACCCCGCCGAGGATGGTGCCGAAGACGAGGTTGCGCCCGCGGAACCGGTACTTCGCGAGCGCGTACCCGCCTGCCGCGGCGAGGTACGTCGCGATGAGGGCTCCCACGCCCGCATAAAGCACCGAGTTGCCGAACCAGCGGACGAAGATGCCGCCGTCGTAGGTGAGTACCTCGTGGAGGTTCGACCACAACGAGAACTCCGAGCCGAGGAGGAAGCCGTTGCTGCCGAACAGATCCTCGGTGCTCTTGGTCGCAGCGATCACCACCCAGTACACGGGCACCAGGAAGTAGACCGCGACGACGACGAGGATGCCCGTCACGAGCACCCGCATCCCCCTGGACCCACCGGGGCGCCCCTGCTGGTCGCTCAGCCGCTGGGCTCGCTTCGACGAGGTCGCGGTCGTGATGCTCCGGGTCTCGCTCATGATGCCCTCCTCGACGTCAGCCGCAGGAAGATGAACGACAGCGCGAACGCGACCAGGGCGATGAGCACCGCCTGCGCTGCGGCGACGTTGTAGTCGTTGTAGGCGAACGCGGTCGTGTAGGCGCTGAGGTTCGGCGTGTACTCGTTGTCGATCGCGGGCGACACGGTCTGCAGCACCTGGGGCTCGGCGAAGAGCTGGAGCGTGCCGATGATGGAGAACACGGTCGTGAGGATGAGCGCCGGCCGGATGAGCGGAAGCTGGATGCTCGCCGCGACGCGGAACGGCCCGGCGCCGTCGACCTTCGCGGCTTCGTAGACCTCGCCGGGGATGGCCTTCAATTGGGCGACGACGATCATCATGTTGTACCCGGTGTAGGTCCAGGTCACGATGTTGGCGATGGACCAGAGCACCGTGCCGGCGCCGAGGAAGTCGAGCTCGATCCCCATTGCCCCGGCGATGTCGATGATCGGGCTGAGTCCCGGGACGTAGAGGAACGACCAGAGGATCGTCGCGATCACGCCGGGGATGCCGTAGGGCAGGAAGTACACGGCCCGGAAGAACCCCGGCCACTTCGCGGAGGCGGACTCGAGGAGGAGCGCCAGCAGGGTGCACAGCGCGATCATGACCGTGACCTGCACGACGCCGAAGAGGAGCATCCGGCCGATCGAGGCGATGAAGTTGCCGTTCTCCAGGGCCTGGGCGTAGTTGGAGAACCACGCGAACTCGGTCGTGACGCCCTCCTCCCCGAAGACACCCTTCCGTGAGACACGGACGAAGCTGCTGCCGACCGCGACGATGATCGGCAGGATGAAGGTGAGGACGAAGAGCGCCAGGAATGGTCCGAGGAGCATCCACGGAGCCGCGACCGAGGTCCGGCGTCGGCGCTGCGACCCCGACCGGGACGGGTCGTCCGCCACTCCACGCGCCGGGCGTTCCGTGAGGGCGCTCACGACGCCGCCTCGATCCGGAGGCCCTTGTTGCGGAACGCGGTGATGACGTCGCGCTGCCCCTGGACCACGGCGTCCACGAGGGTGCCGCCCGAGGCCTTGGCCCGGAACCCGTCGGCGAGGATGTTGAAGGTCTGCTGGGTGAGTGGCCACCACTGCCACTCGTTGTTCTGTTCCTTGGCGGCCGGCACGAAGACCTCCTCGTTGTAGTTCTGGCCACCGAAGAACTCGCTCGGCTGTTGTCGGCGCGAGCCGATGTAGGCGTCGTTCGGCGACCACCCGATGCCGGAGTGCTCGATCATGGCGTCGATGCCGGCGTCGCTCGTGGTCATCCACACGGCGAACTCGAGCGCCTCCCTCGGGTGGGCGCTGTTCGCCAGGACGGCAGCCGTGGACCCGCCCTGGAAGGTCGAGCCGTACCCCTCGCTCCCCCACCGGGGCAACGGCGCGACCCGCCACTTGCCCTCGGCCCCCGAGACGCCCTGCAGGAGGGCGTCTCCCCAGCTGGCTCCGGCGAGCGACGCGATCGAGTCCTTCGCCGCAGCGGCGAACCAGGCCGGTGAGAACTGGCTGTAGGAGGTGGTCATGACGCCGTCGTCGATGGCCCGGTCGAAGAACCTGGCCGTCTCCAAGGTCGCGTCGTCCGTCATATCCACGATCCACCGGTCGCCGTCCACACGGAACCAGGACGCGCCGGCCTGGGTCGCCATGGCCGCGAACCATGACGCGTCGTCGAGGGCGAAGCAGTCCAGATACATGTCGGCGTCGCGCACCGCCCCCGCCACCTGGAACCACTCGTCCCAGGTGGCCGGGGCCTTCGCGCCCACCCGGTCGAGCAGGTCCGGGCGGTAGTAGAGCGCCATCGGACCGGAGTCCTGTGGGATCCCGTAGACCCCGTCGACGTAGGAGACCTGGTTCCAGAGGGTCTCGTTGTACCGCGACGCGACCTCGTCCGCGCCGTAGCGCCGGAGGTCGACCAACCCGTTCACGAGCAGGAACTCGGGGAGCGTCCGCATCTCGACCTGCGCGAGGTCCGGACCACCACCCGCGGCGAGCGCCGAGTACAGCTTCTGATACCCGCCGTCGTTGCCTCCGGGGATCCAGACCGCCTCGACCTGCACGTTCGGGTGGTCGGCGTTCCAGACGTCGGCGACCTTCTGAAGGTCCTTCAGCCAGGCCCAGTACGTGAGCGTGATCCGTTCACCGGCGGCGGCCGGGGCGATCGTCGGACCGGTGTTCGGCGACACCGTCCCCGGGGTGGAACAGCCCGCCAGGAGTGCGGTCGCACCACCGGCTGCAGCCCAGGCCAGCAACTGTCTTCTCGTCATCGGTGACATCGATGGTCCTCACGTCGTCGTCGAGGTGGTCCATCGACGCTAACACGACCGTCCGGGCCGGCGTCGTGACCCGAACGACGGACGGGGCCCGGGAGCGTGTGCTCCCGGACCCCGTCCGTGTGGTGCCGGTACCGGTCAGGCCGACGTCATCAGGCCAGGCGCGCCTTGAGGTTCGCCGAGATGGTCTCGAGGAACTCCTCGGTGGTCTGGTAGGCCTGGTCGGAGCCGACGAGGAGCGCGAGGTCCTTCGTCATGGCACCGGACTCGACCGTCTTGATGACGACGTCCTCGAGGGTCGCCGCGAACTCGATGAGCTCCTGGTTGCCGTCGAGCACGCCTCGGTGCTGCAGGCCACGGGTCCACGCGAAGATCGAGGCGATCGGGTTCGTCGACGTGGGCTTGCCCTGCTGGTGCTGGCGGTAGTGGCGCGTGACGGTGCCGTGTGCGGCCTCGGCCTCCACGATCTTGCCGTCGGGCGTGGCCAGCACGCTCGTCATGAGGCCGAGCGAGCCGAAGCCCTGAGCCACGGTGTCGGACTGGACGTCGCCGTCGTAGTTCTTGCAGGCCCAGACGTAACCGCCCTCCCACTTCATGGCCGAGGCGACCATGTCGTCGATGAGTCGGTGCTCGTAGGTGATGCCGGCAGCCTCGAACCGCTCCTTGAACTCCGCGTCGAAGATCTCCTGGAAGATGTCCTTGAACCGGCCGTCGTAGGCCTTGAGGATGGTGTTCTTCGTGGAGAGGTACACCGGGTAGTTGCGGTTCAGGCCGTAGTTGAGGCTGGCACGCGCGAAGTCGCGGATCGAGGCGTCGAGGTTGTACTGCACCTGTGCGATGCCGTCGCCGGGCGACTGGAAGACCTCGAACTTCTGCGGCTCCGAGCCGTCGTCGGGCGTGAACTCGACCGTGAGCTTGCCCTCGCCCTTGAACAGGAAGTCGGTCGCGCGGTACTGGTCGCCGAACGCGTGGCGGCCGATGATGATCGGCTTGTTCCACCCGGGCACGAGACGCGGGATGTTCGAGATGATGATGGGCTCGCGGAAGATGACGCCGCCGAGGATGTTGCGGATGGTGCCGTTCGGGCTCCGCCACATCTTCTTGAGACCGAACTCCTCGACACGTGCCTCGTCGGGGGTGATGGTCGCGCACTTGACGCCGACGCCGTGCTTCTGGATGGCGTGCGCGGCGTCGATCGTGATCTGGTCGTCCGTCTCATCACGCTTCTCGATGCCGAGGTCGTAGTACTCGAGGTTCACATCGAGGTAGGGGTGGATGAGCGAGTCCTTGATGAACTGCCAGATGATGCGAGTCATCTCATCGCCGTCGAGTTCGACGACGGTGCCTTCGACCTTGATCTTCGACACTGGTTGTCCTTTCTGATGCCGCCCTGAGCCGAGCGGCCTACGGAGGTGCGCACGCGGTGGAGTGCTCCGCATGGCATGGAGGAGACCGCATCCGAAAGGTGGACGGCACGGCCACGCCCTAGCTTACAAGACCTGCCAGGTCTCTTGACATCGAGACAGTTGGATCCGACGGCATCCGGACGCCCCGCTCCCCGCCTGTGGGTCGGCCGTGGATGTCGCCGCGAGGAGCGTGTCGGCGGTCCGACGGACTATCCGCGGTCCGCCGGACAGGTTAGCCTGGGCTCATGGCTGAGCTGCGTCTGGAAGAACTGTCCGCATCGACGATCGTGGCGGTCAACGCGCTCACCATGAAACCCGGGCAGGAGCAGTTCATCGCCCCGGTGTCCTACGCGGTCGCGGCCGCGGTCGTGAACCCCGCCACCTCCTGGCAGCGCGTCATCCTCGACGGCGACGAGGTCGTCGGATTCATCTCCGCCAACTTCGACCACGAGTCGGCGCAGGAGGAGTTCCGCTCCGCCCTGTGGCGCATCAACGTCGACGCCGACGACCAGGGCCGCGGCGTCGGCCGGTTCGCGGTGGCCTCGCTCATCGAGGAGGCCAAGCAGCGCGGCTTCGACCACGTCAACGTCATCTACGAGCCCGGCGACCTCGGTCCCGAGGCGTTCTTCCTCCGCGTCGGGTTCTCCCCCGTCGGCGAGACCCAGTACGGCGAGACCATCGGCAGCATCAGCCTCTGAGACGGTGAGCGGGTCGTCACCGACGGACTCGGCTGAGGCGTTCGCCGAGGCCGTGCTGGCCGTCGTCGCCGACATCCCCGAGGGCTGCGCCCTGAGCTACGGCCAGGTCGCGTCCATCATCGGGTCGAAGTCGGCGCGCGGCGTCGGTCGCGTCATGGCGCAGTACGGGCACGCCGTGCCCTGGTGGCGGGTCGTGCGGTCGGGCGGTATCCCTCCGACGGGGCACGAGGATCGCGCCCTCGAACACTACGAGGCCGAGGGCACACCGATCGTCCCGATGAGCGGCGGGCGGTACCGCCTGGGTCGCGAGGCACTGCTGTACTGACCGTCTTCGCGCCCGATCAGCCGGGAAGGTGGATCGAGACGACCGTCCCGGCACCGACCGGGCTCTCGACGCGCATCGTCCCGCCGACGGCGTCGACCCGGTCCGCGAGACCGCGCAACCCACTCCCCCGCGCAGGATCGGCGCCGCCTACACCGTCGTCCGCGACCACGACCCGGAGCCCGCCGTCGGGGTGGTCGGAGACGACCACTTCGCAGCTGGACGCCCCGGAGTACTTCGTGACGTTGGCCAGGCACTCCGAGACGACGTAGTAGACGGTCGCCTCGATGAGCTGTCTGGGCCGCTCGCGCAGCTCGACGGTGACCTTGGTGACGACGGTGCACCGACGCCCGAGTTCGGCGATCGCCGGCACCAGTCCGCCCTCGGCCAGGAGCGCCGGATGCAGTCCTCGGGCGAGTTCGCGGAGCTCCTTGATGGCGCTCGCGAGCTGATCGATGGTGGTCTCGAGGCCGTCGGCCAGGACGAGTTGGCCGTCGGCGCGTGCAGCGTCGCTCGCCATCCGGAGTCGTAGTGCGACGGAGAACAGCTGCTGCTGGGAACCGTCGTGCAGGTCGCGCTCCGCCCGCCGTCGCGCTTCGTCGGCCGCCTGCACGATGCGCAACCGCGATCGGCTCACCTCGCGCAACGAGTGGCGGAGTTCAGCGGTGAGTCGTTCGTTATCGATCATGATGCGCAGCGACGCCGACACCGACCGGAGCAACTGCGGATTGTCGAGCAGAGCCGCGTCGTGCTCGATGTACACGAGCGGCGCGTCCGCGTCGCCGACGCTCGACATCGCCCGACCGCGTGGGTCCCGGTCGGTGGTCCGCTGCGATCCCGGCCAGACGAGCCGGGCGGTGCGGTCCCCGAGGACGGTCTTCACCGCGCCGTCCCAGCGGTCGTGACCGGTCTCGCTCAGCTGTCCGGTCTGCACGAGGTCGACGGCCCTGGCGCGGATCGTCCGCATCCGGATGAGACCCGTCGCGTACGCGGCAGGGACGAGCACCACCGAGAACGCGTTGAGGTCCTCGACGACGAGCCGGAGGTGCTCGGGCCATCCCCCGAGGCGGACGAGGGACCACGCCACCCCGATGACGAGCCACAACACGAACGCGACCGGCATGATGAAGGCGACCTGTCTGGCCGCTCCGCTGCTCCGCGCCCACCGCAGGAGCACGACACCCGCGACCACGACCGCGAAGGCCCCCATGACACCCGCGTGGACCCGGCCGAGCGCGTCGGCCACGTCTCCGGTCGCGATGACGGCGTACCGACTCCGCTCGTGGCTCGCGTCGAGCACGTGGTTCGGCGTCACCAGCAGCGTCACGATCGCATAGGTGACGAGGTAGACCGAGGCGGTGATGACGAGCCGCCGATCGAAGCCGCGCCGCAGCCGGCCGGCCGGGAAGGCCAGGGCCAGCCACACCAGCGCGACCCCCGGGAGTACGGAGATCGACATGAGGAGCGGCCAGAGCCAGCCCGCGTGGACGCCGTACGCCCACATGTAGGCCGTCTCGGCCAGCGCGTACCCGACGATCACCCAGCCCGGAGCGGCCGTCGGAGCCAGCCACCAGATCAGCCCTGCCGCCACCAGCGCCGCGAGGTGGCCCACCAACCAGGGCAGACCGTTGCCGTCGGCGATGCCCGGCTGGACGACGCCGAACACGACCGACAGGACGCACACGAGTGCGGCGGCGAGCAGGATGCCGAGTCGCAGCGGCCACGGCAGGCGCCCGCGGCCGGCCGGTGCCGGGATGGGCAGCGAGGTCGCCCGTCCGTGTGGGCGACCGTCAGCCATCCGTGTGTTCCAGCCATCGCACGACCGCGAGGACGCGGCGGTGGTCCGCCGGGGAGTCCTCGAGTCCGAGCTTGGCCAGGATGCGGCTGATGTGTGCTTCGACGGTCTTCAGACTGACGACCAGCGCCTTCGCGATGCCGGAGTTCGATCGCCCCTCGGCCATGAGGGTGAGGACTTCGCGTTCCCGCTCCGTGAGGTGGTCCAGGCCGTCGGAACGGGTCCGCTCCGCGACGAGGAGGGAGACGACCTCGGGATCCACGACGGACTCACCCGCCGCCACGCGCTCCACGGCGTCGACGAGTGTCCCGGAGTCGGCGACGCGGTCCTTCAGCAGGTAGCCGGTGCCACCTCCGGAGCCGAGCGCGCGGACCGCGTAGGAGGGTACGGCGTACGTGCTCAGCAGGAGCACCCCGGCCGCGAAGCCCGACGCCCGCAACTGCTCGAGGGCGACGATGCCCTCGTCGGTGTGGGTGGGCGGCATCCGGATGTCGAGCACCACGGCGTCGAGCTGCAGCCCCGCGTCGATGCGGTCGACCAGGTCGACCGCCGACCCGAACGATCCGACCACGGCGTGACCACCCGCCTTGAGGATCTGCGCGACACCCTCACGGAGGAGCACCGCGTCGTCCGCGACGGCGACACGCAGCGAACGCGGTTCCTGACTGGTCATCCGCTCATTGTGGCAGGTCGACGAGACGAGGTGTAGTGCCCACGGGGTCACTCCGTCACCGGAAGACCCCGTGGACACGCCTGCGCGGCCCGGGTCAGCCGACCGAGGACCGCCAGGCGGCGTGCATCGCGGCGAACCGACCCGTGCCGCCGATGAGCTCCGCTGGCGCGCCGTCCTCGATCACCCGGCCGTGCTCCATCACGAGCACCCGGTCGGCGATCGCGACGGTCGACAACCGGTGCGCGATGATGATCGCGGTGCGGTCCGCGAGCAGGGTCTGCAACGCCTCCTGGACGAGTCGCTCGCTCGGGATGTCGAGCGAGGCGGTCGCCTCGTCGAGGATCAGCACGGCCGGATCCGCGAGGAACGCCCGCGCGAACGACAGGAGTTGCCGCTGGCCGGCCGAGATTCGACCACCGCGCTTGTTCACGTCTGTGTCGTAGCCGTTCGGCAACGCCTCGATGAAGGTGTGCGCGCCGACGGCCTTCGCGGCGGCGGTGATCTCCTCGATCGTCGCGTCGGGCTTACCCAACGCGATGTTGTCGGCGACCGAGCCGGAGAACAGGTAGGCCTCCTGCGTCACCATGACGATCGCCCGACGGAGGTCCTTCGGGTGGAGGTCGCGCAGGTCGATGCCGTCGAGGCGCACCGCACCGTCGGTCGGGTCGTAGAACCGACTGACGAGCTTCGCGAGCGTCGACTTGCCCGCACCGGTCGTGCCGACGAGTGCGATGGTCTGCCCTGCCGGGATCTCGAGGTCGAATTCCGGGAGCACCACCCGGTCGGCGGCGTACGCGAACGTCACGTCGTCGAAGGTGATGCGTCCCTGCGACGTCCACAGGTCGACCGGCGCGACCGGGTCGGGCACCCCGGGACGCTCCTCGAGCACGCCGGAGATCTTCTCGAGCGCCGCAGCGGCCGACTGGTAGGAGTTGTAGAACATCGCCATCTCCTCCATCGGGTCGAAGAACCGTCGCGTGTAGAGGAGCGCCGCGAGCAGCGCTCCGATCGCGAGCTGTCCGTCCGCGACCCGGAACCCGCCGACGAGGAGCACCACGGCGACGGAGACGTTGCCGATGAACACCAGTCCGGGATCGAACACCCCGAACAGCTGGATGACCCGGGCGTTGGTGTCGCGGTACTGCTCCACGAGCTCGCCGAACGCGCGCTCGTTCCGCCGCTCCTTCCGGAACGCCTTCACGGCACGGATACCGGTCATCGCCTCCACGAAGAACACGATGAGCTTCGCCGACCGGACGCGCGACTCGCGGAACATCCGCTGCGAGCGGAGCTGGAACCAGCGGGTGAGCACGAACAGCGGGATGAGCGACCCGAGCAGCACCAGACCGCTGACCCAGTCCACGAGGACGAGGGCCGCCGCCGTGAACCCCATGTACAGCACGCCGGACACGAGCTGATTGATCCCGGAGTCGAGCAGCTCGCGGATGGAGTCGAGGTCGCTCGTCTGCCGGGAGATGATGCGACCCGAGGTGTAGCTCTCATGGAAGTCGAGGCTGAGCCGCTGCGTCTGCAGGAACACGCGCTTCCGCAGGTCGATCAGGATCGCCTGGCTGATCCGAGCGGCGAGCACGGTGTACCAGGAGATCAGCGTCGCACCGGCGGCGCCGGTCAGCAGGTACGCGCCGACCACGAGGAAGGCCGGCATCCAGTCGGCGCGTTCCAGGACGGCCGGGAGGGCGCGGTCGATGCCGAGGGCGATCAACGCGGGCCCGGCGACCTGGGCGGCGGTCGACACCACGACGATGGTCATGGCGGCGATCACGCGCAGGCGCAGGGGCGCGAGCAGCGATCCGAGCAGGCGCAGCGAACGGCGCCGGATGTGCGCGGACTCCTCACGGGTGAGGTCGTCGCGCTCCTCACCCTCCACTCCGTGGACGGTCGTCGGCGGGGTCACAGGTTCACCTCCTGGCGGTTGGACTCTCGTTCGTCGTCTTCCAGACTCGAGATCACGTAGCGGTAATGGGCGTTGTGCTGCAACAACTCACTGTGGCGACCCACGGCGGTGATGCGACCGTCCTCCAGGAGGGCGACGCGGTCCGCCAGGGTGACGGTGCTCGGCCGGTGGGCGACGATCAGGGCCGTGGTGGAGGCGAGCACTCGGCGGAGTGCCGCTTCGACGAGCGCCTCGGTGTCGACGTCGAGCGCCGACAACGGATCGTCCAGCACGAGCACCTCCGGCCGCGCGGCCACCGCACGCGCGAGTGCGAGCCGCTGACGCTGCCCACCGGACAGGCTGAGCCCCTCTTCACCGACCAGCGTCTCGACGCCGTTCGGCAATTCGTCGACGAACCCGGCCTGGGCGATGTCGAGCGCCTCGCGCAGGATCCGATCGGCCTCCGCGGAGTCGAGGTCGATGTCGTCCCGCCCGAGGAGGACGTTCTCCTTGACGCTCGCCGAGAAGAGGGTCGCATCCTCGAACGCCATCGCGATGTGCCGGCGCAGGTCTTCTCGGGTGAGCGCCCGGATGTCGACCCCGTCGAGCAGGATCCGCCCACCCGTGACGTCGTACAGGCGGGTGGTCAGTGCCGTGATGGTCGACTTCCCGGAACCCGTCAGACCGACGAGTGCCATGGTCTCCCCCGGCTCGAGCCGGAGGTCGACGCCGTCCACCACGTCCGCGTAGCGGTCGGGTGCGTCCTGGTAGCGGAAGTGCACGTCCTCGAACACGAGCTCGCCGCGCGGTTCACGGATGCGTTCGGGGTGCTCGGGGTCGGTGATCGTGTTGACCGAGTCGATGACCTCGAAGTACCGGTCGGTCGCCGTCCGGGTGTCGAAGGTCATCGCGAGCAGGAAGCCGATCGACTCGATCGGGAACCGCAGGATCGTGGCCGTCGCGAAGAAGGCGAACAGCTGACCGACGGTGAGTTCTCCGATCGACGCGAGCCAGACCCCCGCCAACAGGCAGAGCGCGAAGGCGACGTCCGGCAACAGGACGAGCCAGAACCAGATCCCCGCGATGGCCTTGGCCTTCTCGACCTCGGTCCCCCGCAGGTCCTCGGCGCGCGACGCGAAGCTCCGCAGGGCGTGCTTGCCGCGACCGAAAGCCTTGAGCACCCGGATGCCGTGGACGGACTCCTCGACGGCGGTCGCCAGGTCACCCGCCTGGTCCTGGCTGCGCCGGGCGATCACCGAGTACCGCCCCTCGAAGGTGAACCCGAACACCCACACGGGGATGGCGAGCGCGATGAAGATGAGTCCGAGCAGCCAGTTCCAGGTGAACAGGATGACGGCACCGATGACGATCGTGACGCCGTTGACGATCAGGAGCACGAAGCCGAACGAGATCCACCGGCGGATGAGTCCGAGGTCGCTGACGGCGCGGGAGAGCAGCTGTCCGCTCTGCCAGCGGTCGTGGAAGGTCACGGGGAGGTCCTGCAACTTGGCGAACAGCGCATTGCGCATCCGCGCCTCGACGTGGGTCCCGGGCGTCAGGACGAACCAGCGGCGCAGCGCGATCATGACCGCCTCGAGCACTCCGAGGGCGAGGACCACGAGCACAGCCGGCCAGATCTGCGCGGAGTCGCCGGTCGAGAGCGGACCGTCGACGAGCGCCTGCAGCACGAGCGGGATCGCGAGGGCCACCAGGCCGGCGACGAGCGCGGCGACCATGCCGAGCACGATCCGCGGCATGGCGGTCTTCGCGAAGGGGTAGATCCGCATCAGGGCACGGAACGTACTCTGGCGCGGTTGGACAGGACGGCGTTCATCGCCGAGCGGAGTCATGACGGGGATTCCTTGCGAGAGCGTCGGTGACGTCGATCACCGACGGGAGGATGGTCGTGGAACGGCCGGACGGCGGGGTCGCTGTGCGAGGTCGCAGCATCCGGTGACGGGCCCGGACGAGGCCGGGCGGATGGTGAGGTGGACTGCCTGGCGCTCGTGCTAAGCGTCGGCGTCCGCTGCGGCCGCGCGTCCGGCTGGCGCCGGGACGGCCACGGGGCGGCGGCTCGAGGCGGAGCGGGCACGATCGACCGTCGGCGCGAGCGCGGTGTGGTTCGAGAGCGTCATGGCATCCTCCTCATCCTGTTTGGCGAGAGCCGCGGGCCGGGTGTACAGGTCGCACTCGAACGCGGGCGGCGACCGATCACGGTGAACGAGGTTCGGCGCAGCAGACCAGACTATGGGAATCGGCCATCAGCCTGCAAGGGATCCATGCGGTTGCACGCACCGGCCCGGGTGGTCTCGTCGTCAGGAGATCGGTTCGTCGACGATGCCGACGAAGGCTCCGATGCCGTCGACCTCACGCCGACGGGCACCCTCAGGCACCGGAGGCAGCTCGTCGGCGCCGTGCCACGAGCAGCTCACCATCGAGAACTCCGGCCACCATTTCTTCGGGCGGAGCGTCTCACTGGTGCCGCAGATCGAGCACCGCAACTCCACCCAGACCGGCCGTTTCCCGGTCCGGTTCGCGCGGGACTGCACGTACCACGCCGGCGGGTCGGCCTGGAACGCCGCCAACTGGTCCGCCGACCAGAACGGCGGGATCCCGTGGTGTCTGGCCATCTCGAGCGGGATGTCCAATCGCTGCGCGACGGTCCTCCTGCTCAGATCCCGACCGCCGCGCGCTCCAGCCTGCTGCTCCACGATCGGCTCAGCTGACCCGCACGGACAGGCAGGTCACGCAGCCCTCGAGCTTCTCGAACTCGCTGATGTCCACCTGGACCACGGTGTAGCCGCGGTCCTCGAGCAGCGCAGCCGTCTTGGGAGCGGCTGCGGAGATGAGCACGGTGTCCTCCGCGAGTTCGACGACAGCGACGCCCTCGCGCTCGGGCACGACGAGGTGGCGACCGAAGAAGGACGGGTCCTCGACGAGGTCGGGGTGGACGAGCACGGTCCCGTCGGGAAGCGCGGTGACCGTCGACTTCAGGTGGAGGGCGGTCGTGACGGGGACCGCCACGACATCGAACCCGAGCGGCGCGAGGATGGCTCGGAGCTGCCGGACGCCTTCGGCGTTGGTGCGGCCGCTGCGACCGACGTAGACGGTCGTGCCGACCCGGAGGACGTCGCCGCCCTCCAGGGTGCCTTCGCCCTCGATCCGGTACACCCGGAGGCCGAGCTCACGGGCGGTGGTCTCGGCTGCGACGACCTCGGGGCGACGGCTCTCGGCGCCCGGTCGGGTCACGACGGCGACGTCGCCGATCACGATGACGGCGTCCTCGATGAAGACGGAGTCCGCGAGCTGCTCGGCCCAGGAGACCTCGGTGGTGTCCCAGCCGGCGGCGTCGAACGCGGCGACGTAGGCGTCCCACTGCTTGTCGGCGAGCTCGGCATCGATCGGCGTGCGCTCCAGGTGCGTCACGAGGCCTTCGGCGAGGTTGGAGGCGGGCATGCGCACGAGCGCGATCCGGCGTCCGTCGTCGAGCACGGCGTCCTGCGTGCGGACGACCATCCAGTACACGGGGTATCCGATGAATGCCGCGGAGAGCGCGACGACGACCACGAAGACGAGGTTGAGGCTGACGAGCGTCGCGACGATGCTGCCGAGCACGGCGCTGTCGATGGGCTGCCCCGTCGTCGCCACCTGGACGATGAGGCCGAGGAGCGCTCCGATGACGGCGAGGGCGGCGCCGCCCAGCAGGGCGAGGAGTCGGTACCGGTAGAGGCCGACGACGCCCACGATCAGCAGCAGCACGAAGGTGATGATCGTGCTCTCGAAGAAGTACGGGCTCGCCTGGGCGAAGATCGTCCCGGCGAACTGGTAGCCGACGAACGTGACGAACATGACCCCCAGGAAGCCCACGACGATGGTCGCGACGGCGGCGGCGGCGGATGCGATGAGCTTGCGGCTCCAGGTGGCAGTCATCCGACAACCGTAGCCCAACGACACAGCGGCGTCGGGCCACGTGGGCCCGACGCCGCTGGGAGATCACCAAGAGCCGGCCCAGAACCCCCACAGGGGCGGGCGGCACGGCCTAGTGGAAGAAGTGACGCTCCCCCGTGAAGTACATGGTCACGCCGGCGACTTCGGCCGCAGCGATGACCTCTTCGTCGCGGACGGAACCACCGGGCTGCACGACCGCGCGCACGCCGGCGTCGAGCAGGACCTGCAGGCCGTCCGCGAACGGGAAGAAGGCGTCCGAGGCCGCGACGGAGCCCGCCGCGCGGTCACCGGCTCGGCTCACGGCGAGGTGGCAGGAGTCGACGCGGTTGACCTGGCCCATCCCGACGCCCACGCTCGCGCTGCCCTTGGCGAGCAGGATGCCGTTGGACTTGACCGAGCGGCACGCCTTCCACGCGAAGATGAGGTCGAGCAGGGTGTCGTCGTCGGCCGGTTCGCCAGTGACGAGTGTCCAGCCCTTGGCGGTGTCCTGCGGGTCGTCGGCGAAGCGATCCGCGTCCTGGTAGAGCAGGCCACCGGAGATCTGCCGGACCTCGCGGTCCTCACGCACGAAGTCCTCCGGCAGCTGCAGGAGACGCAGGTTCTTCTTCGTCTTGAGCACCTCGAGCGCGGCGTCCTCGAAGCCCGGGGCGACGAGCACCTCGGTGAAGATCTCCTTGACCGTCTCGGCCATGCCGAGGGTCACGACGCGGTTGGCTGCGATGACGCCACCGAAGGCGGAGACCGGGTCGCACTCGTGCGCCCGACGGTGGGCCGAGGCGATCGGGTCGGGTGCCTTCGGGTTCGCGAAGGCGATACCGCACGGATTCGCGTGCTTGATGATCGCGACGGCGGGGTTGGCGAAGTCGTAGGCCGCGCGGACTGCAGCGTCGGCGTCGACGTAGTTGTTGTACGACATCTCCTTGCCGTGCAACTGCGTCGCCTGGGCGATCCCGGCACCACCCGGACGGACGTACAGCGCCGCGGCCTGGTGCGAGTTCTCGCCGTAGCGCAGCACCGCCTCGCGACGACCGGTGACGGTCAGCGTGCTGGGGAAGGCGTCCACCTCGGTCGTCTCCGTGCTCGCGAACCACGCGGACACCGCCGCGTCGTACGAGGCGGTGTGGTCGAAGGCCTGCGCGGCGAGCGAGCGACGCTGAGCGAGCGTGGTGCCGCCGGCCGCGACGGCCTCGGTGATCAGCCCGTAGCGTTCGGGAGAGACGACGATCGCGACGTTGGCGTGGTTCTTCGCCGAGGCGCGCACCATCGCCGGCCCACCGATGTCGATCTGTTCGACGACGTCGTCACCGGCGGCGCCGCTCGCGACCGTCTCGACGAAGGGGTACAGGTTCACGACGACGAGCTGGAACGGCTCGATACCGAGCTCGGCGAGCTGGGCCTCGTGGGATTCGAGGCGCAGATCGGCGAGGAGTCCGGCGTGCACCGAGGGGTGCAGGGTCTTGACGCGACCGTCGAGCGACTCGGGGAACCCGGTGACCTCGGACACGTCGGTCACCGTGTGGCCCGCACCGCGGATGGTCGCCGCAGTGGAGCCGGTGGAGACGATCTCGACGCCCGCTGCGGCGAGTGCGCCGGCGAGCTCGAGCAGCCCGGTCTTGTCGCTGACCGAGATCAGCGCCCGGCGGACGGGGACGAGGTCGCGTTCGCGGTAGAGGCTGTGGTCGTGGCTGGGACCGCTCATGACTGGGGTGCTCCTTCTGCTGGCGGGCGGGACGCCGTGGAGAGCGCCTCGAGGTCGATGGTTCCGGTGGCGAGGTCGCGGACGGCCTGGACGAGCAGTCGACGCTCCACCGGCTTGATCCGCTCGTGGAGGCTGTGCTCCGTGTCGTCGGGCAGGACCGGGACACGCTCCTGCGAGATGATCGGACCCGCGTCGACACCGTTGTCGACGACGATGATCGATGCCCCGGTCTGCGAGGCGCCTGCCGCCAGTGCGTCCCGGACGCCGTGCGCTCCCGGGAACTCGGGGAGGTACGCGGGGTGCGTGTTGATGATGCGCGGCGAAAGGGCGTCGACGACCACGGGTGGCAGGAGGCGCATGAGGCCGCTGAGGACGAGGACGTCCGGGTTCCAGACCCGGATCTGCTCGAGGAGGGCTGCGCCCCACTCCGCCCGCGAGTCGAAGGACGAGTACGGGACGGTGAACGACGGGATGCCGAACTCCTCGGCGTGAGCAAGGCCGTCAGCCTCCCGATCGGCACCGACGGCGATGACGCGAGCGGGGAAATCCGCGTCGCGTGAGGCTTCGAGGAGGGCGCGGAGATTGGATCCGCCACCGGAGATCAGCACGACGAGTGACAGCACCAGAGCATCCTATCGGTCGCGGGCACCCCGGCCGCTCGGCTGGGCGTACAGCTCCGGGAGGCGGTCCTCATCGGCCAGATGCGTCGGACCGGCCGCCATGCCGACCACGGCCGCGATCCCGACCGTCAGCGTGGTCCACAGGCCCGTCGCCCAACCGTTCGGGCCGACCTCGATGAGTCGACCTGGGCCTGCCGCGCCCGCCGAGAGGGCGGCGAGGACACCGACGATGATGCCCGCGGTGACCCCGACGCCGAGACCGACGACCGCCAGTCGTGCGAGCCCGCCGCGCCCGTCGAGGTCGACGAGCAGACGACGGCGCAGCAACACGGCGGCGGCGAATCCGATGACGACCGGGACCACGAGGACCACGAAACCGAGTGGGCTCTCCCCCGTCGGGATGGCGCCGAGGACCGGCACGGCCGGCATGGGCCCGACGAGCGTGCCGATCGGTGAGATCGCCGTGCCGCTCCCGATGGCGAAGCCCGCGCCGGTGATCCAGCTCATCGCCCAGATCACGAGGTTCGGGAGGTACAGGAGTTCGGCGCCGGTGACGATCGCACCACCCAGGACGCCGAACTGCGCGCTCTCATGCAGGGAGATGATGGCACCGTAGCCGACGGCGATGAGGATGGCCGCCAGGACCGCGGAGACCGCCACCAGTCCCGTGGCTGCGAGCGCTCCACCACGCAGCGCCGCGACGATCATCGACCAGGTCCCGTCCGGCATCCGGTCCCGCATCGCGCGGAGTCCGTCGAGGATCGGATCGGCCGCGTCCTGCTCACGGAATCGGACCCACAGTGCGGCGACCACGACCCCGCCTGCGAAGCGCACGGTCGGCGCGAGGGTCCCCTGGACGATCGAGGGACGCACCGCCGGGTGGAGGGCGGTGAGGGCCACGAGGAACGAGAGCAGGGCGAACACGAACACCGACAGCACGACGGCACCCTGCCACCAGGTGCTGCGCGCCGCGCGGGCCCCGGTGCGCAGACCGAACAGGACCGTGCCGATCGTGAAGGCGAGGGGCGCCAGGGAGACGAGGAACGGCTCCATCCCGGCGGGCAGTCCGAGTTGGGTGATGAGGGCCGTGTCGAGGGTGATGCGCATGCTCGAACCGTTGCCGAGCGCCCAGATGTCGACGGCCCCCCGCCAGAGCGCGGCCGGGTCGACGTCCAACTGGAAGTGCAGGGCCCACAGGGCGAGGAGTGGGACGAGTGCGACACCGATGCCGATGGCCACGGCGAGGGTGGCATCGAGGGCGGCGAGGAGGGCGACGGTCAGACGGTTCATGCGCCTTCGACCCTACCTGGAGCCGCGCGTGCGGACGGTCAGGCACACGGCGTGCGTGGGCCGAAACGCCACGACGCGACGCCCGAACCGGGCGCCGCGTCGTGGTCGCAGTCGAGCTGCGGGTGTTACAGCGAGGCGATGATCTCACGCATGAGGTCGGCGGTCTCGCTCGGCGTCTTGCCGACCTTGACGCCGGCGGCCTCGAGGGCCTCCTTCTTCGCCTGCGCGGTGCCTGCGGAGCCCGAGACGATCGCGCCGGCGTGGCCCATCGTCTTGCCCTCGGGCGCGGTGAAGCCCGCGACGTAGCCGACGACCGGCTTCGTGACGTTCGCCTTGATGAAATCGGCCGCGCGCTCCTCGGCGTCGCCACCGATCTCACCGATCATGACGATGGCCTTGGTCTCGGGGTCGGCCTCGAACGCGGCGAGCGCGTCGATGTGCGTCGTGCCGATGATCGGGTCGCCGCCGATGCCGATCGCCGTCGAGAAACCGATCTCGCGCAGCTCGTACATCATCTGGTACGTGAGGGTGCCCGACTTCGACACGAGGCCGATCGGTCCCTTGCCGGCGATGTTCGCGGGCGTGATGCCGACGAGGGACTCACCAGGCGTGATGATGCCGGGGCAGTTGGGGCCGATGATGCGGGTCTTGGAGCCCTTCGACTGGGCGTAGGCCCAGAACTCGGCGGAGTCGCCGACCGGCACACCCTCGGTGATGATGACGAGCAGCGGGATCTCGGCGTCGATGGCCTCGATGACCGCGTCCTTGGTGAAGGCCGGGGGCACGAAGGCGATCGACACGTCTGCGCCGGTCTCCTTGATGGCCTCGGCGACCGTGCCGAACACGGGCAGCTCGACGCCACCGTCGTGGGTGACGGTCGTGCCGGCCTTGCGGGCGTTGACGCCGCCGACGACCTGGGTGCCGGCCTTCAGCATGAGCGCCGTGTGCTTGGTGCCCTCGCCTCCGGTGATGCCCTGGACGATGACCTTGGAGTCCTTGTTGAGGAAGATTGACATGCTTGTGCGATCCCTTACTTCGAAGCCAGCTCGGCGGCCTTGTCGGCGCCTTCGTCCATGGTTGCGGCGAGCGTGATGAGCGGGTGCGCGGCGGCGGCGAGGATCTCGCGGCCTTCCGCGACCTTGTTGCCGTCGAGACGGACCACGAGCGGCTTGGTCGCTGCGTCACCGAGGATCTCGAGCGCCTTCACGATGCCGTTCGCGACCGCGTCGCAGGCGGTGATGCCACCGAAGACGTTGACGAACACGCTCTTCACCTGGGCGTCGCCGAGGATGACGTCGAGGCCGGCTGCCATGACCTCGGCCGAGGCGCCGCCGCCGATGTCGAGGAAGTTGGCCGGCTTCACGCCGCCGTGCTGCTCGCCCGCGTAGGCGACGACGTCGAGCGTGGACATGACGAGCCCAGCGCCGTTGCCGATGATGCCGACCTCGCCGTCGAGCTTGACGTAGTTGAGGTCGTTCTCCTTGGCCTTGAGCTCCAGGGGGTCCTCGGCTGCGGTGTCTTCGAGTTCGGCGTGGTTCGGGTGACGGAAGGCGGCGTTCTCGTCGAGCGAGACCTTGCCGTCGAGGGCGACGATGCGCCCCTCCTCCGTGAGGACGAGCGGGTTGACCTCGACGAGCGTCGCGTCCTCACCCTTGTAGACGTCGTAGAGCTTCACGAAGACGTCGGAGACCTGGTCGACGAGCTCCTCGGGGAAGTTCGCAGCCTTCGCGATCTCGACCGCGGCCGCCTTGTCGACACCGGTGAGCGGGTTCACCTCGATGCGCGCGAGCGCCTCGGGCTTCTCGACCGCGAGCTGCTCGATCTCCATGCCGCCCTCGACGCTCGTGAGCGACAGGTAGGACCGGTTGGCGCGGTCGAGCAGCACCGAGAAGTAGAACTCCTGGGCGATGCGTGCGCCGGCCGCGACCATCACGCGCTTGACGACGTGACCCTTGATGTCGAGTCCGAGGATGGACTTCGCCGCCTCGTAGGCCTCGTCGGGGGTCTTGGCGACCTTGACGCCGCCGGCCTTGCCGCGGCCTCCGACCTTCACCTGGGCCTTGACGACGACCACGCCGCCGAGACGCTCGGCCGCGGCCCGCACCTCGTCCGGGGTGTCGGCGATGATGCCGGCGAGGACCGGCACCTCGTACTGCTCGAACAGGTCTCGTGCCTGATACTCGTAAAGATCCACGTGTCATTCCCATCCGCGCTGCGCGCGTTCTGCTGTGATTGTCGTGGCGATTTTCGGCCGCGCGTTATCTCGGCGGCGAGAGAAAAAGGGCCAGTGACGACTCTACCCCCAGCGCTGCGCCGCAACCGGACGTTCGCAGTGAACGACTAAGGTCGGGTCCATGACCGGCATGGCGGACCTCGCTCGCGAGGGCATCCTCGTCGCCGGCGCCGGACGGGCCATCCTGCTCCAGATCGCAGACCCCTCGGTCGCAGCCGGGGTGGCGCGGCACAGCGACTTCGGCTCCCGTCCGCTCGACCGGCTGCACGCCACCCTCACCTTCGTCTACGCGCTCGCCCTCGGTACGCCGGACGAGCAGCGGAGCGCGGCCCGGCGGGTGAACCACGCCCACGCGCCCGTCCGCGCTCAGCCGGGCGAGGCCGCCCCGGGGTACTCGGCCTTCGACCACGACGCGCAACTCTGGGTCGCGGCCACGCTGTACGACACCGCCGTCCAGGTCTACGAGCTCGTGTTCGGCCCGCTCGACGAGGAGTCGCGGGAGCGCCTGCACCGTGAGTACGCGATCGTGGGGACGAGCCTGCAGCTCCCGCCCGACCGCTGGCCTCCGACCCGGGCCGAGTTCGACGAGTACTTCGCAGCCCGGGTCGCGGGACTCCACGTCACCGCGGAGGCACGCCGCGTCTCGGTCGAGCTCATGACCGCGCGTGCGGCGCCCCTCCCCGTCCGGTGTCTGCTCCCCCTTGTCAGACTCGTGACGGCGGGACTGCTGCCCGACGGATTGCGGAGCGCCTACGGTTTCCGTTTCACACCCCGGCAGCAGCGTCGCTTCGCGCGGCGGGTCGCCGCAGCACGAGCCGTCTGGCCGCGTCTTCCGCACCGATTGCGCGCGGCACCCACCGCCTGGTACCTCCGGGCGATGCGAGAGCGGAATCGCACGGACGCGGCCCGCCGCCTCGGCTGACGAGGTTCCAGGACCGCCCTCCACAGCACACTGGTGGAGCAGTCCCGTCCACATTCGGGTCCTCGCCCGGCTGACCGAGGTACCGCGGTTCGCACGATGGGGGCATGACAACACACCACCTCCCCCAGACCGGCCGCCTGCTCGGCGGCAGACCGCGGATCCTCCGGCTCCTGGCGGCCGTCCCGATCCTGCTGACGCTCGTCCTCGGCATCGTCCTCGGCGGCGCCACCGCGTCCTCCGCCCTGACCGCGACCGGCGCCGCCTACGGCCACCGCGACGCCTCGAACGGCCGCTGGCTCGGCTCGTGGGCCTTCGACGACGGCACGGTCGGGTTCTGCATCAACCTCGACCTCCCGATCCCGCCGGGTCACGCCTACGAGCACGTCGACGGATCATCGCTCGGCTGGTTCTCCCCTGAGGACGCCGCCCGTTTGGCCTACCTCTCGCGACACTGGGGTGCCAGCCAGGACGCCGACGAGGCGGCTGCTGGACAGCTCGCCACCTGGATCATCACCGGCCTGAACGGGTGGACACCGGCGCAGATCGCCGCTCGGGCGGGAGCGAGCGCCGACCGCGTGCTCTCACTGGCCCATCAGATGCTCGCCGAGGCCGACGGACCCGGCGGCGCGAGTCGGGGAGCGAGCGCCACCATGTCCATCGAACGCGGCGAGGACGGATTCGACCTCGTCCGAACGGAACTCGCCGTCGACTTCGTCTCCTCCGGCGTCACCACCCTGCCACCGGGTACCCACACCGGGACGGTCACCCTCGACGGTGCGACCTTCGAGGACGGCACGTCCGAGCGGATCGTCGGGAACGGTGAGAGCCTGCGGATCCTGCCGAGCACCGATGCCGCCGTCGTGGCGTTCTCAGCGAACGCCACCTTCGGTGAGCTGCCGTACGGGGCGGGCCTCACGATCGCTCGAAGCGCTGCCAACGTGCAGAGCGTCCTCATCGCCCGCCCGATCACGGTCGCCGCCGGGGCGAGCGCAGACCGCGAGCGCCCCACACCACTCCCCTTCCAGCCGGTCGTCGTCACCACCACCTCGCACGCGACGGCGACACCGGGAACCGAGATCGCCGACCGGCTGTCGGTCGGCATCGCGACCGACTCGGGCCTCGCCGCGGAGTGGGGCCTCATCGGACCGGAGGGTGGACCGTACACACCGATCCCGGTGACCGTCCGCAGCCAGCTGCTCGGTCCGTTCGCGGAGCGCCCGGTCGAGGCACCGGAGGTCCCGCTCGGAGCACCGGTGGTCTGCGAGGTCGAGACGCTCGTGGATGCAGGCCCCGGCGAGTACACGACACCGTCCTGCGTCCTTCCCGAGGACGGCTACTACGTCTGGGTCGAACGCATCGAGCCGAGCGACACCCTGCCGGAGAACGGCGGCGCGATGATCCGCCCCTGGCGATCCGCCTTCGGGGTCGCGTCGGAGATCACACTCGCCTCGACCCCGACCGTGCCCGAAGCGCGCCTCGCCGAGACCGGCGCCGACGACCACTCCCTGCTCACGGCCGGCTCTGCGGCGATCGGGGCGCTCGCGCTCGGCGGCATCCTGCTCGCTCTCCGTCGACGGATCACTCCGAGTGGAGCGGGTGCGACGCTCAGCGCACGTCGAGGAGGGGTGCGAGCTGGGCGCGGTCGACGTCCAGCCACGGCGCCGCAGGGTTCACGATGATCCCGGTGATGCCCTCGTCGCTCCGGAGCGCAGCCGCCAGTTCCGCGGCGGTCACGGGATACGCGTCGTCGCCGCGGCCGAGCGCCGCGATCTCGATGGGCGAGGTGAAGACCTCGAGCAGGCGGCGGTCCCCGAGCCGGGTCTCCGCGATGCCGACGGTCTTGCGGTTACCGTCCTCGTCCATCTCTGCTCGTCCCGCCACGAATCCGCCGTGTGCGGCGAGTGCCGCCACCAGCTGCTGGAGGGCATCGGCGTCGCGAGGCTGGGCGAGCGCCTGCTTGGCGAGGTCGTTGTTCCGGCCGTCACCGAAGAGGCGGACGATGAGTGTCTTCGGGACGACGGCACTCGCCTTTCCGTCGGCGGGGTTCAGCACGATGCCGGCGTAGCCTTCGCCGGCCGCCTGACGCAGCGCCCACACCGCGTCCACCGCGACCCCGGAGACGGGGCCCTCGGCCGTCCGCGTCTTCTCGAGCTCGCGAGGCGAGGTGAAGGCGAGGAGGTAGACGGCCCCCTCCGGGTCGCGGTGGACGCCGAGCGGGACGCGTCCCGCGGCCTTGTCCTCCTCCGAGACACCGTCGAGGCTCGTGGACAGCAGGAGCTTGCCCTGGATGCTCTGGCGCAGGACATGCATCATCGCACGCTCGTCACCGCCTTCGGCCAGGGCCGTGAGCGCCTGGGCGAGGTCGACGTTCGTGTCGGGCTCCGCGGCCGCGGGCGCCGGAGCGGCCGCCGGGGCAGCCGGCACCGATACGGGGGCCTCAGGTGTCCGTGCGGCGGAACTGACCGTCGTGACCGAGATGGGAACGTGCGGAACCGGTTCGGCGACCGCGGGGGTCGTGTCCTCCTCGGTTTCCCGGGCGGAGGTCGCTGCCTCCGCCGCTGCGGATCGGGCATCGGACGCGTTGCGCTTGGAGAACAGAGCCATGATGCCTCAGCCTAGAGGCTTCGCCAGGACTGGGGAACCTGATGCCGCCGGGGACGGCCGACGGGACAGGGGGTCACTCCACCTTCTCGATCGGGGCGATCTTGATCAGCAGCTTCTTGGCTCCCGCCGACTCGAACTGCACGTGGGCGATGCGTTTCGCGCCCTCGCCGGTGACGGCGTTCACCCGCCCCACACCGAAGTCCGCGTGGGAGATGCGGTCGCCGGGGACGAGCTCGAGATCACCGTTGTCGCGGACCTTCGCCGTGATGCGGTTGGCCCAGGCCGTCTCCGGCTTGCTCGAACCGCCGGAGAACCGGGTGTCGCCCGCGGAGGCTCCTTCTGGGAGCGAGCGGACCGACCAGCGGTCGCTCGAAGGGGCGCGGCGGGCGTTCAGGGCGCGAGACTGGGTTCCACCACGACCGTTGACGTTGCCGGGCGACTGACGCCACTCGATCAGTTCGGCCGGGATCTCCTGCAGATAGCGGCTGGGCATGGCGACGGCCGTCTCGCCGTACTGGGCACGAGTCATCGCCAGCGAGAGGTACAGGCGCTTACGGGCGCGGGTGATGCCGACGTAGAACAGGCGCCGCTCCTCCGCCGGGCCGCCAGGCTCGTTCGCCGACATCCGGTGCGGGAGGAGGTCCTCCTCGATGCCCGTCAGGAAGACCGCATCGTACTCGAGGCCCTTCGCCGTGTGCAGGGTCATGAGCGACACGCTGCCCGTGGCGTCGTCGAGGTCGTCGGCCGCGGCGACGAGCGAGACCTCCGTCAGGAAGTCGACGATGCCGCCGTCGGGGTTGTTCTTGGCGAACTCCTTGGTGACGGCGATGAGCTCGTCGACGTTCTCGGCGCGTGCCTCATCCTGCGGGTCGCGACTGTTGCGCAGCGAGTCGAGGTAGCCGCTCTTCGTCATGAGGAGCGACAGGACGTCGCCGACCGCGGTCGCGGACGCCGTCGGGCGGTCGGCCGCAGCGGCGTCGTCGAGCGCGGCCTGCGCTTCGTCGAGGAGCGCCGACAGCTGCAGGATCGCGCTCGTGACCTTCGGCCCGAGCCCGAGGGCGTCGGCACGCCGCATGGCCTCGCGGAAGGTGACGCCGTTGTTCTCGGCGAAGCTCGCGAGTGCCGTCTCCGTCGCCGGTCCGATGCCACGCTTGGGCGTGTTCAGGATGCGCCGCAGCGCCATGATGTCGGCCGGGTTCGCGACCGACACGAGGTAGGCGAGGGCGTCCTTGATCTCGGCGCGTTCGTAGAACTTGGTGCCGCCCATGATCCGGTACGGCAGGGCCGCGCGGATGAAGATCTCCTCGAGCGCACGGGTCTGGGCGTTCGTGCGGTAGAACACCGCGATGTCGCTGTAGGCCGTGCCGGCGTTCCGGAGCTTCTCGATCTCGTCGGCGATGAACTGCGCCTCGTCGTGGCCGGAGTACCCCGTGAAGCCGACGATCTTCTCTCCGTCGCCGACGGCCGTCCAGAGCTTCTTGTCCTTGCGGTCGAAGTTGTTGGAGATGACCGCGTTCGCGGCCGAGAGGATGTTCTGCGTGGAGCGGTAGTTCTGCTCGAGCAGCACCACCTTGGCACCCGGGAAGTCGCGCTCGAACTCGGTGATGTTCCGGATGTCGGCCCCGCGGAACGCGTAGATCGACTGGTCCGAGTCGCCGACGACGGTGAGCGAGGCACCCTCGGTGCGGGTGATGGCGAGCTGATCCGTGCCGGCCTCGGGCGCACGCGTGAGCTCCCGGATGAGCGAGTACTGGGCGTGGTTGGTGTCCTGGTACTCGTCGACGAGGATGTGGCGGAACCGCTGCTGGTACTGCGCGGCGACGTGCGGGAACGCCCGGAAGAGGAACACCGTCTGGCTGATGAGGTCGTCGAAGTCGAAGGCGTTCGCGTCGGCCAGCGCGCGCGTGTACTTCCGGAAGACCTGCAGGAAGACGAGTTCCTGCGGGTCGTTCGTGTTGATCGTGCGGGAGTACGACTCGACGTCCGACAGCTCGTTCTTGAGCTTCGAGATCTTCGCGGAGGTGTTGGACGGCGTGAAGCCGTACGCATCGGCCTCGAGCTCCTTGATGATCCGCTTCAACAGGGCGCGTTGGTCGCCGCTGTCGTAGATCGTGAAGTTCTTGGTGAAGCCGAAGTGCTCGGCCTCGCGCCGGAGGATGCGGACGCAGGCGGAGTGGAAGGTGGAGATCCACATGCCCTGCGCGGCCTGGCCGACGAGCGCCTGCACCCGCTCACGCATCTCGGCGGCGGCCTTGTTGGTGAACGTGATCGCCAGGATCTGGCTCGGCCAGGCCTCCCGCTGCTCGAGCAGCAGCGCCACGCGGCGGGTGAGCACACTCGTCTTGCCCGATCCGGCACCGGCGACGATGAGCAGGGCCTGGCCCCGGTACTCCACCGCGATCCGTTGCTGGGGGTTGAGCCCCTCCAGCAGCCGACTCCCGCCGGCACGCTCGTCGGAAGACGACTCGGGGACGGTTGCCGTGGGCCAGCCGACGATCACCGGTTGCACGGCGTCGGCGTTCGAAGAAGGAGAGCTCGCCATATCGCCTGCAAGTCTAGGCGCTGCCTCCGACATCGCTCGGCCGAGCACCGCCGTCGCGGTGTTCCGCCCGCTCGCCGGCCGCGGACCGGGCGGCGACACCGAGGTCGGCCTGGTCGACGAAGCAGCCGTCGACCCCCGAGGAGAGCACCAGGACGAACTCCTCGAGCCAGCGGCCGACCGCCGCCGGATCGGACCCGTCCCGGAAGGGTGGCGCGAGGAACCGGTTCTCGGGGCGGAGGGTCCAGGTGTAGACGCGCAGGCCCACCGCGTGGGCGCGCTCCACGAGGTCCGTCGGGTGGGCGCCGTCGTCGTCGAGGTCGATGAGCATCGCCTTGTCCACACTGATGGCGTCGACCTCGAGGGCGAGCGCCGCGAGTCCGGCGTCGGTCATCGCGTCGGCGTAGGACGGGGCCGAATCCCCCAGCCGGGCGACGAGGTCGCTCGGCCTGCCGGACCGCTCGATGAGGTACACGAACTCCGCCTGCACCCGACGGGCCTGCAACGCCGTGAGGACCGACTGCTCGAACGACTCGATGATGAGTGGTTCGGCATCGGGATCGGTGCCGAACCCCAGAGCGGCGAGCTCCTCGGCCAGGAGTCGATCGAGTGGGAGTCCGATCGAAGCGAAGTAGTCGGCGTGCTTCACCTCGGCCACGACACCGACGGGTCGTCGGTGCGCTTCGGCCGCGCTGCGTACGACCTCGACGAGGTCGGCGAACCGCAGGATGCCCTCGGTACCGTCGAATCCCGCACTCACCGTCCGCACCTCGGGGATCCGCTCACGCGCGGTCAGGGTCGACAGCTCGGCCCAGGTGAAGTCCTCGGTGAACCATCCGGTCAGCTCGTGGCCGTCGACGCGCTTCGTCGTCCGCCGGTCGGCGAACTCCGCCCGGGCGGCGACGTCGGTCGTCCCGGAGATCTCGTTCTCGTGTCGGACCACGAGGACGCCGTCCTTCGACGCGACGAGATCGGGCTCGACGGCGTCCGCACCCAGCGCGACGGCCAAGCGGTAGGAGGACTCGGTGTGCTCGGGGCGGTAACCGGGAGCCCCGCGGTGTCCGATGACGAGCGGGTTGGGCAGGGAGTCGATGCGCACGCCATCAGCCTAGGACGACGCTCCAGCGTGCGCGCAGGGTGCCGGCTGTCAGCCCGCCGCGAACATCGGCGCCCGTTCGGGGTTTTCCACGCGCGACCCGGCTGATTCAAAGGGAACTCGGATACTCTGGGTGTCAGCAGCGCCGCTTGGCGCGACACAGCCTCCACGACTGAGAGTAGGAATCAGCCATGGCCCTCGACAATCCCGCGTTCTCGAAGAACCCGGCATTCGCGAAGCAGGGAGGCGGGACGCTGCAGGCAGCTCAAGCAGCGAACCCCTCGCTGACCGCCGAACAGCTCCGCAAGATGTACGAGCAGCCCACCGCACCGGCGGGCGTCGGCACCGCCGACCGCATGACGATCGAGAACACGCTCGTCAAGACGCTCGGCTCGTTCGCCGTCCTCGTCGTGTTCGCCGTCGTCTCCTGGATGTGGACGACCTCCCTCCTGCAGGCAGGCAGCGGCTACGCCCTCCCCATGATCATCGGCATGATCGGTGGTCTCGGTCTCGGGCTCGTCAACTCCTTCAAGAAGGAGCCGGTCCCGGCGCTCATCCTCGGGTACGCCGTCTTCCAGGGACTCTTCGTCGGCGGCATCTCGCGCGTCTTCGAGGCGAACCCGGCCTGGTCGGGCGTCGTCGTCCAGGCGGTCCTCGCGACCCTCGCCGTCGTCGGCGTGACCCTCGCGCTCTTCGCGAGCGGCAAGGTCCGCGCCTCCAAGAAGCTGACGAAGGTCTTCCTCGTCGCCATCATCGGCTACGGCGTCTTCCAGCTCCTCAACCTCGTGCTCATGTTCACGGGCGTCCTGAACAACCCGTTCGGCCTCTACGGCGCGACGATCTTCGGCATCCCGCTCGGGATCGTCATCGGCATCTTCGCGGTGCTGATGGGCGCGTACTCGCTGGTGCTCGACTTCGACTTCATCCAGCGCGGCGTGCAGAACCGTGCACCCGCCAAGTACGGCTGGACCGGCGCCTTCGGCATCATGGTCACGGTCATCTGGATCTACGTCGAGATCCTGCGTCTGCTGGCCATCTCCCGCAACTAGCAGCGCACGCACGGCAAGGCCCGTTCCCGTTCGCGGGGCGGGCCTTCGTCGTCCGAGGAACCGGCCGGTCGCGCTACTGCCCTTCGACAGGCTCAGGGACCGAACCCCTCGCGCCGGGCACCATCCCCGATCCCTGAGCCACCCACCCGGTCCCTGAGCCACCCACCCGGTCCCTGAGCCAACCCCACCCGGTCCCTGAGCCACCCACCCGGTCCCTGAGCCTGTCGAAGGGCGCGGACGACGAAGGCCGCCCCGCGAACGGGACGGCCTTCCGATGCTTCAGGGAGCGATCACTCCCACTCGATGGTCCCCGGCGGCTTCGACGTGACGTCGAGCACGACGCGGTTGACGTCCTTCACCTCGTTGGTGATGCGGTTACTGATGCGCGCGAGGACGTCGTACGGCAGGCGGGTCCAGTCGGCGGTCATGGCGTCTTCAGACGACACCGGTCGCAGCACGATCGGGTGACCGTAGGTGCGGCCGTCGCCCTGCACGCCCACGGAACGGACGTCCGCCAGCAGGACCACGGGGCACTGCCAGATCTCCTGGTCGAGCCCGGCCGCGGTCAACTCCTCGCGGACGATCGCGTCGGCGTCGCGGAGGAGGTCGAGACGCTCGGCCGTGACCTCACCCACGATGCGGATGCCGAGTCCGGGACCGGGGAACGGCTGACGACCGACGATCTCCTCCGGGAGGCCCAGCTCGCGGCCGATCGCCCGGACCTCGTCCTTGAACAGGGTGCGCAGGGGCTCGACGAGTTCGAACTGGAGGTCTTCCGGCAGCCCGCCGACGTTGTGGTGGCTCTTGATGTTGGCCGTGCCGGATCCACCTCCGGACTCGACGACGTCGGGGTACAGCGTGCCCTGGACGAGGAAGCGGATGGGCTCGCCTTCGCTCTGGGCCTCCTTGACGAGGTCGATCTCGGCCTGTTCGAAGGACCGGATGAATTCGCGGCCGATGATCTTGCGCTTCTGCTCCGGGTCGCTGACACCGGCGAGCGCCGACAGAAACTGCTCGCGAGCGTCGACCGTGACCAGCCGGACACCGGTCGAGGCGACGAAGTCCTCCTCGACCTGGCGCCGCTCGTCCTTCCGGAGCAGGCCGTGGTCGACGAAGATGCAGACGAGCTGGTCGCCGACGGCCTTGTGCACGAGCGCCGCGGCGACTGCCGAGTCGACACCGCCGGAGAGCCCGCAGATGACCTTGGCGTCGCCCACCTGGGAGCGGATGCGGTCGACCTGTTCGGCGATGACGTTGCCGCTGTTCCAGTCGGCCGGGATGCCCGCCGCCCGGTGGAGGAAGTTCTCGAGCACCTGCTGGCCGTAAGCGGAGTGCTTGACCTCGGGGTGCCACTGGACGCCGTAGAGGCCGCGTTCCGCGTTCGCGAAGGCGGCGACCGGAGTCGAGGCGGTCGAGGCGAGGACCTCGAAGCCCTCGGGGGCCTTGGAGACGGAGTCGCCGTGGCTCATCCAGACGTTCTGCTCGGTCGGGACGCCGTGCAGGAGGGTGCCCGGGACGTCGACGACGCTGGTCGCGTCGGTGGCGCCGTACTCCCGGAGACCGGTGTGCGCGACCTCTCCACCGAGCTGCTTGGCCATGACCTGGAAGCCGTAGCAGATGCCGAAGGTCGGGACGCCGAGCTCGAGGATGCCCTCGTCGAGCGACGGAGCGCCCGGCTCGTACACGCTGGACGGGCCGCCGGACAGGACGATCCCGACGGGGTTCTTGGCGGCGACCTCGGCGGCGGACACGGTGTGCGGCACGATCTCGGAGTACACGCCGGCTTCGCGGACGCGACGCGCGATCAGCTGCGCGTACTGCGCACCGAAGTCGACGACGAGGACCGGTCGGGCGGCGGTCTGCTCCGCTGCGGCGGCGGGGGCGGTTTCACTCACTGCATGGACTCCACGGGTTCGGCGGCCGCTGCTGCTTCGCGGCCGGAGAGGTAGCCCTTCACTTCCCGCGGGATGCGGCTCTCGAAGAAGAAGGACAGGAACGGGATGATGCCGCCGAGCGCGAGCCAGAGCAGACGCAGGACGTTCCACCGCATGAGGCTCCAGAGCCGGAACGCGGCGAACAGGTACACGACGTAGAACCAGCCGTGGATGATGAGGATGCCCGTGCTCAGGTTGACCGCGGTGGCGGTGCCGGAGGGCACGAAGGCGAGGAAGCCGTAAGCACCGCCGAGTTCGAGCTCGAGGCCGAACGCGTACTTCATGAGCATCTCGGCGCAGAGCGACAGGAGCAGCACACCGGTGATGGGGGCGGCCACCTGGTAGAACTTCAGCGCGCCTCGGATCGCGGGAAACGTCGACGGTTTCGGCTGGAGGGGCATGCCCCCATCTTACCCGCGGCCGCCAAGCGACCGGACATCACGGACGGAGCGCTGCGGCCTCCTCCTCGGCGTCCTCGAGCTCCTCGATCTCGCGCTCCCAGGCGTCCTTGGCGAGCCGGAACCACAGGAACACGGCGAAGCACGCGAAGACGACCCACTCGGCCGCGTAGAAGATGTTCAACCAGTTGAGCTGGATCTCCTGGCTGGGCGCGGGTGACGAGATGGGCTCGAGTCCGTCGACGGCCACGTCATCCACGACGAACGCACTGAACACCCGCAGGCCGTCGGCGTCGTTCCAGCGGTTCAGCAGCGCGGCGACCGACATGTTGTCGAGGTCGGTCGGTGCGGCGTCCGCCGCCGGTTCCTCCGGGCCCTCCGGCGGGTTCAGACGCCCTTCGAGCTCCACGGCACCGGTGGGGGCGTCCGCGTTCAATGCCTCCGCGACACGGTCGGCGGTCTCGCGATCCTTCGTCCACCCGAGCGCGACGGCGAGACCGGCCTGGTCCGGGCGGTCGGTCGCGAGGTGGCCCGTCACCCAGTACCCGAGCGTGCCGTCGTTCACCCGGTTGCCCACCACGAGGTAGTCCTCCGGCACCCAGGTGCCCGAGACGCTCACCCGTTGTCCGGCGTCGGCCTCTCGGATGCCGACGCCCGGTTCGAGGACGTCCGCGAGTGGCCGGACCGATTCAGTCTCGGTCGGCACCACCTGCCCGGATTCGATGGCGCGTGCGAGCTGCCATTGCCCGAGCGCGGCGAACGCGCCCGCGACGGCGAGACAGAGGACGAGGACGCCGATCCACCGGGGACGCAGCATGAGGGAGCGGAGCGTCGGACGGACCTGTCCGTGGTTGTCGGGGCCTGGTGCCGACGGGGCGGTGCTAGTAATCGGGCTCTCGCTTTCGTGCTGGTGGTTCCTGGTCGTTCATCGCCTGTTCGACGAGTCGGTCGATGGCCGCCTGATCGGTGTCGACGTCCGTCGTGCCCTGGTCGTCGCCCGCACCCTCGACGAGCGCGAGGGCCTCCTCCGCCGACGCGTCGACCTGCTCCACTCGGCGCGCCTTCCGGCGACGCGGACGCAGGATGACGGCGCCGATCTGCTCGGACCGGCCGGCGACGATCGGGCCCATCACAGCCATGATGAGCACGTAGAGCCCGGCGAACGGTTGGATGAGCGGGTTGAGCCCTGCGCTCAGCGAGAGCGTCGCGAGGATGAGGGCGAATTCGCCGCGATTCTGCAGGATGACCGCGGCGTTGATCCCCGCTTGCGGCCCGAGTCCGTTGAGCCAGGCGACGAACTGACCGGCCAGGACGTTGAGGACCACCGTCATGAGGACGGCCAGGAGGACCGGGACGAGGACGCTGCCGAACTTCGTCGCGTCGAGCGCGAGGCCGAAGTTCAAGAAGAAGAACGCACCGAACACGTCGCGGAGCGGGATCGCGATCTGCTCGATCTTGTTGCGGAACCGGGTGGCTCCGAGGACCAGCCCGATGAGGAAGGCGCCGATCGCGTCGGTGACCCCGAGGAGCTCGCCGATACCGCCGAACGCGACCGCGAGGCCGAAGAACAGGATCGTGAAGAGCTCGTCGTCCTTCGTGCGGAACAACCGCGACACGAATCGGCCGCCGAAGCGCGCGATCGCGAACATCACGAGGATGAACGTGAAGGCGATCGCGAGCTTGCCGATGACCGGCCACACCTCGGTCTCGCCGCTCAGGACGACACCGACGATGGCGAGGTAGATGGCGATGAAGATGTCCTCCACCACGGTGACGCCCAGGATCATCGGCGTCTCGTCGTTTGTCAGCCGTTTGAGCTCGATGAGGAGCTTCGTGACGATCGCGCTCGAGCTCGTCGCCGTGATGCCGGCGATGATGAGCGCCTCTCGCGTGCCCCACCCGACCAGGAACCCGAACACCAGCCCGGCGGCCATGTTGACGAGGATGTAGGAGCCACCGGACACGATGAGCTTCCCGGCGTTGCCGAAGAACTCGTCCTGATCGAACTCCAGACCGAGGTTGAACAGCAGGAGCACGAGGCCGAAGACGGCGATGAGTTCGATCTGCGCGCTGGCGAAGTCGAGCGGGAACCAGCCGGTGTACGGACTCGCGAGCAGGCCGACGAGCATGTAGACGGGGATCGACGGCAGACCGATCAGCTTGCCGAGGCGGCCGAGGATGAAGGCGATGACGAACAGGACGCCGAGGATGAGCAGATCCTGGCCGAGGTGGGGGTTTTCGGTCGCGGCGTGCAGCATGCCTACCCTCCGGGCGGAGCGTCGACGGCGACCTTCTTGACGGCGCCCGAACGGAAGTAGGCGAAGGCCTTGGCGACCTTCTCGGGACTGCCCGCGACGACGAGGGTGTCTCCCGGGAAGACCCGGAAGTCCGCCGCAGGAGCCGGGTTGGCGGAGTCGCCGCGCACGACGGCGACGACGGTCAGCCCGACCATGCCTTTCTCGGCGGGGTTGCCGAGCGGCTGCCCGGCGATGTGGTCTTCGTAGTCGACGGTGAACCAGTCGATGCTGAGGCCGGGGATCTGGTCGAGCGCGCTGAGCGACTCGGTGATCTGTGTGCCACCGAGGAGTTCGGCCAGCGTGTGCGCCTCGTCCTCGTTGAGCCGGAGCGACACCTTGCCGGCATCGGCACCGTCTTCGTGGTCGGCGAAGGTGATGAGGTCGCTGTGGCCGGACCGGTGGGCGATGACGCCGACCTTGCCGCCGTCGTCCGTGACGAAGGTGTGGAGCACACCGACCCCGGGAAGTTTGACCCGCCGAACATCCACCATGGCTGTACTCCTCAGGCTTGTTGTGGCAGTCCTCCTAGTCTATCCGCCACACCCGTCCCGCCCGCCCGAGGCGCCCGCAGCCGTTCCGCTGCGGGCGATCACCGCCGGTTCAGGCCCCAGGGACGATGTCCGGTGCCTCCAGGCGCACGCGGTCCGCCGCTTCGTCGTTCGGCTGCTCCTGCGACGCCCGCTCCGCAGCGACGCGCTCGAGGTAGTAGGAGACCTCCTTCTCGATGCGCTCCTCGTCCCACCCGAGGACCCCACCCATGAGCTTCGCCGCGACCGGGGCCGCCGAGACGCCGCGGTCCCAGGCCTCGATGGAGATCCGCGTCCGACGGGCGAGGACGTCGTCGAGATGGAGGGCGCCCTCGTGGGAGGCCGCGTAGACGACCTCCGCCCCGATGTAGTCGTCCGCTCCCGGCAGTGCTTCGGCGAGCGTCGGGTCGTCCTTGATGAGGTCGAGCAGCTCGTCCGTCAGGACGCCGTAGCGGTTCAGCAGGTGCTCGATACGCGCCGTGTGCACCCCGAAGGCCCGCGCGATCTTGCCCCGCTTGTTCCAGGCCGCCTGATACCCCTCGGCTCCGAGGAGGGCGATGTTCTCCGTCGCGCTCGCCGGGATCTTGCCGTCGAGGGCGTCGACCGCGGCGTCGATCGCGTCCTTCGCCATGACCCGGTACGTGGTCCACTTGCCACCGGCGATGACCACCAGTCCGGGGACGGAGTGCGCGACCAGGTGCTCGCGTGACAACTTCGACGTCTGCTCCGACTCGCCGGCCAGCAGCGGACGGAGGCCGGCGTAGACGCCCTCGACGTCCTCACGGGTGAGCGGGACGGCGAGGATCTTGTTGACGTGCTCGAGCAGGTAGTCGATGTCCGCCGCCGTCGCCGCCGGATGCGCCTTGTCGAGGTGCCAGTCCGTGTCGGTCGTGCCGATGAGCCAGTGTCGGCCCCACGGGATGACGAAGAGGACGCTCTTCTCCGTGCGCAGCAGGAGCCCCATGTTCGATTGGAATCGGTCGCGCGGCACGACGAGGTGGATACCCTTCGACGCGCGGACTTTGAACTGGCCCCGCTCCCCCACCATCGACTGCGTGTCGTCGGTCCACACGCCGGTCGCGTTGACGACCTGCTTGGCGCGGATCTCGAAGCGCTCGTCGGTCTGCAGGTCGTGCGCCTTGACGCCCACGACGCGCTGACCGACCTTGATGAAGCCCTCGACCCGCACGCGGCTCGCGACGTGCGCACCGTAGGCCGACGCCGTCCGCGCGAGGGATGAGACGTACCGGGCGTCGTCGACCTGGGCGTCGTAGTAGGTGAGTCCGCCCACGAACGCGTCCGACTTGAGACTCGGGATCGAAGTCAGGACCTGACGCTTGGACAGGTGCCGGTGGTGCGGGACGCCGGGCGGACGGCCGCCGGTCCAGCTGAAGAGGTCGTAGAGCAGCATGCCGGCGCCGATGTAGAGGCGTTCGAAGACCGGCTTGTTGAGCGGGTACAGGAACCGGACCGGCTTCACGAGGTGCGGCGCGATGCGCTGCAGCAGCAACCCGCGCTCGATGAGCGCTTCTCGGACGAGCCGGAAGTCGAGTTGTTCGAGATACCGGATACCGCCGTGCACGAGCTTCGAGGACCGGCTCGAGGTGCCGCTCGCCCAGTCGCGCGCCTCGAGCAGACCGGTGCTGAGACCGCGCGTGACGGCGTCGAGCGCTGCACCGGTGCCCACGATGCCACCACCGACGACGAGGATGTCGAGCTCTTTCGACTTCAACGCTTCGATCGCGGCGTCGCGCTCCTCCATCCCCAGCTTGGTGGAACGTGACACGTTGTTGTGGGTGGTGGCCATCGTCGAACTCCGCTCGCTGGAACCGCCCTCGCGATGATCCTGCCGGAGGCAGGTGCTCGTCCACGAGGCTCTGCCTCAGAGGCTAGTCGGCGCGATGCGACCCGACAACCGCTTGCGGACGCGGCTCGCTTCCGGCAGGGCTAGGCGCCCTGGTACGGCGCGACGACGACCTCGACCCGCTGGAACTCCTTGAGGTCGGAGTAGCCGGTGGTGGCCATCGAGCGACGGAGCGCGCCGATGAGGTTGGCCGTGCCGTCCGATTTCGGCGACGGGCCGTAGAGGATCTCCTCGAGCGTCGCGACGGTCCCCACCTCGACACGGCGTCCGCGCGGCAGGTGCAGGTGGTGCGCCTCGGCACCCCAGTGCCAGCCACCGCCGGGTGCGTCCGTTGCGCGGGCGAGTGCGGTGCCGAGCATGACGGCGTCGGCCCCCATCGCGACGGCCTTGACGATGTCGCCCGAGGTCCCGAGACCGCCGTCGGCGATGACGTGCACGTAGCGGCCGCCGGACTCGTCGAGGTAGTCGCGACGCGCACCGGCGACGTCGGCCACGGCGGTCGCCATCGGGGCATGGATGCCGAGCGAGGCCCGCGTGGTGGAGGCGGCGCCGCCACCGAAGCCGACGAGGACGCCGGCCGCACCGGTCCGCATGAGGTGCAGGGCTGCGGTGTACGTGGCCGCGCCACCGACGATCACGGGGACGTCGAGTTCGTAGATGAACTTCTTGAGGTTGAGCGGCTCCTGGTTCTTGGAGACGTGCTCCGCCGACACGGTGGTTCCGCGGATGACGAAGAGGTCGACACCTGCGGCGACGACGGTCTCGTAGAGCTCCTGCGTGCGCTGCGGCGAGAGGGCTGCGGCGACGGTGACTCCGGCCGCGCGGATCTCGGCGAGCCGGGCCGTGACGAGTTCGGGCTTGATGGGCTCCGAGTAGATCTCCTGCATGCGCGCGGTCGCGCGGCCGACCGGCAACGACCGGATCTCGGCGAGCAGCGGCTCGGGGTCTTCGTACCGCGTCCAGAGGCCCTCGAGGTCGAGGACGCCGACGCCGCCGAGCTGGCCCATCATGATCGCGGTCGTCGGCGAGACGACGGAGTCCATCGGTGCCGCGAGCACCGGGATCTCGAACTGGTAGGCGTCGATCGACCAGGACACCGAGACGTCCTGTGGGTCGCGGGTCCGCCGCGACGGGACGACGGCGATGTCGTCGAACGCGTAGGCGCGCCGTGCGCGCTTTGACCGGCCGATCTCAATATCCATGCTCACCGCACCAGCCTACCGGTCGCCTGGTGGACGAATACCGGATCTCGTCGAAACTCTGGACGTTTGATTCAGAAATATCTATATTAACGACCAGGCTCGCACCGCGGCGCACCAACCAGAGAAGGGAATACCAAGTCATGCTCACCACTTCACGGGCCTTCAGTCTCGGAACAATCCTGGCGGTCGTCATCGCTCTCGCTGCCCCGGCAACAGCCAACGCTGCTCCTCCACCTGTTACCGCGACGCCCCTGAGCACAGCAGCTCAGCCCGAGATCACTCCCGAACAGCTTCGACTGGCCGTCGAGGAGTTGAAGGCAGCACAAGTCCCGTTCACCACGCAGCAGGTAGGCGAGGACACGATTGAGACTTTCGTATTCGAGAACGGGTTCAGCTTCTCGGTGGGACAAGGCCCTGCCGACACGCGTCTCGGCGGAGGGCAGGACTCCGGTGGAATCTATGTCCTGTTCAATGCCTTCGACCAAGGTCTCATCATCGGTGGAGGCGCGATGGCCCTTCAAGGAGCGTTGTGCCTCCTCCCAGGGGTCGGCGCCGCGCTGTGCGTCGTCTTCGGAGCCATCCTCTTGGTCGCATCCACCGCTCTCGCGACGAACGGCATCTGCCAAGGAGGACGAGAGATGAAGATCTACATCGGCGGCAACCAAGGTCGCTGCGTCTACGTATGAGCCCTGAGACCCACAACGTTCCTCCTAAACGACCTCTACGCGTCCGCCAATCAGTCCTTGCCAGCACCATTGTCGGGATCGTCATCTGTGGCACGACGGCGGTCCGTTTGGGGTTCGGCCTCGATGGCTACCTGCTATACGCCCTGTGGATCGGAGGCTTCGCCCTGGTCATGTGGGTGACGCTAACCGCTCTGAACAAACGTCGGATGCGCTGACCACACCTACGCCGACGGTCCGGCAGGCGGAAGCCTGCCGGACCGTCGGCGTTCGTGCGGGTGCCTACTTGCGGTAGTTCGGCGCCTCGACGACGATCTGCACGTCGTGCGGGTGCGACTCCTTGAGGCCCGCGGAGGTGATGCGGACGAACTTGCCCTTGGCCTTCAGCTCGCCGATGTTGCGCGCGCCCACGTAGAACATGGACTGACGCAGCCCGCCGATGAGCTGATACGCGACGGCCGACACCGGGCCGCGGTAGGGCACCTGGCCCTCGATGCCCTCGGGGATCAGCTTGTCGTCGCTCGGGACGTCGGCCTGGAAGTAGCGGTCCTTCGAGTACGAGGTCTTCTCGCCACGCGTCTGCATGGCTCCGAGCGATCCCATGCCGCGGTAGTTCTTGAACTGCTTGCCACCCACGAACACGAGGTCGCCGGGGCTCTCGTCGGTGCCGGCGAGGAGCGAGCCGAGCATCACGGTGTCCGCACCCGCGACGAGTGCCTTGGCGATGTCGCCCGAGTACTGCAGACCGCCGTCGGCGATGACCGGGACGTTCGCCTCGCGCGCCGCGAGCGACGCCTCGTAGACCGCGGTGACCTGCGGGACACCGACACCCGCGACGACGCGCGTGGTGCAGATGGAACCCGGACCGACGCCGACCTTGATCGCGTCCGCGCCGGCCTCGATGAGCGCCTGCGCGCCGGAGCGGGTCGCGACGTTGCCGCCGATGACGTCGACACCGGCGAACGCCGGGTCGGCCTTGAGCTTGCGGATGATGTCGAGCACACCGGCGCTCTCACCGTTGGCCGTGTCGACCACGATGACGTCGACACCGGCGTCGAGCAGCTGGCCCGCACGGGACCAGGCGTCGCCGAAGAAGCCGATGGCCGCACCGACCCGCAGACGACCGGTGTCGTCCTTCGTGGCCAGCGGGTACTTCTCGCTCTTGTCGAAGTCCTTGACGGTGATGAGGCCCTTGAGCTTGCCCGCCTCGTCGATGAGGGGCAGCTTCTCGATGCGGTGCTGTGCGAGGAGCGCCATCACCGCGTTGCGGTCGGTGCCGACGGGAGCGGTCACGAGACCGGTGCTCGTCATGACCTCGCTGACGCGGGTCGTGGCCTTCTCGAACGGCGACACGAAGCGCATGTCGCGGTTCGTGATGATGCCGACGAGCACACCCTTGTCGTCGACGACCGGGAGGCCCGAGATGCGGAACTGGCCGCACAGCTCGTCGACCTCGGCGACGGTGGCGTCGGCCGTGGTGGTGATCGGGTTCGTGATCATGCCCGACTCGCTCCGCTTCACGCGGTCGACCTGTTCGGCCTGGTCGGAGATCGACAGGTTGCGGTGGAGGATGCCGATGCCGCCCTCGCGAGCCATCGCGATCGCCATGCGGGCCTCGGTCACGGTGTCCATCGCGCTCGACAGCAGCGGCGTGTTCACGGTGATCCGCTTCGTCAGGCGGGACGAGGTCTCCGCCTCGCTCGGGATGACGTCGGTGTGCCCGGGCAGCAGCAGCACATCGTCATACGTGAGTCCTACGAATCCGAACGGATCAGGCTGGTCCATTTATCCCTCTCATAGCCACGAACACACCGGAGAAACGCAGACCTGCCGGTATCACCATCGTAACCGAGCAGGGCCTACCCCTATTCCACGATCCCGACAAATCGATGCGGAGAAATACGCATGGGCGAAACATGTAGGCAATAATCAGGTTCTATCGTCGAACAGCGTTGTCCGACGCAGGAGAACGGTCCACGGAAGTGGCCCGGCACTGGAGGTGCAGTGAAGTTCGCTGGAACGACCCGAAACCCGAGACTGGCACGGAGATTCGTGCTCCTCATCGCCCTGTTGTTCGGGGCCATCACCCTCACGTCCGTCATGAGCGCCGTCCCGGCTCATGCTGACGAGGTGGGCGAGGAGTACGACTTCTACTTCGCTGGGAACGTCAAGTACGACGACAAACCACTCGAAGGCGTGAACATCACGGTCGACGGCAACGGCTACAAGGCCGATGTCGACACCGACGCCGACGGCAAGTGGAAGATCGGCGTCCCCGAGAAAGGTACGTACAAGGTAACGCTCGACGAGGAGACCCTCCCGAAGGGCGTCATCGTCGCCGAGGGCGGCTCGACCATCGAGGCCGAGTTCGGTCTCACCCAATCGAAGTCAGTGAACTTCTTCCTCGGCGAGGGCGTCCGCGTCACCGTCAGCTTCTGGGACCAACTCGTTGAACGACTCGTCAACGGCCTGAACTTCGGCCTCATGCTGGCCCTCGCGGCCATCGGAGCCTCCCTCGTGTTCGGCACCACCGGACTCAGCAACTTCGCCCACGCGGAGATGGTGACCTTCGGCGCGATCATGGCGCTCGTGTTCGGGGTGTTCCTGCAGTGGCCGATCTGGCTGGCCATCATCATCGCCCTCGCCCTGAGCGCCGCATTCGGCTTCGCGCTCGACGCGGGCATCTGGAGACCTTTGAGACGCAAGGGCGTCGGCATCGTGCAGGTCATGATCGTCTCGATCGGCCTGTCGCTGGCGCTCCGCTACGTGTTCCTCTACTTCATCGGCGGCGGGACGTTCCAGCTGCCCGGTTCCGGAGAGGAGAACATCAAGCTGTTCGGCACGGTCTCGCTCAGCGTCACCGACATGATCAGCATGGCGGTCAGCGTCGTGGTACTCCTCGGCGTGGCCTGGTGGCTCATCAAGACGAAGACCGGCAAGGCGACACGAGCCATCTCGGACAACCCGAGCCTCGCCGCGGCCAGCGGCATCGACGTCGACCGAGTGGTCCGCATCGTCTGGATCCTCGCAGCGACCCTCGCGGGTCTCTCCGGCATCCTGTGGGCGTACTTCCGACCGGGCATCAAGTGGGACATGGGAGCGCAGCTGCTCCTGCTCATCTTCGCGGCCATCACCCTCGGCGGGCTCGGAACCGCCTTCGGCGCCATGGTCGGCGCCCTCATCATCGGCATCCTCGTCGAGGTCTCGACGCTCTGGATCCCGTCTGACATCAAGTACGTCGGCGCCCTCGTGGTGCTCATCGCGGTGCTCCTCGTGAGACCGCAGGGCATCCTCGGACGTCGCGAGAGAATCGGTTAGGGGCACGCGCATGGACTGGGGAAGCATTCTCTCGAACACGCTCGCTTGGGTCATCAGCCCGGAGACGATCGCGTACGCGCTCGCAGCACTCGGCTTGGCCGTGCACTTCGGCTACGGCGGTCTGTTGAACTTCGGTATGGCGGGGTTCATGGCGCTCGGCGCCTACGGCTACGCCATCTCGATCCTGAGCTTCAACCTCCCGTGGTGGGCGGGCATCATCGTCGGCTGTCTGGCCTCGGTGGTCTTCGCCTTCATCCTCGGCATCCCGACCCTGCGACTGCGGGCCGACTATCTGGCCATCGTCACCATCGCGGCGGCCGAGATCGTCCGACTCCTCTTCACCACGCAGGTCTTCGACGAGTTCACGAACTCGGCCGACGGACTCGGCAACTACCACGAGGGCTTCCGGGCCGCGAACCCGATCCCGCCGGGCACGTACGGCTTCGGGCCCTGGGAACTCAACGCGAACCAGTGGTGGGTCCGGATCTTCGGCATCCTGCTGCTCGCCGTCGCCGCCCTCCTCGTGTTCCTCCTCATGCGCAGCCCCTGGGGCCGCGTGCTGAAGGGCATCCGCGAGGACGAGGACGCCGTGCGCGCCCTCGGCAAGAACGTGTTCGCCTACAAGATGCAGGCGCTCGTCGTCGGTGGCGTGTTCGGTGCGCTCGGCGGGGTGGTGCTGGCGCTCCCCTCCGCGGTCGTGCCCAGCGTGTACGTCACGAGTCTCACCTTCTTCATCTGGACGATCCTCCTGCTCGGTGGAGCCGCGACGGTCTTCGGGCCGTTGCTCGGCTCGGTGATCTTCTGGGTGATCATGGCGTTCCTCTCGAACGTCCTCCCGGCGCTCGTGAAGGCGGACGTCCTGCCGTTCATGAGCTCGACGCAGGCGTCGACGCTCCGCTACGTGCTGGTCGGTGTCGCGCTCATGCTGATCGTCATCTTCAGGCCGCAAGGCATCCTCGGAAACAAGAAGGAGCTGACCTTTGTCAAGTAACAGCTCACCCACCTCGCGACCGGTCAAGACCACCGGCCTCCACGTCGGCGAGATCGTCCCGGGCGTCAAGAAGGTCGACCCGATCCTCATCGCGGACCAGGTCACCCGGACCTTCGGCGGCCTGCAGGCGGTGAACGTGGAGCACCTGGAGGTGCCCCGCAACGCGATCACCGCCCTCATCGGCCCGAACGGCGCCGGTAAGACGACGCTGTTCAACCTGCTGACCGGCTTCGACAAGCCGAACACCGGGACGTGGAACTTCGACGGCAAGAGCCTCGGGGGCGTCCCGGCGTTCAAGGTCGCCCGCATGGGTCAGGTCCGGACCTTCCAGTTGACGAAGGCGCTCGGCCTGCTCACGGTGCTCGAGAACATGAAGCTCGGCGCGACCGGCCAGACCGGCGAGGGCATCTTCTCGAGCCTCGTGAAGCCGCTCTGGCGGAAGCAGGAGGAGGACCTCGAGGTCAAGGCGATGGACCTCCTGCGTCGCTTCAAGCTCGACACGAAGCGCGACGACTACGCGGCCAGCCTGTCCGGTGGGCAGCGGAAGCTCCTCGAGATGGCGCGGGCGCTCATGAGCGATCCGAAGCTCGTCATGCTCGACGAGCCGATGGCCGGCGTCAACCCGGCGCTCACGCAGTCCCTCCTCGACCACATCCTGGCGTTGAAGGACGAGGGCATGACCGTGCTGTTCGTCGAGCACGACATGCAGATGGTCCGGCACATCGCCGACTGGGTGGTCGTCATGGCCGAAGGTCGTGTCGTCGCCGAGGGCCCGCCCGACACCGTCATGGAGGACCCCGCCGTCATCGACGCCTACCTCGGGAGCCACCAGGACGTCGACCTCGGGGTCGTGACCGGCAGGATCGCCGGAGAGGACAGCGCTGCGGCCGAGGAGCTGCTCGCCGAGATCGAAGACGAACGGCTCGCGGCTGGTGCCGAGCCCGAGGAGGAGCGGAAATGAGCGACGTGAAGGGTGCGCCGGTCGGCGGCACCGCGGTCAAGACCGCCGAGATGGTCGTGGAGGTCACCGATCTGACCGCCGGGTACCTCCCCGGCGTGAACATCCTGAACAGTGCCAACCTGACCGCCCGGAAGGGCGAGCTCATCGGCATCATCGGACCGAACGGTGCGGGGAAGTCGACGCTGCTGAAGGCGATCTTCGGACAGGTGAAGGTGCGCAGCGGACAGGTGCTCCTGAACGGTGAGGACATCACGGGGCTCCGGGCGAACAAGCTCGTGGCGCGCGGCGTCGGGTTCGTGCCGCAGACGAACAACGTGTTCCCGAGCCTCACCATCGAGGACAACCTCAAGATGGGGCTGTTCCAGAAGCCGAAGCAGTACAACGAGCGCCTCGAGTTCGTCACCGGGATCTTCAGCGAACTCGGGAAGCGGCTCAAGCAGCGCGCCGGTTCGCTGTCGGGTGGTGAGCGCCAGATGGTCGCGATGTCGCGGGCCCTCATGATGGATCCGCACGTGCTGCTCCTCGACGAGCCGTCCGCGGGGCTGTCGCCGGTCCGACAGGACGACGCGTTCATCCGCGTCTCGGACATCAACAAGGCCGGCGTGACGACGATCATGGTGGAGCAGAACGCACGTCGGTGTCTGCAGATCTGCGACCGCGGGTACGTGCTCGACCAGGGTCGTGACGCCTACACCGGGACGGGCCGCGAGCTCCTCTCGGATGACAAGGTGATCGGCCTCTACCTGGGCACGCTCGGCCAGGACGAGGACTGATCAGGGCGATCCCCACTCGCGGGTCGGCGGGGACTTCGGTACCCTCGAACATGCTCGTCCCGGCCGCGTGCCGAGCGACGGGCCAGAAGCCACCGGATCCCGACCGGTGAACGAACCACAACTCCTCCCTCCCCCGAGGGGCACCGTCGTACCAAGACGGCCTCCTGAGACGGGGACGGAGGAGTTGTGCATTCTCCCTCCCCCTTTCGCCAGCGCGGTGCGCTGACGCGAGCGCGGTCCTGGCGCGTGAGCGCGGGTCTCCGGAGGCACGCGCTCACGCGCTGGACCCGCGCTCACGCCGAGTCATCACCACTGCGGCACAGCGACCCGCGCTGAGGCCGACGACCCGCGCTGGCGTCAGCGCACCGCGCTGGGTGCCATTCCACCCTCGCTCCACCGGAGGCTGGATGGGAGCAGTTCTCCACATCGCCTCCACGACACGAGCTGCTGTCGGAGTCGAACGGGCACGGTGAGGCGATGGAATCCTTCGACCTCAACCTGCTCCTCCGCCCGAACGGACTCCTGCTTGTCCGCGATGCACGCCGGGTCGGTGCCGAGCGCCTGGTGAGCGCCGCCCACCGCGACGGCGACCTGGTGCGTCTGCGGAAGGGCATCTACGTCCCTGAACCGATATGGCGTTCCCTGTCCCCCGATGACCGCTACCGGGTCCGGATCGATGCCGCGGCCGTTGCGCTCCGAAAGGACGCACTGTTCAGCCACTACTCGGCGGCGCGGTTGTGGGGACTCCCGATCGTGGGTCCGTGGCCTCCCGAGGTGCACACGCTGACGAGCGGTGATCGCGGAGGACGTTCGGCACCCGGCATCATCCGTCACACCACGCAGGGCTCTGTCACCCGGCGGATGCGGCACGGGCTCGCGGTCACGGACCCGGCTCGGACCGTCGTCGATCTCGCTCGGATCGCCCGCCTTGAGGACGCCGTCGCCGTCGCCGACGCTGCCCTCCGGCTCAAGCTCACCGACGAGACGGCGCTCCGCTCGCTCGCACGAGACCTGCCGGGCCGGCGGGGAGGACGCCAGGTGCGCTTTGCGATCGAGTTCGCGGACCCGCTCGCCGCGAACGGTGGTGAATCGAAGATGCGGGTCGTGATCGCGCAGCTCGGTTTCGCCCTGCCGGTGCTGCAGCATGCCTTCTCCGACGCGGACGGACCGGTCGGCGTGGTCGATGCGGTTTGGCCGGACGAGCGCATCATCCTCGAACTCGACGGCCGGCAGAAGTATGTGCGGGAGGAGTTCACGCAGGGGCGGGACGTGGCCGACATCGTCCTGGCGGAGAAGCATCGGGAGGACCGTCTGCGCGCGCTCGGGTACACCGTCGTCCGCGCCACCTGGGAGGACCTCGTGCATCCGAGTCGGCTCGCCACGAAGCTCGAGCGCGCAGGGCTGCAACGCGCGTTCCGTTGACCCGGGCGTCCGACTGGTCGCTGTCAGCGCGGTGCGCCGGCGTGAGCGCACCGGACCCTCCGTCAGCGCGGTGCGCTGGCAGGAGCCCCTCCCGTCGTCAGCGCGGCGCGCCAGCGTGAGCGCACCGCTCCCTCCGTCAGCGCGGTGCGCTGGCAGGAGCCCCCTCCCGTCGTCAGCGCGGTGCGCCGGCGTGAGCGCGCCCCGCTGTGCCGCATGGGCTCGGAATCGGCGTGAGCGCGTCGCAGGCGCGTGAGCGCGGGTCTCCGGAGACCCGCGCTCACGCGCTGGACCCGCGCTCGCGTCAGCGCACCGCGCTGGCGCCACCACACACGGCACAGCACACGCGGGGGCAGTTACAGCTGCCGGACACGACGAAGGCCCCGGATCACTCCGAGGCCTCGTCAGTCGCGTGGGCGACTAGTTGATGCGGGTGTACTTGTTGTCGTCACCGTACTGGTAGATACCGATGGTCGCCTCGGTCGGGTCGCCGTTCTCGTCGAACGTGATCGGACCGGAGTTGCCGTCGTAGTCGATCTTCTTGCCGTCGGCGATGGCCTTCGCACCCTCTTCGAAGGTGGTCACCTTCTCGCCCTTGTCCTTGCCACCGGACACGGACTGGAGCTCGGCCGCCATGTCGGCACCCTCGGTCGAACCGGCCTGCAGCGCCGCGAGGGCGAGCAGGATGACGGCGTCGTAGGATTCAGCCGCGTAGCTGTAGTCCTTCAGCGGCTCGCCACCCTCGTCCTTCACGAACGCCTGGAGGCGGTCGGTGAAGTCACCGAGCTTCGCGGTGTCGAGACCGGGCAGCGTGCCCTTGGCGCCCGTCAGCGTGCCCGGAGCGAAGTCCGCGCTGTAGTCGGCGAGGTTGCCGTCGACGAAGTAGAGCTTGTCCGACGGGAAGCCGGCGAGACCGGGGACGATCGTCTTGGTCTCCTCGAACGCGATGATCGCGATCGCGTCGGGGTTCTCCGCCTTGACCGCGCTGATCTGCGCGTCGAACGAGGTGTCACCGGTGTTGTACGACTGCTCGGCGACCACTTCACCGCCGGCGCTCTCGAACGCCTCCTTGGTGAACTTCGCGAGGCCGGTGCCGTACGAGTCGTTCAGGTAGATGATGCCGAGGGTGGCGTTGCCGTCCTCCGCGATCAGGTTCCCGAGGACCTCGCCCTGCAGCACGTCGGACGGCGCCGTCCGCCAGTAGAGACCGTTGTCGTCCCACGTGGTGAAGTCCGCGGAGGTGTTCGCCGGGGAGAACTGGATGACGCCTGCGCCGGTGACTTCGTCGATGAAGAGCTTCGACACACCCGAGGACGCTGCACCGATGATGGCGGTGACGCCCTCGGAGAGCAGACGGGGGACCTCGGTCGCGTACGCCTTGTTGTCAGAGTCACCCGAGTCGCCGAGCGTCAGGTCGATCTTGATGCCGAGGTCTGCGTCGTTGACCTCCTTGACCGCGAGACCGACACCGGCCTCCTCGGGCGGGCCGAGGAACGCGAGGTTACCGGTCTGCGGCAACGCCGTGCCGAGCTTCAGGGTCAGGTCGCCAGCAGGCTTGCTGCTGCTGCCGCTGTCGCCGCTACCACTCGAGGCGCAACCGCTCAGGACCAGCGCGCTGGCTCCGATCAGTGCGATACCACCGAGAACGATGGAACGTGGGCGGGAGCGAGCGGCCGTGGCCTTCGAAAAGACGCTCATGGTACTCCTTGCTTGTCAGAAGAGTGGCAGCTCCAGGGGCTGCCGTTGAGTCAAGTTATCCGCTGCACGTGCGCTGGACAATGTCGTTGACGTTACAAGCGTGTAACACGACCAAATCGTTACCTCAGGAGGGGCTGTTTCGCGCGTTTCCTGCAGTGGTCGCGCGATCAGCGCTGGAATCCGCTGTTCAGATGCTCGTCGAGCGGCGCCGTTCGGCCCCGACGGCCCGACGACCACGGGTGGAGGCGACGAGCATGTCGACGGTGAGGATCGCGAGCGCCAGCCACACGAGACCGAAGCCCAACCAGCGCTCCGGCGGCATCGCCTCGTGCAGGACCGCGACACCGACGACGAACTGGATGATCGGTGCGAAGTACTGGATGAAACCCATCCAGGTGAGCGGGAGGCGGCGCGCCGCCGCCGCGAACAGCAGGAGCGGGACGGCGGTGATGACGCCGGCACCGACGAGCAGCAGGGCGTGCCCGACGCCTGCGGTGCCGATGGTCAGCCCACCGGTCACGCCGACCGCGATGAGCTGGGCGATCGCGACCGGCATCAGCCACACGGTCTCGAGCGTCAACCCGGACACGGCGTCGACCGAGCCGCCCACCAGTTTCTTGATGTAGCCGTAGAGGCCGAATGAGAAAGCCAGGATGAGGGCGATCCAGGGGACGCTGCCGTGTCCGATCGCGAGGACGAGGACCGCGATCACGCTCACGACCACCGCGGCCCACTGGGCCGGACGCAGCCGCTCCCGGAGGAAGAAGACGCCGAGGAAGACGGTCACGATCGGGTTGATGAAGTACCCGAGCGACGCTTCGACCACCTGGCCGTTGAGCGCGCCGTAGACGTAGGTCTGCCAGTTGACGTAGATGAGCGCTCCGGCGAGGCCCATCGTCAGGACGATGCGGCGCTGGCGGAGGATGCCGAACAGTCGACGCCAGGAACGGGTCGCCAGGATGAGGACGGCGCAGAAGACGAGGGAGAAGAGGATGCGCCACGCCACGACCTCGAAGGCGCCGGCCGGTGCGAGGGCGATGAAGTAGAGCGGGAGCGCTCCCCAGAGGCAGTAGGCGGCGACCGCCGAGAGCAGTCCGGACCGGCTCCCCTGCTGGGGCACGGCCACACTCGCACGTCGATCCACTCCCCCGTCGACGGAGACGGGGTGGATGTCGACGTCGGCTGGATCGCTGGGGTTCTGCACTGGTCCAGGCTAGACCCGCGACTCCCCGCGACACCCTCCGAAAACGGACACAGCCCGAACGGCGAATGCCATTCGGGCTGTCGAGCGGCCTGAGCCGCCGGATCCGTGCGCTGGTGACTAGCGGACGACGACTGCGAGGACGTCGCGCGCGGACAGGACCAAGTAGTCCTCACCGGCGTACTTGACCTCGGTGCCACCGTACTTGGAGTAGATCACCTTGTCGCCGACGGCGACGTCGAGCGGGACGCGGTTGCCGTTGTCGTCGATGCGACCGGGTCCGACCGCCACGACCTCGCCCTCCTGGGGCTTCTCCTTGGCGGTGTCGGGGATGACCAGACCGGAAGCGGTGGTCTGCTCTGCCTCGACCTGCTTGATGACGATGCGATCCTCGAGCGGCTTGATGGAGACCGACACGGTTGACCTCTTTCTTGAAACGAAGACGTGGTTAGCACTCACACTGCGAGAGTGCTGATTCCAGTGTAGGCATCTTCTGGCACTCATGCAATGCGAGTGCCAATCAGCGGCTGCTACCGTTGCCGGATGCATCCAGCTCCGCCCGAGGCCCACTGACCATGGACCGTTCGGAACTCGTCGAACTCCTCACGGCCGACGGCCTCAGGCTCCTCGACTCCCTGCCGCCCTACCCGACGAAGGACGAGGCCGTCCGCCTGGTCGGGCGCCTGCGCAAGGAGGGCCACTCCCCCGAGCTGGTCGCGGCGGTCCTCACGCAGTCGCGGCTCAGGCAGAAAGCCGTCGGCAAGTTCGGTCCGTTCGCCGGCCGCATGCTGTTCACCGAGGCGGGCCTCGAACAGGCCACGCGCCTTCCCGTCGCCGCGCTGCACGCCGGACGTTTCGCCCGGGCCGGCCTCACGCGCGTCGCCGACCTCGGCAGCGGCATCGGCGCCGACTCGATGGCCATGGCCTCGCTCGACCTGGAGGTCACGGCGGTCGACATCGACGAGGTCACCGCGGCCATCGCCAGCTACAACCTCGCCCCGTTCCCCACGGCGACCGTGCGGAACGCCGCCGCCGAGGACGTCTCGCTCGACGACTTCGACGCGGTCTGGTTCGATCCCGCGCGGCGCACCGCAGGACACGCCGACACCGCGCGGTTGTCCAGTGCCGCCGACTACACCCCGTCCCTCGACCTGGTCTTCGGTGCGGCGACCAGCCTCCCCACAGGCGTCAAGCTCGGGCCCGGATTCGACCGCTCACTCATCCCCGACGACGCCGAGGCGCAGTGGGTGTCGGTCGACGGACAGCTCGTCGAGATGGCGCTCTGGTTCGGCCCGCTGGCCCGTCCCGACGTCCGACGGTCCGCGCTCCTCCTCGCGGACGGCGTCCACCACGAGTTGCACGCCGAGGCCGACGCCGACGACGCCCCCGTGCGGGAACTCGGCGACTACGTGCACGAACCCGACGGGTCGGTGATCCGGGCCCGACTCATCGGCGACCTCGCCGTCCGCTTGGAGGCCGGCATGCTCGGCCAGGGCATCGCCTACCTGACCTCCGACACGGCGACGACCTCGCCGTTCGCCACGACCTTCCGGGTGCTCGAGCGGCTACCGATGGACGAGAAGGTCCTCAAGCGCACGATGCGGGATCGCGGGATCGGTGTCCTCGAGATCAAGAAGCGCGGCGTCGACGTCGACCCCGCGGCGTTCCGGAAGCGCATGGCGCTCAAGGGAGACGGCTCGGCCACGATCATCCTCACGAGGATCGCGGGCAAACACAGTGCGCTGCTCGTCGAACGGGTGACACCGGCCGCTGACGTCTGACCCGACGGTGTCCGCCGAGCCGCAGCGCCCCGAGGCGGATCAGGTCGAGACGTACCCGATGATCACGACGACGCTGTAGGCGAGCCAGCCGACGGAGCAGGCGAGGCCGACGAACCCGGTCACGAGGCCTGTGAGGGCGCGGCCTCGGCCCTGCGGCTCGCGACGCCTGGCTCCGAATCCGAGGACGATGGCCGCGATCGACAGGGGGAAGCCCCAACCGACGAAGACCGACACGACGAGACCGACGAGACCGGTGATGAGCGACCAGGTGCTCCGTGAGGTCCCGGTCGACGCGGCAGGGCTCTGCGTCTGCGACTGCTGGTACGCGGCGTAGCCGCCCTGGCTCGGTGCCTGGTAGACCGCCGTCGGCACCGTCTGGAGATAGGTCGCGTGATCGCCCTGCCAACCCGCTGGTGGAGGGGAGGCCTGGCCCTGGGGCTGGTACGGCTGCTGAGGTTGGTAGGGCTGCTGCTGGCCCTGGGGCTGGTACGGCTGCTGGGGCGCGTACGGCTGCTGCCGGCCCTGCGGCGCGACAGCCTGCTGGGAGGGCTGCGGCGGCTGGTACTTCGACCAGGGCTGCTGGGCCTGCGGCTGGTGAGGAGGCTGCTGCCCCCACTGCTGCTGCGGCTGCCCGGTGGGCTGCTCGGCCTGCGGCGGGCGCGACTGCCCGTCCACTGCACCGTCCTGGTGCTGAGGTCGTCCGTCGGGGTGCTCGTGCTGATCCATCGCCGCTCCTTCGATCCGTGACCGGGTACCGGCCCATCCTATGCGCCGACGTCCGCGCACCCGGTCGACGGCCGGGAGACGGCTGGTCGAGCGGTCAGTACACCTGGATCTCGGTGACCGGCAGGGTCGAGTCGGCGCCGAAGTCGAGCGAGGACGGCTCGTGCCCGGCGGAGATGAGCTGCGCGGCGAGTGCGGCGATCATCGCACCGTTGTCGGTGCAGAGCTGCAACGGCGGGATGCGGAGTTCGATCCCGGCCGAGGTGGTGCGTTCGGCGGCCACCTCGCGGAGCCGCGCGTTCGCGATGACGCCGCCCCCCAGCAGCAGGCGGGGCACGCCGAGCTCGGTGCATGCTCTGACCGCCTTCGAGATGAGCACGTCGACGACGGCCTCGCGGAAACTGGCGGCGACGTCCGCGACGGGGACCGGCTCCCCCGCGTCCTGCTTCGCCTCGACCCAGCGTGCCACGGCCGTCTTCAGGCCGGAGAAGGAGAAGTCGTAGCGGTGCCGCTCCATGTCCTTCGGCAGGCTGAGTCCGCGGGGGAAGCGGATCGCCTTCGGGTCGCCGCCGACGGCCGCACGGTCGATCTGCGGCCCGCCCGGGTAGGGCAGGCCCAGAATGCGCGCGACCTTGTCGAAGGCCTCGCCAGCCGCGTCGTCGATGGTCTCGCCGAGCAGTTCGACGTCCGACACGAGGTCCCGCACGAGGAGCAGCGAGGTGTGCCCGCCGGACACGAGCAGGGCGATCGTCGGGTACTCGATCGCCCCGCCTTCGGAGTCGAGGACGTCCGCGCCGACGTGACCGACGAGGTGGTTCACGGCGTACAGCGGTTTGCCGAGGGAGACAGCGAGCGCCTTCGCTGCACCGACGCCGACCATGAGTGCGCCGGACAGGCCGGGGCCACTCGTCACCGCGACGGCGTCGAGGTCGGCCAGGGCGACGCCGGCCTGGGCGAGCGCCGCCGTGAGCGTCGGCTCGAGCGCCTCGAGGTGGGCGCGCGCGGCGACCTCCGGGACGACCCCGCCGTACCGCGCGTGCTCGTCCATGCTCGAGGCGATGGTGTTCGCCAGCAGGTGGTGTCCGCGGACGATGCCGATCCCGGTCTCGTCGCAGCTCGTCTCGATGCCGAGGACGAGCGGTTCTGCTCGGTTCACGCGATGCTCCCGGGGTGCTGGTCGGTCTGGTCGAGCGGGGACTGGCCGTGGGCGGGCATGGGCGGCCTCGGCTGGACCGTGAGTCGCATGACGATGGCGTCGACGTCGTCCGGCTGGTAGTAGCCGGGGCGGACGCCGAGTTCCTCGAAGCCGAGACTCCGGTACAGCGTGATCGCAACGGGGTTGTCGGCCCTGACCTCGAGGAAGACCTGGGTGACGTCCTGCTGCCTGGCCTGCTCGATGAGCGCCTGCATGAGGAGTCGCCCGAGTCCTCGTCCTCTGGCGTACCCGGCGACGGCGATGGTCTGGATGTCGGCGTCGTCGGAGCGGGAAGGCGCGAAGAGACCGCCGTAGCCGGCGAGTGTCGCGTCGTCGGCGTCGACCTCCTTCGCGACGAGGTAGTACCCGTGCGGCGACGACAGTTCGGCGCGCATCATGTCCGCCGACCAGGCGTCGTTCACGAAGACGGTGTGCTCGAGCTCCATGATCGCGTCGAGGTCGGCGACACCGGCGCGGCGCAGCGACCAGCTCACGCCGTCACCCGCTTGGCGCCCGCGGACATCGTGACGTCGGGTGAGCGGAGGTACAACGGCTCCTCCCCCGCGAATCCGCCATCGGTGGCGAGGAGTGCGGCGGCGACCTGTCCCAACGCCCCGGCGGGGACGACGAGTGCGTCGAGGCGCACGGATTCGGAGGTCGGGAGGTCGTCGGGTTTCGCGAGGGCCGGCCCCTGGACGCGGACCGGGAGCCCGGCTGCGTCGAGTCCGGCGTAGCTGGTCCAGTAGCGTTCGCGACGGCGGGCGTCGGTGACCACGAGGAGCGTGGCGTCGGCTGCGGCGGAACCGGAACGGTAGGCGTCGAGCGCGATCGCATCGTGGCTCACCACGGGGTGCACCGGGAGGCCTGCGCCGATCCCGAAGCTGCGGGCTGCGGCGATCCCGATCCGGAGTCCGGTGAACGGCCCTGGTCCCATACCCGCGACCAGCCCGGTGAGCGCGGCGACCTCGATCCCGGCGTCGTCGAGGCATCCGGCGATGAGCGTCCCGATGACCTCGGCGTGCCGCATCGGGTCGTCGGAGGACCGTTCGGCCAGCACCTCGCCACCCAGGGTGACGACGGCGACGCTCGAACCCGCGGATGTATCGATCGCCAACAGCACGTCGTCCAGCCTACCCGGCGTCGATGGCGGGGTGCCGCGAGAGCGTGAGGGTCCGGCGCTCGATCGGCTCCTCGCCGGCATCGTCCGTCGCGGGTTCGTCGCCGGCTCCGGTCGGACGCTCGATGACGAGCTCGAACCACGTGGGGACCACGCCGTCGAGCAATCCCGCTCCCCATTCCACGACGACGACGGATCGGGAGAAGTCGATGTCGAGGTCGTCGAGTTCGAGCGCCGAGCCGAGCCGGTAGGCGTCCACGTGGACGAGCGGCGGACCTCCGACGAGGCTCGGGTGCGTCCTGGCGAGCACGAAGGTGGGGCTGGTGACGGGGCCGCGGACCCCGAGGCCCTCGCCGATCCCTCGCGTGAGGGTCGTCTTGCCCGCTCCGAGCGGCCCGGTCAGGACGAGAAGCTGCCCGGCGCGCAATGCGGCGCCGAGCCGGACGCCGTAGGCATGCATCTCCTCGGGCGTCGCCACGTCGACGGTGCCCGGGGTGAGGACGTGATCGGTCATGGCCGCTCCCTGGTCGTCCGGACGACGCGCGGTCCGATCCGGGTGACGAGTTCGTAGTTGATGGTGCCGGCGGCCTCCGCCCACTCCTCGACGCGCGGCGCGCCGGACGCCGGATCGCCGAAGAGCACGGCGTCGTCGCCCACGGCGACCGCGTCGTCACCGACGTCGACGACGAACTGGTCCATCGCGATCCGCCCGCACACCCGGTAGCGGCGTCCGTTGATGACGACCGGACCGGCGTTCGAGGCGCTGCGCGGCACACCGTCGGCGTATCCGAGCGGGATGAGGGCGAGCGTCGTCGCCGTGCTGGTCCGGTAGCTGTAGTCGTAGGACACCCCGGCACCCGGTTCGACCCGACGCACGGCGGCGACCGTCGCCCGGAGGGTCATGACGGGCCTGAGGCCGAAGGCGTCGGCCGAGCGGTCGACGTCCTCGGTGGGTTCGAAGGGCGAGAGGCCGTACACCGCGAGTCCGAGGCGGACGGCGTCGAAGCGGAGGGAGGGCTCGCCGAGCGCTGCCGCCGATGCGGCGAGGTGCAGACTCCGCGGCGTGAGACCGGCCTCCGCGGCGAGGGCGACACCGCGTTCGAAGCGGACAGCGGCGGCCCGGTCGTCGGCGGTGGAGGTGTTGGAGACGTGCGAGAACAGCCCGTCGACCCGGACGAGCCCCGCAGCCTCAGCGGCTGCGGCGGCTCGGAAGAGCTCCGGCCAGTCGGCTTCGGCCGCACCGTTCCGGCTGAGTCCGGTCTCCAGTTTGAACTGGACGACCGGCACGACGGACGGCCGATCCCGAGCGGCCTCGATCACGCGCTCGAGCTGCGCCACCGACGACAGACCGAGGTCGATCCCGGCATCGAGTGCGGCGCCGAACGCAACCTGCGGGCCGTGCAGCCAGGCGAGGATCGGTGCCGTGATCCCGGCGGCACGCAGCGCGACGCCCTCCATGATGTCGGCGACTCCCAGGCGATCGGCCCCGGCCTCGATCGCCGCGCGGGCGATCGCCTCGGCACCGTGCCCGTAGGCGTCGGCCTTGACGACGACGATGAGTTCACCGACGCCGGTCAGCTCGCGCAGGCGACGGACGTTGTGGCGCAGGGCGTCGAGGTCGATGATCGCCTCGCGGGTCGGGCGCTCGTCGACCTCGGACACGGGCGTCATCCTTCCCGCTCCGCGACGACGAACGCGACGGCGACCCCGGCGTCGTGCGTCATGGTCAGGTGCATGCTCGTGATCCCCCGCTCGGCCACCACACCCGCCGTGACGCCGGACAGCGCGAAGTCGGGCTTCCCCTCCGGGCCGTTCACGATCGCCATCTCCTGCCACCGGATACCGTCCGAGGAACCCAGTGCCTTGATGAGCGCCTCCTTGGCGGCGAACCGTCCTGCGAGGGACCGCAGCGGGAGGTCGCGTTCCGACGGGACGAAGAGCCTGGCCAGCAGGTTCGGGGTGCGCGTGATCGCCCGTTCGAACCGTGCGAGGTCGACCAGGTCCACCCCGATGCCGATGATCATCCCTCTACTCTACGGCCGTCGTGTGCGGCCCCGAGGCTCGCTCGACGGGCCACCTCGGACCCCGCGGACCGTCCCTACTCGACCGTGACGGACTTCGCGAGGTTGCGCGGCTGGTCGACGTCGAGGCCCTTCGCCGTCGCGAGCTCCATCGCGAAGATGTGCAGCGGGATGACGGCGAGCAGAGGCTCGAACAGCGGACCGGCGAGCGGGATCTGGATGACCTCGTCGGCCGAGGGCAGGACGGCGGCGTCGCCCTGCTCCGCGATCGCGATGACCCGGGCACCGCGTGCACGGATCTCCTCGATGGTCGAGATGACCTTCGGGTGCAGGATCGCCGAGCCACGTGGGCTCGGGACGACCACGAAGACGGGCTGGCCCGGCTCGATGAGGGCGATCGGGCCGTGCTTGAGCTCGCCACCGGCGAAGCCTTCAGCGTGGATGTACGCGAGCTCCTTGAGCTTCAGCGCACCCTCGAGCGCGATCGGGTACCCCACGTGGCGGCCGAGGAAGAGCACCGCGCGGGAGTCGGCCATCCAGTGGGCGAGCTGCGCGATCTTCTCGGAGGCCCCGAGGATGCTGGCGATCTTGTCGGGCACGCCCTGCAGCTCCTCGACCTGCGACGCCAGGAACTCCGGAGTCTGGGTGCCGCGCACCCGCGCGAGGTGCAGCCCGAACAGGTACAGCGCCGTGATCTGGGCGGTGAACGCCTTCGTGGACGCGACAGCGACCTCGGGCCCCGCATGGGTGTACACCACGGCGTCCGACTCACGCGCGATCGTGGCGCCCTGCGTGTTGCAGATCGACAGCGTCTTCGCGCCGGACTCGCTCGCGAAACGCACCGCCATGAGCGTGTCCATGGTCTCGCCCGACTGGCTCACCGAGATGACGAGCGTGCGCGCGTCGATGACCGGGTCGCGGTAGCGGAACTCGTGGCTGAGCTCCACGGTGACCGGGATCCCGGCCCAGCGCTCGATCGCGTAGGTGCCGACCGTGCCGGCGTAGGCGGCGGTGCCGCACGCGATGATCACGATGCGGTCGATGTCGAGGAAGAGCTCGTCGAGACCGGCGAGTTCGGGGATGACGACCTGGCCGCCCTCGACCCGCCCGCGGATCGTGTTCGCGACCGCATCGGGCTCCTCGCTGATCTCCTTCGCCATGAAGCTCGACCAGCCGCCCTTGTCGGCCGCCGAAGCGTCCCACTGGATCTCGAACGGCTCGGTCACCACGTGGTTGCCGGCGAAGTCGGTGACCGTCACGTCGTCGGGCGTGATGACGACCATCTGGTCCTGACCGATCGCGACCGCGCGCTGGGTGTACTGCACGAACGCGGCGACGTCCGACCCGAGGAAGTTCTCGCCGTCGCCGAGTCCGATGACGAGCGGCGAGTTCCGACGCGCGCCGATGACGACGCCGGGCAGGTCCTGGTGCATGGCGAGCAGGGTGAAGGCGCCGTCCAGGCGAGCGACGACGCGGCGGAAGGCTTCGGTGAGGTCGCCGGTGGAGCGGTACTCGCGGCCGATGAGCACGGCGGCGATCTCGGTGTCGGTGTCGCTCTCGAAGGTGAAGCCGTCCGCGAGGAGCTCCGCGCGCAGCTCGGCGAAGTTCTCGATGATGCCGTTGTGGATGAGCGCGAGGCGTCCTTCGTCACCGAGGTGCGGGTGCGCGTTGCGGTCCGTCGGTCCACCGTGGGTCGCCCAACGGGTGTGACCGATACCGGTCGAGCCCGGCGCGATGGGGTTCGCGGCGAGGTCCTCAGTGAGGACGGCCAGCTTCCCGGCGCGCTTCCGGGTGTTCAGCGAGCCCGTCGCGTCGAGCACGGCGATCCCGGCGGAGTCGTACCCCCGGTACTCGAGCCGCTTGAGTCCGCCCATGAGGACGTCCACCGTCTTGTCGTTCCCGACGTACCCTACGATTCCACACATGTAGAGCAGCATAATCGCGCGAGTTTGCGAGGATCCTGCACCAACCTCGAGGCGCCGACGCTCAGCGTGGGAGCAGGACGGTGCTGCCGGGATCCAGCGGTTGCCGGGCCCTTCCCCTGCCGCTGCTCAGAGCTTGCGGAGCAGCACCGAGGACACCGTGTGATCGGAGTCCTTCCGCAGCACGAGCTTCGCGCGTGACCGGGTCGGGCGGATGTTGTCGATGAGGTTCGGTTCGTTGATGGAGCGCCAGAACCCGCGTGCCTGATCGGCCGCCTCCTCGTCGGAGAGCTCGGCGAACACGTTGAAGAAGGAGTTCGGGTTCGAGAACGCGCCCCGCTTGAGCGCCATGAAGCGGTCGACGTACCAGGACTCGATGTCGCGCGTCCGTGCGTCGACGTAGATGCTGAAGTCGAACAGGTCGCTGATCGCGAGTCCGCTGGCCGTCGCGGCCGGTTGCAGCACGTTCAAGCCCTCGACGATCAGGACGTCGGGGCGCCGGACGACGACCTGCGCCGTCGGGATGATGTCGTAGCGCAGATGCGAGTAGAACGGTGCCCGCACCTCGGCGGCGCCGCTCTTCACGGCGGTGATGAATCGCAGGAGCGCCCGGCGGTCGTACGACTCGGGGAAGCCCTTGCGATCCATGATGCCGCGCCGCTGGAGTTCCTCGTTCGGATAGAGGAAGCCGTCGGTCGTCACGAGCTCGACGTGCGGGGTGTCCGGCCAGCGCGACAGCAGTTCGCGCAGCAGCCGCGCGATCGTCGACTTGCCGACGGCGACGGAACCCGCCACGCCGATCACGAACGGCGTCCGGAGCGCCTGGTCGCCGAGGAACCGGCTCGTCGCGCGGCCGAGGTCCTGGGTGCCCTTCGCGTAGAGGCTCAGCAGTCGGCTGAGCGGCACGTAGACCTCCTCGACCTCCCGCATGTCGAGACGGTCGCCGAGGCCGCGGATCTGCACGACCTCGGTCTCGCTGAGCGGTGTGGCCGTCTCCGGAGCGAGTCGCGCCCATTCGGCACGGTCGATCTCCACGTAGGGCGTCGGCTGCCCGGAGGCACCGCCCGTCGTCGTCGAAGTCATGCGATCACTCTTCCACAGCTGAGGTGCCGACCCGTCGCCGGACGACTCAGATGGCGAGTCGTTCGCGGACGACGTCGGCGAGGCGGTGCGCCAGGCGGTCGGCGGTCGGCTGGTCGGCCGCCTCGACCATGACGCGGACGAGCTGCTCGGTGCCGGACGGCCGCAACAGCACGCGTCCGTCGTCTCCGAGCTCGGCTTCGGCAGCCTGTACGGCAGCGTCGACGACCTCGTCGCCGGCGAGGCGTGTGCGGTCGACACCCGTGACGTTGACGAGGATCTGCGGGTACACCTGCATCACCGCGGCCAGCTCCGCGAGCGTCTTCCCGGTGCGCGCCATCTCGGCCACGATGTGCAGGCCGGTGAGGATGCCGTCGCCGGTGGTCGCGTAGTCGGCCATGATGACGTGACCCGACTGCTCGCCGCCGAGCGAATAGGCGTTCGCGTTCATCGCCTCGAGGACGTAGCGGTCGCCGACCCCGGTCTGGACGACGTTGATGCCGTGCTCGCGCATCGCGACGTGCAGGCCGAGGTTGCTCATCACCGTGGCGACGAGCGTGTCGTCCTTGAGCCTGCCTCGCTCCTGCATCGAGACCGCGAGGATGGCCATGATCTGGTCGCCGTCGACGACCTTGCCCGCAGCGTCCACCGCGAGGCAGCGGTCGGCATCGCCGTCGTGTGCGATGCCGAGGTCGGCACCGTGCTCGAGGACCGCCTTGGACAGGAGGTCGAGGTGCGTGGAGCCGACGCCGTCGTTGATGTTCATGCCGTCGGGGTCGTTGCCGATGATCGTGACCTTGGCCCCGGCGTCGCGGAAGGTCTCCGGCGACACTCCCGCAGCCGCGCCGTGCGCGCAGTCGAGGACGACATGGATGCCGTCCAGGCGGTTCGGGAGACTGCCGAGCAGGTGGAGGACGTAGCGGTCCTCGGCGTCGGCGAAGCGGATGATCCGGCCGACATCGGCGCCGGTCGGGCTGAGCTTGGGGCGGTCGAGGTATTCCTCGATCCGGCGTTCCACCGCGTCGGGCAGCTTCGTGCCGCCGCGGGCGAAGATCTTGATCCCGTTGTCGGGCGCAGGGTTGTGCGAGGCGGAGATCATCACGCCGAAGTCGGCGTCGATGTCGGCGATGAGGAACGCCGTCGCGGGCGTGGGCAGCACGCCGGCCTCGAGCACGTCGACGCCCGAGGACGCCAGACCCGCCGCGACGGCGGCGGACAGGAACTCGCCGGAGATGCGCGGGTCGCGTGCGAGCACGGCGACCGGGCGCTTCCCGGCGGCACAGCGGGCCTCAGCACTACGGCCTTGCCCAAGCACCACTGCGGTGGCTTGGGCAAGGCCGAGGGCGAGGTCTGCCGTCAGGTCGGCGTTCGCGAGTCCGCGTACGCCGTCGGTACCAAACAGCTGAGGCATCGAGCTTCGCTTGTCCTGAGAGCGCTTAGCGCTTCGAGAACTGCGGAGCCTTACGGGCCTTCTTGAGTCCGGCCTTCTTGCGCTCCTTGACGCGAGCGTCACGGGAGAGGAAGCCGGCCTTCTTCAGGGTGGCGCGGTTGTTCTCCTCGTCGATCTGGTTCAGCGAGCGAGCGATGCCGAGGCGCAGCGCGCCGGCCTGGCCCGAGGGGCCACCACCGGAGATGCGTGCGATGACGTCGTAGCCGCCGGCCAGGTCGAGGACGGTGAACGGGTCGTTGATGAGCTGCTGGTGCAGCTTGTTCGGGAAGTAGTCCTCGAGCGTGCGGCCGTTGACCGTGATGGTGCCGCTGCCGGGGACGAGACGCACGCGGGCGATGGCCTGCTTGCGACGGCCGACGGCTGCGCCGGGGACGCTCAGCACGGCGCGAGGCGCGGTGACTGCTGCTTCGGGAGCCGACTCGGTGGAGTAGCTCTGCGGGGTCTCTTCGATGGAATCTGCGATGTTCGCCACTGTGTAATCCTTTTTTCTTGTCCGGTGCTTACTGGGCGACCTGGTCGAGCGTGAACGGCTTGGGCTGCTGAGCGGCGTGCGGGTGCTCGCTGCCCGTGTAGACCTTGAGCTTCTTCAGCTGGTCGCGGCCGAGCGTGTTCTTCGGCAGCATGCCGCGGATCGCCTTCTCGACGGCGCGGATCGGGTTCTTCTCGAGGAGCTCGGCGTAGGTGACGGCCGAGAGCCCGCCCGGGTAACCGGAGTGGCGGTAGGCCTTCTTCTGCAGGAGCTTGGCGCCGGTGAGGGCCACCTTGTCGGCGTTGATGATGATGACGAAGTCGCCACCGTCCATGTGGGGGGAGAAGGTCGCCTTGTGCTTGCCGCGCAGGAGCGCTGCAGCGTGGCTGGCCAGGCGGCCGAGGACCACGTCGGTGGCGTCGATGACGACCCAGTCGTGCGTGATCTCACTGGCCTTCGGGGAATACGTGCGCGTCACAATAGTGCTGCTTTCTGGTCGGAGTTGGTCGTTCGTGAATCCCGCTCCTGTTGGGTGTTCCGAACGGAACGCCCGAGGTGGAGGGCTCAACTTCGGGTACCGCGCCGCAGAAGGCGCAGGCACCAACGGGAGAGTCTACGCGACGACGTCCCGGCGGTCAATTCCCACCGGGAACCTCACTCGGCGCTCGCTTCCACGTGCTCGTGGCTCCGCCGCTGACGGGTCTCGGCGGCCCGCGCGTGCAGCAGCCCCGGCTCGGGGTAACCGACCTCGACGAGGGTGAGCCCGCGCGCCGGCATCACCCGGAAGTCGACCTCCCGCCGCCCGCCGTCGCGGAGCCGGACGACCTCGTCGAGCGACATGCGCCCCTCCCCTACGGCGACGCAGGCGCCGACGAGCGCCCGCACCATGCTGTGGCAGAACGCGTCGGCGGTGAGGCTCGCCACGAGCACGCCCGCTTCGTCCCGCTCCCAGCTGAAGGACTGCAGGGTCCGGATGGTCGTCGCGCGTGGTCTCGGTTTGCAGTACGCCTGGAAGTCGTGGAGCCCCACGAGCGAGGTGGCCGCCCGGTGGAGCAGCTCGACGTCGAGCGACGCCGTCGTCCAGCTCGTCGTCCGCCGGAGGATCGGGTCCTTGCGGACGTCGGCGTCCGCGAGGCGGTAGCGGTAGTGACGCCAGACAGCCGAGAAGCGCGCGTCGAAGCCATCCGACGCCGGTTCCGCCGTATGGATCACGACGTCGCGGTCCATCCCGAGCACGCCGTTCAGTCGACGCACGAGCAGGGAGCTCGCGGTCTCGTTCCGCGGCGTACCGTCGTGGAACTCGGCGTGGCGCCCCTGCAATCGCGTGATCTTCGCGAGCTGCGGCTCGGTGAGGTCGAGGTGCGCCACCTGACCGGCCGCATGCACGCCGGCATCAGTCCGTCCGGCCACCACGAACCGTGGCATCGGCGGGACGGTCTTGCCGAGCACGCGATACAGCGCCTCCTCCAGGACCCCCTCGACCGTCCGGAGCCCCGGCTGCTTCGCCCATCCGGCGAAGTCCGTGCCGTCGTACGCGATGGCGAGCCGGAACCGCTGGGTCGGGAGGACGTCCGCTGCCGCGACCTGCTCAGCGCTCACGGACGTACGCCAGATCACGCGTCGTCGCGACGAAGCCCTGTCGTTCGTACAGCCCGAGTGCACCCGTGGGGCTGGCCGTGTCGACCTCCAGCGTCGCCCGCTCGAGGCCGGCTGCCTGGATCCGACGAAGCGCCGTGGCGAGCAGTGCCGGTGCGAGTCGTCGGCCACGCCAGTCGCGCACGGTCCCGACGAGGGCGATGTACGCGCTGGTGAACCCTTGCGCGGACCAGCTGTCCTCGTCCACCTCGGCCAGCGTGAAGCCGACGACCCGTCCGTCGTCGTCGATCGCCACCACGGAGAGGTCGGCTCGGAAGTGGGACCCGCCGACGAACTGCTCCCATATCGCCGGGACCGTCTCCAGGCTGCCCCAGTGATCCCGGAACGAGTCGTTCCGAGCCTGTCTCGTGCGTTCGGCCACGTCCGGGTGGTACGCCTCGAGCCGGACACCGTCGGGCACGTCGATCTCGTCGACGGGCGCGGAGAGATCGCGTTCCATGATCGTGAAGTACCGCGCCACGACGAAGCCGAACCGCTCCAACAGCCGCGCCGCCCCCGGGTTCCGTTCGTCGACGTAGGCACGGGACGAAGCTGGGGCACCCGTCTCCACGGAAGCCAGCTGCTGCTCGGACCGTTCCATCGACCACGCGAGCACCGCTCGGCCGATCCCCCGCTCACGCCATGCGGGATGCACGCCGCCGAAGACGTATGAATAGACGGACACGTCTCGTGAGGGCGACAGGATCACCATCGCGTAGGCGACCAGCGTGCCGTCGGCTGCGATCGCCAGCAGGCTGTCCGCAGCCATGTCGATCCACGCGTGGTCGAACTCGTCCGCGATCTCGTCGCGGCTCGTCACCCGGTGGGGGTTGTCGAACGGATCCATGGCGCGGCACAGCGCCACGATGTCGTCGATGTCCGCGCGGACCGCCGGACGCCATCGGTCGACGTCGGGGTGCTGTGGCAGGGCCGGCTGGCCGGCCGGGACGGCGGGAGTGGCACTCATGTCTCCAGCCTAGGACACCGTCGCAGCGCCGCCAGGAACGACGGAACCCCGCTCTCCAGGTGGAGGGCGGGGTTCCGTTCGTGTGTCGCTGAACCTACTTGGCGTCCTTCGCGGGAGCCTCGTCGGTGGCCTCGCCGGCGTCGACGGACTCGCCGTCGGTCTCGGTCGCCTCGACGGCTTCCGTCGCCTCTGCGTCGGCCTCGACCTCGGCGGGGGTCTCCTCGGCCGGAGCCTCGTCGACCGGCGCTGCGGCGTGCTTCGCGGACTGCTTGGCCGGCTTCGCCTTCGGCGTGACGGGCTCGAGGACGAGCTCGATCACGGCCATCGGAGCGTTGTCGCCCTTGCGGTAACCGGTCTTGATGATGCGCGTGTAGCCACCCTGACGGTCGGCGACGAGGGGCGCGATCTCCGTGAAGAGCTCGTGGACGACGCTCTTGTCGGTGATGGTCGCGAGCACCCGACGGCGGGCGTGCAGGTCGCCGCGCTTCGCGAAGGTGATCAGGCGCTCAGCGAGCGGACGCAGGCGCTTCGCCTTGGTCTCGGTGGTCTGGATGCGCTTGTGGGTGAACAGCGCAGCAGCGAGGTTGGCGAGCAGGAGACGCTCGTGGGCAGGTCCGCCTCCGAGGCGGGGTCCCTTGGTGGGAGTAGGCATTCTTGTCTCTCTTCAGGTTGGAAAGTCGTCAGGTGGATCGCGTGCTAGGAGACGGTCTCGTCGTCGTAGCCGCTGTAGAAGTGGGCGCCGTCGAACCCGGGAACCGAGTCCTTCAGCGAGAGGCCCATTTCGGTGAGCTTGTCGCGAACTTCATCCACCGACTTCTGTCCGAAGTTGCGGATGTTCATGAGCTGCGTCTCCGACAGCGCGACGAGCTCGCTGACGTTGTTGATGCCCTCGCGCTTGAGGCAGTTGTACGAGCGCACGGAGAGGTCGAGGTCCTCGATCGGGATCGAGAGCTCACCCGGCAGCACGGCGTCGACCGGCGCGGGGCCGATCTCGATGCCCTCTGCGGCGGTGTTGAGCTCGCGAGCCAGGCCGAACAGCTCGGTCAGCGTGCGACCGGCCGACGCGATGGCGTCGCGCGGCGTGATGGCCGGCTTCGACTCGACGTCGACGACCAGGCGGTCGAAGTCGGTGCGCTCACCGGCACGAGTCGCCTCGACGCGGTAGGTCACCTTGAGGACGGGCGAGTAGATCGAGTCGACGGGGATCTGACCGGCTTCGCTGAACTCGTTGCGGTTCTGCGTGGCCGACACGTAGCCGCGGCCACGCTCGATCGTGAGCTCGAGCTCGAACTTCGCCTTGTCGTTGAGGGTCGCGATGACGAGGTCCGGGTTGTGGACCTCGACGCCGGCCGGAGCCGAGATGTCCGCTGCGGTGACCTGGCCTGCGCCGGTCTTGCGGAGGTACGCCGTGATCGGCTCGTCGTGCTCGCTGGAGACGACGAGGCCCTTGATGTTCAGGATGATCTCGGTGACGTCTTCCTTGACACCGGGGATCGTGCTGAACTCGTGCAGCACGCCGTCGATGCGGATGCTGGTGACGGCTGCACCCGGGATGGACGACAGCAGGGTGCGACGGAGCGAGTTCCCGAGGGTGTACCCGAAGCCTGGCTCGAGCGGCTCGATGATGAACCGGCTGCGGAACTCCGAGATGGATTCTTCGGTGAGCGTAGGGCGCTGTGCGATGAGCACTATGGATTCCTTTCGGCTAAGTGTCCGCTATATGACACTTGCGTTGGCGAGGTAGTGAATGGTGTTCGCTGGCCCTGGTCACCAGGACCATGCCGTGATCCGTCCGCGGCGATCAGACGATCGCTACGGACGGATCACGGCCGGTGAACCGAAGGAATTAGACGCGGCGACGCTTCGGGGGGCGGCAGCCGTTGTGTGCCTGAGGCGTGACGTCGTTGATCGAGCCGACCTCGAGGCCCGCGGCCTGGAGCGAACGGATCGCGGTCTCGCGGCCGGAGCCGGGTCCCTTGACGAAGACGTCGACCTTCTTCATGCCGTGCTCCTGCGCCTGACGCGCAGCCGACTCGGCGGCGAGCTGTGCGGCGAACGGGGTCGACTTACGCGAACCCTTGAAGCCGACGCCACCGGACGAAGCCCAGCTGATGACCGCGCCCGAGGGGTCGGTGATCGAGACGATCGTGTTGTTGAACGTCGACTTGATGTGGGCCTGGCCCACGGCGATGTTCTTCTTTTCCTTCTTACGCGGCTTCCGAACGGCCGACTTTGGTGCTGCCATGAATATCTCCTGAGTCCTATGACGAGGCGACTAGGCGGGGCCTAGCGAGCCTTCTTCTTGCCGGCGACGGTGCGCTTCGGGCCCTTGCGGGTGCGCGCGTTGGTCTTGGTGCGCTGGCCGCGGACCGGAAGTCCACGACGGTGACGGATGCCCTGGTAGGACCCGATCTCCACCTTGCGGCGGATGTCGGCGGCGACCTCACGGCGGAGGTCACCCTCGACCTTGAAGGTGCCCTCGATGTAATCGCGCAGGGCGATCAGCTGGTCATCGGTGAGATCCTTCACGCGGATGTCTCCGCTGATGCCGGTGTCGGCGAGGGTCTTGAGTGACCGCGTGCGGCCAACACCGTAGATGTACGTCAGTGCAACTTCCACGCGCTTGTCGCGTGGGATGTCTACGCCGGCGAGACGTGCCATGGTGGCTTCTCCTAGGAGTTGTGGAGGTGTGGAGCAGTTCCGGTGCTCGGGCCTCCGACCCGAGGTGTCACCCGCGGCGCACGATGTGCTGCGGGATCTGGAACTGCCGTTAGAGGGGTGGTGCTGTGTTGCTCAGGGCTGCGTGCTGCAGGTCCTCTGAGATCAACCCTGGCGCTGCTTGTGGCGCGGGTTCTCGCAGATGACCATGACGCGGCCGTTGCGACGGATGACCTTGCACTTGTCGCAGATCTTCTTGACGCTGGGCTTGACCTTCATAGTTCTCTCTTTTCGCTGTCATCGTGCCGGGCCCACCACCGGGTGGTGGAGGCGCGTCCGGCCGTTACTTACAGCGCGACCTACTTGTAGCGGTAGACGATCCGACCACGGGTCAGGTCGTAGGGGGTCAGTTCCACGATCACGCGGTCCTCTGGGAGGATGCGGATGTAGTGCTGACGCATTTTGCCCGAAATGTGGGCAAGTACCTTGTGTCCGTTGGTCAGCTCAACGCGGAACATCGCGTTGGGCAGAGCCTCGACCACTTGGCCCTCGATCTCGATGACGCCGTCTTTTTTGGCCATAGCCTCACTGTCGCTCAGGTTGAGTCGCACTGGTCGTGCGGATGGATTGCGGTGCGGATGTCGGCTCGCCGAAGGCATGCAGAAAGCACCAAAGATCGATTCTATGCTATGTTCCCGGGTTTCGCCAACTCAACGTCGGCCACGACCTCTCAGTCGGTGCGGGAGAGCAGCGCATCGTTGATCTGCGTCGTGAGACCGGCGTCCATCGCCAGCGCACGTCCGTCCACCGCACGCACCGGCGCTGCCAGTCGGACGCTGGAGAGCAGCCACGCCGCTTCCGCGTCGAGCACGTCCTCCGGTGTCAGCATCCGGTACTCGTGCGCGAGCCCCTGCTCCTCGAGATGGGCCCAGAGCGCCAGCTGCGTGGTGCCGGGGAGGATGCCGCTCGACGGCGGCGGCGTCACGAAGGTCCCGTCGATCCGCACGACCACGGTGGAGGTCGGGCCCTCGAGGACGAAGCCGTCGCTGCTGACGAAGAGCACGTCGTCAGCTCCGCGACGGTGCGCCTCACGGAGCGCGGCCATGTTGACCGCGTACGACAGCGTCTTGGCACCAGCGAGCAGCCACGGCGAACGCTGCTGCACGTCGCTCGCGAGGCCTCGGTCGAGCAGGACGACCTCGATGCCGTTCTCGCGCTCGGGGAACCCGTCAGCCGGCGTCGCCGAGACCCACGCGGTCGGGCGTCCGCCACTCCCCCGCGTCACGACGAGTCGGACGGCGCTCTGATCGACGACGGGGAGTTCCGCGACCGCGCGGGCGATGGCGACTCGCCACTGAGCGTGGTTCGGCGCAGGCAGATCGAGGATCGCCGCCGACTCGGTCAGCCGGTCGAGGTGCGCCTCGACCGACTGCGGGTGCCGGCCGACGACACCGATCGTCTCGAAGATCCCGTCCCCCCGCGCGGGACCCAGATCGAAGACGCTCAAGACGCCGGACCCGTCGCCGGCCGGCGTGATCGTGGCCGCGAGGTCGGCGTCGTCGAGGACGGTGTCTGCGGGGAGGACGTCGAGAAGGAACACGATCGGCACGCTCATGCCGAGCAACTCTACCGGGACGGACGAGGTCCGTCCGGCGACCTGGCGGGCGGTCAGGCTGGACGGACCGGGGTGACGCCGAAGGCGGCGAGGGCCGCGGCCCCGCCATCGTGAGCGGTCAGGACCCAGATGCCGTCGCGGTGCACGGCGACGCTGTGCTCCCAGTGCGCCGCCGAGCCACCGTCCAGCGTGGCGACCGTCCATTCGTCGTCGCGGACGAAGGTGTCGGGGCTCCCGGCGACCACCATGGGTTCGATGGCCACCACGAGTCCGGGCTTCACTTCGGGTCCGCGCTGACGGACCCGGTAGTTGAACACCGGCGGTGCCTCGTGCATCGTGCGTCCGATGCCGTGCCCGACGTAGTCCGTGAGGATCCCGTAGGGCTTCCCCTCGGGTGAGTGGTCCTCGACGTACTCCTCGATCGCGGCACCGACCTGGTTCAGGTGTCGGGCGGTCGCGAGTTCGGCGATCCCGGCCCACAGCGAGCCCTCCGTCACCGCCGAGAGGCGCTCGCGCTCGGTGACGAGCTCCGGGCGCGTGGGATCGGTGAGCACGATGGTCATCGCGGAGTCGCCGTTCCAGCCGTCGATCTCGGCGCCGCTGTCGATCGACACGATGTCGCCCGCCTGCAGCACGCGTGACCCGGGGATGCCGTGGACCACGTCCTCGTTGACCGAGGTGCAGACCGTGTGCCGGTAGCCGGGGACGAGCTTGAAGTTGGAGTGCCCGCCGGCCGCGACGATCGCCGCCTCGGCAGCCGCGTCGAGTTGCAGCGTCGTCACCCCGGGGGCGACGAGCGCACGCACCGCATCGAGCGAAGCCGCGGTGGCCAGCCCCGGCGCGATCATGGCGCGGATCTGGTCAGGGGTCTTGTAGATCGACTTCCGGAACACCGTGATGGATGTGTCGGTGCGTCAGACGGCCGGAACGATGATGCCGCGAGCGGCGAGGGCCGCGTCGATCCGCGCGGTCACGTCATCGACCTCGCCGAGGCCGTCGACTGCCACGACGAGCCCCCGGGCCGTGAAGACCTCGATCAGCGGCGCGGTCTCGTGCGCGTAGAGGTCGAGCCGGTGGCGGATGACCTCCTCCGTGTCGTCGGTGCGACCCTGCTCGGCGGCACGCTTGAGGAGTCGTGAGACGACCTCTTCCGTGTCGGCCTGCAGCTGCACGACGGCGTCCAGGCTCGCGTCGTTCTCTGCGAGCAGAGCGTCGAGCGCGACGACCTGGTCGGTGGTCCGCGGGTACCCGTCGAGCAGGAACCCCTCGACGGCGTCAGGCTGGTGGAGCCGGTCGCGGACGATCTCGTTCGTCAAGGAGTCGGGGACGTACCCGCCCTCGCTCACGATCGCCTGGACCTGCTTCCCGAGCGCCGTACCCTCCTTGATGTTCGCGCGGAAGATGTCGCCCGTCGAGATCGCGGGGATGTCGAAGCGCTCCGCGAGGAAGGCCGCCTGGGTGCCCTTGCCGGATCCCGGAGGACCGACGATGAGCAGGCGGGGCTTGCCGGCCGCCGCGCTCAACGCAGGAGCCCTTCGTAGTGGCGCTGCTGGAGTTGCGAGTCGATCTGCTTGACCGTCTCGAGTCCGACACCCACGATGATGAGGATCGACGCCCCACCGAACGGGAAGTTCGCGTTCGCACCGACCAGGGCAAGCGCGATGAGCGGCAGGAGGGCGATCAACCCCAGGTAGATCGATCCGGGCAGGGTCACTCGGGTCAGCACGTAGTCGAGGTACTCGGCCGTCGGGCGTCCGGCACGGATGCCCGGGATGAACCCGCCGTACTTCTTCATGTTGTCGGCGACCTCTTCAGGGTTGAAGGTGATCGCGACGTAGAAGTAGGTGAAGCCGACGATGAGCAGGAAGTACATGAGCATGTACAGCGGGTGGTCACCCTTGGTGAGGTACTGCTGGATCCACAGGACCCAGGGCGCCGGAGTGCCGGTCGTCGGCTGGTTGAACTGCGCGATGAGGGCCGGCAGGTACAGGATCGACGACGCGAAGATGACGGGCACCACACCGGCCATGTTGACCTTGATGGGGATGTAGGTGTTGTTGCCGCCATACGTCCGGCGTCCGACCATGCGCTTCGCGTACTGCACGGGGATGCGACGTTGCGACTGCTCGACGAAGACGACGAGTCCGACGATCACGAGGCCGACGGCGAGCACGAGGAGGAAGACCTCCGGGCCCTTCGCGGTCCAGATGGCGGCCAGCGAGCCCGGGAACGTGGCTGCGATCGAGGTGAAGATGAGGAGCGACATGCCGTTGCCGACGCCGCGCTCGGTGACGAGCTCGGCCATCCACATGACGAGGCCGGTGCCCGCGGTCATGGTGACGACCATGAGGAGCATGCCGTACCAGGTGCCGCCCTGGGCGGTGATGAGGTCGGCGCAGACGCCGCCCTGGTTGCCGAACAGTGCGCCGCTCTTGGCGACCGTGATGAGCGTCGTCGACTGGAGGATGCCGAGGAAGATCGTGAGGTACCGCGTGTACTGCGTCAGCTTGCCCTGGCCGGCCTGGCCTTCTTTGTGCAGCGTCTCGAAGTGCGGGATGACCACGCGGAGGAGCTGGACGATGATCGACGCGGTGATGTAGGGCATGATGCCCAGCGCGAAGATGGAGAGTTGGAGGAGCGCGCCACCACTGAAGAGGTTGACGAGCTCGTAGAGGCCTGATGCGCCGGCGGCCTGCTGGTTCGCGAGGCACTGCTGCACGTTCGGGAAGTTCACGAACGGAGCGGGGATGAAGGACCCCAGCCGGTAGATGGCGATGATTCCGAGTGTGAACCCGATCTTGCGACGAAGATCCGGGGTCCGGAAGATCCGGCCGATGGCGCTGAACAAAAGGGGCCTCCTGTGAGATGTTGCGGGGTCGGCCCGGGTGACCGGCATGATGCCGGCCACCCGAGTGAGCTCCTGTGCGGAGCCGGCCGAGGGCTACTTGACGCTGCCCCCGGCTGCCACGATCTTCTGCTCAGCTGAGCCGGAGACCTTGTCAACCGCGACATTCAGCTTAACCGAGATGTCACCGTTTCCGAGAACCTTGACCTTCTCGTTCTTCCGGACGGCACCCTTGGCGACGAGGTCCACCGTGGTGACGTCGCCACCCTTCGGGTACAGCTCGGCGAGCTTCTCCAGGTTCACGACCTGGTACTCGACGCGGAAGGGGTTCTTGAAGCCACGGAGCTTCGGGGTGCGCATGTGCAGCGGCATCTGCCCACCCTCGAAGCCGACCTTGACGTTGTAACGCGCCTTCGTACCCTTGGTACCGCGACCGGCGGTCTTACCCTTGGACGCCTCACCACGGCCCACGCGCATCCGGGACTTCTTGGCCCCGGCGGCCGGACGCAGGTGGTGCACCTTCAGGACCTGCTCGCGCTTCTCGGCGGGCTCGTCCTTCGCGGGCTTCTTGGCTGCAGCGGCCTTGGGGGCCGCCTTCGCCTTGGGCTCGGCCTTCGCGGCAGCCGTCTTCGGAGCTGCCTTGGCAGCGGCCTTGGGGGCCTTCTCCTCAGTGGTTTCGTTCTTCTCAGCCATTAGTCGATCTCCTCAACCTGTACGAGGTGAGCAACAGTGTTCACGTAGCCGCGGTTCTGCGCGTTGTCCGGGCGGACGACGACAGCACCGATGCGACGGAGACCCAGGCTGCGAAGCGTGTCGCGCTGGTTCTGCTTCTCACTAATTCTGCCCTTGATCTGGGTGATCCTCAGCTGGGCCATCAGGCACCTACCTTCGCAGCAGCGGCCGCCTGAACGGCCTCTGCCTCTGCACGGAGCAGGCGGGCCGGAGCGACCTGGTCGAACTCGAGACCACGACGGGCTGCGACGGCACGAGGTTCCTCGAGCTGCTTCAGCGCCGTGACGGTCGCGTGGACGATGTTGATCGTGTTGGACGAACCGAGCGACTTGCTCAGCACGTCGTGGATGCCGGCGCACTCGAGGACGGCGCGGACGGGACCACCGGCGATGACACCGGTACCAGCGGCGGCGGGGCGCAGGAGCACCACACCGGCTGCTGCCTCACCCTGGGTGGGGTGCGGGATGGTCGAGCCGACGCGCGGGACGCGGAAGAAGTTCTTCTTCGCCTCTTCGACGCCCTTCGCGATCGCGAGCGGGACTTCGCGGGCCTTGCCGTAGCCGACGCCGACCATGCCGTTGCCGTCACCGACGACCACGAGGGCGGTGAAGCTGAAGCGACGACCACCCTTCACGACCTTCGAGACACGGTTGATGGTCACGACGCGCTCCAGGAACTGGCTCTTGTCGCTGTCGCGGCTACCGCGGTCGCGGTTGGGGTTGCGCTCACGGCCTCCGCGGCGCGCCTCGCGCGGCTCGCGGTCGCCGGTGGGCGCCGTCGATGCCGCGGTCTCGACCGGGGCCTCGGCCACGGTCGCCACAGGCTCTTGCTGCTGCTTGTTGTCTTCGCTCACAGGTTCAATCCGCCCTCTCGAGCACCATCGGCAATTGCTGCCACGCGACCTGCGTAGCGGTTGCCTCCACGGTCAAATACGACATCGGCGATGCCGGCTGCCTTGGCACGCTCGGCGATGAGTTCGCCGACCTTGCGCGACTTGGCGGTCTTGTCGCCGTCGAACGTCCGGAGGGTGTCCTCCATGGTCGAGGCGGAGACGAGGGTGTGACCCTTCGTGTCATCGACAACCTGCACGAACACGTGACGGGCTGAACGGTTGACGACGAGGCGCGGACGGACCGCGGTGCCCTCGACCTTCTTGCGCAGACGCGTGTGGCGACGGCCACGTGCGGCAGTCTTCGTTGGACGAGCCATGGTTACTTACCAGCCTTTCCGGCCTTGCGACGCACGATCTCGCCGGCGTAGCGCACACCCTTGCCCTTGTACGGCTCGGGCTTGCGGATCTTACGGATGTTGGCGGCGACCTCGCCGACGGCCTGCTTGTCGATACCGGCGACCGTGAGCTTGTTGTTGCCCTCGACGGTCAGCGTGATGCCGACCGGCGGCTCGACGGTGACGGGGTGCGAGAAGCCGAGCGCGAACTCGACGGCGCTGCCCTTCTGAGCGACGCGGTAACCGGTACCGACGACCTCGAGGCCCTTGGTGTAGCCCTGGGTGACGCCGATGATCTGGTTCGCGATGAGCGTGCGGGTCAGGCCGTGGAGCGAGCGCGAGTTGCGCTCGTCGTCGGGACGCGTGACGAGCAGCTGTGCGTCTTCGAGCTTGACCTCGATGGGGCTCGCGACGGTGAGCTGGAGCTCACCCTTCGGGCCCTTGACGGTGACGTTCTGACCGGCGACGTCGATGGTGACGCCTGCCGGGATGTCGATGGGGAGTCTTCCAATACGAGACATGACTGGCTACCACACGTAGGCGAGGACTTCCCCACCCACGCCCTTCTTCTCGGCCTGGCGGTCCGTGAGGAGGCCGCTGGAGGTGGACAGGATGACGACGCCGAGGCCGCCGAGGACCTTGGGGATCTCGTTCGACTTCGCGTAGACGCGGAGGCCGGGCTTCGAGACGCGCTTGATGCCGGCGATGGAGCGCTCGCGGTTCGGGCCGAACTTCAGGCTCAGCGAGAGCGTCTGTCCGACGGCCGCGTCAGCGACCTCCCAGCCGGAGATGTAGCCCTCGGACTTGAGGATCTCGGCGATGTTCACCTTGAGCTTGGAGTGCGGCATCGACACGGTGTCGTGGTGCGCCGAGTTCGCATTGCGCAGTCTGGTCAGCATGTCTGCGACCGGATCTGTCATGGTCATATCGAGTGTTTCCTTTGTTCACCAGGTTTCGACATCCTGTGCAAGGGTGCCGACCTGTGGTGGTTGAACCGTTCTGGGCAGGAGTGCCCCGAACGGGCGGAAGCCCGGTCCTCGACATACACCGAGGACCGGGCAGAAGCTCAGCCTACTTGGACTCAGCCGCCTTGAACGGGAAGCCGAGCGCCTTGAGCAGCGCGCGACCCTCGTCGTCGTTCTTGGCCGTGGTCACGACGGTGATGTCGAAGCCGCGGACACGATCGATCTTGTCCTGGTCGATCTCGTGGAACATCGACTGCTCCTGGAGACCGAAGGTGTAGTTGCCGTTGCCGTCGAACTGCTTGTCCGAGAGACCGCGGAAGTCGCGGATACGCGGAAGAGCGAGGCTCAGCAGGCGGTCGAGGAACTCCCACGCGCGGTCGCCACGAAGCGTGACGTGAGCGCCGATGGGCTGACCCTCGCGCAGCTTGAACTGCGCGATGGACTTGCGTGCCTTGGTGACCTGCGGCTTCTGGCCGGTGATCTTGGTGAGGTCCGAAACAGCGCCGTCGATGACCTTGCTGTCGCGAGCGGCCTCGCCCACACCGGTGTTGACGACGACCTTCACGAGTCCGGGCACCTGGTGCACGTTCGTGAAGCCGAAGTCCTTCTGCAGCTGCGGAAGGATCTCAGCGCGGTACTTCTGCTTGAGACGGGGCTGGATTTTGCCAGTCGCCACTTCTGTGTCGGTCATTACAGGTCCTTACCTGACTTCTTGGCGTAACGAACGCGGACCGTCTTGGTGACGCCGTCCTTCGTGACTTCCTCGTTGCGGTGGCCGACCTTGGTCGGTCCCTTGGTCTCCGGGTCGACGAGCGCGACGTTGGAGATGTGGATCGAAGCCTCGACGGTCTCGATGCCGCCGGTCTTCGTTCCACGCTGGGTCTGGCCGACACGGGAGTGCTTCGTGACGTAGTTGACGCCCTCCACGATCACCCGGTTCTTGTCCGCCAGGACCTCGATGACGCGACCCTGCTTGCCGCGGTAACCACCGCGGTCCTGCTTCGGGCCGGAGACGACCTGAACCAGGTCGCCCTTCTTGATCTTTGCCATGACTTAGATAACCTCCGGCGCCAACGAGACGATCTTCATGAACTTCTTGTCACGAAGCTCGCGACCGACCGGTCCGAAGATGCGGGTACCACGGGGGTCCCCGTCAGCCTTCAGGATGACAGCGGCGTTCTCGTCGAACTTGATGTACGAACCGTCGGAACGACGGGTCTGCTTGCGGGTGCGGACGATGACCGCCTTGACGACGTCGCCCTTCTTGACGTTGCCACCGGGGATCGCGTCCTTGACGGTCGCGACGATGGTGTCACCGAGGCCCGCGTAGCGGCGGCCGGAGCCACCGAGCACGCGAATGGTCAGGAGCTCCTTGGCGCCGGTGTTGTCGGCGACCTTGACTCGTGATTCTTGCTGAAGCATTGTTCGCTTTCCTCTCAGTAAGCCGCGAGGCCTACTTGGCCTTCTCGAGAATCTCGACCAGACGCCAGCGCTTGGTGGCGCTGGTGGGGCGGGTCTCGCTGATCAGGACGAGGTCGCCGATGCCGGCGGAGTTCGCCTCGTCGTGAGCCTTGACCTTGGAGGTGCGGCGGATGACCTTGCCGTAGAGCGGGTGCTTCACGCGGTCCTCGACCTCGACGACGATGGTCTTCTCCATCTTGTCGCTGGTCACCAGACCACGGCGGGTCTTGCGGTAGCCACGAGCAGCGGCGTCCTTGACGTCGTGCTCGGCCGACTCGTGACCCTCGGGGGCCTTGTCAGTAGCGGTAGCCATGTCTAGGCCTCCTTCGTGGTCTCGGCGTCGGCTGCAGCGGTGTCCTCGGACTTCGGTGCGGCCTTGGCCTTCTTGGTCTTCTTCTCGGCCTTGGCCTCGACGACCTCGACGGTCGGCGTGGCCCGGATGCCGAGCTCGCGCTCACGGATGACCGTGTAGATGCGAGCGATGTCGCGCTTCACGGCGCGCAGGCGGCCGTGGTTCTCGAGCTGCCCCGTGGCCGACTGGAAGCGCAGGTTGAACAGCTCTTCCTTGGCCTTGCGGAGCTCCTCGATGAGGCGCTGGTCTTCAAAGGTGTCGAGCTCGACGGGGGTGAGCTCCTTGGATCCGATCGCCATTATGCGTCGCCCTCCTCGCGCTTGATGATGCGTGCCTTGAGGGGCAGCTTGTGGATTGCACGGGTCAGCGCCTCGCGGGCCAGGGTCTCATCGACTCCGGCGACCTCGAACAGCACACGACCCGGCTTGACGTTCGCGACCCACCACTCGGGCGAACCCTTACCGGAACCCATGCGGGTTTCGGCGGGCTTCTTGGTCAGCGGACGGTCGGGGTAGATGTTGATCCACACCTTTCCGCCACGCTTGATGTGACGCGTCATGGCGATACGAGCGGACTCGATCTGACGGTTGGTCACGTAAGCGGGCGTCAGGGCCTGGATACCGAACTCACCGAACGACACCTTGGTGCCACCGGTCGCCTGGCCGGAACGGCCGGGGTGGTGCTGCTTCCGGTGCTTGACTTTGCGTGGGATCAACATGGTTATGCCTCAACTCCTGCGGCGGCGGGCGCCTCGGCAGCTGCCTTGGGGGCGCTGCTCGGACCGGCGTTCCGACGGGGGCGGTCGCCACCGTCGCGACGTTCCGGACGCGTCGACTTCTGGTTGGCCTGCTCGCGAGCAAGCTCCTTGTTGGTGATGTCGCCCTTGTAGATCCAGACCTTCACGCCGATACGGCCGAACGTGGTCTTCGCCTCGTAGAAGCCGTAGTCGATGTTCGCGCGGAGGGTGTGCAGCGGCACCCGGCCTTCGCGGTAGAACTCGGAACGGCTCATCTCGGCGCCGCCGAGGCGGCCGGACACCTGGATGCGGACACCCTTGACGGTGGACGTGCGCTGAGCGCCCTGCAGGCCCTTACGCATCGCGCGGCGGAATGCCACACGTGCGGAGAGCTGCTCGGCGATGCCCTGCGCGACGAGCTGAGCGTCGGCCTCGGGGTTCTTGACCTCGAGGATGTTCAGCTGGATCTGCTTCTTCGTGAGCTTCTCGAGGTCGGCGCGGATGCGCTCGGCCTCGGCGCCACGGCGACCGATCACGATGCCCGGACGGGCGGTGTGGATGTCGACGCGGACGCGGTCACGGGTGCGCTCGATCTCGATGCGGCTGACACCAGCGCGGTCGAGCGAGGTCGCCAGCAGACGGCGGATCTTGACGTCTTCCGCGACGAAGTCGCTGTAACGCTGACCCTTCTTCGTGCTGTCGGAGAACCAACGCGACACGTGGTCGGTCGTGATTCCCAGACGGAAGCCGTATGGATTGACTTTCTGACCCATTACTTGCTCACCTTCTTGGCCTTGGCAGCGCCGGCAGTCTCATCAGGCGTCGAAAGCTCGACGGTGATGTGGCTGGTGCGCTTGAGGATGCGGAACGCGCGGCCCTGTGCGCGGGGACGGAAACGCTTGAGGGTTGCACCCTCATCGACGTACGCCTTCGCGATGTACAGGTCCTGCTCGTCAAGGAACACGTTGTCCTTGTCGGCCGTGACGCGAGCGTTCGCGATGGCCGAGGCAACGAGCTTGTAGATGGGCTCGCTGGCGCTCTGTGGTGCGAACTTCAGGATGGCCAAGGCCTCCTGAGCCTGCTTGCCACGGATGAGCGCGACGACACGACGGGCCTTCTGGGGGGTGACGCGGATGTGTCGCACGCGGGCGATCGACTCCACCATTTCTCTTCCTCCTTCACGTCACCGCGTTAGCGGCGACGGCCCTTCTTGTCGTCCTTCACGTGTCCACGGAAGGTGCGGGTGGGCGCGAACTCGCCGAGCTTGTGCCCGACCATCGTCTCGGTGACGAACACCGGGATGTGCTTGCGACCGTCGTGGACGGCGATGGTGTGACCCAGCATCGCCGGGATGATCATCGATCGACGCGACCAGGTCTTGATCACGTTCTTGTTGTTGGCCTCGTTCGCCGTGACGACCTTGCGGAGCAGGTGGTCGTCGACGAAGGGGCCCTTCTTGAGACTGCGTGGCATCTTCTCTTACTCCTACTTACGCTTCTTGCCGGCGGTACGACGACGAACGATGAGCTTGTCGCTTTCCTTGTTGGGGTGGCGCGTGCGGCCTTCCTTCTGGCCCCACGGGCTGACCGGGTGACGTCCACCGGAGGTCTTGCCCTCACCACCACCGTGCGGGTGGTCGATCGGGTTCATCGCGACACCACGGACGGTCGGGCGGACGCCCAGCCAGCGCTTACGGCCGGCCTTACCCCAGTTGATGTTCGACTGCTCGGCGTTGCCGACCTCACCGATGGTGGCGCGGCAGCGCAGGTCGACGTTGCGGATCTCGCCGGACGGCAGACGGAGCTGCGCGTACGGGCCGTCCTTCGCGACGAGACGCACCGATGCACCCGCGGAGCGGGCCATCTTCGCGCCGCCGCCGGGACGGAGCTCGATCGCGTGGATGACCGTACCGGTGGGGATGTTCTTCAGCGGCAGGTTGTTGCCGGGCTTGATGTCCGCGCCGGCACCCGACTCGACCACGTCGCCCTGGCTGAGCTTGTTCGGAGCCAGGATGTAGCGCTTGGTGCCGTCCACGAAGTGGAGCAGCGCGATACGCGCGGTGCGGTTGGGGTCGTACTCGATGTGAGCGACCTTGGCGTTGACGCCGTCCTTGTCGTTGCGACGGAAGTCGATCAGACGGTACTGGCGCTTGTGGCCACCACCGATGTGACGCGTCGTGATGCGGCCCTGGTTGTTGCGACCACCGGTCTTCGACAACGGACGAAGCAGCGACTTCTCCGGCGTGGTGCGGGTGATCTCCGCGAAGTCCGCGACAGACGAACCGCGACGACCAGGAGTCGTGGGCTTGTACTTACGAATAGCCATTTCTTATTCCTCTTCGTTCCCGGCCGTCTTAGCCAACAGCCGTGAAGATGTCGATGGAACCCGACTTGAGCGACACGATGGCGCGCTTGGTGTCCTTGCGCTTGCCGGTGCCGAACTTGGTGCGACGGGTCTTGCCCTGACGGGTGAGGGTGTTGATCGAAGCGACCTCGACACCGAAGATCTTCTCGATGGCGAGCTTGATCTCGGTCTTGTTCGAGCGCGGGTCGACGAGGAAGGTGTACTTGCCCTCGTCGATCAGGCTGTAGCTCTTCTCGGAGACGACCGGCGCGAAGATGACGTCGCGGGGGTCCTTGTTGATCGCGGTCATGCCGAGACCTCCTCGGTTGCGGCCGTGTTGCCGGTCTTGCTGGCGACGAATGCCTCGAAGGCGGCCTTGGTGAAGACGATGTCGTCGGAGACGAGCACGTCGTATGCGTTCAGCTGGTCGTACGACAGCACGTGCACGTTCTGCAGGTTGCGGACGCTGCGGAGGCTGAGCTCGTCGTCGCGCTGGAGGACGATCAGGACGTGCTTCGAGGAAGCGACGTTCGTCAGGTACTCGGACACGGCCTTCGTCGACGGCTTCTCACCGATCGAGAGGGAGTCGACGACGTGCAGGCGGCTGCCGCGTGCGCGGTCGGAGAGGGCGCCGAGGAGAGCCGCGGCGATCATCTTCTTGGGGGTGCGCTGTGCGTAGTTGCGGGGCACTGGACCGTGGACGATGCCACCGCCGGTCATCTGAGGTGCACGGATGGAGCCCTGACGAGCGTTACCCGTACCCTTCTGCTTGAACGGCTTGCGGCCGGCACCGGACACTTCGCCGCGGCGCTTGGTCTTGTGCGTCCCCTGGCGGGCGGCAGCGAGCTGCGCGACGACCACCTGGTGGATGAGCGGGATGTTGGTCTGAACGTCGAACACCTCGGCAGGAAGGTCGACGGTGCCGGCCTTCTTGAGCTTGGTGTCGAGCACGTCGAGAGTAGCGATAGCCATGGAACTACGCTCCCTTCACTGCGGTGCGGACGAATACGATACGGCCACGAGCGCCGGGAACGGCACCCTTGACGAGCAGCAGGCCCTTCTCGGCGTCGATGGCGTGAACCCGGAGGTTCAGCACGGTGACGCGCTCGCCACCCATACGACCGGCCATGCGCATGCCCTTGAAGACACGGCTCGGGGTCGAGGAGGCGCCGATGGAGCCCGGCTTGCGGTGGTTGCGGTGAGCACCGTGAGATGCGCCCATGCCCTTGAAGTTGTGACGCTTCATGACACCGGCGAAACCCTTACCCTTCGAAGTGCCGACGACGTCGACCTTCTGGCCGGCCTCGAAGACACCGTCGACGGTGAGCTCCTGGCCGAGCGAGTACTCGGATGCGTCGGCGGTGCGCACCTCGGTGAGGTGGCGACGCGGCGTCACGCCGGCCTTGTCGAAGTGACCCGCGTCAGGCTTGCTGACCTTGCGGGGATCGATCTGGCCGTACGCGATCTGCACGGCGTCGTAGCCGTCAACCTCGGGGGTGCGAACCTGCGTGACCACGTTGGGCGTGATCTCGATGACGGTGACGGGGACGAGCTTGTTGTTCTCGTCCCACACCTGGGTCATGCCGAGCTTGGTGCCGAGCAGACCCTTGCTGGTCTTCGTGTTAGACATGTCTTCCTTCCGTCTCTACCGAGCTCAGAGCTTGATCTCGATGTTGACGTCCGCCGGCAGGTCGAGACGCATGAGCGAGTCGACGGCCTTCGGGGTCGGGTCGATGATGTCGATCAGACGCTTGTGGGTGCGCATTTCGAAGTGCTCCCGGCTGTCCTTGTACTTGTGCGGCGAACGGATCACGCAGACCACGTTCTTCTCCGTCGGAAGCGGCACCGGGCCGACGACGGTTGCGCCTGCACGGGTGACCGTGTCGACGATCTTGCGCGCCGAAGTATCGATGACCTCATGGTCATACGACTTCAGTCGGATGCGGATCTTCTGTCCCGCCATGTGTGACTCACTCTCTGTCTCGCGTCATGCGGATCGCTCCGTATTGGACGCATATCGTGCGCTTTGCAACGTTCGGTTGCTCCACGCCATTGGCACTACTGGTGTCGCACCACTGTTCTGCTGTCAACGACCACTCGTGTCTTGCGACCCTCGTGGTCATCCACCGGGTTCCACCCCGACTCGTGGTCGGCGCTGGGCGTAGCACTGCTACGACCTGGATTGCGATGAAGTGATTGGTGTTCTGCTACCCGCGGCCTAGGCTCGATCCCTGTCGCGTTGCCGCGTCTGGGAGCTCCTATGCACTACCTGGCAGTGATCCGCCGGAGCGCGCACAGGCACGCTCGTCCGAAGTACTGAACTGGACTAGTTTGCCACGGATCCACCATGCGTGCAACCCGGGCGTGTCGCGGGCGTCGGATGGTCAGGATCCGCCCAGTCTCGGGCGTCCCGAGCACCGAGGCGCCGCTGCTCAGCAGGGCTCGACGACGTTGTCGACCTCGACCGGACGCACCCCCGGAGTGCCCAGGAACCGCACGGCGTCCACCGTCGCACCGGACACGTCCGCATCGACGTCGAGCGTCACCGTCGCGCCCGGCGCGATCGTCACCACCATGTAGGCCACCGGGCGTCCGTCGTCCGATCCGGCCGTGTACGGGACCTCGGTGCCGTCCACGCGAACCGAGCGGATGTCGGCACCGTCGGGCGCGTAGGCCATGACCCGCAGGCGCATCCAACCACGAGGGAGCCCCTCACGCTCGTAGAACCCCGCGATGTAGTCGAACGCCTCCGTGTCGAACTCCGACTCCGTGTCGATCGTGTTCGAGAGTTGCGACGCGACCATCACTGTGCGCGTCCCATCGACGTCGCACGAGCCCGCACGGACACGGACCTGCTGTCGGAGGTAGTACTCGAGCTTGGAGCCGACCGCGTCCGAGAGGTACAGCCCGAACGGCACCGAACGGGACGAACGCTCGGGCAGGCCGCCGGCGACCCCGGCGAGCACCAACGCCCGTTCCTCGACGCGGTCGGGACTCCAGGCGAGCAGACGCCGCTCGTCGACCGCCTGCACCCAGCCGCCGATCGCCCGGGGGACCGACATGGACCCCGCCTGCAGCTGCGAGGTGAGCGCCTGGACGACGGCGGTGAAGGTGGCGTCCTGCGCCCGGTTCGCCTCGTCGCTGAGACCGGGATGATCCCGATACACACCGTTCAGGAGTTCGTCGACCACCGTATCGCTCGACAGCTCCGTACCGTCGGCAAGGACCACGGGGCCCGTCGCTCGCAACAGGTGGGACAACGCGACCGGGTCGACGGCGAGCACCAGATCGGGCGTGACGCCCTGACTCTCCTGCCAGAGCCGCGAGGCCACCTGCGCACCGTAGGGGAAGTCCGGCCTCGCCGTCACCTCATGGATGGAGGTGCCCGCGGTAGCGTATCCCTCGGTCCGGTAGAGCGCGTCGGCATCGGCCGGGAGGGGCACCACCGGATCGGCGTGCGACACGAAGTCCGCGCCGCCGAGGGTCCTCGTCACGCCGAGCACCCCATCCTCGATGTGCACGAGCACCGAAGCTCCCGCGATGCCCCCGAGGGCTCGGCTCTCCGCCGAGTTCTGGAACAGGACGACCACGTCTCGCGGCCCGTCCTCCCCCAGGAACCCGGGCAGCGCGCGAAGCACCGGTGCGAGCCGAGCAGCGAGCGGTGACGCCTCGCGCAGCGGACCGTCGAGCCCGACCAGCGCCGACGCCACCTGCGGGAGGAGCACCGAGCGGTCGAGGCGGTCGAGGCGCGCCACCTGCTCCTCGAGTCGCTCGAGCGCACGCGCCGAGGTGCGGGCGATGCTCCCCACCCGCGCCGTGTCCAGTCGACCGTCGACCGCCAGTCCGTCGAGGGACAGGCCGAGGACCGGCTCGACGACCTCGTCGACGACGACGTGCGCCGCCTCGACGGCCGTGCGCACCGCCTCGAAGTTGGCCCCGGAGACGGGCACGCGTTCCGCGAGCCACCAGTCAGGCCGCTGCGTCGACGCCAGTGCCCGCTCGACCGCATCGCCGGCACGCTGCACGCCGTCGGGATCGATCGCGTCGGTGCCGACGCCATCGACGCCCGCTCGGATCGCCTCGATCTCAGGCAGGACCGAAGCGAGCTCGTCCCGGACGGACATGGCTTCCACCGCCGCCGATACGGTGGCTCCGGCGATGCCGAGCAGGATGGACAGGACGAAGACGCCCGGGATCAGGACACGTGGACGCGACAGACGACGCGGACGGATGGACGAACGGGACACGGTCACCTCGGGCGGCTCGATACAGAATGGGTCGACCGATATCTTACATATGAGTCGCCGGGCGCTGATCGGCCGACAGCACGCACGACGAAGGGCCCGGAGCGGAATGCTCCGGGCCCTTCGTGTGGAACCGTGTCGACCCTGAGGTCGATCAGGGGTTCGCGTCAGCGGATGCTTACGCGAGCACCTTGGTGACGGTGCCGGCGCCGACGGTGCGGCCACCCTCACGGATGGCGTAACCGAGGCCGACCTCCATGGCGATGGGCTGGATCAGCTCAACCGTCATGTCGGTGGTGTCGCCGGGCATGACCATCTCGGTGCCCTCGGGCAGCGTGATGACGCCGGTGACGTCGGTGGTGCGGAAGTAGAACTGCGGACGGTAGTTCGCGTAGAACGGGTTGTGACGCCCACCCTCATCCTTGGACAGGATGTACGCGGTGCCCTCGAAGTTCGTGTGCGGCGTGACCGAACCCGGCTTGACGACGACCTGGCCGCGCTCGACGTCTTCACGCTTCGTGCCACGGAGCAGGAGACCACAGTTCTCGCCGGCCCATGCCTCGTCGAGCTGCTTGTGGAACATCTCGATACCCGTGACGATCGTCTTCTGCGTCGGGCGGATGCCGACGATCTCGACCTCGGAGTTGATCGCGAGCGTGCCACGCTCGGCGCGGCCCGTGACGACGGTTCCACGACCGGTGATCGTGAAGACGTCCTCGATCGGCATGAGGAAGGGCTTGTCCTTGTCGCGCACGGGGTCGGGGACGTTGGCGTCCACGGCGTCCATGAGGTCGAGGATGCTCTGCACCCACTTCTCGTCGCCCTCGAGCGCCTTGAGGCCCGAGACGCGGACGACCGGTGCGTCCTCAGCGAAGCCCTGCGAGGCGAGGAGCTCGGAGACCTCGAGCTCGACGAGCTCCAGGATCTCCTCGTCGTCGACCATGTCGGACTTGTTCAGCGCGACGAGCAGGTAGGGGACGCCGACCTGCTTGGCGAGCAGCACGTGCTCACGCGTCTGAGCCATCGGGCCGTCAGTGGCGGCGACGACCAGGATCGCGCCGTCCATCTGCGCAGCACCGGTGATCATGTTCTTGATGTAGTCGGCGTGACCGGGGGCGTCGACGTGCGCGTAGTGGCGCTTCGGGGTCTCGTACTCGACGTGCGAGATGTTGATCGTGATACCACGCTGACGCTCTTCCGGCGCGGAGTCGATCGACGCGAAGTCGCGCTGCACGTTGGTCGCGGACGGGAACTTGTCCGCCAGGACCTTCGAGATCGCCGCGGTGAGCGTGGTCTTGCCGTGGTCGACGTGACCGATCGTACCGATGTTGACGTGCGGCTTGGTCCGCTCGAACTTGGCCTTTGCCACTGTGAGTCCTCCTCAGGACGTTGTGCGGGACGCCGGGCACCATTCGATGCCCGACGCACTGCAGGGATGTGTATTCATGTTACGCGATCCGGCCGGGTGTTCGCACACCCGGCCGGACCGCGGTGAAGAGAGAGTGAGTGACTACTCGCCCTTGTTCTTCTGGATGATCTCGTCGGCGACAGCCTTCGGGACCTCCGCGTAGCTCTCGAACGTCATCGAGTACACGGCACGACCGGAGGTCTTCGACCGGAGGTCGCCGATGTAGCCGAACATCTCGGAGAGCGGCACGTTGGCACGGATGACCTTGACGCCGGTGGCGTCGTCCATGGACTGGATCTGCCCACGGCGCGAGTTGAGGTCTCCGATGACGTCGCCCATGTACTCCTCGGGAGTACGCACCTCGACCGCCATGAGCGGCTCGAGGAGGACGGGGTTGGCACGCGAGTAGGCCTCCTTGAGACCCATCGAGCCGGCGATCTTGAACGCCATCTCCGAGGAGTCGACGTCGTGCGCCGCACCATCGGTGATGATCGCCTTGACACCCACGACCGGGTAGCCGGCGAGGCCACCGACCTGCAGGGCGTCCTGGAAACCGGCGTCGATCGACGGGATGTACTCGCGCGGGATGCGACCACCGGTCACGGCGTTCACGAACTCGTAGGTCGTCTCCGGAGTGACGTCCATCGGCTCCAGATCGAACTGGATCTTCGCGAACTGACCCGAACCACCGGTCTGCTTCTTGTGCGTGTAGCCGTACTTCTCGACCTTGCGCTTGATGGTCTCGCGGTACGCGACCTGCGGCTTGCCGACGTTGGCCTCGACGTTGAACTCGCGCTTCATGCGGTCGACGAGGATGTCGAGGTGGAGCTCGCCCATGCCCTTGATGACCGTCTGGCCGGTCTCGGTGTTCTGCTCGGTGCGGAACGTCGGGTCCTCTTCGGCCAGCTTCTGGATCGCGGTGCCCAGCTTCTCCTGGTCGGCCTTGGTCTTCGGCTCGATCGCGACCTCGATGACGGGCTCCGGGAAGCTCATCGACTCGAGGACGACCTGGTGCTGCGGGTCGGACAGGGTGTCACCGGTGGTGGTGTCCTTCAGGCCGATGACCGCGTAGATGTGACCGGCGGTGACGAAGTCGACCGGGTTCTCCTTGTTGGCGTGCATCTGGAAGATCTTCCCGATGCGCTCCTTCTTGCCCTTGGTCGAGTTGATGATCTGCGCACCGGAGTCGAGACGACCCGAGTAGACGCGGACGTACGTCAGGCGACCGAAGAACGGGTGCACCGCGACCTTGAACGCGAGCGCGGTGAAGGGCTCGGTCGAGTCGGGGTGACGCTCCACGACCTTCTCCTCGTCGCGCGCGTCGTGGGCCTCGATGGCCGGGACGTCGAGCGGGGAGGGGAGGTAGTCGATGACCGCGTCGAGCATCGGCTGGACGCCGCGGTTCTTGAACGCGGAGCCGCAGAGGACCGGGTACATCGTGCTCGTGATGGTGAGGTGACGGATCGCGGCCTTGATCTCCGCGACGGTCAGCTCTTCGCCACCGAAGTACTTCTCCATGAGTGCGTCGTCGGTCTCGGCGACGGCCTCGAGGAGCGCGGTGCGGTACTCGGCCGCCTTCTCCTTGAGGTCTTCCGGGATCTCCTCGATGGCGTACTTGGCGCCCATCTCGACGTCACCCTTGGCGTCTCCACGCCAGGTCAGCGCACGCATCTCGACGAGGTCGACGACGCCCTCGAAGTTGGACTCGGCACCGATCGGCAGCTGGATGACCAGCGGCTTCGCGCCGAGACGGCTGATGATCGTGTCGACGGTGAAGTAGAAGTCGGCGCCGAGCTTGTCCATCTTGTTGACGAAGCAGATGCGCGGGACGTCGTACTTGTCGGCCTGACGCCAGACGGTCTCGGACTGGGGCTCAACGCCCTCCTTGCCGTCGAACACCGCGACCGCGCCGTCGAGGACGCGGAGCGAACGCTCGACCTCGACCGTGAAGTCGACGTGGCCGGGGGTGTCGATGATGTTGATCTGGTTCTTGTTCCAGAAGCAGGTCGTCGCGGCGGACGTGATGGTGATGCCGCGCTCCTGCTCCTGCGCCATCCAGTCCATCGTCGACGCACCGTCGTGGGTCTCGCCGATCTTGTGGTTGACGCCCGTGTAGAACAGGATGCGCTCGGTGGTGGTGGTCTTGCCGGCATCGATGTGGGCCATGATGCCGATGTTGCGGACCTTGTTCAGGTCGGTGAGCACGTCTTGTGCCACGGGGTCCTCCGGGGATAGGTAGGGGTGAGCTGATTCACTCAGGTGTGCGAGGGCGGACGGATCGTCCGCCCTCGCATCGGGCGGCGACTACCAGCGGTAGTGCGCGAACGCCTTGTTCGACTCGGCCATCTTGTGCGTGTCTTCACGACGCTTGACGGCTGCACCGAGACCGTTCGATGCGTCGAGGATCTCGTTCTGGAGACGCTCGGTCATCGTCTTCTCACGGCGGCCCTTCGCGTAGCTCACGAGCCAGCGCAGGGCGAGGGTGTTGGCGCGGTGAGGCTTGACCTCGACCGGCACCTGGTAGGTGGAACCACCGACGCGGCGCGAACGCACCTCGAGGGTCGGGCGGACGTTGTCGAGCGCCTTCTTGAGCGTGACGACGGCGTCGCCCTGGTTCTTGGCGGTGACGCCTTCGAGTGCGTCGTAGACGATGCGCTCAGCGAGGCCCTTCTTGCCGTCCAGCAGGATCTTGTTGACGAGCTGGCTGACGATGGGGGCGCCGTAGACGGGATCGGCGACGACGGGACGCTTCGGAGCTGGACCCTTGCGAGGCATTACTTCTTCTCCATCTTCGCGCCGTAGCGGCTGCGAGCCTGCTTGCGGTTCTTGACGGCCTGCGTGTCGAGGGCGCCACGGACGATCTTGTAACGGACACCCGGGAGATCCTTCACACGACCACCACGGACCAGGACCAGCGAGTGCTCCTGGAGGTTGTGGCCCTCACCGGGGATGTACGCGGTGACCTCGGTGCCGTTGCGCAGCTTCACGCGGGCGACCTTGCGCATCGCCGAGTTCGGCTTCTTCGGGGTGGTGGTGTACACGCGGGTGCACACGCCGGCCTGCTGGGGGTTGCTCTTCAGGGCGGGCGCCTTGGTCTTGACGACCTTGGGGCTGCGGCCCTTCCGAACCAACTGCTGAATGGTTGGCACTACTTGCTCCTTGATGATGACTGCACGGTGACAGTGGTACTGCAGCATTCGTGGACCGGTCTCCCGGACCACGAGGTCGTATGGACCCACCGGTGACGCGCGAGTGCGCGTCACTGAAGTGGTGGGTATGCCGTGGGGGCGATCTGCAACCGGGACCAGCCCGGCGGGGATCAACCCGATGGTGCAAGACTGCTGTCCGCTCCCCCGAGCCAGGCTCCGGAGAACGTGGACAGCACGAGAGCGCACGACAGCGCGCACACCCAAACAAGACTAGCCCGCGGAGGGCCTGTGGTCAAACGACGACGACCCCTGGGAGCAGTGCTCCCAGGGGTCGTCCAGGTGTGGGTCTAGGGGAAGGGGACGAACGTCGCGCCCTCGTCGGTGAAGCCCTCGACCGTGCCGCCGACGATGAAGTCGACCGGGTTGATGCTGTAGCCCGGGCCGGTCTGGCCGGTGGCCGGGTCGGTCAGCGTGCACGTCATCGACATGCGCCCGACGGTCTCGGAGTCGACGGCCCAGCCGCCGCCCGAGAACTCGCCGACCGTGAAGGTCGGGCGCGTGTCGAACTTCCAGGTCACGCCGGACGGCGTGAAGCCGGTGTCGTTGCGGATCTCGAAGGGGCACCCCTCGGGGGCGAGCTCCGTCGCGGCGCCGCAGCCGTCGATGTACGCGTTGACGGCCTCCTCGACGGCGGTCGTCCCGGCGTCGGTGAGGGCGACGGCGAGCGTCGCGGGTTCCGCGGCCTGCCCGAAGCCCACGGCCGTCGTGGTGGTCGCCTCGGCGGTGTACCAGTCGCTCTCGCTGAGGGCGACGTCGTAGGTGCCGGGGAGTGCACGCAGCTGGTACGACCCCTCGGCGATCGGCTCGACGTCGGTGAGGTCGACACCGCCGACCGTCGCCACCGCGTCCTCAGGGGCGACCACGTCGACCTGGACCGTGCTGAGTTCCGGAGCCTCGAGCTTCCACTTGTCGAAGAGCACGGCGTCCTTGCCGACCTTGGTGAGCGTGAACTCCTGGTCGACGCTCTCGCCACCCTGGGTGAGGCGGGCTTGGACGGTCGCGGTGTTCCCGTTGGTCGTGGTCTTCCCGATCGTATAGCCGGAGACCTTGCCGGACGCGGCCTTGTACGCGTCGTCCGTCAGGAGCACGTCGGCCGCCGACACCTCGGTGCCGGAGAGCTTGAGCGCCTGTTCGGCGTCACCCGACTTGAGGGCGTCGAGGTAGCTCTCGACCGTCACCTGCGGGGCGTGGAGCGCATTGCCGACGGTGACACCGACGACGCCACCCACGATGATGAGGAGGAGGGCGCTGCCGCCGGCGATGATGCCGGTGAGCCCCTTCTTCGAGAGTTTCTTCTTCGGCGGCTGCTGGCCGCCGCCATACCCGCCGGCGCCCTGCGCGTAGGGCGCCTGGCCGTACTGCTCGGTGGGCTGCTGACCGTACTGTCCCGTGGGCTGCTGGCCGTACTGACCAGTGCCCTGCTGACCGAACTGCTCGGTCGGCTGCTGGCCGTACTGCGCCGTCTGACCGTACTGACCGGTCTGCTGGCTGTACTGGTCGGACTGCTGGCCGTACTGGCCCGTCTGCTGGCTGTGCTGGCCGGACGACTGCTCACCGTACTGGCCGGACTGCTGCCCGTACTGCCCGGACGGCTGGGTCGGCGACTGCCCGTACGGCGACTGCTGTCCGTACTGGCCCGTCTGCTGCTGGCCCGAACCCGACTGCTGCGGGCCGTTGCCCTGCCATCCCTGCTGCGGGTCGGGCTGGGCGGGCGGTCGCTGCCACTGGGGCTGCTGCGGGTTCTGATCTCCGGGATCGGTCATGGTGTTGCGCCCCCAATGAGCATGGATCGTGCTGATGACAAGTGCTCGAAAGTATAGTGACGGGTGTCGGACAGCACGATGGGGAGATCTCCCCTCCTGCGTCCGGGTGAGCCCCGACGACTACCAGGGCGAGGTGGGGGAATCGAGCTCGAGCGCGAGGTCGTCGAGGAGTGCGGCGACCTGCGGTTCGACGTACCGTTCGACGGCGTCGTGGATGGCGAGCCGGTGCCCGACGAGGAGTTCGCAGATGCGGCGCCCGGTCTCGTTCGCGCATTGGTCGGCGAGGGCGATCTCGGTGCGCAGCGCCTCCTTCGCGTCGTCGGACAACGGCGGGGGTGGTGGAACGGTCCTCGCCTGGGACTCGCCGAGCTCCGCGAGGGTGAAGAGGTAGGGCTGCTCGGGATCCGGATCGGGGTCGAGCTGCAGCCCGTCGAACTCCGGGTCGAGCCCCTCCCCCGGACGGTAGGAACGCTGCGCCTCGCGCAGGTCGGCAGCACGCAGTTCGGCACGGAGGACGGGGAGGTTCCGCTCGGTGTACTCCGCCACCGCGTGGTCGACGAGGGCCTTCATCCGGGTGGCGAGGCCGTGCTGCACCTGGTGCGGCACGTCGTCGACGAGGCCTGCTGCGCGGAGGATCGGAGATCCGATGCACCGGCGGCAGATCCGGGTGCGTCCACGGTGTGCGGCGGGGTGCCAGCGCGGCAACCACCGGAGCCAGGCGTCGACGGCCTGGCTCACACTGGTCTCGAGCGAGCGCTCCATACTCACCGAGGGTAGTGCCTCGGTGGCCGCATCGACCTCAGCGACCTCCGGTGGCGCGCTGCTCGCGTGTTGCTCGCCGTGCGAGCGAACCGGACGGCTGCAGTCGACTCACGAGACCGCGTTTCGCTCGGTAGCGGAACCGGCTCCGCTGGCGGGCGAACCAGCCGAGCGCTCCCTGCGCCCGTGACGCCTCGGCCTCCGACCGCTGCCACAGCTCGTCGGCCGTCGTGTCGTCCACGTCACGACCGGAGAAGACCACGTCGTCGGTCGTCCCCGCGAGCGCGGTGAGCGTGGTCGCGCCCTCCGGTTCCTGGGCTCCGAGCACGGACGCCGTGGTCGACCGCGTCGCGGCCGCAGGCACCGTGTACCCGAGCTCGGCGTAGCGGTCGATCAGCTCGTCCCACGCACCGGCCGCACTGCGGTCACCGCCGCCCGCGCGGCGACGCTTCGTCCGCCGACGCTTCGCACCCGAGATGGCGAGGAGCGGGATGAAATACAGCGACACCGGGACACCCACGATCAGCGCGAGCCACCACACCCATTCCGGGATCACGAGCCCGTCGTTCTTGTCCTTGTCGTCGCCGTCGTCGATCGAGGCCTCGGTGAGGAGGCTGTCGTCGAGGTTGTCGCTGCGCGGCGGCTGACGCACCTGCGGCTGCGGCTCGGTCTTCGGCTTCGGGTCCTGGTCCTGCGGGATCTCGGTCTCATCGGGGGTCGGCGAGAACGCGACCCAGCCGTAGCCCTCGAAGGGCACCTCGACCCACGCCGTCACGTCGTCCCCGACGACCTGCACAGAACCCTGGCCCTCCGTCACCTCCGGCGCGAAGCCCATGACGACCCGCGCGGGGTAGCCGAGCGATCGGGCCATGAGGGCGAACGCCGAGGCGTACTGCTCCTCGTCACCGACCATCGGTGTGCGGGTGAACAGCTCCGACATCCGGTCGGCACCGTGACCGGCGCGCGACGGAGAGCTGTCCGAGGCGAGCCCGTGGCTGAGGAACCCGGTGGTGCGGAGCGTCTGCTCGATCCGCCGCAGCTGGGCCATGGGGGTCGTCTCGGCGCCGACGAACTCCGAGGCCTTCGCGACCACGATGTCCGGGATGTTCGTGACGGGCGGCAGCTCGACCGCTGCGGTCGGCGTCGTCGCGAGGGCCGTGTCGCTCGGGACCGCCTGCGTCGTGGTCCGCTCCTCGTAGTCGTCGCCCGTGCCGATGCCCGAGGTGATGACGGCCGCGCCACTCTCGGCGTTGTAGCGGATGTCCTCGGATCGCTCCGCCGCCTTGCCGTCGAGGGTGAGCGCGCTCGGGTACCCGACGCTGGGCACCCAGATGTCGTCGTAGCCGGTGACGTCGATGGACACCCGCCGGTCGCTCCCCGGTGTCATGAGCTGGGGTGCGGGAAGGTGGTCGCCGACGAGCTCGAAGGCACCGGAACCGTCGGTCGCCGTGGAGGGCCCGGAGACGGTCCACAGACGGCCGTCGTAGCTGTCCATGGCCGCCAGACGGATCCGATCCCCCGGCTCGAGGCCGGTCGCGGTGAACAGCTTCGTCTCGGCGAGGTCCTTCGTGTACTCGCGGAACCCGGCGAGCGGGCTCGGATACTCCAGGGGGTCGAACGGCGGGGTGACGACCTCGCGGAGGACGAACCGTGAGTCCGTGGGAGGCGAGGCGACGACGGCCGCACCGCCGCCGACGACGACCGCGACCGCGGCGAGAACGGCCGTGCCGATGATCTTCTTGCGCCGGAGGACGGCGGTGGTCGACGCCGCCGCGTTCTCGCCACGACCGGCACCCGGCCGCCAGCCGAGCCAGAGGAGGGCGATGAGCGCGAACGCGATCCCGCGGACGGCCGCCAGGAAGGGCGTCTGCGTGCCGAGGAGGACGCCGAGGGCGTAGAGCACGGTCGGGCCGACGAGCACGATCGCGCAGCGCACGGCGACCTGCGGACGGCGCGGCAGCCAGCGGACGGCGAGCACGGCGGAGACGACGCCGACGAGCAGCCCTGCGACGTAGGGCAGGGTCATGATGTACGCGGGCGCGCTCAGCGGGGTCTGCAGGGTGACGAAGTCCTTCCACCCGAACACCGCGCCGACGCTGATCCCGCCCAGGGTCCGCAGGTTCGGGAGGACCGCGAACGTCGCCACGGACGGCATCGCCAGGGCGCTGCCGAAGACGTAGAAGACGAGGACGGTCGAGAGGCCGGTCAGGAGGGCGTTCAGCCGGAGGGCGTGGGAGGCGACGCCCACCGCCATGCCGAGCGCGAGGCCTCCGAGGCCCGCGAGGAGGAACCCGGTGCCGCTGAGCGCCGCTCCGAAGCCGAGCAGGCCGAGGGCCGCGAGGACGAAGACGACCGCGAGGTCGATCCAGGAACGGCCGGGCAACGGCCAGGGCGCGGTGAAGGTCGGGACGATGCCCTGGACGTCGACGTCCGCCGCCGAGCCGGGAACGCGCCCGGGGCGCACCGTCGTGCGCTCGTCGACCCCGCTCACAGGGCCCTCGACATGACCTTGGCGAGGTCGCTCAGCGCCCCGACCGTCATGACGTTCATCCCGGCGACGTCCTTGATGCTGGCCCGAGCGCCGCGCTCGACGCGGATGCCGAACACGTTGACGTCGGGACCGAAGAGACGCTGGATCCCCCGGTACTCCTGTGCCTCGAGTCGCGAACCGGCGACGATGATGACGACGCTCGGTGCCGGCAGGCGCTTCGTGGTCTCCCGGGCGAAGGTGCGCGGGGTGTCGAAGGTGCCCTCGGCGAGCTGCAGCCGGCAGCTGTCGTCGAGGAAGGAGGTCACGGTGTGGGTCCGCAGCGCGAGCCGGTCGGTCACGACGCTGATCGGCACCTGGTCGAGGATCACCTGGGTGGCGATGGACGCGGTGAGCGACACCGCCAACTCGAACTCGTCCTCGTCCTCGGCGTAGTAGCGGGAGTCGGTCGTCATCACCATGGTGAGCTGCGACCGCCGCGTCTCCTCGAACTGCCGGACCATGAGCTGGCCGGTCTTCGCGGACGACTTCCAGTGGATGTAACGGCGGTCGTCGCCGGCGACGTATCCACGGAGGGCGTGGAAGGAGATGTCGTTGTTGGTGATGGTCTTCGTGACGAGGCCCTCGAGGTCGCGGATGAGACCGGCGGCCGTCGGGTGGAGGCGCGTGGTCTCGGGATGCACGAAGAGCTCGACCGGCTCCGTCCAACGCACCTCGCGACGCAGCAGACCGAGCTGGTCGCCGCGGACCGAGAGGGCGGGCCCGGCGGGGATCACGGCTCGCCGGTTCGTCGGTACGGCGAACAATTCCTCGTGCTCGCCGTCCTTCGGGATGGCCGGGATCGCGAACTCCGCCAGGCCGTAGCCCACGGGGACCTCGAGGCGCGTGGGCGTCGTGGCGCGGTTGCCGGGGTTGGCGATGAGGACCTGCCCGATCGCGCGCTCGCCGACGGTGACCCGGCTGGGGTTCAAGTGGATGGAGATGCGGAAGGTCGACCGTCCGAAAAGGTAGGCGACGGAGGCGAGCAACGCGGCCAGCGGCACGAAGCCGAGGAAGACGAGCTCCGCCCAGCCCAGGATGAAGCCGGCGACGGTCGCGATGACGCCGATCGCGAGCACGACCCAGCCGAGGCCGCTGACCACAGCGAGGACGGGCTGCGCTGCCGTCCAGGCGACCCGGGCCCAGGGCACGACGACGGCACCGACACCGTCGAGCGCGCCGCGGAACGGGTTCGGCCGTCGGGCCGGGACCGGCGCACCGTCGACGTGCGCATCGGGGCCGTCCGGGCTCGTCTCGGCAGGCGCGCCGACCGTCGCCGTGCGGACCGGGTCGGATCCGTCCGGCGCGGCGGCGGCGCGCTGCTCGAGGGTCTCGCTCATGCTGCGCGGTACGCCGGCGGAGCGATGCTGACGAGGACCCGGGCCACGACGTCCTGCGCTGTGACGCCCGCGAAGTCGGACTCCGGGTCGATGATGATGCGGTGCGCGAGGACGGCCTGCGCGAGGTCGTTGACGTCGTCGGGGGTGACGTAGGTGCGCCCCTGCGAGATGGCCCACGTCTTGACGGCGCGCACGAGCGCGAGGGCACCGCGCATGCTGACGCCGAGGGCGACGTCTTGGTCGTCCCGCGTGGCCGCCACGACGTCCGCGACGTACTCGAGGATGCTGCCGTCGACGTGCACCTCGGTCGCGAGCTGCGCCATCGTGATGACGGCGTCGGAGCCGATGATCGGCTGCACCTTCGTCGCGCGGGCCCGGTTGGAGGCGTCGAGCAGCAGGTTCACCGAGGTCTGGCGGTCGGGGTAGCCGAGCGTCGTCTTGATGAGGAACCGGTCGAGCTGCGCCTCGGGCAGCTTGTAGGTGCCGGCCTGCTCGATCGGGTTCTGCGTCGCGATGACCATGAACGGTTTGCCGGCCTCGTAGCTCGTGCCGTCGATCGTGACGATGCCCTCTTCCATGACCTCGAGGAGCGCCGACTGCGTCTTCGGCGAGGCACGGTTGATCTCGTCCGCGAGCACGATCGAGGCGAAGATCGGTCCCTTGTGGAACTCGAAGACGCCCTTGCCCTGGTCGTAGATGGTCACACCCGTGACGTCGGACGGCAGGAGGTCCGGCGTGAACTGGATGCGCGAGCTCGTGCCGTCGAGCGTGTTCGCGAGGGCCTTCGCGAGCACGGTCTTGCCGGTGCCCGGGTAGTCCTCGAGGAGCACGTGGCCCTCCGAGAGCATGGCCGTGACGACGAGCTTGATGACGTGCTCCTTGCCGAGGATGGCCTGCTCGACGTTGCCGACGAGCTTGCCGAAAGCATCGGCGAACCAGGTGGCCTGTTCCTGCGTGACAGTCATGGGTGTGCTCTCCGTGAAGTGAAGGTCGTTGTGGTTCTAGAGGTTGTTCCAGGCCGAGCCGGACATCGAGCCGATGGTGAACGTCTCACCGGTGGCGTTGTTCCGGAACGTCGCGGCGATGGTCTCGCCGCCGGTCATGACGCCGAGATGGTTGTGGTGCGTGAAGCTCCCGTTACCACCGACGGTCACGTTCATGGACGTGCCGATCGCGCGTCCATCGCGGGTGATGTCCACGGTGTAATTGCCCTGGGGCACGTTCTGGTAGTTCACACCGACGTCGTAGCAGCCGGTGCCGCCACTCTGACAGGCATGCGCGCCCCCGGACTTGAACAGGGAGCCGCTGGGCTTCGGCGGCGGCGGATCCTTGACCGTGGCCTCCGCCGGTCCGCCCTCCGGGCCGGTTCCGCCGGGCCCGGTCGCGGACACGTACACCTGATAGGTGCCCGCGCCGATGCCGCCGACGGAATCGCTGGTGCTCCCCGTCGTCCCCGTCTTCACGGTGCTCGAACCGCTCATGATCCGCCAGCTGTAGCTCGTGACCTGTCCACCGTCATCCGCTGGCCTCGCCCACTGCATGGTGAGGGTCGCCGGGGCATCTCCGGATGCCCGTAGCGACACGTTCTGCGGCGCGGTCGGGACGCCGTAGGCGGTGGCCGTGACCGTCTCGGAGTCCGCGCTGTTGCCGACGGCATTGTGCGCGTAGGCGGAGAAGGTGTAGCTCTGCCCGTTCGTGACATCGAAGCTGCAGTCGTTCCCCGGGGCGCACTGCTTCTCCCCGCCGCCGCTCCACTTCACCGCGTGGTACTCGATGGGCGCGCCGTTGCTCGCGGGCGAACCGCCGACGACGACGGTGATCTTGCCGCTCTTCGCGCTCTTCAGACTGAGCGACGGCGGATCGGGGACGTCCTTCACGATGACGGTGATGCGGCCCTGCACTCGTCGGTTGGGGTCGTTCGTCGCGTCCTGGATCGTGTAGATGACGCTCACGGTCCCGCTCTTGGACGAACCGGGCGTGACGGTGACCGAGCTCCCGGACACCGTGGCCGTCGCTCCACCAGCCGGGGCGCTCTCGACCGTGGCGTCGAGGATCTTGAGCGGCGTGTCGGGGAACGGGTTGTAGTCGTTGGCGAGCACGTTGATCGACTCGGCCTTGTTCTTGCGGCCCTCTTCCACGCGGTCGTCGATGGCGCGCGGGAGCGGCCTCGTCGACGACACGACGCGGACGTTGACGGACCCCGGGACGGAATACTCCTTGTAGTTCACGGTGAAGGTGAGCGTCGCCGAGGTGCCGGGCTGGGTGCCCTGCGGGGCGGAGATCGTCACCTGCGAGCCCGACAGGTTCCCCTGGACGCCCGCTGTGGTCCCGCCGAAGCCCTGGTAGGTGAGGGCTGCGAGGATCTTCGGGTTCGGGTGGTCGCTCGACGCCCGCAGGTCGACCGTGATGGGTGCCTCTCCGGCCTCGATCGTCACCGTCGGCGGCGTGAACGTCGGCGGGACGTCCTCGAGGTCGGGGTCACCCACCGTGATCGGCAGGGTGAGCAGTTTGCTGTCCCGGCCGTCGGTCGCCTCGAAACTCACCGACGCCGGTCCGCGGTAGTCCTTGGCCGGGGTGAAGGTGATCGTGGCGTCGTCGACGTAGCTCGACGTGCCGTTGCTCCGGAAGTTCACGACACTGCCCTCGGAGGCGATGGTGACGGGCTTCCCGGACGGCGCCTCGGTGATCTCCGAGAGCTTCCAGGTCCGCGTCTCGTTGACCTTGACGATCTGCTCGGGCAGAGGACTCTTGATCCGCGGCGGCTCACCGTCGGTCGCCGCCGGCACGATGATGAACGCCGCGCCGCTCAGCTGGGTGACGGGATCCGTCAACCGATAGGCGATCGCCTGGCGTCGGTCGGTGAGGGTGACCCGGATGGTGCCACCGTCGCGCACCTCGCCGGACGGGGCGTTCGCACCCTCGAGGCTCGGCTGCAGGTCGTCCACGAGCCCCCCGGGGTTCTGCGCACCGTCGAGCACGTCGATGTCGACGGTCTTCTTCCCGACGATGTCGGCGTCCTCGAGGACGTGGTCGTCGGCCTCGGGGAATTGGGGCTTCGCGTCCTTCGTGACCTTGACCTGGATGTAGGCGCTGTCGATCCCGCCCTTGCCGTTGGTGATCTGGTATCGGACGGTGAAGAAGGCCTCCTCGTCCGGCACCTCGATCACGACGCGGCTCTTGCTGACCTCGGCGGTGAGGCCGTCGTCCACCGAGAGCAGCTTCGGTTCGAGCTTGAGCTTGTAGCCGTTCGGATCGGAGTCGTTGGAGAGCACCGGCACGGAGGCGACCTTGCCCGGGAGGACCTCGATGTAGTCGTCGACCGCGTTCGGTTGCCCGTCGACCTCGGGACGCCCGATGACGCCGATCTTGATCGTGCCCACTGCGACCGCGCCGTAGGTGTCCTTGACCCGGTACTGGAAGGTGTCGGTGCCGGAGGAGTCCGGGGCCGCCTCGTAGACGAACCAGGTGCTCCCCTGCTCGATGACGCGACCGAGGAGGGGCGCGGAGGCGATGTCGTCGAGGACCACCGAGTCGCCGTTCGGATCCAGACCGTCGAGCGGGACGTCCACGCGGACCGTCGCACCGGCGAACACCCGGGAGGTGAGCAGCTGCGGGACGGGCGGTTGGTTGTTCTTCTTGTCCTCGCCGACCACGTTGAAGGTCACCGTGGCCGTGTCGGCCTCGCCGAAGGTGTCGTACACGCGGTAGGTGGCGGTGTAGGTGCCGGGCTCGGTCGGCGCCTGGAACCGCACCTCGTCGTCGTCGACGAAGGCCAGGCCGGCGGTCGGCACGTCGACCAGCTCGCGGTCGACCAGCATCACGGCCGCGTCGGGGTGGTAGTCGTTGTCGAGCACGGCGACGTTCGCGATGTCGCCGGCGCGCACCACGACGGCGTCGTCGCTCGCGACCGGCGCCTGGTGCTTCGGGAGCGGCGGCACCGGGACGATGGTGACCGCCGCCGTCGCCGAGGAGGTCCCGTCGGAGACCGTGTAGGTGAACTGCAGTTGTCCCTCGAGCGGTGCCGAGGAGGAGACGCGCACCACGGCACTGTCGAGGACCTCGACGGAGAGGGAAGCGGACTCGTCCGGCACGTCGACGGACTGGAGCGCCAACACCTGACCGCCCGGCGACTCGTCGTTCGCGAGGACCGGGATCGTGATCGTCTCGTTCGGTCGCAGGTAGCCCTCGTCCTTCACGGCGACCGGAGGCTGCACGTCGGTGGGCTTCTCCAGCACGTCGACGCGGATGAGCCCGATGCTCGAGGCGATACCGGCACCGAGCGTGTACTTCAGGTAGTAGGTGCCCGGCTCGTTCGACGAGACGGTGACCGACTGCTTCTCGAGACTCGGCGACGACACGAGTCCGCCCTGCAGGGCTTCGACACCGATGAGACCGAGGGGCGCACCGCTCGGTGACTGGTCGTTCGCGAGTGGCAGGACCTGTGCGGACTCGCCGACGAAGGTCGAGACGAAGTCCGGTGTACCGATGGGGCTGAGGGCTCCGGCGGGTTGCACGTCGACCTTGAGCGTCCCCTCGGCCGAGGTGACGCCGTCGGACACGACGAATTTGACGTCGCGCGGGCCCATCTCGGGCGAGGCGTGCGTGAACGTCACGAAGCCGTCCGGGGTGAAGCGGACGAGGTCGCCGGACGCCGGCGAGGCCGACTGGAGGAAGATGTCGTCACCGTCGGGATCGCGCCAGTCGGCGAGCACGTTGTAGGTGACCGTCTGGCCGGCCTCGACCGACACGGCGGCCTCGCGGTGCGAGGTCGGCGGCTCGTTGACCTCGGGCGGTTTGATGGCGATGCTCACGTTCGCCTCGGCCACGCCACCCGGCCGTCCATCGTTGACCGAGTACCGGAACGACGTCGTCCCGGCCACGAAGCCCTCGGCGGGCGTGAACTGCAATGCCCGCTTGCCGTCGATGTACTCCAGCTTGCCGGTCTCGGGACCGATGTCGCCGAAGTTCTGAATGGTCAGGACGTCGCCGTCCGCGTCGGAGTCGTTGTCGAGGAGCGGGAGGACCGTCGCGCGGCCCGGGCGGACGCCGAACGCGTCGTCGCGGGCGATCGGCGGCCGGTTCTCCTCGGTCCGCTCGGCCAGGGTGTCCTCGAAGGACTGCTCTGACGCCTTCTCGTCGCCGTCCTCGCCGTCCTCCTCCTGCGGGGGCGTCACCTCGTCCCAGTTGTCGACGAGGCGCATGTTCGCCTGCACGAGCCAGGAGTTGCCGGTCTGGACGTTGTTGAGCGCGATCACCGAGCGGTTCACCCGGAAGACGAGCTGCTGCCCGACGGTCTCCGGGTTGATGTCGGCGATGACCGGCTTCTTGTCGGCGCACTCGGCGGCATACCGGCTGGAGGAGGCCCACGCACCGTGCATGCAGCCGTCGAGGTTGACCGGGGCCGTGACCTCGGCCGCACTCGTCGCCTCGGTGACGACGTCCGCGTCGAGCACCTCCGGGTCGCCGCCACCGAGCGGGATGCGCACGAGGGAGTCGCCGGTCGCAATGACGGCCGCGTCGTCGGAGGCCGACGGCTCCTGGATCTTCAAGGGCTTGCCGGGCAGCTCGACGATGGAGCCGTCCTGCTTCACGAGGTCGCCGGACTTCAGGTCGAGGATGACCGCCTGCTCACCGGCCGCACTGAGCTGGTACTCGTCGAGCTTCGGGAGCTTCGACTCGGTCTTCGTGCCGTCGGGCAGGATGCGGTAGAGGATCCCCTTCGCCGGTGCCACCGCGAGGATGGTGCCCGTCGAGGTGACGACCGCCTGACCGGCCTTGCCGATGGAGACGATCGGTTTCGTCTCCGTGGGGTCGAACCGGAGTTCTCCGGCGGCGTCGACGGACCAAAGCTTGCCGGTCTCCCCCGCCACGACCGAGAGTCGGTCGCCGCCGTAGTGCACCGTCGCGCCGGTCGGCAGCGAGACGCGCTGGATGAGACTCGTGAACGCCGGGTCGATGCGCTCGAGCGAGGAGAGCGCCTTGTCCTGGAGGAAGACGTCGTCGCCGTCCTGCAGCACGTCGGCGTTGTTGGAGGCCGTCGAGACCGCTCCGTCGAGTTCGGAGATCTGGTCGTTGAGGCGCCCGGCGAGCAGGGATTCACCGTTGGTGACCCAGACGTCGCGGGACTCGAGGTCGACCTCGGTGACGGGGAAGCCCTGGTGGATGAGTGCAGCGGTCACCGGTACGGCGACGAGGACCGACAGTGCCGTGATGGAGGCCGCGGTCTTGCGCTTGCGCAGCCAGGCGCTCCAGTTGCTCACGATCCCCCAGGTGATGTTCGGTCAAGGCACGGTCCACGCACCGCGCTGCAAACGCGGAGTCACTCTAACAAACAAGTGCCGTCTGGAAAACGGTTGCGGGGGTCAACCTCAGGCTGGTCGTCCCCCGTCGACGGCCGCCTGGTCGGCATGGTCGAGGAGCGGCAGGTCGCTGGCGTCGACGAGCCTGGTCGAGACGGCGTACTCGACCAGTCGTGCGCGACGTCCGGTCGCGAGCTTGCCTGGTCCGCCGCGCAGCCCCTGCACCCCGAACTTGTCGAGCTTGTCGCAGACGTTGTCGAGCTTGCGGTTGAAGGTGGTCTGGCTCCAGCCGAGGCGGGCGGCGGCGGCCGCAGACGCCGGGATCTCACCGCGGCCGGGCGACGCCTGACGCAGGACGTCCTCGGCCAGGGCGACGATGAGGAGGCGCTGGCTGCTCGTCAGGTGGATCGGACCGACGGTCGTGGTCCCGGCGGTGGTCGTCGAGAGCTGCGACGGACTGAAGTACTCGAGATCCGAGGTGATCGTGAAGTCGTAGGTCGTCGTCCCCGCACTGAACAGCACCTGCAGCTCGGGGAACACGATCGGGAGCCGCGCGCCGGGCGCGAGCCACGCCTGCACGTTGCCGGTCGTGTCCGTCACCGTCGCGGAGAGGGTGTTCCCGATGTTCGTGAGCCACCAGAGCCCGGCGTCGAAGGTGACACTGAGGAAGGTGCGGTGCAGGAAGGGGTTCTCGTCGACGACGAGGTCGCCCTCGCGCCCGATCAGGAACGGCTTGCGTGCGTCCACGGCGTACTCCTCGCCGCAGAACTCGACGCGCACCGCCGTCTTCGTCGTCGTCGTGTCCGTCGCCTCGTCCATGCTCATCGCCCAGTCCCCCTGATATCTGTCATCGTGTCGCTCCCCGTGCGTCCGTCCCGCTACTGCTGCGAGCACATCTCGAGTGGATCGGGCGAGGTGACGCCGCCCCGGACGATCACCACCTCGATGCACAATTGCGCGCCCGGAGCACTCGGCTTCAGATCGACCGCGTACGTCGAGGTCGGTACCTTCGGCGAGTTCTTGCCGCTGCTCGTCACCTGGTAGATGTACGAGTCGCCGTCCTGCGGATCCGGGTTGTCCCAGATGAACGTGACGACGCTGCCGTCCTCGCTGATGTTCACCCCGAACGGCTTCGGCGAGGGGACGTCGCTCAGTTGGATCGGCGCCCCGGTCGCGGCGGCGGTCGGCTTCGGATCGGCGGCCGCGCCCTGCCAGATGATGCCGGCGGCGATCCCACCGACCGCGAGCACCGCGACGCCGCCCACGACGAGGAGGCGGGTCAGTCGGCGACGTCCGCCTCGTCCGTCCGTACCGGCATCGGGGTCCTCCGTCGGACCTGCGGCGGCGGTCTCGAGGCGGTCGCGGCGGATCGTCTCGGAAGGCGCCGAGGCCGCTCCGACGGTGATCGGCGCCGACGGTTGGATTGGCTGCACGAGCGGTCCCGCCGAGCGGACCACCGTCTCGTCGCCGATCGACGGCTGCACACTCGGCACGCCGGGACGTGGCTGGGCCTCGACCGTCGGAACCTGTCGGACCCGCGTCTCGTCCGACGCGCTGCTGGACGTGTCCGGCCGGGGGGTCTGCGACTGCGGCTGCACGAGGTTCGGGATGTCGATGGGTGTCGGCGCGTACGCCAGCTCCATCTCGACGCGCTGCAACGCCCGCGCGAAGTCGACGGCGCTCTCGAAACGGTTGCCGCGGTCCTTCGCGAGGCCCTTCTGCAGCGTCGCGACGAGGGAAGCCGGTGCGTCGTCGCGCCCGAGCGGCGTGACGGTCCCGCGCTCGATCCGGCTGATGAGGTCGGCCGCTCCGTTCGACTGCCCGGGGATCTCGAACGGCGTCCGTCCGGCGAGGAGCGTGTAGACCGTCGCTGCCAGGGAGAACACGTCGGACCGCACGTCCGGATGTGGCTCGTCCTCGAACATCTCGGGCGGCGACCAGGGGATGGAGAGACCGACCGTCTGCGTGCCCGAGGCACCGGTGGAACCGACGTCGCCAGGGCGCCCGGGGCCGGCGTTCGTCGGAACCTCGAGTTCGACGGCCTGCGAGATGCCGAAGTCGGTCAGCGCCGGCCAGCCGTACGCGTTGGTGAGCACGTTGGCCGGTTTGATGTCGCGGTGGAGGATGCCGGCCGCGTGGGCGGTCGCCACCGCACTGGCCAGGCGGACGCCGGTGCGCAGCGCATCGGCGACGGCGAACCGCCGCAGCTTCGCCTGCTCGGCGAGGCTCGGCCCCGCGCAGTACTCCATCGCGAGGTATGGTCGTCCGTCCGGGGCGACGTCCGCCGTGTAGATCGTGACGATGTAGGGGTGCGCGGAGAGCTGCGCCATGAGGTTCGCTTCGGCGACGAAGGCCTCACGGGTCTGCTCGCTGAGGTGCTCGGCGAGGAGCACCTTGACGGCGACCTGACGCCTCGGCAACTGCTGCTCGTACAGGAAGACGTCGGAGAACCCGCCTGCTCCGAGCTGTCGTTCGAACCGCAGCCCGGGGATGGCCGGCGGTTGCGAGGGTGAACGGCGCACGTCAGCCCTCTCGGACGCGCAGCGCGACGCCGCCGCCGAGGTCGATGACGGTCCCGACGATCACCGGTGTCGGCTCCCCTGGTCGGAGGGACTGCGGTGCCTGACCGGGCAGGACGACCTGCGTGCCGTTCCGCGAGTGGAGGTCGGTGACGACGACCGTGCCGCCCTCGACCGCGACGCGCACGTGGCTCCGCGAGATGTCGTCGCCCGTGAGCGTGACGAGTGTCGGGACGACGGACGCCGGGACCTGCGAGACGCTCGGCGCCCGGCCGAGGACGACGGGCGAGGCGAGCGATTGGCGAGTGCCGCCGGGGAGTTCGAGATACGTGAGCGGGGTCGCCGACGGCGTGGACGACCGGGCAGGCGGGGTCTCGGCCGCTCGACGCGCACGCAGCGCGGCGAGGTCCTCGGCGAGGATCGTGTGGCCGTCGTGGTCGCCGAGGTCCGATGGTCCGGCTGCCGCGGGTTCCGGCGCGGCGACCGCGGTGGCTGCCGCCTGCTGGTGCGCCGACTCCTCGGCCGCCGCGCGTTCCGCGTCGCCGGCCTCGTCGACCGCCGCCGCACCGACCGGTCGGAGCACGGTCTGGCCGAACAGGAAGTCATAGCCCTCGTCGACGGGCTCCTCCGGGGTGGAGTGGGTCTCGTCCGGGTCGTCCTCGTCGTGGAAGAACTGGGTGTCGGAGACGGACGGCACGACGTGGAGCGACTGCGCCGGCTCGATGTGCGCCACCGGGGTCGCCTCGTCGCCGTCCGTCCCGTCGTCCGTGTCGTCTGAGGTCGCCGGGGACGCAGCGGGCTCGGCGGGAGCCGGGACGGGCGGGGCCGCGAGCTGCTCCGCCGCCGTCGGCGCATCGGTGGACGATTCGGTCGACCGGCGCTCGTCGCTGGTCGGAGCGGCGACGGAAGCCGTGGACTCCTCGTCGAGGGTCGCCGTGATGGACGTCGTCCAGACGGCTCCCGACCCGAGCGGGAGTCGCACGCCGGACGGGTTCGGCTGGTCGCTCCGGAGCGTGACGCTCACCGCGTCCGCGTGGTGTTCCTCGACCCAGGTGGTGGCGCGGGCGCCCAGGACCGTCTCGGTCCCGGCGGCGCTCGTCACGACGGCCGCGGCGAGCCCGCGCACGATGACCGTCGCTCCCGATCCGTCCCAGACGGCCGCGGCGAACGCGGGCGTGTTCGAGAGACCACCGGCGGCGAGGCGGTCGACGATCAACGACAGCGACGCGTCGCCCGGGAGGTCTGCGGCGAATGCTGCAGCGGCGGTGTCGTCGCCCTGGGCGTCGACCAGCACCAGCCTGCCGGGCCCCGCCACAGCGAGCCAACGGCGGACCTCGGCCGGTTCCATTTCGTACGAGTACACGGCCACTCCTCTAGCCTCGCGGCATCGTCTCTTCAAGATACCCGAGACCACCCGCGTCATCGTAGCCGGGGCCGCTGGACATCAGCGAGGTCGACACGACGTCGACGACCAGTGCGGTCACGTTGTCCCGCCCACCGGCGGCCAGCGCGAGCTCCACGAGGCGGTCTGCCGCTCCCTCGAAGCCCTGCGACAGGACCTCGGCGATCCGCTCGTCGGACAGCTCGCCGGTGAGCCCGTCGGAGCAGAGCAGGAACCGCTGCCGCCCGACGACGGGAAGGAGCCAGACGTCCGGGTCGATGCCGGCCTCGACGCCGATCGCCTTCGTCACGATGTTGCGATCGGGGTGTTCGCGCGCCTCCGCCTCCGTGATGGAGCCGGCGTCGACGAGTTCCTGCACGGCCGAGTGGTCGACGGTGATCCGACGGAGTGCGCCGTCGGCCCAGGTGTACACCCGGGAGTCCCCCACGTTGAACACCATCCAATGGAGGTCGGTCTGCGGCGACAGCGCCACGAGCGCGAGGCCCGCGACGGTCGTGCCGATGACCCCGTTCGGCGTGGGGATGCCGCGGATGACCGCGTTGGCGGCGACGATCGTGGTCACGACCGCCTCGGTCGTCGTCGGGATGCCGATCGGGATGCCACGTTCGAGCGCCGCCGCGACCTCACGGCTCGCGACCTCGCCGCGTTCGTGCCCGCCCATGCCGTCCGCAACGACGAAGGCGGGCGCGCCGGCGTAGAACGCGTCCTCGTTCAGGCGTCGGACCAGCCCGGTGTCGGTCCGCCCCTCGCTGCGCAGGGTGTGCGTGGACCGCGCGGTCTCGATCGTCGTCATCCCGCACCGCCCAACTCGGCGGGGAGGGTCGGTACCTCACCCGGCCAGCTCCCGTACCTCGCGTCGAGATCGGAGCTCGAGAGCTCCACCGAATCGCCACCGGCGTACTGCTCGGAGGAGATGTCCAGCGTCGCGAGGATGGCGATCGTCGACTCGACGGTCTGCCCGGGGGCGTCGAAGGCGAATCGCACGAAGCGCCCGCGGTCGACCTCGTCCTGAGAAGCGAGCTGCGCGAGGGAGTAGTCGACGAGGGCACCGGGGTCGCCGGTGAAGGCGTCGGTCGCCGAGAGCGTCGCGGTGACGTACGCCGTCGTGCCGTCCCAGGCGCGGGCGGCCTTGAAGCCTGCCCCGGGGATCTCGGCGACCGCTTCCTCGACCGCGGCCAGTGTCCGGTCCGGGCTGCGGGCCGGGGTGCGTTGCGCCGTCGGTGCTGCGGTCCCGCAGGCGGTGAGGAGCCCCAACAGGACGACCGACACGGCGCCGGATCGGACGATGGTGCTGATGCGCATGGAAGGCCTCACGGTCGGGAACGGGCTGCGGACGGGCGACCCGGTGTCGGGCCGCGCTCGATCATCTCCGCGTAGGACTGTAGTCGGTCACCTGTTGATCACCGCTGAAGAAGCCGCTCGCCGAGTCCAGGTAGGCGTCGACGCTCGGGTCTCCCGACGACGACGTCTGGTCGGCCATCATCTCGTACCGCTGCGCGTTGTGGGCACTCGCGATCCCCGGATCCTGCTCTTCCGGGTTGACGCCGCCCAGTCTCGGGGCGTCACCCTGGACCGTCGTCCAGTTGGCCGAGTCCGGGTTCCCCTGTCCGTCGAGCCGGGCGACCGGATCCTCGTTGAACTCCATCGAGAGGACCTGCACGTCATCGGGGATGTCGAAGCGTGCGATCGGCGAGCCCGCCGTGACGACGTGCGTGACGTTGTATCCGAAGTCCGGGTCCGAAGCCAGCGACCCGGCCGTGATCCCGCCGAGGCTGAAGCCCTCGAGCATCACCGGGTCTGTCGGCGAAATGCCGGCGGCGGCCATCGCGTCCCTCACCGCCTGGCCGAGCGCCGTCTGTTCACCCTGCATGGCGGCGATGTCCGAGGTGAGGTCGTTCGAGATCGCGCCACCGTGCGGATCCCAGACCTGCGTGCTCGGGATCTGCACGATCCAGCTCGGCGGCGGTCCGGCCGACTGGATCACGCGGATGTTGCTGAGCTCCTCCTCACCCTTGTCGATGTCCGCCGAACCCTGCAGGAGGTCGCCGAGGTCGGTGACGGTTCGGTCCCGAGGCACGGCGAGTGGCTGTGAGGGGTCGTCGGGATCCATGGCGAGGCCGCCCTGGCCGTCGTCGAAGAGGCCGAACCGGCCGCCACCGGTGGCGATGGCGTCGATCGCCTGCTCATAGGTGAGCGGCGGCCAGCCCTGGCCGGTGACGACCGACATGAGTCCGTTGAAGCCGGGCAACAGCCCGGGGAGGAAGGTGAGGCCGGCCAGCAGGCCTGGGGCGCCGTCCGTGAGGATGTCCTCGATCCACGCGTTGTCGCCCAACCATTCGTTGGCCGCCTGACCTGCGATCGGAGCGAGTTCCTGCAGTCTCGCGAGTGCGTCCGCATACGTCGCGGCGGTCCGATCGATGACCTCCTGCGGTGAGTAGGCGGCGATCGAGTTGGCGGTGAACAGTCCCGCGACGCCGGCCGGCGACAGCAGCAGCCAGGGGTTGTCGCCGATCTGGTCCAGCGTCTGCTGGGCGCCCTCGACGAGCGAGTCGACACCCTCGACGACGATGTTGACGCCTGCCACGGTGAGCATCCACGCCCCGCCCACCACCGCCACGCCCGCCGCTGCGACGAGGCCGACCGGCACCGCGAGGACGCCGATGACGAAGGCAACCCCGTTGTGGAGGGCTACGGTCGCCGCGGCGATCAGCTGGTCGGCGGTCTCGTAGGCGACCACGGCGCCCTCGAGGAAGACGGCGGAGACGCCGGTCTCGGTCGCCACGAGGAGCAGGGAACCGGAGGCGAGGACGATGGCGCCTTCCGCGGCCGCCCCCGTCACCGGGGACAGGATCATGGACTCGAGCAGGTCGCCGTCGACCGCCTTCGCAGCGGCCGTGCCCGAACGCCCGATCAGCTCGGTCGACAACGCGGCGAGTTGCTGCGCCTGCAGTCGCATGTCGTCGAGCCTCGCGCCGACGCCGCCGGCTCCACCGGAGACCGTGATGCCGCTCATGCCCGTGCTCCCTGGATGGTCGCGGCGATCGCCAACACCTCGGCGACGATGTCCGCGCGACGGACCGCCCGGATCGAGACCCGGGTCCCCTCGGCGACGGCGGACGGGTCCATGCCTACCGAATCGATGTCCGGGGTGTCGACCGACACGGCGACCCAGCCGTCGGCACCACGGAGCCACGTGTCCGTCCACCGTCTCATGGGCTCCCCGCTCCGAGAGAGCGCGTCGAGCCGGAAGCCGCCGTCGATCCGCCGCGCGACACCGCCGAGGAGCACCGCGGCCTCCGGGCTGTGGAGCTGTTCGACGACCGCGCCGACGACGTCAGGTCGGTCCTGGCGGAGCGCGAGGACGAGCGCCTCGGCGTCCGCGAGCGGGAGGACGACCACGTCGGTCGAACGACCCCGCACGTCCGGGACGTCGTGGAGCGCGGAGAGGGGCCGCAGGAGTTGCTGGGCCAGCCCGGCGGTGTCGAAGGCGCGGATCTCGACGGCGTCCTCGTCGCGCGCGGCCGTGCCGTGCTCGGCGACGGACGCGTCCGAGTGGTCGACCCGCTGCGTCCGCAACAGCGCCAGGGCGTGCGCGCCGATCACGGAGACGGACTGGATCGCCGTCCGGTCGAGGGTCCAGCAGGAGGCGTCGACGGCCGCCGTCGCGAACTGCGGCATCGACAGGAAGGCGGCGAAATCGGGATCGACGTCGGCGGTGAGGTCGTCCGGGAGGCTGTCGTCGCCGCGGGCGAGGAGTCGCCGCTCCCGGAGCCGCGCGACGGCTCGCTGCTCGCGCTCACGGACGTCGGCGGGCGACACCTCCGAACCCCATTCGGTGTGGAAGGCGGGTGGCAGCACGATGTGCGGGGTGCGGTGCTCCAGGACGTGGAGTTCGTCGGCGGTCAGCAGGAAGGCTGCCGCGGCCGGAGCCGGGCGGGTACGGGTCATGGGCATCAGGGGGTCCATCCTCGGCTGCGGTAGAGGTCTGCAAGGTCCAACCAGCTGCGGTCACCGGGTGTCGGCAGCGATGGCGTGGAGGCGACGATGTCCTCGGCCTGGTGCACGAGGAAGTCCGGAACCTCCTGGCCGAAGAACTCGAACACCTTCGCGGCACCGTCCTTCACGGTCTCGACCGCACCGGAGACGAGGTTCACCGCGTCGTTCCAGCGGTCGCCCACCCAGCGCGCGGCGTCCTCGATGAGCTGCTTCACGTGTTCGACGGCGGTCGCGTGCGCGTCGAGTTTGTCGGCGGCGTCGTCGAGCTGCGTCGCCGAGTTCTCGAGCGAGACCGCCCGGGTGCCGAGCTGCTCGATGAAGGTCTCCGCCGCGGTGGAGGTCCACGCGAGCTCGGCCGCCGAGCGGAGGTCTCCGGCACGGCCACGGACCTCGGTCGCGAGGGTTCGGAGCTCCGTCGCGCGGAGGCGGATCTGTTGGGTGTCGCCGTACACTGCTCGCTCCTCGTCGGGTGATGCTGCCTCGCTGTCGCCGTGGGTCGCCTTCGCCGGAAAAACCGCGCGCCCTCACCGACACGTGGTCGGGAGGGCGCGCAGAGCGAAGCCGACGGTGGTGACTACTGGCCGGCGCCGGCAGCGAGCGCTGCGTCGGTCTGCTCGAGCGTGGTCACAGCGTTGTTGAGGTAGCCCGACAGCTTGTCGAGGTGCTGGATCGTGACCGTCGCGCTCTGCGTGAAGGCCGTGTAGGTCTCGTTGAAGGTGCCGGACGCGGTGTCGGTCTGGAACCCGGAGGACACGAGGTTGTTGATGAGGGTCTGGAGGCGGTTGAGCGTGGTCTCGACCTCGCCCTTACCCGTCGTCAGGTTGACGGCGGCCTGCTTGATCTCGCTGTAGTTGACGTTGATGTTGGCCATGAGTCTTGCTCCTTCGTTGTGGTCACCGGCACCGTCGGTGCCTTCATCATGTAACCACAACGCCTCGCGGGAGCACATGGGGAGCACTCCCCATGCAGTCCCCATCCGGGGACGACGCCGCTCAGGCGACGGGGAACTCGGGCGCGATCGGCAGCTGCACGCGCGACAGCGCACCGCGGTTCGCGTACATTCCGCGCCCCTGCGGGAAGTCCTTGCGTGCGAGCCGGGGGAAGGTCGTCCGGAGGACGAGATCGCCCTCCATCTGCTCCGGCTGCAGCAGGATGCCCCGCCTGGCGCTCTTGATCTCACCCATGAGCGGCCAGGACGACGACCAGCCCGACACCTCGTTCTCGGCGATCACGAGGTGGTCGCTGCGCTTGATGGCCTTGATGAGCTCCACGAGCGGCGGGTCGGCGATGCCGTTGAGGTAGTCCGACAGCGTCTCGATGACGACGACCGTCCGGCCGGTCACCGTCTCGGCCGCGATCGCCGCGGACAGCGCCTTCGCCTGCTCGGCGATCGTCTCGGGGGTGACGGCCGACTCGTCGAAGCGCAGCTCCCGCAGCAGTTCCGAGCGCTTGGAGCCGAAGTAGACGAAGCGCGTCGCCGGATCGAAGCGTCGCATGGCGCCGACCAGGGATGCGACGGCGTTCGTCCGACCGCTGCCGGGAGGGCCGCCGACGAGGAACGCGCCGGTCGGGTCGAAGCCGATCGGTGCGAGGTCGGCGTCGCCGATGCCGAGTACGGGGCGGTCGCCGACGCGCTCGGGCAGCTCGCGCGCCTCGATCTCCTTCGGCAGTGCGCCGATCGGCGGGGCCGTGATCGTGGCTCCCGCGCGGGACATGGCCTCCGCGAGCCGGACCGTCGCGACCGACTGGTCCGACAGCACCGGCGAACCGCCGAGGATCGCGACCTGGACCTCGAGGCCGTCGACGATCGCCCGGCCGGCGGGCGACTCGGGGCCGAGGATGTCCTTCGGCACCCCGAGGAGCTGGTAGCCGGTCTCGTCGGCGAGGCGCAGCACCACGCGTCGCTGCACACCGGAGCTGATGTTCGTCGGGACGGAGCCCGGGCGGTCGGCCGAGAACGCGATGTTCACGCCGAGCTGCCGGCCGTCGGTGATGAGCTGCTGGAACAGCGTGTACCAGGAGGACAGGCCGAGCGTCGTCTCGTACTCCTGCCGGAAGGACTGGAAGCCGTCGACGAGCAGGAGGATGCGGCGCTCGTCGTTGCGACCCGAGACGCGGCGGTAGTCGGTGATGGAGGACGCGTTCGCCTCGGCGTACCGGACGCTGCGCTCGTCGACGATCTCCTTGATCCGGCGGAGCAGTCGGATGACGCGCTCCTGGTCGTCGCCGGGGATGATCGATCCGACGTGCGGCAAGGCCTCGAGCATGCGGAGGCTGCCCGCGCCGAAGTCGAGGCCGTACACCTCGACCGGACCGCCACGCGGCGTGATGCCGGCCGCCGTCGCGAGGGTCCGCAGGACGGTGCTCTTGCCCGAGCCACCGGTGCCGAACACGGCGATGTGGCCGTCGACGTCCGGCCGGAAGTAGACCGGACGCTGCTCCTGCGAGTCCGGGAGGTCGGCGACACCGATGAGGAGTTCGGCGTCGGACCGCTGACGGAGCTTGCTGAGGTCGTAGACGGGCGCGAGCTCGTCGAGCCAGGGTCGTCGCGGCGCCGGGATGGACGCACGGTCGGCTGCGGCGATGATGCTCGCGACGAGCCGCTGCTGGTCGGTGGGGCCGAGGTCGCGCTCCTCCTCGGCGTCGGCCGCGCGGGGCTCCTCCCAACGCGTCTCGCCGCCGAACCGGAGCTCTCGGACCTCGATGTCGGAGCGCTTGGGCTCGTCGCTCGTCCAACCGCCCGCGTAGCCCGACTGGAAGATGCTCAGGCGGCCGGGGCCGGTCTTCGCGATGCCACGCCCAGGCACGCCCGGGTCGAAGTGCGCCGCGTCCTTGACGCCGACCACGTCCTGGCTGTCGGACTCGTCGGCCATGCGCAGTGCAACACGGAGGTTGGTGTTGGCGCGCAGGTTGTCCTTGATGACACCGGCGGGCCGCTGGGTCGCCATGATGAGGTGGATCCCGAGGGAGCGACCGCGCTGGGCGATGTCGACGACGCCGTCGACGAACTCCGGGACCTCGCCGACGAGCGCCGCGAACTCGTCGATGACGAGGACGAGGGCGGGCGGCGAGTCCGGGTCGCCGCGCTTCTCGAGCTCGAGGAGGTCCTTGGCCTTCTTCCGGTTGAGCAGGTGCTCACGGAAGTGCAGCTCGGCCCGGAGGCTCGTGAGCGCCCGGCGGACGAGGTGCGGGCTGAGGTCGGTGACGAGTCCGACGCAGTGCGGGAGCGTCACGCAGTCCGCGAAGGCCGAACCGCCCTTGTAGTCGACGAAGAGGAACGAGACGCGGTCGGGGCTGTACTCGGCCGCCATCCCGAGCACCCAGGCCTGCAGGAACTCGCTCTTACCGGCACCCGTCGTCCCGCCGACGAGGGCGTGCGGGCCCTGGGATCGGAGGTCGAGGTGCATGGCGTCGACACCGCCCGATCCGACGGTCGCGCGCAGCTGGCCGGCCCGGCGGGGCTTCGGCGGGAGCCCGGGCGTGCGGTCGTGGATGGACGAGTTCTGCCGCCAGCGGTCGACCACGGCGTCGCTCGAGGTCGTGAGCTCCGGCCCGAGCAGCGTCACCATCGACACCGACCGCGGGAGGTCGCTCGAGTCCTCGACGAGGGCACCGGCGTCGATCACGGACGCCATGCGCCTGGCGTAGTCGAGGGCGGTCACGGGGTCGACGAACTCCGGGCGGGCGTCGTCGACGGAGTAGCCGAGGCGGACCATGCCGACCGTCGCCGGTGCGTCGACGCCGGCGCCGGCCTCCGGGACCTGCAGGAAGGTGCGGCAGGCGGCCGGCAGCGAGACGACGTCGTCGGCGATCCAGATCGGGAAGACGCCCGCGTCCGCCGCGATCTCGGCGAGCTGGACGAGGCGTGCGCGGTCGACGCCGACGTCGTCGGAGATGAGCAGGACGATCGCGGGGATCGGGGACTTCGTGCCGGTGTCGTTGGAGCTCTTGGTCCCGATCTCCGCGCCGCGCTCCTGGGCGGCCTGCTTCTCGGAGATGGCTCCGCGTCGGGCGTCGCCGGCCCTGGCCGCCTGCAGGCGGGTCTGGACGAGTTCCTCGATCGCTGCCAGGAGCAGGTTGCCGCTCGACACGCTGTCGGCGAGGTGGCCGACGTCGAGCGGGCTGTTCGGCGACGACGCGTGCGGGAGCCACTTGACCCAGGAGAGGGCGTTCGACCACGCGGGCGAGACGATCGCCGAGACAACGACCTCGGCCGGCGAGTGGAGGGCGGTGAGCTGCACGAGGATGCCGTTCACCGCTCCCCCGGCGGTCTGCGGTGAACCGGCGATGCCGAGCGCGCCCGCGTCGTAGAGGTTGTCGATGATGGGGACGTCGGCGACGGTCGCGTACTGGTCTTTGAGCTTCTCGAGCCGTTCCTGGAACTCCGGCAGGAAGCTGTCGCGGGCCTTCGCCGAGACCTCGTTCCTCGACGGCATCGTGCCGACGCCGAGCCGGAGGTTCAGGAAGGACCAGTGCTCGGGGCGCCTGGTCCACAGCAGTGGCCCACGCGTGAGCGCGTGCTTGAGCGCCTCCGAGGTGGACGGTGCCTCGCGCATGCGGACGTCGTGCTCGATCTCCCGCTCGGCCGCGAGCTGCTTGCCGAGGGACTCGAGCCGCTCGTCGAAGATCTTGATCTGCTGCTTGAGCTTCCGCTTGTTGCGCCCGCGACCGGTGAAGTAGTTGCCGATGAGCATGAGCGGCGTCATGGCGATGAAGATGAGCGACAGCGGGTTCTTCGTGAAGAAGTACATCGCGCCGCCGAGGAGCATCGGCGTCAGCATGCCGAGGAGCGGGAACGGCTGGTTCTCACGCTCGGTCGGCGGCTCGGGGGCGGGGAAGGTCTCCCCCGCGTAGCGCTGTTCGACCCGCGGCGACCGGTTGAAGTAGACCGGTCCGGCCTTCGGGACGACACCCGCGCGACCGACGGTCCCGGCGAAGCCGATCTCGACCTCGGTGTCGCCGATGAGCACGCGCTCGGGTTCGATGACCTTGAGTCGGGGCACGATGCCGCCGTCGACGACGATGCCGTTGGCCGCGCCGAGGTCGACGAGTTCGATCTCGCCGCCGACCTCGAGCCGCGCGTGCCGCTTCGAGACGAGCGGGTCGTCGAGGACGATGTCGCAGCTCGCCTCGCGACCGATGGTCCAGCTGCCGGCCGGCAGGGTGAACTCACGGCCCGCGTCGTCGCCGGAGAGGACCCGCACCACCGCGACGGCCGGCGCCTGACCGGTGCGCGCCGCGGAGTAGTAGACGCCCGCGTCGGCGAGCTCGATGACGGCACCCGAACCGACCCACGCCTCGCCGATCGGGGCCTCCGGCGGGAGCGGGAGGGTCTCGGTCGAGCCGGGAAGGCGGGCGTGCAGCGTGAAGTCGGCGTTCGCGGAGTCGGGCCCCTGCGGGTCGACGCGCGCGATGGTCGACGCGACCTCCGCGATGCTCGCCGCCGCGTCCGTCGTCACGACGATGTCGGCGGACGAGCCCGACGGCCTGGTCAACGTCAGCTTGATGCGCATGCAGGATCCCCTTGGAAGTGCGGGTCGCTCGGCGCGACCCCGATCAGCCTAGCGAGCGTCCGGTTCTGCCCTGACGATGTCGTCGATCGAGGTGACGCCGCTCGGCGTCGGCGCCGGATCGAACACCCCGACCGGCAACTCGGTCTGCGAGCAGTCCAGATCGGCGCCGGCGGTCGACATGACACGGATCGATCCGCTTGCTTGTTCGAGGCGGTAGGTGATCCCGACCGCTCCGAACGACGGTGGCGGTGTTCCAGCGTCGTTCGCCCACTTTGTCGCCAGGCAGCCCGTGACCTCCGCCTTCCCGGATCCGTCCGCATCGACGACCACCGGGGTGAATGGCCAGGGACCTGGCAGGAGACGAGTCACCTCGCCGGCGCTCACGGTACGGACCGCTGATGCTGACAGTCGATCACGAAGATCCGGCCCGGTCGTGTCCACGAGCTGCTTGATCGTGAAGTCGTTGCGATTTCGGGCGACCGCCTGTGCCTCGAGCGAAGCACGGACGGCCATCACCCATTCCGAGTCTGCGAATTCAGTCGGGGCTCCACCGTCCCACCGCACGTCGGGATACGGCTGTGGCTGCTGTGGCGGAGGCGTACAGGCGGTCAAGGACATGAGGAGCGCCGCGAGCAGGGCGACACCGCCAAGACGACTACCGCTGGCCATGTGCGTTGAACGCTGCATAAGCATTCGAGTAGTCGCCCTGCAGTTCTTCGATGTCCCGATGAGACAGCAGCTCGTCGAACGCGTCCATGGTGTCGGGATCCGAGGCCCAAGCGAACTGCTCCTCAGGATCCATGGTGGAGGGATCCGGCATGCCGGCCGGCTGCAACGTGTCGTAGAGGAACAGACCGAGCGTGACCGCCGCCGCGCGTTCTCGAGGGATCTCGAGCTCGCCCTGCTGGTTGAGGAGTTGTTGTTCGGCCGCGCCCCATGTCGACAGCCCGACGTCCTTGGCCGCCCCGACGAGCTGACCGGTCACGTACCCTGATCCGCTGCTGACCAGGTGATCGATGACAGCATCGCCGGTCACGCCGACGAGCTTGTCCAGTCCGGGGATGGGGAGGAAGCCGACGCCCGTCTCGACCAGCCCGAGCGCACTCTCGACTGCGGCATCACGATCCGCCGCTGCATCCAGGGCTACACCGTCCGTCGACCCGTCGAGGAGGCCCTGCAGCGCCATGATGCGCTTCGACGCCTCACCCGGGTCGGACAGCCCTGTCTGCACGGTCGCGCTCAACGTCTCCTGATAGTGGGCGACGACGGTGTCGAGGGCTGCGGCTCCGGCGTCGTTCTGGCCTGCGACACCGAACACCTTCGCCAGCGCCTCCTTGGACAGGTTCGCGTAGTCGAACTCGTCGAGTCCGTCGATGCCGAACATCGAGGAGGGGTTCGTGCTCGGCATGTCCTCGCCCTCGATCCCGATGGGCTCGCCCGCGATGGGACGCTCGATCAGACCGGGGAACTGATAGGACAACGCTTCGACGAGCTTGACCGCACCGAGGTCGGAGATGGAATTGCCGTCGAACGCGTCGTTCCCGGGCACGTACTCACCGACCTCCGCGTCACGGGGGTTGCCGACGAGGCGCTCGATGACATCGTGTGAGAGCGTGGCGACACGCGTGTACGCATCCGGGTCCGCACCAGCAGGGTCGGCGGGGCCTCCGGGGATCGACTCGGCTCCAGCCCACAGGGCGAGGACGCCTTCGAATCCGTCGAGTCCAGAGTCCCGGCGACCGAACCAGTACTCGAGACGGTTCGCGCCGAGCTCATTGCTCTCGTAGGGCTCGTCCGGGTACAGCGGCGCGTCGCGGTACGGGTCCTGCTCCGTCGAGGTCAGCCAGTCCATGGCGGCCTCGGGGTACTCACCCAGCGTGCTGAAGACCCGCGAGGTCCAGTCGCCCAGGCGGTTGACGTCGTAGCCGGCCTGCTCCGCCTCGGCGAGGCTGAGGAAGCCGCCGGGGCCCATGACGCCCTGTGCGGGTCCGTACATGCCCTCGTGCGCGCCGGGCAGACCGCGCTCCATCTCGTCGGCGATGTTCGCGAGACCGACCGTCGTCGTCTCTCCGATCGGGTTGTCCTGTTCGTCGCCGAACAGGAACGCGAGGCTCGTCCAGCTCTCCGTGCCATGAACGGACGCGGAACCGTCGTAGAGCTCCTGCGCGAAGTTCTGGCCGACCGCGTCAGTCCAACGCTGGGATCCGACGGACAGACCACCGCGGACGGACTGGGCAAGGAGCAGCGCCGCTGCCGGGGTCATCCATCCGTTCGCACCGGCGTCGTCGATGCGGCTGATGAGCGAGATGAGGTCCTCGCCGCCGAGCGCCAGATTCATCTGCGCCATGACGGACGGGTCGTTGCCGTAGAGCGCGTACAGCGACTGCAGCTGTGCCGCGAGATCGGTCTCGAACGTGCCGTTCCCGAGTTCGGCCGCCATCTCCGCCATGCCGCGGGCGACGGCGGACGGGGTGAGGTCGGATGCGGAGGTGATGCCGATGGCCGCGAGGGCGGCCTGCTGCCGGTCCCAGTTGTCACCACCCGGTGAAGACAGCGCCGACGCGAGCGCATCGTCGGCGGCCTGGCGCTCTTCCGACAGGGCGTCGAGGAGGCGCTGCGCGCTCTGCCGATCGGCGACGGCCGCCTGGTGGACCTGGTCGCGCTGCATCTGCTGCTCGGGCGTCGGCCCACCCATCGGGTCGAGATAGGTCTGGTTGGCGGAGATGTTGGCCTGGAAGATCATCTCGGTGTAGCTCGTCGCACGGGTCTTGATGTCGTCGACCGTGGTCGTGTACGTGGCGATCGCGTCGCGCACCGCAGCCATCGCCGGGGTGATCGCGTCGATCTTGCCGATGGGGGTCGAGAGGGAGGACACCCAGGCGGTCGCGGCGTCGCCGCTCCAGATGGCGTCTGAGATGCCACCCTGAGCGGTGACCGCGACCGTGCGTGCTTCGGTCAGACTCGTCTCGGTCGTCTGGATGGTCGTCGCAGTGGTGCCGAGCGCGCCAGAGTCGATCCGCCCCGGATCGTCAGCAGTCCAGTTGGCCATCAGCCCTCTCCTCCCGGGTTCAGTTGTGCGTCGGTCTGCTCCCAGGCGGTCACGATGTCGCTCGCCGCGCGACCGGCCTCGACCATCGCTCCGCCGGCGAGGGCCACGTGCACGGAGATGTACATCGCGAAGCTCTCCGCCGCGGCGGTCACCGTGCTGCTGCAGCTGCCGGAGAAGTCGAGCGGGACGTTCTGCGGCAGGCCGGACCCGCTGGGTGTCAGTGGTGCGGCGACGGCCAGGATCTGGTCCCCGTCGACGACGAGTGGTTGCTCGCTCATCATTCCCCTTCGTGACACCGGCGCAGTGGACCTGCGCCGCCCGCCGATGGCTCCTCAGCGGGTACGTCGTTCAGCGTAACCGAGAGCGCGGGTGACGACGATGGGGAGCACTCCCCATGCCCCGGAGGCCCGTCAGCCGACGACGACGCGGATCGGGAACTCGCCGATCCCGATGGTCGACCCGGCTTCCGCGACGTAGGCCTCGCCCGGCTGGCAGACGGTGACCGCGCCGGACGCGTCCGTGATCGTCGTGCCGTTCGTGGAGTGCAGGTCCGTCACGCGGAGCGACCGTCGTCCGGGTACGACGACCGTGTGCGTCTTCGAGACGGACATGCGCGGGTCGACGAGCGAGCGCAGCTCGGCGTCGGGCTGTTCGGGCCGCGCCGCAGGGTTGCGTCCGAGCAGGATCGGCCCGCGGAGCGGGATGCGCTCGCCGTCGGGCAGCTCGAGCGCGAAGTCCCCCGCTCGCAGCGATGCGGAGACGACCGTCGCGCCGAGGTCGGCATGGGCCGGCGCCTGCTCGGTGGCGCGCGCCGAGGCACCGGCGGGCGCGTCGGGCGCTTCCGGTGCGATCGGAGCGCCGGCGATCAGACCCGGGGGCACGGTGATCTGCAGCTCGGGCGGGACGGAGGACGTCGACGCGGCCGGAGCGCGTGTCTGGGTGGGCGCTGCCTGCGGCTCACGGAGCGGTGCTGCAGGAGTCGGTGGCTCGACGACGACTGGCGACGGCACGGGCGCGGAACTCGACGGGGTCGGCTGTGGTTCGGGAGCCCCTGTGGCGGGAGTCGGGACCCCGATCACCGGTGCCTCGGGAACGGCGGGTTCGGGGGCCGGAGGCTCGGCGGCCGGTGTGTCGGAGGCCGGCGCCGGATCGGCATCCCTCGGGATCGCGACGTCGGGGGCCGTCGCCGGGGACGGGGTCGACGCGTCGGTCACTGTCTGAGACCAACCCGCGGAGACCGGTCCGCCCATGACGGGCATGTTCGCGAGTGTCGCCGCAGGCCCAGCGTCGGCGCTGGTCGGTGCTTCCGCCGGACGCGGAGCGAGCTCGGTGCGCGTGCCGTGCACGCGCAGGGTGGCTGACGCGCCGGGATCGGACTCCGAGACCAGCTCGGCGAGCGCGCGCAGGAAGCTCAGGAACGGCTCCTGTCCGAGCAACGAGCGTTGACGCCGGCGCTTCTGGACGCCGTGCTGCATGATGAAGGTCGCCGCCGCCGTACCGCGTGCGGACGGGGCGGTCGTGATCGCGAACGCGAGCAGTGGCGCGGGGTCGTCGACCGAGACGACCCGCAACCGGATGTCCGCGCTCGTACCACCGTCGATCGCGACGTAGTGCCTGGTCTGCTGAGCCTGCTCGCCTGAAGCGGTGACCGCACGTTGGACGAGGGCGACGACGTCGTCGGCGGTCCCCGCGAGGTCGAGATCCAGACCGGTGTCGGTCAGGTCGGGTGATCTCATCGGTGGTTCCTCCCCAAGCGCCGTCGGCCGACGACGGCAACGGATCGATTATCGCCTACGCCGTCGCCCTCGTGGGGAGGGACGGGCGGCGCACCTCGCGAGCGGTCCCGGGTGGACGTCGCATCGGCTCACCGCGCGTCGTGCTCCCAGGGCCAGCGCGGGGTCGGGCGCCGCCCGGTCGACGACGTCGCGACAGCGGCGGCCGCGAGGACGATGACGAGCGCGAGCACACCCACGGTGACCGAGAACGGTCCGGTCAGCGTCGTCACCGCGAAGGCGGCGGCGTCCGCTCCGTCCCGGCTGGCGATCGCGTCGAACACGCCGCCGCTCACCCCGTAGGCGAGCCAGGCGAGGAGCCCCGCGAGGACCGCGGAGCCGACCGAGACGCGCAGCGGTGTGCGGCGCGTCTCACGGATGATCGCCCAGAGGACCACGATCGTGGCGACCACGACCATGAGCGGACCGGTCAGCGGGCCGGCGTCCCGGTCGGTCACGACGTCGAGGTCCGCCAGCAGGCTGATGAACCCGAAGGCGCAGACGACGAGCGCCACGTAGGTGACCGCTGCGAACGGGGCGACCCACCAGGGGCCACGTGCTCCGTCCGCGTCACCGGTCATGCTCAGCGGGCGGTCGTCGGTCCGGCTTCGAGGACGCGCTCGTACTCGGCGCGGGCCTCGATGTTCGCCTCGCGCACCTTGCGTCCACGGGCGGCGATCCAACCACCGAGCCAGACGGGGATCTCACGGGCGACGACGAAGGCGAGGACCGGCCCGAAGGTGAAGGCGACACCGGTGACCTCGGCGAGGATCTCGTCGATGCTGAGCGTCCACGCGCGCTCCTGGATCAGGAACCCGCCGACCCACGCGAGGAAGACGACCAGGCCGATGATGAAGCCGCCGAGCACCCAGTGCACCCAGCCGGAACGGTTCACGATGGTCGCGGTGACGACCCAAGCCAGGAAGAAGCCTGCGGCGGCCATGAGGAACGGCCAGCTGGTGGCGATCTGGATGAGGTTCTGGACGAACGTGCCGTCGCCTTCCAGCACCAGCTGGAGGCCCGCGACAGCGGCCGCGTAGAGGCCGGCGAAGATGATGGTGCCGAGGAGACCGATGAGGATGCCGAAGCCGCGGTTGCCGCGGACCTCCGGCTCGGACGGCGCCTGGACGTACAGCGGGAAGGCCTGCTGCTGCTCGGTCTCCGCGGCGGTGGCGGTCGCGGTCGCGCCGGAGCGGGCGACCGGCTCGTATGCGGCGGCGGGGTACGGGTGGGCACCGGTGTCGGCCTGCCGGGTGGTCGAGGTCGAGGTCGGGGTACCGGCCGTGTCGTCGTCGTCGAAGTCGATGTTCGAGTACGCACGCTGCGGCGTGTGCGGCTGGTAGGGACGCGTCTCGCGCACCCCGGCGTCCGAGGCCGTGTCGGCGCGGTCTGCGACCCGGCGGTCGTCGACGACCGGGTCCGCCCCGACGCCGTCCGCCCTGGTGATGGTGTCCTGCTGCACGGTGTCCTCGGAGAGGATGTCCCGCTCGGCCACGGGCCGCTCGGCCGCGGGCTGTTCGGCCGCGGTCGTGGGACGCGCGGAGCCAGACGCGGTCTGGGCAGCCGCCGGAGTGCTCGGGTCGGTGGGCCATCCGGGCTCGGGGTTCTGGGTGCTCATCGCGTACTCCTTCGGCGGAAGCCAGTTCAGGAGCGCCCTCACGGCGCTCCGCTCGCCACGGTAGCAAGCCGGGACGCGGATGCCCGGCAACCTCGCCGGGACTCGCTCACTCCCGTCGACCCGATTCAGGTCCGATTCATATCCGGAGGAAACGGTCCCCTCAGCTCCGTGCGGTTGGGTGGGAGTTCGAACAGCCATCTGTCGGATCACTGCCGATCCCGCGACGCCGATCCCCCACGGCGTATCCCCCGGAAAGGCCCCATGCCCGAGCAACTCCCCCACGACCGTCACGTCGATTCCCGCTCCCCCTTCGGGCGGCTCTCCTCCCGCTACCGCGCCCTCCCCCTGCGCGCGCGACGCGTGGTCGCTGGCACCGCTGCCGGAGCCGTCCTCCTCCTCGCCACCGCGGTGATCACCCCGATCGCGCTGCAGCACTCCGACGCGACCGGATCCGAGCCGGCCGCGCAGGCTCTGGGCGGGACGACGTCCACGGTCCCGGCCTCCACGGTCAACGCCACGGCGGTCACCGCGATCTCCGCCACGACCGGATCCGTCGCAGGTGGGAGCACCCTGACCGTGAGCGGTGTCGACGTGGACGGCGTGACCCGCGTCGTGTTCGGCGAGGAGGAAGCCCGGATCCTGTCGGCTACGAGCACCGAGGTGACCGTCGCCGTGCCGGCGGCCACCGGCTTCTCGCCCGCCGACGTCGGCATCGCCGTCTACGCGGACGAGCTCCGGGTCGACGGTGACGCGCTGAGCTACAGCTACGACATCACGAGCCCCGTCGACGCGCAGATGGCCTACGTGTTCACGCACTGGAACGACTACAACCTGGCTGAATACGGCTCCCTGGTCGACACCGACTGCGCGAACTTCGCCAGCCAGAGTCTGCTGGAACGCGGGTGGACGATGGACGAGGACTGGTGGGCCGAGGGTACCGGCGACGACTTCGACTTCTCGAAGGCCTGGGTCAGCTCGACGTTCTTCATGAACTACGTCGAGGAGCACCCCGAGCTCGCCACCGCTCTCGACGACACGCAGCGCGACCAGGTCAAGGTCGGTGACATCGTGCAGTTCGACTGGGACAACAGCGGGGACCGCGACCACACGGGCATCGTGTCGAAGGTCGAGACCACCGACGCCGGCACCCAGGTGTACTACGCGGGACACACCGACGACACCGACTACCGCACCGTGGACGAGGCGATCACCGTCATCCACCCCGGCGCCTCCGTGTACTACTGGAGCATCGCCTAGCTGGTCCCGCCCGGTTCACAACTCAGGGCAGCGCCGGCGCGCCGACCCGACTCACCGCCTCGTGAGCGGGACACACCGCGCGCGTCCTGAGTTGCGAACGGGAGGACCTGTCAGGCGGGGAACAGCGTCGAGACGATGGTCTGCGTCCAACCGGTGATAGCGACGTTCGCCCAGCGGGTGGCCACCCAGGTGCCGTCGCGGAGGAAGTGCCGTTCGCCGGAGGTGTTGCCCGAAGGGTCATCGCGCTCGGTGAAGCACATCGTTCCGCCCGTCTCCTCGGAGCAGGTGAAGCCGGCCTCGTTCATCCGCGCGATCGCCGCCGCTTGCACATCTGCCCCCGCCCAGGCCACGTTCGTCAGGATGAAGACCTCGCCGGCGCCGCTGGCCTTGTTGAGATCGCACGTGAGTCGGTCCGTCGGGGTGAGCAAGGCCACCAGCGCGTCGTCGTTCGACCCGAAACTCTCGGACAAGGTCGGCTGCGCCCAGGCTGGATTCAACTCCAGGAAACCGTCAGCGGTGAGTGACTCGATGTAGCCGTCGGGGAAGAGCTGCGTGCACTCGGTCGGACGCACCGGCGCAGCGGGCGTCTCCGCGGCGTCGGTCGCGGTCGGAGCAGGAGAGGAGCCGGCGGTCGCCGTCGCACTCGGTGTACGGGTCGAGTCGGCGGCAGGGGTACCGCCCGGGCCGACGACCAGGAGCCCGATGACCACGACGAGCGCGATCGCCAGCACACCGGCGAGCACGCTCAAACCGATGACCACGCGATTGCGCTTCCGCCGGGGTGCCGGAGCACCGTAGCGGACGTCTGGCTGCGCCGGAGTCGCGTCCGGCTCCAGCGGCTGGAACTGGCCGGTGGGCTGCTCGGGCTGATCACTCATCGGACCAGCATGTCGTGCGGAGACCCGCCACACAACTCACCGGTACTCGATTCGTTCGCCCAAGAATGGGCGAACGAGCGCTTGTTCGCCCAAGAATGGGCGAACGAACGACGGAGGGCCCGTCCCGATCGAGAAACGATCGGAACGGGCCCTCCGGGTGAGTCGTTCAGCCCTAGTTGTAGTTACCGGGGGTGAAGTCGTCGGAGCTGAAGCTGTCGAAGTCGACGAAGCTCAGGTCGGACTCGTTGAACGCGCCGTCCTCACCGAAGATGCGGTTCGGGTAACGCTCCGCCTTCGCCTCCTCGGTGGCCTCGACCGTCACGTTGCGGTAGCGCGCCAGGCCGGTACCGGCCGGGATGAGCTTACCGATGATGACGTTCTCCTTGAGGCCGACCAGCGGGTCGCTCTTGCCTTCCATGGCGGCCTGCGTGAGGACACGCGTGGTCTCCTGGAAGGAAGCGGCCGACAGCCACGACTCGGTCGCGAGGGACGCCTTGGTGATACCCATGACCTCCTGGCGAGCCGATGCGGTGCGACGACCCTCCGACACGGCCGAGCGGTTGAGCTCGGCGTAGCGCAGGCGGTCGACGAGCTCGCCGGGCAGCAGGTCGGTGTCGCCGTGGTCGACCACGGTCACCTTCCGCAGCATCTGGCGCACGATGACCTCGATGTGCTTGTCGTGGATCGGGACACCCTGCGAGCGGTACACGCCCTGGACGCCACCGACGAGGTGCTTCTGGACCTCGCGGACGCCCTGCACGCGCAGCACCTCCTTGGGGTCGACCGCACCGACGTGGATCTTCTGACCGAGCTCGACGTGCTGTCCGTCCTCGACGAGGAGGACCGCGCGCTTCAGCACCGGGTAGACGACCGGCTCGTCGCCGTTGTCGGGCGTCAGGATGACCTTACGAGCCTTGTCGTTCTCGTCGATCGTGATGCGACCGGCGGCCTCGGCGATCGGGGTCGCACCCTTGGGGGTACGAGCCTCGAACAGCTCCTGCACGCGGGGCAGACCCTGCGTGATGTCGTCCGCCGATGCCGAACCACCCGTGTGGAAGGTACGCATCGTCAGCTGGGTACCGGGCTCACCGATCGACTGGGCCGCGATGATGCCGACGGCCTCGCCGATGTCGACGAGCTTGCCCGTGGCGAGCGAGCGGCCGTAGCAGGCTGCACACACACCGACGGTCGACTCGCAGGTCAGGACCGAGCGCACCTTGATGTTCTCGACACCCGCGGAGACGAGCTTGTCGATGAGCACGTCACCGACGTCCTCGCCGGCCTCGGCGACGACCTCACCCTTCGGGCCCACCGCAGCAGCGGCCAGCGAACGGGCGAACACGGAGTTCTCCACGTTCGGGTCGCGCACGAGCTCACCCGAGCTGTCGACGTTCGCGATCGCGAGCTCGAGACCCTTGGTCGTGCCGCAGTCGTCTTCGCGGATGATGACATCCTGCGAGACGTCGACGAGACGACGCGTGAGGTATCCCGAGTCGGCGGTACGGAGCGCCGTGTCGGCCAGACCCTTACGAGCACCGTGGGTCGCGATGAAGTACTCCGCGACCGACAGGCCCTCACGGTAGGAGGAGATGATCGGGCGAGGGATGATCTCACCCTTCGGGTTGTTCACCAGGCCTCGCATACCCGCGATGTTGCGGATCTGCAGCCAGTTACCACGAGCACCCGACGACACCATGCGGTTGATGGTGTTGTCCGCCGGGAAGTTCGCGCGCATGGCCTCGGCGACCTTCTCGGTGGCCTCCGTCCAGATCTTGATGAGCTCCTGACGACGCTCGGCATCCGTGGTCAGACCCTTGTCGAACTGGCTCTGGACCTTGGCGGCCTGCTTCTCGTAGCCCTGCACGATCTCGCGCTTGTTCGGCGGGGTCAGGACGTCACTGAGCGCAACGGTCACACCGGAACGCGTCGCCCAGTGGAAACCGGCGTCCTTGATGTTGTCGAGCGTGGCCGCGACGACCGTCTTCGGGTACCGCTCCGCGAGGTCGTTGACGATCGAGGACAGCTTGCCCTTGTCCGCCACGTCTTCCACGTAGGGGTAGTCCGCCGGCAGCGCCTCGTTGAAGAGTGCGCGACCGAGGGTCGTCTCGACGAGTGCGACACCCGAGCCCTCGTAGCCCTCAGGACCCGTGCCCTCGGCGAACGTCACGTCGGTCAGACGGATGCGCACCTTGGCGTTGAGGTCGAGCGAGCCCTGGTCCTTCGCGAGGATGGCCTCGGCGACGGACGAGAAAGCACGGCCCTCACCCTCGACACCCTCCTTGAGGGTGGTCAGGTGGTGGAGACCGATGATCATGTCCTGCGTGGGCAGGGTGACCGGACGGCCGTCGGACGGCTTCAGGATGTTGTTCGACGCGAGCATCAGGATGCGCGCCTCGGCCTGGGCCTCGACGGAGAGCGGGAGGTGGACAGCCATCTGGTCGCCGTCGAAGTCCGCGTTGAACGCGGCGCAGACGAGCGGGTGCAGCTGGATGGCCTTGCCCTCGACGAGCTGAGGCTCGAACGCCTGGATGCCGAGACGGTGCAGCGTTGGCGCACGGTTCAGCAGCACGGGACGCTCGCGGATGATCTCCTCCAGCACGTCCCAGACCTCGGGGCGGCTGCGCTCGACCATGCGCTTCGCGGCCTTGATGTTCTGAGCGTGGCTCAGGTCGATCAGGCGCTTGATGACGAACGGCTTGAAGAGCTCCAGCGCCATCTGCTTGGGCAGACCACACTGGTGCAGCTTCAGCTGCGGGCCGACGATGATGACCGAACGGCCCGAGTAGTCGACGCGCTTGCCGAGCAGGTTCTGGCGGAATCGACCCTGCTTCCCCTTCAGCATGTCGCTGAGGGACTTCAGGGCACGGTTGCCGGTACCGGTGACGGGGCGACCACGACGACCGTTGTCGAACAGTGCGTCGACGGCCTCCTGCAGCATCCGCTTCTCGTTGTTGACGATGATCTCGGGAGCCCCGAGGTCGAGCAGACGACGCAGACGGTTGTTGCGGTTGATCACACGACGGTAGAGGTCGTTGAGGTCGGAGGTCGCGAAGCGGCCACCGTCGAGCTGCACCATCGGGCGGAGCTCCGGCGGGATGACCGGGACCACGTCGAGGACCATCGCCGCCGGCGAGTTGCCGGTGATGAGGAACGAGTTGACCACGCGCAGACGCTTGATGGCGCGGATCTTCTTCTGACCCTTGCCCTCCGCGATCTGGTGGTGGAGCAGCTCGGACTCGGCCGCGAGGTCGAAGGACAGCAGGCGCTTCTTGACCGCCTCGGCACCCATGTAGGCCTCGAAGTACAGGCCGAAGCGGTCCTGCAGCTCGTGGAACACGGAGTCCTCGGGCTTGAGGTCGCCGACCTTGAGGTTGCGGAAGTCCTCCCAGACGCGCTCGAGGTGAGCGATCTGCTCGTCGTAGGACTTGCGGGTCTGGCTCATCTCCTTCTCGGCGGCGTCCTTGGTGCGACGCTTCTGCTCGCTCTTGGCGCCTTCCTCCTCGAGGGCGACGAGGTCGTCCTCGAGCTTCTTCAGGCGGTCTGCGATGCGCGAGTCGCGCTGGTCGCCGAGGGTCTTGATCTCGAGACGGAGCTCGTTCTCAAGGCCGGGCATGTCCTGGTGACGTGCGTCCTCGTCCACATCGATGACCATGTAGGCCGCGAAGTAGATGACCTTCTCGAGGTCCTTGGGCGCCATGTCCAGCAGGTAGCCGAGGCGCGAGGGGACACCCTTGAAGTACCAGATGTGCGTGACCGGGGCGGCGAGTTCGATGTGGCCCATGCGCTCACGGCGCACCGACGACTTCGTGACCTCGACACCGCAGCGCTCGCACACGATGCCCTTGAAGCGGACCCGCTTGTACTTGCCGCAGGCGCACTCCCAGTCGCGGGAAGGACCGAAGATCTGCTCACCGAACAGACCGTCCTTCTCGGGCTTGAGGGTGCGGTAGTTGATGGTCTCGGGCTTCTTGACCTCTCCGTGCGACCAGGCACGGATGTCGTCTGCGGTGGCCAGACCAATGCGAAGCTCGTCAAAAGTTGTGACGTCGAGCAATGTATCTCCTATGAAAGGTTTCGTCAGTCTCTACAGTGGTCAGGCTTAGATCTCGTCGATGGACGACGACTCGAACCTGGAGGAAATGTTGATCCCGAGCTCCTCGGCGGCGCGGAACGCGTCGTCGTCGGTGTCGCGCAGGCTCACCGCGGTGCCGTCGGCCGAGAGGACCTCGACGTTCAAGCACAGCGACTGCATCTCCTTGATGAGCACCTTGAAGCTCTCGGGGATACCCGGCTCCTGGATGTTCTCGCCCTTGACGATGGCCTCGTACACCTTGACGCGGCCGAGGATGTCGTCGGACTTGATGGTCAGGAGCTCCTGGAGCGCGTACGCGGCTCCATAGGCCTCGAGGGCCCAGACCTCCATCTCACCGAAGCGCTGTCCACCGAACTGAGCCTTACCACCGAGCGGCTGCTGCGTGATCATCGAGTACGGACCCGTCGAACGCGCGTGGATCTTGTCGTCCACGAGGTGGTGCAGCTTGAGGATGTACATGTAGCCGACCGAGACCGGTGCCGGGAACGGCTCGCCGGAGCGGCCGTCGAACAGACGGGCCTTCCCGGAGGAACCGATGAGGCGGTCGCCGTCGCGGGTGACGTTGGTCGAGTCGAGCAGACCGGCGATCTCCTCCTCGGAGGCGCCGTCGAACACCGGGGTCGCGACCTTGGTGTTCGGCTCGGCCGAGTGCGCGGCAGCCGGGAGCTTCTTGGCCCAGCTGGGCTTGCCCTCGACGTTCCAGCCCTGCTTCGCGATCCACCCCAGGTGGATCTCGAGGACCTGACCGAAGTTCATTCGACCGGGGATGCCGAGCGGGTTGAGGATGACGTCGACCGGCGTGCCGTCCTCGAGGAACGGCATGTCCTCGACGGGCAGGATCTTCGCGATGACACCCTTGTTGCCGTGACGGCCGGCGAGCTTGTCGCCCTCGGTGATCTTGCGCTTCTGGGCGATGTAGACGACCACACGCTGGTTGACGCCCGAGCCGAGCTCGTCGTCGCCGTCCTGTGCGTCGAACACCTTGACGGCGATGATCGTGCCGGCTTCACCGTGGGGGACCTTCAGCGAGGTGTCGCGGACTTCGCGGCTCTTCTCGTTGAAGATGGCGCGGAGCAGGCGCTCCTCGGCGGAGAGCTCGGTCTCACCCTTCGGCGTGACCTTGCCGACGAGGATGTCGCCGGGGCGGACCTCGGCACCGATGCGGATGATGCCGCGCTCGTCGAGGTCCTTGAGCAGCTCCGGGCTGACGTTCGGGAGATCACGGGTGATCTCCTCCTTGCCGAGCTTGGTGTCGCGGGCGTCGACCTCGTACTCCTCGATGTGGATCGAGGAGAGGACGTCGTCCTTCACCAGGTTCTGGCTGAGGATGATCGCGTCCTCGAAGTTGTGACCCTCCCACGTCATGAAGGCGACGAGGAGGTTCTTGCCGAGCGCGAGCTCGCCGTTCTCCGTAGCGGGGCCGTCGGCGATGACCTCGCCGGCCTCGATGCGTGCACCCTCGGAGACGATGACGCGGTTGTTGTAGCTCGTGCCCTGGTTGGAGCGGTCGAACTTGCGCAGGTAGTAGGTCTGCGTGCCACCCTCGTCGAGCTGGATGGTGACGGACTCGGCCGACACCTCCTGGACGACGCCGGCCTTGTCGGCGGTGACGACGTCACCCGCGTCGATGGCTGCGTAGCCCTCCATACCGGTACCGACGAGCGGCGAGTCCGACATGAGGAGCGGGACGGCCTGACGCTGCATGTTGGCACCCATGAGGGCGCGGTTCGCGTCGTCGTGCTCGAGGAACGGGATGAGGGAGGTCGCGACCGACACCATCTGGCGCGGGGAGACGTCCATGTAGCCGATCTCCTCGGACGGGATGAGGTCGACCTCGCCGCCCTTCTTCCGGGCGAGGACGCGGTCCTCCTGGAAGTGGCCGTCGCTCTTCAGCGGAGCGTTGGCCTGCGCGACGATGTAGTTGTCCTCTTCCATCGCGGTCAGGTAGTCGATGTCCTCGGTGACCCGGCCGTCGACGACGCGACGGTACGGGGTCTCGATGAAACCGAACGAGTTGATCCGCGCGAACGATGCGAGCGAACCGATGAGGCCGATGTTCGGGCCTTCCGGGGTCTCGATCGGGCACATGCGGCCGTAGTGCGACGGGTGGACGTCTCGCACCTCGACGCCTGCACGCTCACGCGACAGACCACCGGGGCCGAGCGCCGAGAGGCGACGCTTGTGGGTCAGACCCGCGAGCGGGTTGTTCTGATCCATGAACTGCGACAGCTGCGAGGTCCCGAAGAACTCCTTGATCGCGGCGACGACGGGGCGCACGTTGATCAGGGTCTGCGGCGTGATGGCCTCGATGTCCTGCGTGGTCATGCGCTCGCGGACGACGCGCTCCATGCGGGACAGACCGGTGCGGACCTGGTTCTGGATGAGCTCGCCGACGGCGCGGATGCGACGGTTGCCGAAGTTGTCGATGTCGTCCGTGTCGAGACGGAGGTCGACGGGCTTGCCGTTGCGGACACCCGGGAGGGTGGCCGTGCCGCGGTGCAGGGCGACGAGGTACTTGATCGTGGCGACGATGTCGTCGGTCGTCAGGACGGAGTCGCTGAGCGGCTTGTCGAGACCGAGCTTGTTGTTGATCTTGTACCGGCCGACCTTCGCGAGGTCGTAGCGCTTCGAGTTGAAGTAGAAGTTGTCGAGGAGCGCACGCGCGGCCTCGGCTGCGACCTGCTCGCCCGGACGGAGCTTGCGGTAGATGTCGCGGAGCGCGTCCTCCTTGGTGAGGATCGTGTCCTTCTCGAGGGTGAGCTCGATCGACTCGTAGCCCTTGAACTCCTCGAGGATCTCCTCGCTCGTCATGCCGAGCGCCTTGAGGAACACGGTGACGGACTGCTTGCGCTTGCGGTCGATGCGGACGCCGACCTGGTCGCGCTTGTCGATCTCGAACTCGAGCCAGGCACCACGGCTCGGGATGACGCGAGCGGAGAAGATGTCCTTGTCGGAGGTCTTCTCCTGAGCCGACTCGAAGTACACGCCCGGGCTGCGGACGAGCTGCGAGACGACGACACGCTCGGTGCCGTTGATGATGAAGGTACCGCGCTCGGTCATGAGCGGGAAGTCGCCCATGAAGACCGTCTGCGTCTTGATCTCACCGGTGAGGTGGTTCATGAACTCGGCCTCGACGTAGAGCGGGGCCGCGTACGTCTTGCCGCGCTCCTTGCACTCGTCGATGGAGTACTTCTCGGGCTCGAGGTACGGGTTGGCGAAGGAGAGCTGCATCGTCTCGCCGAGGTCCTCGATGGGCGAGATCTCCTCGAAGATCTCGTCGAGGCCGCTCTTCGTGGGCAGGTCCTGTCGGCCGGCCTGGGTGGCTTCTGCGACGCGTGCCTTCCACACGTCGTTGCCGACCAGCCAGTCGAAGCTCTCGGTCTGCAGAGCCAGGAGGTCTGGAACCGTGAGCGTGTCGGTGATCTTCGCGAACGAGAGGCGGGATGCTCCGCGGCCGTTCTTGGGTGAGTTGGTGGTTGCGTTGCGCGCAGCAGCCAAGGGGATAACCTCCGGAGGCCTGTTGGGGGCCGAGTTACTGGTCGTCAGTGGAGTTACTCACCAGAAAGAGAACATGTGGCGGGTTGGACCCGCACACCAGCCGACCGCAATATGAAGGCATAGAGATTCTGGGAGCGCAAAGAACAACTATATGCCGGAATCTTCGGCGTGTCTACTCTTTCCTTGACGAGTTTTCGACTTTCCGGTATAACCGCCGCGTCGCCCCCGGTGTTCCCGTCAACCCGTGCTGAACCGCAGACGCTGACCGGGCCGGAGTTGCGCCAGGAGGTCTCGGTCCGCGGCACGCACGACCGCGACGACCGGATACCCGCCGGTGACCGGGTGGTCGGCCGACAGGATCGTCGGCAGACCGCTCGGCGGCACCTGGACCGCCCCGGCGACCATGCCCTCGCTCGGCAGCTCACGACCGGGATCGAGCCGCTCGAGCGGCCTCCCGTCGAGGCGCATCCCGATGCGATCGGCGTCGGCCGTCATGGTCCACGGCTGCTCGACCAGGCGCCGCAGGGAGGCGTCGTCGAACCAGTCCCGGCGGGGCCCCGGCGAGATCCGCACGAGACGCTCCCCGGCGTCGGGCCGCGTCCACGGGGCGATGTCGAGCGGAGGGACGCGGCGGCGCGGGGTGGGGAGGACGGGGAGTCGATCGCCGGCGACGACCGGTGCCGGGCCGAGGCCGGCCAGGGTGTCCGTCGACCGCGAGCCGAGGAGCTGCGGGCCGTCCAAGCCGCCGCGGACGGCGAGGACGTACCGGAGCCCGTGGGTCGCCGCGCCGAGTTCGAGCCGGGAGCCGGCCTGGACGCGGACGGCGCGGTGCCCGTCGGACCGCCTGCCGTCGACGGTGATCGGACCCCACGCACCGGTCACGGCGATCCAGAGGTCGACCTCGGCGACGGCCACGAACGGGCCCAGGACGACCTCGAGCGCCGCACGGCCCTCCGGGTTGCCGACGAGACGGTTGGCGAGGCGCAGGGCGCCGCGGTCGAGCGCGCCGGACGGGCTGACCCCGAGGGCCGCGGCCCCAGGTCGACCCAGGTCCTGCACGGTGGTCGCCGGCCCCGCCGCCTCCACGAGCAGCGTCCCGCCCATCATGCGACGACCTGCACGAAGCGCACCCGGCCGCCGGGGACGAGGAGGGCGGGCGGGTCCGCTGCATCGTCCCACAGGACGGCGTCGGTCGTCCCGATGATGCGCCACCCGCCCGGGGAGGCACGCGGATAGACGCCGCTGAACGTTCCGGCGAGCGCCACCGAACCCGCGGGGACGGTCGTCCGCGGCACACTCAGGCGCGGGATCTCGAGTGGCCGGCCGATCGTCTCGTCCTCCCGCTCCGGGACGAGGTAGGCGAATCCCGGCGCGAAGCCGCTGAAGGCGACGGTCCATGCGCGAGCGGTGTGCCAGGCGATGAGATCCGCTAGCTCCATGCCGAGCAGCTCCGCGGTCTCGCGGAGGTCCGGTCCGTCGTAGCGGACGTGGATGACGACGTCCGGCCGCGCCAGCTCCTCCTCGACAGCGACCGTCGAGCCTCCCGCGCCGGGTGCGAGCGCCCGTTCCGCGGTCGCGAGCAACCAGGTCCCCACCGCGGCGAGCGCCGGACCCCGCGCGCCCGTCACGGCGAGCACGGTCCGGGCGGCCGGGACGAGGTCGACCAGCCCCGCCGGGCGCGACGCGGCGAGCGCCCGGTGCACGAGCAGCACGTCCTCGAGCGATCCGAGTTCGAGGAGTACGGCCTCCTCCCCCATCGCTCGGAGCACGGGTCCCGATGAGGTGTCCGTGTTCACCACGGCGCGACCAGTGCGACGCCGGCGTCCAGCAGGGCGGTCCTGACCGCCGTGGCGAGCGACACGGCTCCCGGGGTGTCGCCGTGCACGCAGAGCGAGACCGCGTCGAGTTCGACGTCGGCACCGTCGACACTGGTGATGCGTCGGTCGAGGACGAGGGAGACGGCGCGGCGGACGGCGGCGGTCTCATCGGTGACCAGTGCCCCGGGGGTATCACGCGGGACGAGCGAACCGTCGGAGCGGTAGCCGCGGTCGACGAAGGCTTCAGCGACGAAGCGGAGCCCGGCGGCGAGGGTCTCGCGTTCGATCACGGAGCCGGGCATCCCGAGCACGGGAAGTGGTCGCCCGAGCTCTTCGGAGGCCGTGACCACCGCGCGGACGACCGCCCGCGCCTGGACCCGGTCGTGCGCGATCCGGTTGTAGAGGGCGCCGTGCGGCTTCACGTAGGCGAGCCCCAGGGCGGTCCCGTCGGCTTCGCCGACCTCGTCGACCGCTCGCTGCAGGGCGCGGAGCTGCTCCAGGACCTCCGCTTCGAGCACCTCGGCGGGTACGTCCTGGTCGCGGCGCCCGAAGCCCGCCTCGTCCCGGTAGGAGGGGTGGGCTCCCAACGACACCCCGTGGGCCGTCGAGCGGCGGACGGCGTCGCGCATGGACACGTCGTCCCCGGCGTGGAAGCCGCAGGCGATGTTCGCGCTCGTGACGAGGGCGAACATGGCGTCGTCGTCGGCGGTCGGCACGCCGCGCCAGACCTCGCCGAGGTCGCTGTTGAGGTCCGCCTGCGCCACGGCCGCACCCCTTCCGCTCCGCCTCCCACTCCTGCGGGAAAGTCTAGGGTGGGGGTATGGACGAGGCACAGGTACGACTCGGCGTCAGCGGATACCTGGCCAGGATCGAGGCCGACCGCTTCGTGCCGGGCACCTATCAGCTGGTGGTCGACGGCACGCCGCAGTCACACGTCAACCTCGATCAGCCCGAGGAGCTCTTCTTCGAGTACATCCAGCGCATCGGTCACATCATCGACGAGATCGCCGATCCCGGCCAGCCGATCACGGCGGTACACCTCGGCGCCGGCGCGCTCACCCTCCCCCGCTACGTCGAGGCGACGAGGCCGGGCTCGCGGCAGCAGGTCGTCGAGCTCGAGCGCGAACTCATCGATCTCGTGCGCGAGCACCTCCCCTGGTCGAAGCGCGCCCAGATCCGCGTCCGCTACGGCGACGCCCGCGAGATCGTCGCGAAGCTGCCGCCGGGGCTCCGGGGCACCGTCGACCTCGTCGTCGTCGACATCTTCAGCGGCGCCAACACGCCCGCCCATGTCACGAGCACGGACTTCTACGCCTCGGCGGTCGAGCTGCTGTCGCCGACCGGCGTCATCGTCGTGAACGTCGCCGACGGCCGCGGACTGGCGTTCGCCCGCGGACAGGCCGCGACGCTCGCCGACTCCGTGTCGCACGTCGCGGCCCTCGCGGAGACGCAGATCCTCAAGGGTCGCCGCTTCGGCAACGTCGTCCTCGTCGGCTCGAACACCGCGCTCCCACTCGACTTCCTGCCGAGGCTCCTCGCGGCCGGACCCCACCCCGCCAAGGCGGTGGCGGGCGCCGAGCTGCGCGCCTTCATCGCGGGGGCTCAGGTCGTGACGGACACGACCGCCGTCCCCTCCCCGAACCCCGCCCAGGGCGTCTTCCAGACGAAGGGCTGATCATGGCCACCACGCAGACGCCGCGACGACGGGGCCTGCGTGCGCCCGCCGCGCTCACCACCCTGCTCGCCGCCACCGCCCTGGCGCTCGTGGCATGCACCGACGGGGAGCCACGATCACCGGGTACAGCCTCCCTTTCCCCCTCCCCCGTGCCGAGTGCGTCCGCATCGACGCCCACATCCGCGGTTCCCACCGGGCCGGTCGCGCCGACCGGTGAGGCCATCACGGTCGTCGGCGGCCTCGACGCGCCCTGGTCGATGGTCCGACTCGCCTCGGGCAGCACGCTGGTGAGCCAGCGCGACGCGGGCGACATCCTCGAGGTCGTCAGCGGAGGCGCGGTGCGGCAGGTCGGCGTGGTCCCCGGGGTGGCCGCGGGAGGCGAGGGCGGGCTGCTCGGACTCGCCGTCCTCACGCCGACGGGATCGGAGACCGCGGGAACCTGGCTCTACGCCTACCTGACGACGTCGTCCGACAACCGCATCGTGCGGTTCCCGCTCACGGGAGCGGCAGGGTCGTACGCGCTCGGCGGCGTGGAGGAGGTCCTCGTCGGCATCCCCCGGGCCGGGAACCACAACGGCGGACGCATCGCGTTCGGACCGGACGGCATGCTCTACGCCACCACGGGCGACGCCGGTGACCGCAGCCTGGCTCAGGACGTGAGCAGCCTCGGCGGGAAGATCCTGCGGCTCACACCCGACGGTGCGGTGCCGGGTGACAACCCGTTCCCGGGGTCGCCCGTCTACTCCCTCGGCCATCGCAACCCGCAGGGCATCGCGTGGGATCGCGACGGTGGTCTGTGGGCGAGCGAGTTCGGCCAGAACACCTGGGACGAGCTCAACCGGATCACCCCCGGTGGGAACTACGGCTGGCCGGTCGCCGAGGGCATCGCCGGAGCCCAGGGCATGATCGACCCGGTCGCGCAGTGGGCCACGGAGGACGCGAGCCCGAGCGGTCTCGCGATCATCGATGACACGATCTTCATGGCCTCGCTCCGCGGCGAGCGACTGTACGGCATCACCGACGGTGTGCACGTCCCGGCGGGGAGCAGCGCGCTCGTGGGCGTGATCGACGCGGTGCCCTACCTCGTCGGTGAGTTCGGACGGATCCGCGACGTCGTGGCCGGCCCGCCGGGGACCGCCTGGATCCTCACGAACAACACCGACGGCCGCGGTTCGCCCGGGTCCCAGGACGACCGGATCGTCGAACTCCCCCTCGCCCCGCTCGCGGCCCGCTGAGAGCGACCGCCACACCGGTGGGTCGTCCCGCTCCTGCGGTCCGGTGTCGGTCGCCGGGAGTACCATCCAGGCATGGCAGAACTCAGTCGGGTCACGGCGTGGGCACAGGCGCTCATCGTGCTGCACCTCGACCCGACGGTCTGGACCTTCGGCTTCGACAACGCCAAGCGACGCGCCGGCCTGTGCAACTTCACGACGAAGCGCATCACCGTCTCGCGCTATCTCGCTGCACGCTACGACGACGACGAGATCCACCAGATCCTCCTCCACGAGGTCGCGCACGCCCTCGCCGGGGCGCGCGCCGGGCACGGACCCAAGTGGCGCAAGATCGCCGAGGAGCTGGGCTACGAGGGCTCCCGACTCCACGAGGGCCAGACGGCCGACGAACTCGCCCCGTGGGTCGGCACCTGCCCCTCGGGCCATGTCCTCTACCGGCATCGGCGCCCGAGCCGGGCCACCTCGTGTGGCAAGTGCTCACGCTCCTGGGACGAACGCTTCCTCCTCAGCTGGGTGCACCGGGAGGTCACGCCGGCCATGCGGCGTCGGGCGGCCGCGTTCGACGGCTCCACCCAGCCCGAGCCGGGCATCGGGCCATGACCAGCAACGCGGTTCCCGTCGACAGCTGGATCGCACTCCTGCGCGGGGTCAACGTCGGCGGCGTCACGATCCGCTCCGCGGACCTCGCCGAGGTGTTCCGATCGGCCGGGTTCACGGGAGTCCGTACCGTGCTGGCAAGCGGCAACGTCGTCTTCGACGACCCGGAGCACGAGCCCGGCGAGACGGCGCACGATGCACGTGGCGCGCTGAAACGGCGAATCGAGCGGGCGCTCGCGGAGGCCTTCGGCTACGAGGCGTGGATCGTGCTCACGCATCAGCACGCACTCGCCGAGGTCGTCGACGCCTACCCCTGGCCGGAGGCCGACGAGGTGCAGCCGTACGTCATGTTCTCCTCCGAACAGAGCTCGCTCGACGCCCTGCTCGCGTTCTCGGCGGCAGCCGGCGAGCAGCCCGACCGCGTCGCACCCGGCGACGGCGTCCTCTACTGGGAGGTCCCGAAGGGGTCGAGCACCGACACCGCCTTCGCGAAGGAGTCCTCGAAGGCCCGGTTCAAACCGCACGTCACCACGCGCAACCTGCGGACGCTGCGGAAGCTCCTCTGAGCAGGCTGATCCGCGGCGTCGGCGCAAGCCCCCGCGAGGTGCCCGACGGTGGCGTACGCTGAATTGATCAGCTAGCTGCACAATTCTGGAGGCACGCTTCATGACCGGCATCGATTCACCCACCACCGCGGACCGCGTCCGGCAGATCGCCCTCGCCGTCAGCGCGGTCCTCGCGATCATCGGCTCCTACATCGGGTCGGGAGCCGCCGGGGGCACGCAGGTCCAGAACGCGGCGAACGGCGCGTTGAGTGCCTCGTCGACGCCGATCGCACCGGACGGACCCGCGTTCTCCATCTGGAGCGTCATCTACCTCGGGCTCGTCGCCTATGCGGTCTGGCAGTTCCTGCCCTCGCAGACGACTCGCGAGCGGCACCGTCGTCTCGGCTACTGGGTCGTGGCGAGCCTGTTGCTGAACGCGGCGTGGATCCTCGTGGTGCAGGCGGGCTTCCTGATCCTCAGCGTGTTCGTGATCGTCGCCCTCCTGGGTGTCCTGGCCCGCATCTTCGTCATCGTGCTCCGCACCAGGCCGGCCGGGATGGTCGACGCCATCATCACGGACGGCACGATGGGCCTCTACCTCGGGTGGGTGTGCGTCGCGACGGCGGCGAACATCACCGCGGCGCTCGTCGGATCCGGGATCGGGAGCGCGGACGGCCCGGCCGCCGGTGTCTGGGCGATCATCGTCCTCGCGGTCGCCGGCGCGGTCGGGATCCTGCTCGCGGTCGTCGGACGTGGGCGCATCGCCCCCATGCTGTCGCTCTGCTGGGGGCTGGCGTGGGTGGCCGTGGGCCGCTTCACCGGTGAACTGCTGTCGACCGAAGCGGGGGTCACGGCGCTGATCGTCGCGGTCGTGGTAGCCGTCGTCACCGTGGTCGTCCGCGTCTCACGGGGACGCGACCGAACAGCGCTCGTGGTCGCCTGACGCTCGGCTCGCCCGACGGCCGCGGCGCTACTCGCCCGTGCGGCCGTCGAGCTGTTCGCGGAGGACGTCGACGTGCCCGAGATGCCGGGCCGTCTCCTCGATCATGTGGAGCTCGATCCACCGCAGTGTGAACCGCCGGTCGTTGCCGAGGCAGACGTCGTCGAGCCGATACCGCGACGCCACCTCGCGGGACTCCTCACAGGCCGCCTCGTAGTCGGCGATGATCTCGGCCAGGCTGTCCTCGGCCGTGACGCGCCATTCGCCGTCGGGATCGTCGTCGGTCCACCGCGCTGGGACGTCCGACTGCCCGTCCATGTCCTCGCGGAACCAGCTGCGCTCGACATCGGCGAGGTGTCGGATGACGCCCGAGACCGTCGTGATGCTCGGCAGCAGCCGCTTGGCCGCGAGCTCGTCGGTGAGGCCGCGTGCCTTCCAGACGATGCTGGCGCGCTGCAGATCGAGGAAACCCTCGATCGTCTCGCGCTCGCCACCGCGCTCAGGCGGCTGCGGGCGGTCGCCCCAGTCGGCCATCAGTCGACGACCTGGACCTCGTTCCCGAAGGCGACGTAGCCGGAGAAGTCCTTGCCGACGCGGTCGAACGCGGTCGGATACGGGGTCGGGTACGACCAGGCCACATCGGGCTTGACCTCACCGCCGTCGGTGACGCCCCAGTACTGGGCGTCGCCCTTCCACGGGCAGTGGTACTGGGTGTCGGTCTCGACGAAGCGCTCGCGGTTGAGGCTCGACGGCGGGAAGTACCAGTTGCCCTCGATCTTGATGAGCTCCGATTCGGGGGCTTCGGCGAGGACGGTGGTTCCGAGGAGTGCGCGCATGCGCCGAGACTACGCCCGGAACACGGCTCCGTCCAGGACCGGGACGACGCTTGACACGTCGACCTCGCGTGCCGCCTGGACGTGCTGGGTGACACCCGCCTGCGCGAGCTGCTGGGCGGTGGCGGACGCGGACAGCAGGTGCCCGACGCCGTTGCGCAGGCCCTCGTACGCGGCGGCGGCGGCAGCGGCCTCCGGTGAGGTGAAGTCGATGCCGCGGAGCCCCAGCGCCTCGATCACGGCGCCCGCCCCGAAGAGGTCCTCGACGGCGAACCGGGTCTCGGCCGTGTCGTCGAGTTCGCCGACCGCGATGACGACGATGCTCGTGCGCCGACCGAGCTCGGCCTGCTTCGCGATGATCCAGTCCGCGACCGCCGACCGGTTGCGCAGGCACCCGGCGACGACCGTCGCACCCGCGTCGGCGAGCAGGGTCGCGATCTGAGCCGTCTCCCCGCGGTCGTCCAGTTCGGCGACGGCGACGGTCTCCCCGCCGCTCACGCGTCGCTCGACGGAGGTCGTCGCGTGGAGCACGTCCACGACGACCGCGACGTCCGCCGCCTCGACCCGGCCGGCTCCTGCCACGCCCCAGTCGAACCTGACCTGGTACTTGGTCTGGGCGAGCGGCGGGTGGACGGGCGGCGGGGTGGCGGCTGCGGTACTCACCCGTTCATCGTATCCAGGCGCACCCACCCACCCCACGACTGTTGCGTCCGAAGACCTCCGTGGGGGTGGGCGCCAGCGCGGTGCGCTGACGCGAGCGCGGGTCATCGGACGTGAGCGCGGGCCTCCGGAGGGGCGCGCTCACGCGCCAGACCCGCGGTGACGTCAGCGCACCGCGCTGGCGCAAGGGCAGGAGGGGGTCAGCGGGAGGCGGTGGGGAAGCGACGGTCGTCGGGGTGGGGCGGACGCATCTCGTTACGGATGAGCTCGAAGTCGTGACGACTCAGCTCGAGGAACCCCCGACGGAGCTGGACACCCCAGTTCCGGGTGAAGCTCGTGAAGTCGAGGAGCGCGAGCATCGGACGGATGGGCGCCTCGACCGCATCCGGGTACCAGTCGACACTCCGCCGCCAGGGCCGCCAATCGGCTCCGTCCGGTCGCGGCACGGCCGCCTGGTAGACGGTGTCGTCGGAGACCCGCCCGATCGCGGTGAACGCCTTGAGCGGCGCGCCGTCCGGGGTGCTGACCCTCGGCGAGTAGTACACGAAGCCGTCGGACTCGCGCATCTGGTCGAGACCGCCGCGCTGCCCGTGGTTGATCTGCACGAAGCCCTGCCGGACACCGAGGACGACGTGATCCCGCTGGATCACGCCCAGCCAGTACCGGATCGCCATAGGCACAGTCTTCCCTACCGGCGCACCCCCTGCAGCCGCCGAGCCGCACATGCGACACTGAGGCATGCGCGTGATGCTGAAACTCGTCCTGGACTGTGATGTCGACGTCGCCTGGCGGGCACTCCGCTCCCCGGCGGTCCTGCGGGAGCTCTACAGCCCTGTCATGGGCCTCGAGGCGCTCGACGCCGACGGGTTCCCCACCATCTGGGAGCCGGGAGCGCACCGCGTGCGCGTGAAGGCCGCCGGCGCGATCCCGGTCGGCGACCAGATCATCGACCTCGAGTTCATCGAGCGCCGTGACGGCACCCGCATCCTCCACGACCAGGGCGACCCGGTCAGCGGGCCGCTCAGCAAGCTCGCCGGGTGGGACCACCAGATGGCGGTGGCCCGCGACAAGCAGGATCCGACGAAGACCCTGTACCGCGACCGACTCGTGATCACCGGCGCGATCGCCCCGCTCTACTGGTACCCGTTGTGGGCGACATGGCAGTGGCGCGGTGCGCGGATCAAAGCGCTCGCGCCGAGCTGGGCCTACGACCCGCCGCTCCCCGGCGACGAGGAGGACGACGAGGTCGGCGCCACGGTCGAGGGCGCCATCTGACGCCTCGCTGTCCGGAGGCCCGGCCGGCCGCGCGTCAGCGCTGAGCCGCCTCGCCCCAGTGCGTCGACTCGCCCGCGGGTGCGATCGTCCGCGGGACGCCGGTGGCCGACGACCGCAGCACCTCGGGCAGGAACCGGTCCGGCATGTTCTGGAACGCGACCGGCCGCAGGAAACGGGTGATCGCGGCCGTCCCCACCGAGGTGCTGGAGTCGTTCGTCGTCGCCGGCCATGGTCCGCCATGCTGCATGGCGGGCGTGACCGCGACGCCGGTGGGCCAACCGCCGAACAGCACCCGTCCGGCGTGCGCCGACAGCTGCTGGACGAGTTCCACGAGGTCGTCGCTCGTCTCGTCGGCACCGGCGTGCAGGGTGGCCGTCAGGTTGCCCTCGCAGAACTCCGACACGAGCGGTGCGAGCGCCGTACCGGCCGGGACCTCGACGAGGATCGACAACGGGCCGAAGGCCTCGTCGAGCAGGGCGTCCCGACCGGCCCGCAGCGCGTCGAGTGGGACCGCGACGATCGTGGGGGTCGCCCAGCCGTCGCCGTCCTCGTCGACCCGGAGCGAACCCTCGGCGATGACCCGCACGCCGTCGGTGCCGAGGATCGTGTCGCGCCTCGCCTGGTACCCGGCCGTGATGCGGTCGTTCAGGAGTCGGTGCTCGGGGACCGCGGCAGCAGCCTCACGGATCGACTCGTCGAGCCCCGCGCCGTCCGGCAGGTAGACGAAGCCGGGCTTCGTGCACAGCTGACCCGCCGAGCCCGCGACACTCGTGACAAATCCCGTCGCGATGGCCGTTGCGGACTCGTCGAGGGCGGTCTGCGTCACGAACACGGGGTTGACGCTGCCGAGCTCGCCGAAGAACGGGATCGGGACGGGGCGTGCCGCCGCGAGGTCGGCGAGGATCCGACCCGCCCGGAGGGAGCCCGTGAAGGAGCCGGCCCGGACGCGCTCGTCCTGCAGCGCGACGACGCCGGCCTCCTGGCCGATGATCGTCTGGAAGACGCCGTCAGGAGCCCCGGACGCCCGGAGCGCGGCCTCGACGACGGCCGCCGTCGCGAGCGAGAGCCGCGGGTGCCCGTCGTGCACCTTGAGGATCACCGGGCATCCGGCCGCGAGGATCGACGCGGTGTCACCACCGGCGACCGAGAAGGCGAAGGGGAAGTTGCTCGCCGCGAAGTTCACGACCGGGCCGAGCGGCACGAGGACGCGGCGGAGTTCCGGGCGCGCGCCGAGCGCGAAATCCGGGTCGGCCTCGTCGATCCGGACGTCGAGGTAGGAGCCGTCGACGATCGTCTCGGCGAACAACCGCAGCTGCACGGCGGTCCGGAGGAGCTCGCCGCGGAGCCGGGCCTCGGCGAGCCCCGTCTCGACCATGCCGACCGGGACGAGCTCGTCCGCGTGGGCCTGCAGGGCGTCGGCGACGGCGACGAGCGCACGCGCACGGGCGTCCGCCGGCGTCGCGGCCCACGCGGGTGCAGCCGCGGCGGCTCCCCGGAGGACCTCCTCGAGCTGCTCGTGGGTGGTCTCCGCGATGGGGGCGTCGGGGGCTGGCGTGGTCGTCATGTGATCCTCCGGGATCGTGGTGTGGTTCAGAACTGGAAGCCGGTCGGGAACGGATCGGCGGGGTCGAGGAGGTAGGAGCCGATACCGGTGACCCAGGCCCGACCGGAGATGGTCGGGATGACGGCCGGCCGGCCCGCCACCGTCGTCTCGGCGATCAGCCGGCCGGTGAACCGGCTACCGATGAAGGACTCGTTGACGAAGTCCTGGTCGAGCGGCAGCTCACCGCGGGCCCAGAGCTCGGCCATGCGCGCCGAGGTTCCGGTGCCGCAGGGCGAGCGGTCGAACCACCCCGGGAAGATGGCCATCGCGTGCCGGGACAGCACGGCGTCGGACCCCGGCGCGATGAACTCGACGTGGTGGCAGTGGTCGAGGCCGGCGATCTCGGGGTGCACGGGCGGCGCCTGCTCGTTGATCGCCGCCATGATCCGCAGGCCCGTGTCGAGGATGTCCTGCTGACGGTCGCGGTCGAAGGGCAGGCCCACGTCGTCGAGGTCGACCATCGCGTAGAAGTTGCCGCCGAACGCGAGGCTGTACGGCACGGTGCCGAGACCGGGCACCTCGATCGTGGCGTCGAGGCGGTCGACGTAGCTCGGGACGTTCTCGATCGTCACGCGGTCGGCGTGCCCGTCGCTGACGTCGACCCGCGCGATCACGAGTCCGGCGGGGGTGTCGAGCCGGATCGTCGTGACCGGCTCGACCACCTCCACCATGCCGGTCTCCACGAGGACCGTCGCGACCCCGATGGTGCCGTGCCCGCACATCGGCAGGCAGCCGGACACCTCGATGTACACGACGCCCCAGTCGCAGTCCGCACGCGTGGACGGCTGCAGGATCGCCCCGCTCATCGCCGCGTGACCGCGGGGCTCGTTCATGAGGAAGAGCCGCAGGTCGTCGAGGTGCTCCATGAAGTGGAGGCGCTTCTCGTTCATGGTCGCGCCGGGGATCACGCCGACCCCGCCGGTGACGACGCGGGTCGGCATGCCCTCGGTGTGCGAGTCGACCGCACTGATCATGCGGGAGGACTTCATGGTGTGCCTCTCAGGACTGGTGGTCGTGGTCGGGGTGTCGCGTCGGCCACCAGGCTCAGCGTGCCGCGAGGTAGTCGAGCGCGCGTCGCGTCTGCGTCGTGACCTGCTCCGTCTGGAGCGCGTTCAGCGGACCGCGCGGCGGACGCGTCGGACCACCGTAGCTCTCGCCGGCGATGTCGATCGACAGCTTGATGGCCTGGACGAACTCCGTCTTCGAGTCCCACCCGAAGACGGGCACGAGCTCGCGGTAGAGGGTGCGGGCCTCGTCGACGCGACCGGAGGTGACGAGCGTGTACAGCTCGACGGCCTCGCGCGGGAAGGCGTTCGGGTAGCCGGCGAACCAGCCGACCGCACCGGCGACGAGGGACTCGAAGAGGAGGTCGTCCGCTCCCGCGATGACGTCGAGGTCGGTCTTGTCCTGGATCTCGAGCACCCGACGGATGTCGGCCGAGAACTCCTTCACGGCGACGACGTGCTCGAGCTTGGCGAGTTCGACGAGCAGGTCGGGCGTGAGGTCGACCTTGGTGTCGATGGGGTTGTTGTAGGCCATGATCGGCAGGCCGACCTCGTCCACGCGGCTGTAGTGCTCGATGACCTCGTCGTCGTTCGCCCGGTAGATGGTGGGCGGCAGGAGCAGGACGCCGTCCGCGCCGTCCTCCTTCGCGTACTCGGCCCACTGCTGGGCCTGGTGCCAGCCGACGCCGTGCACACCGGCGACGACGAGGCCGCGGTCGCCGACGGTGTCGACCGCGACCTGGATGACCTTGCGACGCTCGGCGTCCGTGAGTGACGAGTACTCACCGAGCGAGCCGTTCGGGCCGACGCCGCGGCAACCGTTCTCGATGAGCCAGTTGCAGTGCTCGGCGAAGCGGTCGTAGTCGACGGCGAGGCCTGCGGGCGCCGAGGCGTCCTCCTTGAACGCGAGGGTGGTCGCGACGATGACGCCGCCGAGGTCGAACTGCTTGGCCATGGGTGGTTCCTTTCCGAGGGAGTGGTGCGGAGACCGGTCGGTCATCCTGGGTGTTCGGACGTCGGGGTCGACGGCGGTTCGTGAGGAGGGTGTCCCGGTGCCTGCGCGGCGAGTTCGCCGATGCGCAGCGGGGAGGCGATGGGCCGGCGGTCGCTCGAGACGCCGTCGATGAGGCCGCTGCCGCCGGATTCGGCTCCGACGCGGTGGAGGAGTTCCTCGACGGTGCGACCGCACATGCGCCCCTGGCAGATCCCGAGCCCGGCGCGCGTGCTGAGTTTGAGGGAGCGCAGGCCGGTCGCGCAGGTGGCGGTCGCCGTCGTGCGCAACGAGCCGTAGTCGACCTCCTCGCAGCGGCAGATGGTGGTGTGGTCGTCGAGCCAGTCGCTCCAGCCGGCGCGGATGCCGTGCGCGCGTTCGAGCCGGTCGGCGAAGGCGAGGAACGTGTCGCGTCGGCTCACGGCGGCACGGATCCCGGAGGCGCCGGGGAGTCCGCCGGCGGCAGCGTGCCCTGCGATTGCGCCCTCGGCGAGCGCGGCGTCGACGCCCCCGATGCCGGTGATCTCCCCCGCCGCGAAGACGGCCGGGACGCTCGTGCGCTGCTCGTCGTCGACCTGGACGAACCGGGCTTCGGTGAGCGCGCAGCCGACCGCGACGGGCAGCTCGAGCCGTGGGGTGAACCCGTGGCTGACGCAGACGGCGTCCGCGTCAACCGTGCGCTCGGTCCCGGGGATCGGCGACCAGTCGGCGTCGACGGCGGCGATGGTCACGCGCTCGACCCGGTCCGTGCCGTGCGCAGCGACCACCGCGTGGCCGACGCGGTACGGGATCCGGTGACGGAGGTGGCCGCCGACGTAGCCGAGCAGCTCACCGGCCTTCCCGGTCACGCCGAGCAGCTGCCAGGGCTTGGGGAGCCAGCCTCTGGCGAGTCCGCCGACGGTCGTGGCCTCGTAGACGCCGAGGACGCGTGATCCGGTCGCGGTCAAGGACGCGGCCACCGGCAGCAGGAACGGTCCGGCACCGGCCACGACCACCCGCTGACCGACGGTGACCCGCTCGCCCTTCGCGAGGGCCTGGGCGGCACCGGCCGAGAACACGCCGGGGAGGTCCCAGCCGGGGAACGGCAGCGTGCGGTCGTGCGCGCCGGTCGCGAGGACGAGCGCGTCCGGCCGGAGGGTGAGCGCCGTGCGGTCGGTGCCGTCCGGCGGTCCGACCAGGACGTGCAGACGCAGGCTGGTCGCCCCGGAGACGTCGTCGGAGCCGTGGTCGGCGGCGGCGCGGTCGACGTCGATCGCCCACACCTGCGCCTCGGTGATCACCGTGCAGCCGTCGTCGGCGTCGAGCGCCGCGCGCATGGCGATGAAGCGCTCGAACCCGTGATGCAGCGAGGCCTCGGCCGCGGACGGCCGGCTGGCCGGCAGGTGCCGCCAGTACTGACCGCCGAGTTCGTCCGAGGCGTCGAGCAGGGTGACGGACGCACCGAGGGCCCGGGCGGCGAGCGCGGCCTGGAGGCCGGCGGGACCTGCACCGACGACGACGACCTCCCGCTGCCGGGCGCTCATGTCCGGTCCCCGAACGGGTCGTTCTCCGTCGTGGGTTCCGGGAGGGCGTCGTGCTGCGTCTCGATGCGGTCGCCGTCCGCGGCGCGACGCTGGCAGGCACGGACGTCCCGCTGGCCGTTCACCGTGACGATGCAGTCGAAGCAGACCCCGATGCCGCAGAAGACGCCGCGCGGCTTCCCGGCCCCGCTGGTGCGGCGCCAGGCGAGGACGCCGGAACCCAACAGGACACCGGCGATCGTCTGGCCGCGGAGTCCGTCGACGGGCGTCCCGTCGAGGTCGATGCGCAGCGCGTCCTCCGTGCCGGGCAGGATCCGATCGCTCGTCGCGGGCAGTCGTCTCGAGACCATCAGGCCACCTCCGCCGGCCGGTCGACGCGCAGGTGCGGGGCGAGCCCCGGGCGGTCGAGTTGGAACGGGGCGTCGTCGAGGTCGGTCGATCCGCCGAGCAGGCGGGCGGCGATGAGCTCGGCCGTCGCGAGGGCCAGTCCGATGCCGGCGCCCTCGTGGCCCGTCGCGTGCCACAGGCCGTCCAGGCGGTGGTCGGGGCCGATGACCGGGAGATGGTCGGGCATGTACGGCCGGAAGCCACCGTAACTGCGCATGACCGAGGCGTCGCGGAGGAACGGGAAGAGGCGCAGCGACTTCGCCGCGACCTCGCGGAGCACGTCGACGTCGAGGCGCGCGTCGAACCCGATCTGCTGCCGGCTCGATCCGATGAGGACGGTGCCGGCAGCCGTCGACTCGACGACGCTCGAGGTCTGGAGCGAGGCGTCGCTCGACTGTGTGGCCCCGAAGTAGTCGCCGTCGTAGACCTTGTGGTGCACGCGGTGCGGCATGCGGGTGGTGACGAGCACCATGCCGCGACGGGGACGGACCGGGACGGGTGCCCCGAGCACCTCGCCGAGCTCGGCCGACCACGGTCCGGCGCAGACGAGGACCGCATCGCCCGAGACGTCGCCCACGGAGGTCCGGACACCCGTGAGGCGACCGGTCGCGCTCCGGACGCCGCCCGTCACGGTGACGCCGGTGCGCACGATCGCGCCCGCCCGCCGGGCCGAGGCGAGCAGGGCCTCCGTGGCGATGACGGGCTGGACCTGTGCGTCCTCGGGATAGTGCACGGCCGCCGTGGAGGAGCGGGTGATCGACGGCTCCGCCGCGAGCAGCTCGTCCTCGGTGAGGGGCCGGGCGTCGACACCGGCCGCGCGCTGGGCGGCGGCGAAGTCGAGCAGCGGCTGCGCGCCGGCCTCGGTGGTGGCGACCACGATGCCGCCCTTGCGCTCGAACTCGATGCTCGGGAAGGTCGGTCCGAGTTCGGCACTGAGTTCGGCGGTGACGACGGGCCAGAGGCGTGAAGCGTACCGGGCGAGGTCGAGTTCGGGGCCGGGCCCCTTGTCGGAGACGAGGAGGTTCCCCTCCCCCGAGCCGCTCGTACCGCCGGCGGCCGCCGAACGGTCCAATACGACGACCTCGGCGCCGCGGCGGGCGAGGATCCGCGCGCAGGCCGCACCGACGATGCCGGCGCCGACGATGACGATGCGGGTCATGGGCGGTCCTTTCGGTCGGTGCGGGGAAGGGCTTTCAGTAATGTGTCACACATTCACTGAACAGGCAAGCGTGCGCGATCGCGGATCCTGGTCGAGGTCCGCGCACGCACGCCAGGGGCTACTCGGCGTCGGATTCCGGCTTGCCGGCCCACCAGCCGGTGGTGTGCCCGATGTGTCGGTGCATGAGCTCGCGAGCGGCGGCCCCGTCACCCCGCTCGAGGGCGTCGAGGAGCTCGTGGTGCTCCACGGCGGAGCGGTCGAGCTGCTGCGAATCGAGCATGGCGGCCAACCCCACGAGGCGGGTACGTCCGCGGAGGTCCGCGACGAGCTCGACGAGCAGCGGGTTGCCGAGTTTCGCGGTGAGCGCGAGGTGGAACGCCTGGTCGGCTTCGAGGTATCGGGTCAGGTCGCCGTCGCGGGCACCGGCCACGATGTCGTCAGCCTGCTGCCGGAGCTCGGGCAGCGACCCGTGGTCGAAGACCTCCGCCAGGTCCGCCATCGCGGGCGGCTCGAGGAGCTGGCGGATCTGCGCCGTGTTGCGGAGCGAGGCCTCGCTGACGACCGTGACACGGAACCCCTTGTTTCGGACCGCCTCCACGAAGTCGCGCTTCTCGAGATCGAGCATCGCTTCACGGACGGGCGTCGCCGAGACGTTGAACTGCACCGCCAGCGTCGGTACCGAGATCATCGTCCCCGGCGCGAGCTCGCCCGAGATGATCGCCGCGGACACCGCCCGCTCCACCTGCGCCCGCAGGCTCAGCCGTTCCTCGGCCGGTCGGATCGCCGACATGCTCATCGCGACTCCCATCCTTCGTCTCCCACCACGGTCCGCTCAGGTTACTGGGCGCGCATCCACGCTTCGATGCCCGACGCGTCGATGGGCAGCGCGTCCGACAACACCTCGGCGCCGTCGGCCGTCACGAGGAGGTCGTCCTCGAGCCGGACGCCGATGCCGCGCAGTTCCGGTGGAACCGTCTCGTCGAAGGCGTGGAAGTACAGCCCCGGCTCGACCGTGAGGACCATGCCTTGGGCCATCAAGCCACCCTGGTAGGCCTCGTAGGAGGACTTCGCGCAGTCGTGCACGTCGAGGCCGAGGTGGTGACCGATGCCGCACACGAGGTACCGCCGGTGCTGTTGCCCGACCGGGCTCAGAGCCTCGTCGACGGACACCGGCAGGAGATCCCAGTCGTGGAGTCCCTGCGCGATGACCTCCATGGCCGCGTGGTGGAAGTCGGTGAAGTCGCGGCCCGGGCGGACGGCGGCCATCCCGGCGCGGTGGGACGCCTCGACGAGGTCGTGGACGCGACGCTGCTCCGGACTGAAGGTGCCCGAGACGGGGAAGGTGCGGGTGACGTCCGCCGTGTAGAAGGCACGCGTCTCCACGCCCATGTCGAGCAGGATCGCGTCCTCGGGGCGGACCGGGCCGTCGCAGCGCACCCAGTGGAGCGTGGGTGCGTGCGCACCGCTGCCGACGATGGTCGAGTAGCCGGGGCCGTTCCCCGTGGTGCGGGCGTGTCGGTCGAAGGTCCCCTGGAGCCAACGTTCACCGCCGCCGGCGAGGGCCGTCGGCAGCTCCCGGATCACGGCGGAGAACCCGCCGACGGTCGCGTCGACCGCCCGCCGCAGCTCCGCGATCTCCCAGTCGTCCTTGATCATGCGCAGTTCCGAGAGCACGCGGCCGAGTTCCGGCGCGACCGTCAGCGGCTCGAGCGCACGATGCCGCGAGGTCAGGGTCCCCGCGAGGAGTGGTCGTTCGACGCCCCGGAGCGCGTCGGGCAGCGCGGCGAGCACCTCGACCCGGAGGTCGAGGACCGCGGACCAGTCGGCCGGCCCCGGCGCCGAACCGACCCAGAGCTCGCCGTGGTTGGCGTCGGCGAAGAACCCGGTCTCGCCCGGGTGCGCCGGTGCCGGGATGTACAACGTCGCGTCGTGGCCGGTGCCACTCGGACGCAGCACGATGACCGCGTCCTCGGCGGAGCAGCCGGTGAGCCAGAAGAAGTCGCTGTCTGGGCGGAAGTCGTAGTTCGAGTCGTTGGCCCGGACGGGCGCGCGACCGGCGGCGACGACGAGCGTCCGCCCGACGAACGCCTCGCTCAACCGACGACGGTGCTCGGCTGCGGCTGCGGCGATCCCGGGCTCGACCGGCGGCGTGCGGTCGGGGGTGCCCCAGCCGGTGCTGAGGAACTCGCGGAACGCCGGCACCTCGGCCAGACGGGGCAGCTTCGGGTCCGGGTTCGCCGGGCGCGGCATGGACGTGGCGGGTGCCTCCGTGGTCGCCGGCGCGAGGCCCGCCGTCTGCTCGGGTGCCTGCTGCTGTGTGTCGGTCATGCCTGATCCTCATCCGCGCGACGGCCGCCGCGCTCGTCCACCATCGAGAACAGGCGGCGCACCACGGCGGCGTCCTGGATCCCGTCGTGCTCGTACTCGTTCGTGACCCAGGCGGTCGCCCCGCCGACCGCGTCGACCGTCTCCAACTGCAGCTGCGCGTCCACGTACATGTCGTCGTGGTACACGGCCGCGGCGAGCGGCACCGTGCTCGCCTCCAGGACAGCGGGGTCGTACAGCGGGTCCCAGTCGGTCTTGGCCGCCAGTCGCTCCACCGCGCCCTGGAAGGGTCGGAGCGAGCGGATCTCCTCGAACATCCAGGGGTAGACCATCTCGCCCGTGAACAGCAGCGGCCTGGCCGTCTCGGCGAACGCCGGCCGTGCATCGCGTTCGGCCTGCGCCGCCCACGCGGTCGCCCCCGAGCCGGTGGCACCGTAGATGCTCTCCTGCAGGGCGATGAAGAGGGGGTTGTCGACGTAGGACGTCCTCCCCCAGACCTGCGCCAAGAAGGTGTCGCTCAAGCGGTCGCCGCTGTCGAACGCCTCGTCGAGCAGCCAGTGGAGACGCTCGTAACCGGGCTTCATCCCGAAGTCGATCCCGAGGTTCTGGAAGCGCCGCACGGTGAGTCGGTCGCCGTCCGGCAGGAGCACCTCGTCGGCGGCGAGTCGGTCGGCGATCCGCGCGACGGTGTCGACGTCCTGGGGGTACCGCTCGGCGAAGGCCCGGTTCTTGCGCTCCGTGCGCGGATAGGTGCGGCGGTAGACCTCAGCCGCCGACGGGTGGATGCCTGCCAGACCGCCCGTGACGTAACAGGCGGCCAGTCCCTCCGGCGCTCGCGAGAGGTAGGTGAGGGTGAGGAACCCGCCGTAGCTCTGACCGAGCGTCGACCAGCGACGGCCACCGAAGACGGTGCGGCGCAGGTACTCGGCGTCGTCGACGATCGAGTCGGCCCGGAAGCGTTCCAGGTACTCGGCCTGTGCGGCAGCGTCACCGACGGCCGCGATGGACCGGCCGTCGATCCTGGTGCTCCGGCCGGTGCCGCGCTGGTCGAGCAGCACGAGCCGGAAGGTGCGGAGGGCCTCGGCGACCCAGCCGTCTCTGGACACCGGACGCGGGCCTTTGCCGCCCGGTCCGCCCTGGAGGAACACGAGGATCGGGAGCTGCTCGTCGCGACGCAGAGGGTCGACGAGTTCCCGGGCGAACAGGCTGATCGTGCGGCCGTCGTCGGGGCGCCGCCAGTCGAGCGGGACGTCGACCGTGTGGTCGGTCACGTGGATCCCCGGCAGTAGGTAGGTGGTGGTGCGGTGGGTCATGCCTCTGTCCTTCCGGCGGTCGATCCGTGCGTCCGCTCCTGTTCGAGCATGGTGGCACGCGCGGCCTCCCAGCTCGGGTCGATCGTGGGCACGGCGGCGAGCAGGGTCTTCGTGTACTCCTCCTGCGGGTGGTCGAAGATCGCCTCGCGGTCACCCTGCTCGACCACCTTGCCCCGGTGCATGACGGCGACGTCGTGGGCGATCTGCCGCACGACGGCGAGGTCGTGCGCGATGAACAGGTAGCTCAGGCCGCGCTCGGCCTGCAGGTCCCGCAACAGGTCGATGATGCGTGCCTGCACCGACACGTCGAGCGCCGACACCGCCTCGTCGCAGATGACGAGCTTCGGGGAGACGGCGAGCGCCCGGGCGATCCCGATGCGCTGGGCCTGGCCGCCCGAGAACTGCCGCGGATAGCGCTGGAGGTGGTCGGGGTTCAGGCCGACGCGGTCGAGCAGGTCGCGCACGAGGGCGCGCTTGCCCTGCTTCGGGGTGATGCCCTGGTAGTCGAGCGGTGCCGACACGATGCGCTCGACGGTGTGCCGAGGGTTCAGGGACGAGAACGGGTCCTGGAAGACGACCTGCACCTTCGTCCGGAACGCGGCGAGCGCCGGGCCACGCGCGGTGGTGACGTCCTCGCCGTCGAAGGTGATCGTGCCGGCGGTCGGTTCGATGAGCTTCGCGATCATCCGCGCGGTCGTCGACTTGCCGCTGCCCGACTCCCCGACGATGCCGAGCGTCTCGCCGGCGCGGACGGCGAATCCGACCTCGTCGACGGCGCGGAACCGGGTGGTGCGTGCGCGGAACGCCCCGTCACCCCTGGTCGTGAAGTCCTTCGTGAGCCCGGTGGCTTGCAGGAGCACTGGTGCGTCGTTCATGCCCGTCCCTCTCCGGTCGTGGCGGGTGCCGTCGGCCGCTCGGAGAACGGGTCGTCGATCCGCGGCAGGGCGTCGAGCAGTGCGCGGGTGTACGGCGCCTGCGGCCGGGAGAAGATCTGCTCGGCGGTGCCCATCTCGACGGGGTCGCCGCCACGCATGACGAGCACGTCGTCGGCGACCTGACTGACCACGGCGAGATCGTGGGTGATGAAGATCATGCCGGTGCCGGTCTCCCGTTGCAGTTCGGAGAGGAGGTCGAGGATCTGCGCCTGGACGGTGACGTCGAGTGCTGTCGTCGGTTCGTCCGCGATGAGCAGGTCGGGTTCCAGGCAGAGCGCCATGGCGATCATGATGCGCTGCCGCATGCCGCCCGAGAACTGGTGCGGGTAGTGGTCGACGCGCCGGGAGGCGTCAGCGATGCGGACCCGTTCGAGGGCTTCGATCGTGACGGCCCTCGCGGCCTTCCGGGAACCGCCGCGATGGGCGCGGTACGCCTCCTCGATCTGCAGTCCGACGGTGTAGTACGGGTTGAGCGAGGAGAGCGGATCCTGGAAGACCATCGCGATCCGGTCGCCGCGCACGCGGCGCATCTCGCGGTCGCTGCGCCCGACGAGCTCGTGTCCGCTCAGTCGGACGCTGCCGGTCGTGCGCCCGCCGTTCGGGAGCAGTCCCATGATCGCGAGCGAGGTCATGGACTTGCCGGAGCCGGACTCGCCCACAATGCCGAGGGTCTGGCCGTGCTGGACCGCGAACGACGCCTTCCGCACCACGTCGACGTCACCGGAGGTGGTCGGGAAGGTGACCGTGAGGTCGTCGACCTCGAGCAGCGCCGCCCCGGGGACGGGCAGGGAGATGGTCCTGGTGACGGTGGGGCTCATGCGCTCTTCACTCTCACTCTCGGGTCGAGGAACGTGTACGCGACGTCGACCACGACGTTGCCGATGACCACGAAGAACGCGGCCAGGAGGGTGACGCCCATGATGACCGGCTGGTCGTTCTTCGCGATCGAGTCGGCGGCGAGCTTGCCGACGCCGTTCAGTCCGAACACCGTCTCGGTGATGAGGGCGCCACCGAGGAGGCCCGCGAAGTCCATGCCGAAGAGCGTGACGACGGGGGTGAGCGCCGGGCGCAGCGCGTGGCGGCGCAGGATGAGGGGCGCGGGCAGGCCCTTCGCCCGGGCGGTCCGCATGAAGTTCTCACCGAGGGTGTCGATGACGTTCGACCGGACGAGCCTCGCGTACATCGACGCGTAGCCGAGGGCGAGCACGATCCACGGCATGAGGTAGTTCTGGAACCAGCGCACCGGGTCCTCGGCGAACGGTACGGCCTGCGGGAACGGCAGGATCTGCAGTTGCACCACGAGGACGTACTGCAGGAGGAGCGCGAGGAAGTAGTTCGGCAGGCTGATGCCGGCGAGCGCGACCATCATCGCCCCACGGTCCCAGCCGGTCCCCTGCTTGACGGCGCTGAGCAGGCCACCGCTGACGCCGACGAGCAGCCAGAGGACCGCCGCACCGATCGCGACCGTCGCGGTCACGGGGAAGCGCGCGGTGATCATGTCCATGACGGACTCGTTCGTCTGGAAGCTGAAGCCGAGGCACGGCGCCGCGCAGGAGACCGCCGAGGCACCCTCCCCGTAGCTCCGGCCCATGACGATCCCCCGGATGAACTCGAGGTACTGCTGCCAGAACGGCTGGTCGAGCCCGAGCTGCGCCCGGATCTGGTCGATGCGGTCGGGGGTGCAGGTCTTGCCGCAGATCTGCACCGCCGGGTCGGGCGACAGCAGGAAGAAGATGGCGTAGGTGAAGAGGCTGATGAGCAGCAGGATGCCGATCGCCGACGCGATGCGGCGCAGGAGGTAGAGGGTCATGAGGCGGCGTCTCCCGAGTCGAGGGCCTTGCGCAGGCGGTCGCCGAGCACGGTGAAGGACAGCACCGTGAGGAACAGGAAGGTGCCGGGGATCAGGAAGTACATCGGGTCGACCGCGTACCAGCCGACCGCGGTCGCGATCATCTGGCCCCAGCTCGGCGTGGGCGGGGTGACGCCGACGCCGAGGAAGGAGAGGCCAGCCTCCGTGCCGATGTAACCGGGAACGGCGAGGGTGGCCAGGACGATGATGGTGCCGCGGAGGTTCGGCAGGATCTCGCGGAAGACGATGCGGATGCCCCCGGCGCCCGACGCACGCGCCGATTCGACGAACTCGCTCGTCCGCAGCGACATCGCCTGACCGCGCACCACCCGCGCGGTGTACGGCCAGCCGAAGAGGCTCAGCACCACGACGAGCAGGACCGGTCGGTTGCCGGCGGGCAGGGCCGACAGGAGCGCGATCATGAAGATGAGCGACGGGAACGCCATGAGGAAGTCCATGACGCGGGAGACGACCTGGTCGACCCACCCGCCGTAGAAGCCGGCGAGCATGCCGAGCACGACGCCGAGCACGGTGGTGACGATGGTCGCCGAGACGGCGATCGACAGCGACACCTGCGCACCGAAGGCGATGCGCGCGAAGATGTCGCGCCCGTTCCCGGGTTCGACCCCGAACCAGTGCTCGGCGGAGATCCCGCCGAGGTTGCCGATCGGCACGCCGCCGAGGTCGGAGTCCACCGCCGACTTGTCGAAGGTGTACGGACCCCAGCCGCTGATCGCGGTGATCAGTGGGGCGAGGATCGCGAGCAGCACGACGAGCACGATGAACGCGACGCTGAGCAGCACCGGTGGGCTGGAACGGAGGGTGGCGATCACCCGCCGCGCGGGGGTGGGCGCACCGACCGGCGCACCCACCTCCTCGGCGACGGTGGTCAGCTCACTGGGAACGGACGACGACATCTGCGGCTACCGGCTTTCCGACTACTTGCCGGCCGAGGACAGGCCGACGGACACGTAGTCGATGCCACCGGAGTACCCGGCGTGCGAGTACGCACCCGCGACGTTGGCTCCGACGACCATGACCGTCTTCTCGAACAGCAGCGGCACCGTCGGTACGAGCTTCTGGATCTGCTCGTCGAGCGCGCCCCAGGCGGCGTTGGCCTCGTCGGTGTCGGTCATCGCGCGGATCTCGGCGATGCGCTCGTTGACGGCGGGGTCGTTCAGCTGCGCGATGTTCGAGTTGCCCTTCGGGAAGATCTGCGAACCGTCGAAGAGCGGCGGCAGGAAGGTCGAGCCTGAGGCCCAGTCCGGGCACCAGCCGGTGATGGCGGCGTCGTTCTGCTGTGACGTCGTGCCGATGACCTCGTAGTAGGTCGAGGTGTCGATGAGGTTGAAGTTCACCGTGATGCCGGCCTTCGCGAGCGCCTGCTGCACCGCCTCGGCCTGCGCCTGCATCTTGGGCTGGCTGCGGATGTCGAGCGTGAAGGAGAAGCCGTCGGGCAGGCCCGCCTCCGCGAGGAGTTCCTTGGCCTTCTCCGGGTCGCCGGCGTTGTCCTTGCTCGGGTAGAGGTCGAACTCGGTGTGACCGGCGACGGTGGGCGGCAGCATGGTGGTCGCGATGTCCGCGAGCTGCGACCCGCCCGAGGCGTCCTTCACCGACTCGCGGTCGATGGCGTACGCGATGGCCTGGCGGACCAGCGGGTTGTCCATGTTCGGCTTGGTCGTGTTCAGACCCATGTACGTGGTGCAGCCCTGGAGACCGGCGATGGTGCGTGCCTTGAGGGCCGGCGTCTGGATCCGGGAGATGGAGGCCGCCTGGACGGACCCGGCGATCGCGTTCGCGTCGTCACCCTGGCCGGCGATCATGCGCTCGTCGATGGTCGAGGCGTCGAGACCGAAGGTGAAGTCGAAGCCGTCCGGGTAGGCCTTGCGGACGTCGTCCGTCTTCGGGTCCCACGAGTCGTTGCGGACGAGCTTCAGCTGCGAACCGCGCTCGTAGCTGTCGACCTTGTAGGGGCCGGAGGCGATCGGCATCTTGTCGAGGCTCGTCGTCGTCACCCGCTCGGTGTCGGCGGGGAAGGGTGTGAAGCTGTTCTGCCCGACGACGCTCGCGAAGTCGGCGAACGGCTCCTTGAGCGTGAAGACGATGGTCTGGTCGTCCGGCGTCTGGATGGACGGCAGGTCACCCGTGATGTACGGGCCCTCATACGAGTCCGCGCCGGCGATCGTGAGGCGGGCGTAGGGCGATCCGACGGCGATGGCCGGGTCGAAGGAGCGCTCGACGCCGAACTTCACGTCCTTGCTCGTGATCGGCGTGCCGTCCTCGAACTTCAGGTCGTCCTTGAGCGTGAACGTCCACTGGAGGCCGTCGTCGCTCACCGTGCCGAGGTCGGTCGCGAGGTCGGGGACCATCTCGGTGCCCTTGGCGCCCTCGCCCGTGGACTGCGTCGTCAACGTGCGGTAGATCAGACGGTAGAAGTTGTTCACGCCGCCGTCGAAGCCCTGGACCGGGTCGAGGTGCGAGAAGTCCGCGTTCAAGAGGACGTCGACGGTGCCGCCCTTCACCGGGGTGCTGGATGGTCCGTCACCTCCCGAGCCCGAACCCGCAGAGGTACACCCCGCGAGGAGGAGGACGGCCGCCGCCGCGAGGGCGGGGATGGAGAATCGTTGCTTCATGACGCTCTGCTTTCGTGTCGATCGGGCGGGTCGCCCGCGGGTGGAGAGGGTGGAGCGGGGTCGGGGACGGGAGGAGGTCAGCGGGCGCGGAACCAGACGCGCATGGCGCCCGGTTCGCGGTTGCCCCAGAGGGCGTAGGGGATGAGGGTCGCGGTGGTCTGCGTCGCCGCGGCTGTCGTCGCGACATCGACGAGCGGTGCCGCGGCGGGCTCGGCGTCGGGCGCACCGGAGAGGACCGGGTAGAGCACGGCCGGAGCGGGAGCGTCGACGGCCGCCGGGACGAGGAGTGCGACGGCGTCGATCCCCTCCCGGGCCAGGATCCGACGGTGCTCGACGACCGCGAGATCCGCGTCGGCTCCGGAGAACCGCAGGAGGTCGAGGTCCGCCGTCGTGTCCTGCTGCTCGGCGCAGGAGACGATCGGTCCGCGGGCGAAGGCGATCGAGCCGCGGAGGGCGTCGACGGAGGGGTGCGCGCCGTGCGCCCGGACGGGCATCGGGAGGTCGAGTTCCAGGGTGTCGCCCGCACGCCACCAGCGCCGGACCCGGATCCATCCGTCGACGGGTTCGAGCGGCGCGGCCGATCCACCCACGCGGATGGAACCACCGACGACCCACCCGGGGATGCGGATCGCGAGCTCGACCTCGTCGTCGGCGGCGGTGTCCACCGTCACGGTGACCGCTCCGTCCCACGGGTACGCGGTGTCGACGGTGACGGAGAGCCGCTCGGTCGTGATCGACGCCGCGGTGAGGTGCGCGACTTCGACACCGGCGGGAGTCGACGTCGCGAGGTGGTCCTGCAGCTCCGCGGTCCAGCGCACGATGTTCGGCGGGCAGCACGGGCACCCGAACCAGCTCCGCCTGAGGAGTTCGCCGTCCGCTTCCGCCCCCGACCGCTGCAGGTGGTCGGGGCGACGCTGCAGCGGGTTGTCGTAGAAGAAGGCCGTGCCGTCCGCGGAGAGGCCGGCGGCGTAGGCGTTGTAGAGGACGGTCTCGACGGTGTCGAGGACGGCCGCCGACCCGGTCGCGAGGTACAGGCGCCAGCCCCACTGCATCACGGCGATCGCGGCGCACGTCTCGCTGTAGGAGCGGTCGGACGGCAGCTCGTAGCGGTCGCCGATCGCCTCGTCGGAGTGTCGGCTCCCGAGGCCGCCCGTGAGGTAGAGCTTCGTCTCCATCATGTCGTCCCAGAGCCGCTGCAGCGACGCGAGCAGTTCCTGGTCGCCGCGTTCGAGGGCGACGTCGGTCGCCCCGGCGGCCAGGTACGCCATGCGGACGGCGTGTCCGGTCACGGAGTCGAGGTCGCGCAGTGGGGCCGAGTCCTGGAAGTACTCGGCTGGGAAGACCCGGAGCTCGACCGTGCCGTGGCCGCGGCGGTCGACGAACGCGGTCGCGAGCTCGAGGTAGGACCGCACGCCGGTCTCACGGAAGAGCTCCACCAGGGCCATCTCGACCTCGGGGTGCCCGCACACCTGCGGGTCGCCGTCCGGTCCGAACCGATCGACGGCGAGGTCGGCGAAGGCCCGGGCGACGTTCAGCAGACGGTCGTCGCCGAGACGGCGCTTCGCGGCGATCGCCGCCTGGATGAGGTGCCCGAGGTTGTACAACTCGTGGCCCCAGGCGAGGTCCTCCCAGGGTTCCTTCTCGATCTCCGGAGCCTGGAAATAGGAGTTGAGGTACCCGTCCTCCCGCTGCGCGGCTTCGATGACGCCGACGGCCTCCTCGTAGAAGTCGCGGACATCGCCGGGTGCCGCGCCGACGGCCTCGTCCTCGGCGAGCAGGTAGGCGAGGCCTTCCAGGGTCTTGAAGACGTCCGTGTCGAGGAACGGGTAGCGCCCGCGGAAGCGTGACGTGCCGTCGCCGGGGTCGGCGATCCGGGTGAGGTTGTCGAGGTTGCCGGCGAGGCGGAGCTGCTCGATCGAGTGCGGGACGGTGGCGCCCCGGTTCCGACGCTGCCACGCACCGAGTTCGCCGTCGCCCAGCGCGACCTGTCCGGCACCCAGCGGGATGCGGACTCCGGCGATCGGTGCGACGGCGGCGTAACGGCCTCCCGCGTGCACCGCGGTGCTCGCTGCTCGGGCGTCTTCGTCGAAGCTCATGGGCGACAGGCCTTTCTGTACCGTGTGACACAGTACACGGATCCGGGTTTGTGGTGGGTGACACATTACTCACCCGCTCCGGCGCACTGTCAAGCGCCGACGACCGATTCCAGGAGATGGAAACACAGCCGTAACGCGCCACTCCCAGCAGACTCCTCGCCGGATGCGCTACGCTGGAGGAACTTGCGTGCGATCGCGCCATCCGGTGCGGTACTCGCTTGCGTCGTAGAACGCTCCCTCTCTCCCCTGCACGGCACCCAGCGGTGCATGCCAGGGTCGATGACACTTCATACGGCGAACGGATGCGCGACCTGCGCCTTCGCCACCTCCCACCAGCGACGACGCCGACGGAAGCACGCCGTACCATCCATGTGAGTCATCACGTGCGTGGTCGTCCCGGCAGTGCCCGCTACCGCACACGAGTGCGCCGGCAGCCGTCATCGAAGCTCGTGGCCGTGCCTGAAAGAGACACACACCCATGACCGAAGCAACCATCACCTTCGACGCCCTCGGCGTCCCGGCACCACTCGTCGCCTCCCTCGCGAAGGACGGCAAGACGAGCGCGTTCCCCATCCAGATCGACACGCTCCCCGACACCCTCGGCGGACGCGACGTCCTCGGCCGCGGCAAGACCGGCTCCGGCAAGACCCTCGCCTTCAGCATCCCGATGGTCGCCCGTCTCGGCGGCGCCCTCGCCGGCGGCAAGCGCCGTCCGGGCCGCCCGCTCGGACTCGTCCTCGCCCCGACCCGCGAGCTCGCCACCCAGATCGCCGCGGTCATGCAGCCGCTGGCCGACGCCTACTCGCTGAAGACCACCACGATCTTCGGCGGCGTCTCGCAGAAGCGTCAGGAAGAGGCGCTCCGCGCCGGCGTCGACATCGTCATCGCCTGCCCCGGCCGCCTCGAGGACCTCATGAAGCAGGGCTTCGTGAACCTCGACGCCGTGGAGATCACCGTCCTCGACGAGGCCGACCACATGGCCGACCTCGGCTTCCTGCCGGTCGTCACGCGCATCCTCGACAAGACGCCTCGCGGCGGGCAGCGTCTGCTGTTCTCCGCGACGCTCGACAACGGCGTGGACAAGCTCGTCCGCAAGTTCCTGCAGAACGAGGTGCTCCACTCCGTCGACGAGGCGAACTCGCCCGTCGCCGCGATGACCCACCACGTCTTCACGACCCCCTCGGTCGAGTCGAAGAAGGACCTCATCCAGGCCCTCGCCTCGGGTAGCGGCCGTCGCATCCTCTTCATGCGCACGAAGCACCACGCCAAGAAGCTCGCGAAGCAGCTCACCGACTCCGGCATCCCCGCGGTCGACCTGCACGGCAACCTCTCGCAGGTGGCCCGCGACCGCAACCTCGCGGCCTTCAGCGCCGGCACCGCCAAGGTCCTCGTCGCCACTGACGTCGCCGCACGCGGTGTGCACGTCGACGACGTCGAGCTCGTCATCCACGTCGACCCGCCGACCGAGCACAAGGCGTACCTGCACCGCTCGGGCCGAACGGCTCGCGCGGGCAGCGCCGGTGACGTCGTGACCCTCGCGATCCCCGGCCAGATGGACGACCTCAAGAAGCTCCTCCGCAAGGCCGAGATCACCGTCACCCCGCAGGCGGTCACCGCGACCTCCCCGGCGGTCCTCGAGCTCATCGGCGACGTCGCCCCCTATGTGAAGCCGGCGCCGCGCGCGGCCGTGCAGCAGCAGGGTGGCGGCGGCGGTCGCTCGCAGGGTGCCAACGCGCAGCGCAAGCGCGCAGCCCGCGACGGCAACGGCCTCGGCAACGGTCACCGCGACCGCGACGGCGCCCGTGCCGGCGCGAGCCGCGACAGTGCTCCTCGCGAGGGAGGCCAGGGCGGCGGCGGTCGCCGTGGCGGTCGTCCCGCTGGCGGCAACGGCGGTCAGGGCGGACAGCGCTCCGGCGCCGGTCGCTCGGGCGGTACCCGTGCGGGTGCCGCCACCGGTGGCAGCCGCACGCACTACAGCACCGGTTACGCCGCGAACTCAGGCGCTCCCGCCGAGTCCTCGCGTCCCCGGACCAACCGTCGCGCGTCCAGCGGCAACTAGCAGCGAACCGCTCGAACGAAGCGCCGTCCACCGCAGGGTGGGCGGCGCTTCGCCGTGCGCGGACCCGCTCGATTTCGCGAGACGGGGGCGCTCGGGATACGGTTCCACCATGAACGTCAACGCAGTCGTCCGCCCCGTCCGCGACGTCGATGCCGAGTCGCTGGGACGCGTCCACGCCACGTCCTGGCACGAGACCTACGACCACCTCATCAGCGCTGCGACGCTCGCGAAGCTGTCGCCGCGTCGCATGGCCGAGCTCTGGACACACTGGGCCGCACAGGGCCCCGAGTACACGCACTTCGCCGCCCTCGTCGACGGCGAGATCGTCGGGTTCTCCGGTTCGGGTCCGGCCCGCGACGAGGACGCACCCCGCGAGCGCGAGCTGTACTTCATCTACCTGCTGGACGCGTGGCACGGCACCGGGATCGGTCAGCAGCTGTTCGACGCAGCGATCCCCGACGGTCAGCCGTCGTTCCTGTGGGTCGCCGCGGACAACCCGCGTGCGCACCGCTTCTACCAGCGCAACGGGTTCGTCCTCGACGGTGGAGCCAAGACCGAGCCGTTCCTCGGCGAGATGATCGACGAGGTCCGTTACACCCGCTGACGTACCCCGGTCCCCGGCCCCTGAGCCGCTCCCGCGTTCCCTGAGCCGCCCCCGCGTTCCCTGAGCCGCTCCCCCGGTCCCTCAGCCGCTCCGCCGGTCCCTGAGCCGCTCCCCCGGTCCCTGAGCTTGTCGAAGGGCTAGCGCAGCCGGCCGACGGAGGCGAGGGCCGCGCGGAGGAGCGTGCCGCGGCCGCCCTCCATCTCGGCGGCGATCGCGTCGGAGGACGCCGCCTCGGGCGTCATCCACGTGAGTTCGAGCGCGTCCTGGCGGGGTTCGCAGGTACCGGTCACCGGGACGACGTACGCCAACGCGACGGCGTGCTGCCGGTCGTCGGAGTACGGCGACAATCCGGGCAACGGGAAGTACTCGGCCACCTGGAACGGCACGGGCGACGCGGGGAGCAACGGGAACGCCATCGGACCGAGGTCCTTCTCCAGGTGACGGAAGAGCGCGTCGCGGATCGTCTCGCCGTACATGACGCGACCGGAGACGAGCGTGCGCGTCATCTCGCCGAGCGCCGTGGCCCGGAGCAGGACGCCCACCTCGGTGACGACGCCGAAGCCGTCGACGCGTACCGGCACGGCCTCCACGTACAGCAGCGGGAGCCGGCGGCGGATCTCTTCGAGTTCGACGTCCGACAGCCAGCCCGGATTGGAATTGCCGGGGAGATCGGGTTCCGGGTCGGGGTCAGGGGTGCGAACGCTCATAGCTCCTTCATACCGTATGGAGCCGAGCGGCGATCCAGGTGGGCGGCGGTTCGACCGGACACCGCGCCCGACGGGTGGCGGGATCATACGGGGCCACGCGACCGCGCGCGACGCCGGTCGCGGTGTCGGTGGGGTGCAGGATGATGGAACCCATGACCGAGGTGCTCGAGCGCTTCTCCCCCGCGACGCGCGACTGGTTCGAGGGGGCGTTCGTCGCGCCCACACCGGCGCAGGCGGGTGCTTGGGACGCGATCTCCCGCGGCGCCAACGCCCTCGTCGTCGCGCCGACCGGTTCGGGTAAGACCCTGTCCGCGTTCCTCTGGTCGATCGACCGCCTGCTCTCCGAGGCCATAGCCGAGCACACCGGCCGACCACGCGGCGGCGTCCCGCTCACGGGGCTCGAGGCCGACGAGGCGGAGGCCGCCGCCGCCCAGCGCGAGCGCTCCCGGGGCACCCGCGTCCTCTACATCTCGCCACTGAAGGCCCTCGGCGTCGACGTCGAGCGCAACCTCCGCACGCCGCTCGTCGGCATCGCCCAGGCGGCGCGCCGCCTCGGCACCGAACCACCCACCATCAGTGTCGGCGTCCGCTCCGGCGACACCCCCTCCGCCGACCGCCGGGCGATGGCCAAGGAGCCACCGGACATCCTGATCACCACCCCCGAGTCGCTCTTCCTCATGCTCACGAGTGCGGCGCGAGAGACCCTCCGCACGGTCGACACCGTCATCATCGACGAGATCCACGCCGTCGCCTCGACGAAGCGAGGCGCGCACCTCGCGGTGTCGCTCGAGCGGCTCGACGCCATGCTCGAGAAGCCGGTGCAGCGTATCGGGCTCTCCGCCACGGTGCGCCCCGCCGAGGAGGTCGCACGGTTCCTCGGGGGCCGCGCGCCGGTCGAGATCGTGGCCCCGCCGGCCGCGAAGACCTTCGACCTGCACGTGGTCGTCCCGGTCGACGACATGACCGACCCCGACGCCGGCATGCGGACGCCCGGCGAGGCCGACGACGACGGCAGCGGTGGCGGGTTCACCGGCTACACCCCGAACAGCGACGGCGGCGGCGAAGACCGCGTCGGCAGCATCTGGCCGCACGTCGAGGAGGCGATCGTCGACCGCGTGCTCGCGCACCGCTCCACCATCGTGTTCGCCAACTCCCGTCGTTTGGCGGAGCGGCTCACGGCCCGGCTCAACGAGATCAACGAGTCCCGACTCAGCGACGCCACGCTCACGACCCCCGGTGCGGGGCGTCCGCCGGCGCAGCTCATGGCCCAGAGCGGACAGACCCGCGGATCGACGAGCGTCGCGGCCGCAGCGGCCCGGCCTGCCACCGAGGAGAGCGACGACGACATCCCCCTCCTCGCACGCGCCCACCACGGTTCCGTGTCCAAGGAGCAGCGCGCGGGCATCGAGGAGGACCTCAAGTCCGGACGCCTGCGCTGCGTGGTCGCGACCTCGAGCCTCGAGCTCGGCATCGACATGGGCGAGGTCGACCTCGTCATCCAGGTCGAGTCACCGCCGAGCGTCGCGAGCGGCCTGCAGCGGGTCGGCCGCGCCGGCCACCAGGTGGGCGAGGTCTCCCGAGGCGTCCTGTTCCCGAAGCACCGCGCCGATCTCATCAGCACCACGGTCGCGACCGAGCGGATGGAGGCCGGGCTCATCGAGGCGATCGAGGTCCCCTCGAACCCGCTCGACATCCTCGCGCAGCAGACGGTCGCTGCGGTCGCGCTCGACGAACTCGGCGTGGAGGACTGGTTCGAGACGGTCAAGCGCAGTGCCCCGTTCGCCTCCCTGCCCCGCTCGGCCTTCGAGGCCACACTCGACCTCCTGGCCGGACGCTACCCCTCCGACGCCTTCGCGGAACTGCGCCCGCGGATCGTCTGGGATCGCGACGCCGGGGTCCTGACCGGTCGGCCGGGAGCCCAGCGCCTCGCCGTCACGAGCGGCGGCACCATCCCCGACCGCGGGCTCTTCGGCGTGTTCATGGTCGGCGAGTCCGGCGCCGGCGCGCGCGTCGGCGAGCTCGACGAGGAGATGGTCTACGAGTCCCGCGTCGGCGACGTCTTCGCCCTCGGCGCCACGAGCTGGCGCATCCAGGAGATCACCCACGACCGAGTGCTCGTGACCCCGGCGTTCGGCCAGCCGGGGCGACTGCCGTTCTGGAAGGGCGACGGCATCGGACGCCCGGCCGAGCTCGGTCGCGCCATCGGCGCCTTCGTGCGCGAGCTCGACACGACCGGCACGGGGTCCACCCCACGTCTCGAAGCAGCCGGCCTCGACGAGCGGGCCATCAGCAACCTCGTCGCCTACGTCCGCGAGCAACGCGAGGCGACGGGCGTCGTCCCCAACGACACGACCCTCGTCGTCGAACGCTCGCGCGACGAACTCGGCGACTGGCGGGTCATCCTCCACTCCCCCTACGGACTCCGTGTGCACGCGCCCTGGGCGCTCGCGGTCGGTGCCCGGGTGCAGGAGCGTCTGGGGGTCGACGGCTCGGCGGTGGCGAGCGACGACGGCATCATCGTCCGCCTGCCCGACACCGAGAGCGAGCCGCCGGGAGCCGAGCTCTTCGTCTTCGAACCGGAGGAGCTCGACGCCCTCGTCACGCAGGAGGTCGGTGGCTCGGCGCTGTTCGCCTCACGGTTCCGCGAGTGCGCCGCCCGTGCGCTGCTGCTCCCGAACTACTCGCCGCAGAAACGCTCGCCGCTCTGGCAGCAGCGCCAGCGCTCGGCACAGCTCCTCGAGGTCGCGAAGCAGTACCCGACGTTCCCGATCATCCTCGAGACGCTCCGCGAGTGTCTGCAGGACGTCTACGACCTCCCGGCCCTCGACCACCTCGCGCGCGAGCTGCAGTCGCGCGCGATCCGCATCGTCGAGACCACGACGGATCAGCCCTCGCCCTACGCCCGTTCACTCCTGTTCGGCTACGTCGGCGCGTTCATGTACGAGGGCGACAGCCCGTTGGCCGAGCGCCGGGCCGCCGCGCTCGCGGTCGACAGCACCATGCTGGGCGAGCTCCTCGGCCGTGTCGAACTCCGCGAGCTCCTCGACCCGGGCGTCATCGAGCAGACCGCGCTCGAGCTGCAGCGTCTCGACCCCGAGCGGCGACTCAAGGGGGTCGAGGGCGTCGCCGACGCGCTGCGGATGCTCGGCCCGCTGACCATCGACGAGATCGCAGCCCGGACGACCTTCGACGGCGTCGCCGTCTCCGCCGACGGCGAGGCGAGTCGCGGCGACGACCCGCAAGCCTGGTCCCCGGATCCGGCTCGCTCGGCGGCCGCCGTCGCCGAACTCGAACGTTCGAAGCGCGTCATCCGCGTCCCGATCGCCGGCGAGGAGCGCTTCGCCGCGATCGAGGACGCCGGACGACTCCGCGACGCCCTGGGCACCCCGCTGCCCATCGGCGTACCGGTCGCGTTCACCGAGCCGGTCGCCGACCCGCTGGGCGACCTCCTCGCGCGCCACGCGCGCACGCACGGGCCGTTCACGACCGGACAGACGGCCAGGCGCTTCGGTCTCGGGACGGCGGTGGTCCAGCACACGCTCGCCCGGTTGGCCGACGCCGGACGCGTGGTCAAGGGCGAGTTCCTCCCCGCCGGCCGGCAGCAGGTGGGCGAGGGCGACGACGCCGACCGTGGCCCCACCGACGCGACGGAGTGGTGCGACGCCGGCGTGCTGCGCAAGCTCCGCATCCGATCGCTGGCCGCTCTGCGCCACGAGGTCGAGCCGGTCGAGCAGCAGGCGTTCGCCCGGTTCCTGCCGGTGTGGCAGCACCTCGGCGGGACGCTCCGCGGCGTCGACGGCGTCGCGACGGTCATCGACCAGCTCGCCGGCGCGCCCATCCCGGCGTCGGCCTGGGAGTCGCTGATCCTGCCCTCGCGCGTCGCCGACTACAGTCCCGCGATGCTCGACGAGCTCACCGCGACGGGCGAGGTCGTGTGGTCGGGCAGCGGGTCGATTCCCGGCAACGACGGTTGGGTCGCGCTCCACCTCGCCGACACGGCACCACTCACGCTGCCGCTCGCTCCGACGCCGCACACCCCCGACGCCCTGCAGACCGAGTTGCTCGCGACGCTCGGTGGGGGCGGTGCGTACTTCTTCCGGCAGCTCGCGGAGTCGGTCGGCTCGACGGACGACAAACTCCTCGTCGACGCCCTCTGGGAGCTCGTGTGGGCTGGTCTCGTCACCAACGACACCTTCTCCCCACTCCGCACCCTCGTCGGCTCCGGTTCGGGGAACTCGGCGCACCGGGTGCAACGGCAGACCCCGCGATCGAAGCTGTACCGCGGGCGCAACCTGCAACGTCCCTCGATGTCGACGCGGGCGAGTCAGACGCTCGGCGGACGGTGGTCGATCCTGCCGCTGGCCGAGCAGGACGCCACCATCCGTGCCGTCGCCACGGGCGAGACCCTGCTCGAGCGCTACGGCGTCGTGACGCGCGGCTCCGTCGTCGCGGAGGGGGTGACGGGCGGCTTCGCCCTCGCCTACCGCGTGCTCAAGCAGTTCGAGGAGAACGGCCGCTGCCGACGCGGGTACTTCGTGGAGCGCCTCGGTGGGGCCCAGTTCGCCTCCTCGGGCACCGTCGACCGCCTGCGCGGATTCATCCGGACCGACGACGAACCGCCGCTCGACGCCGTCACCCTCGCCGCGACCGACCCGGCGAACCCGTACGGCGCCGCCCTCGGGTGGCCGGGGCAGGAGGTCACCGGGGTGAAACACCGTCCGGGTCGGAAGGCGGGTGCGCTCGTCGTCCTCGTCGACGGAGCACCGGTCTACTACCTCGAACGCGGCGGCAAGACGGCGCTCGTGTTCTCGGAGGACGACGACCAGCTCCGTGCCGGGGCGCGTTCCCTGGCGGCGACGGTGCGAGCGGGTCGCATCGAGAAGCTCGGCATCGAACAGGTCAACGGCGCCTTCGTGCTCGGCACCCCGACGGGCCACGCCCTCCGCGACGCCGGGTTCGTCGAGACGCCGCGTGGATTGCGGCTCCGGCGTGGGTGAACCGACGCGCGGCCGTTCCGCCACGGGTTGCGCCGGACACCCTGCCGGTGGCACCGTAGCCGGAACGGACGGAGCGGTTCATGCCAGAGGGTGACACGGTCTTCCAAGCCGCGCACCGGTTGCGGCAGGCGCTCGCCGGCGAGGTCGTGACCGGCTTCGACCTGCGGGTGCCCGCCTTCGCGACCGTCGACCTCCGGGGCGACGTCGTCCACGACGTCATCCCCCGCGGCAAACACCTCCTGCACCACATCGGCGACCACACCCTCCACACGCACCTCAAGATGGAGGGGCTGTGGCACGTCTATCAGCCGGGCGAGCACTGGCGGCGGCCGGCCTGGAAGGCGCGCGCGATCGTGTCGACGCAGCACTGGGTGACGGTCGGGTTCGAACTCGGCCTCGTCGAGGTGTTCCCCTCCCGCGAGGACGAGGAGCGCTTCGGCTGGCTCGGTCCCGACCTCCTCGGTCCGGATTGGGACGAGGAGCGTGCCATCCACAACCTGGAGGCCGACGGCCGCGAGATCCACGTCGCGCTGCTCGACCAGCGCAACCTCGCCGGACTCGGCAACGAGTACGTCAACGAGCTGTGCTACATCCGTGGCGTCCTCCCGACGAGGCCCACCGCCGAGGTCGACCTGCCGGGCGCCGTCCGACTCGGCTATCGGCTCATCAACGCCAATCGCGACCGCCGCAACCGGGTCACGACGGGCGACACGAGGCCCGGCCGGAAGACCTGGGTGTACGGGCGCGACGGCCAGCGCTGCCTGCGGTGCGGCACCCGGATCCAGCGGGGCAAGCTCGGCGCCGACCCGACCGCCCTCCGCGACACCTACTGGTGTCCCCACTGCCAGACCTGACCCGACGGCGCCCCGCCGGTCACCGAGCCACCACCACCACCGGTCACTGAGCCTGTCGAAGTGCAGCCCCCGACGGACCCACCCCGCCCTTCGACAAGCTCAGGGACCGGAACGGACTCAGGGACCGGAACGGACTCAGGGACCGGAACGGACTCAGGAACCGGGGTCGGCCCGGTGCCGCCGACTGCCGATCCACCCGATCGGGATCGACAGCAGCAGGAGGTACAGCGCCTGGGCGCCGAGCCCCGGCACCGTCGCGGCCAGGACGCCGGCGAGCAGCATCAGGCCGGTCGGGAACCACACGAGCGGCCACGGTCGGCGCGGCGCGGCCGCCGCTTCCTCGCTGAGCAGCCCATCGCGCTCGACGACCACCTGCTGGAGTCGTACCGCGACCATCGAGACGAGCATCGTCGCGATGTAGAGCGTGGGGGCGCCGCGGTCGTCTCCCGTGCCGTCGAAGAGGAGCACCGTCGGCAGCGGCAGGAACACGATCCCGGCGAGCCAGACGAAGTTCAGGGTCACGAGCCGCGTCGAGTATCCGACGGTGCGCTCGAACAGGCGGTGGTGGTCGCGCCAGAAGTTGGCGATGACGACGAAGCTCAACGCGGCCGCGGCGAGGCCGGTCCAGTTGTGGCCGAAGAACGCGACCACGGAGCCGTCGTCGTGTTCCTGGGCGAGGTCGACGAGCGGGAGGATGATCAGTGTGATCGCGATCGCGACGACGGCATCGCTGAAGTTGACGACGCGGTCGAGCCCGCGCTCCGTCGTCGGACCGGGTCGACGGCGGCCCGTCGGACGTCCCTCGTCGCCGGCCATCGTCAGCTCACGTCGGCGTCGTCGGTCGCGGTCCCCTGGACCATGGCGACCCAGCGGGCCAGGAAGGCGGCTCCGGCTTCGTCGTGGATGAGCGTCGGGTGGGTCAGCACCGGGTAGGGCTTCTCGGCGACGCCGTCGGCGGGGCGGACGTCCACGTGCGCGACCTCGTATCCGTGCTCGAACAACCAGTCGGCCATCGCGTAGTCGCTCCGGGAGTCGCCGACCGTGCGCCAGGCGAGTGGGAGCGCACCACCGTCGGCCTCGAGGAGCTCGAGCGCGCGCTCGGCGCCGAGGTCCTTGCCGAGCCGGACCGACTCGATGTCGGTGGAGATGATCGTGGGATCGATGCGGTATTGCACGAGGCCGGCGTCGTCCGGGTAGCGGCCGGGGGCGTGATCGACGCCGAACCCGCGTCGGGCGAGCTCGGCTCGGGCGTCGTCGTCGAAGTGCTTCCGCACGAGGGCGTAGTCCGCTGCCGGCACCTCGACGTGCTGCTCGACCGAGACCATCGCTCGCTTGGTGTGGTCGAAGAACACCGTCTCGGCGTACCGTTCGTCGACGAGGCGTTCGATGGCATCGCCGTAGCCCTCCGGCATCGCGACGTCCTGATCGAGGCTCAGCTCGTCGACCCCGGCCGCCGAGAAGCCGAACCACACGGCACCCTTCTCGCAGATGCCGTAGAGCCGGACGTCGTCCGCGAGCCCGGCGGCCAGGAGCGGTGGGACGACCACCTCGCGGAGGAACGCGTCGCTCCGCCCGGTGTTGAAGGCGATCGGGACCCCGGCGTTCGCGAGCGTCGCGAGGTCCTGCGCGATGCTCGGGAGGTTGATCGTCCGGGTGATCGGACTGGCGATGGGGCCGTCGACGTCGAGCAGGAGACCGAGGATGGGGCGGGACGCGTTCACGGGTTCAGCCTAACGAGCACCCGGCGTGGATAGACTCACTCCACCCTCACCGGTGTTCGAAGGAGATCACTCGTGTTCACCAGCCCGCATCCCGACGTCGAGATCCCCGACCTGAGCGTCTACGACGCCCTGTTCGGCGACATCGCCCCGAGCGACCTCGACCGCATCGCCCTCCGCGACGGCACGACCGGCGCCGAGACGAGCTATCGACAGCTCATCGGCCAGATCAACGCCCTGGCCGGCGCCCTCGCGGCGGCCGGCATCGGGGTCGGCGACGTCGTCGCCCTCCACGCGCCGAACGTCCCCGCCTTCGCGACCGTGTTCCACGGCATCCTGCGCGCGGGCGCGACGGCGACGACGGTGAACGGCCTCTACAACGCCGAGGAGATCGAGGCGCAGCTGCGCGACGCCGGCGCGACGATGCTCTTCACCGTCTCGCCGCTGCTCCCCCAGGCCTGGGCTGCGGCGAGCGCCTGCGGCATCCCCTCCGACCGCGTCGTCGTCCTCGACGGCGCGGAGGGGCACGCGTCGCTGAGCGACCTCCTCCTGCGCCGCCTCCCCGCACCGGACGTCTCGTTCGACCCGGCCACGCACGTGGCGGTGCTGCCCTACTCCTCCGGCACGACGGGTCGGCCGAAGGGCGTGATGCTCTCGCATCGGAACCTCGTCGCGAACGTGCAGCAGTCGATCCCCCAGCTCGGTATGGTCGCCGACGACCGGATCCTCGCGGTCCTGCCGTTCTTCCACATCTACGGCATGACGGTGCTGCTCAACCTCGCGCTGTCGCGGCGGGCCTCCCTCGTGACCATGCCACGGTTCGACCTGGCTGAGTTCCTCCGGATCATCCAGGACTTCCGCTGCAGCTACGTGTTCATCGCCCCGCCGATCGCGGTGGCGCTCGCGAAGCACCCGCTCGTCGACGAATTCGACCTCTCGAGCGTCCACACGATCTTCTCCGGTGCAGCGCCCCTGGACGCGACGCTCGGGCGGGCGGTCGAGGAGCGCCTCGGCTGTCGGATGCGGCAGGGCTACGGCATGACGGAACTCAGCCCGGTCAGCCACGCGATCGCGTTCCAGGCCGCGGGGGCGTCGCTCGACAGCGTCGGCACGACGCTGCCGAACATGCAGTGCCGGATCGTCGATCCCGAGACCGGCGCCGAGGTGGACTACCCGGCCGAGGGCTCGGACGAGGAGAGCGCGGCGGGCGAGCTGCTCTGCGCGGGGCCGAACGTCATGCTCGGGTACCTCGGCAACGAGGAGGCCACTCGCGAGACCCTCGAGGCCGACGGATTCCTCCACACCGGCGACATCGCGACGGTCCGCGGTGACGGCACCGTGCGCATCATCGAACGGTTGAAGGAGCTCATCAAGTACCACGGCTACCAGGTGGCCCCGGCGGAGCTCGAGGCGCTGCTGCTCGGCCACCCGGCGATCGCCGACGCGGCCGTCATCGGGGTGCCCGACGACGACGGCCAGGAGGTGCCGAAGGCCTTCGTGGTCCTGCAACCGGGCCAGGACGTCACGGCCGAGGCGCTCATGGCGTGGGTCACGGAGCGCGTCGCCCCGCACAAGAAGATCCGGCGCGTGGCCTTCGTCGACGCCATCCCGAAGTCGGCGTCGGGGAAGATCCTCCGGAAGGACCTCCGGGCCGCGGAGGCCACCCCCGCCGGTCCCTGAGCCGCACCCGCCGGTCCCTGAGCCTGTCGAAGGGCGTGACCGGTGTCCCGGTCCCTGTGCTTGACCGAGGGCCGCCCTTCGACAAGCTCAGGGACCGAGGATCGCTCAGCGCCCGACGGCGGCGACCATCCGGTCGAAGGCCGCGTCGAGCTCCGGTTCGGCCGGCTGCCAGTGCGGGTTCGCATCGTGGAACGCGACCATCTCCGCCGCGCCGTCCCAGAACGGGATGGTGGGCCGGAACTCCGGGACGAGACTGCGGATGCGCGTGTTGTCGAAGACCATCGGGAACGCCTTGTCGCCGAGGAGCGTCGGCCCGAGTGGCGGGTGGACCTCCGCGATGACGTCGGACGGCACGTGCACGATGTCGGCTTCCACACCGGCGGCCTCCGCGATCCACCGGGTGATGTCGTTCCAGCTCGGTGCGTGGTCGCCCGTGATGTGGAAGGCCTCTCCGAGCACGTCGCGGCGACCCAGCAGGCCGACGAACCCGACCGCGAAGTCCTCGGTGTGGGTGATGGTCCAGAGGGTCGTCCCGTCGCCGTGCACGACCACCGGCTTGCCCGCGCGCATGCGGTCGAGGTCGGTGCGTCGGCCCATCGTCGGGATGAGCGTGCGGTCGTAGGTGTGCGACGGGCGCACGATCGTCGCCGGGAACCCCTCCTCGCGGTAGGCGTGGACGAGGACGTCCTCGCAGGAGATCTTGTCGCGCGCGTACTGGGAGAACGGGTTCCGGAGCGGCGTCGACTCGACCACGGGCAGGCGCTGTGGCGGCTTCTGGTATGCGGATGCGGAGCTGATGAACACGTACTGGCCGATCCGACCGGCGAAGCGGTCGATGTCCGCCTGCACCTGCGGTGGCGTGAACGCGGTGAACTGCGCCACGACGTCGAACTCGCGCGAGCCGAGCGTCTCGGTCACCGCGTCGGTGTCGCGCACGTCCGCGCGGAGGAGCTCGACCTCCTCGGGGAGGGGGCGGACGTGGGACAGGCCGCGGTTCAGGACGGTGACGTCATGGCCGAGCGACACCGCTCTGGCGACCGACGCCGAGGAGATGATGCCACTGCCGCCGATGAACAGGATGCGCTTCGTCGTCATTGGTCCATCCTCGCGCACCGTCGCCCGACTCGCCCAGGCCCTCCCAGGATCGCCCCAGTCAGCGCTCGCGCTTGACGAACGCCATGGCACCGACGACGAGGGCGAGCAGCACCCCGGAGACGAGTCCCCACACGACAGGCGCCTCGGGTCCGAGGATCAGGAGCATCAGCACCGCGGCGAGGGCGAGGACCCCGGCGACGACGAGCGCCGTCGTCCATTCGTTCCATCGCATCCCACCAGCCTAGGCTCCCGTCACCACGACCCGGGGACGCGGGAGCCGCTGCGGTGAACCGGCGGGACCGCTCAGCGGTGCTCGGCGAGCATCTCCTCGGTCCGTTCCCAGAGCCCGCGGGCGAGGGCGACGTCGGCGGCGAGCTTGTTCGTGCGTGCGGGCTTCCGCTTCGCGAAGTAGCCGCCCGAGGTCCAGTCGAGTCCCGGCTGACTCTCGGCCAGCCAGAAGAGCGTGTCGGCGCCCTCCTCGGGGGTGTTCAGCAGGCGACGCCCGAGCGGGTTCGCATAGAGGAACCGCATCGCGCCGTCGGGCGAGCTGGAGAAGTTCGTCGAGATGACCCCCGGGTGGAACGCCGCCGCGGACAGGCCGCGCGGGCCGTACCGGCGGTCGAGCTCCTTCGTGAAGAGGATCTGCGCCAGCTTCGCGTTGCCGTAGGCGCGCGTGGGCGAATAGGAGCGTTCGGCGTCGAGGTCGTCGAGGTCGAGCTTCCCGAACAGGCGGTTGGCGACGCTCGAGGTGTTGATGACCGTCGCCTCGGACTCGACGAGGCGGTCGAGCAGGAGATGGGTGAGGAGCGCGGGTGCCAGGTAGTTGATCTGGAACGTCTGCTCATGGCCGTCCGTCGTGACCCGGCGGTCGGCACCGAAGATGCCGCCGGCGTTGTTGGCGAGGACGTCGATCCGCGGGTACTGCTCGAGGAGATGCTCGGCGAGGAGGCGAACCTGTGCCAGCTCGGCGAAGTCGCAGATGAACGATGCAGCCCCGATCTGTCGCGCGACGGCTGCCGTCTTCTCCGGTGACCGCCCGACCACCACGACCTGCTCGCCCGCGTCCGTCAACGCCTTCGCAGCCGCAGCGCCGATGCCGTCGCTCGCACCGGTGAGGACGATCACCCGATCGCTCACGCGGACGACTTCCGGGGGCGGGGCTCGCTGACGTTGGTCGGGCGCGCCCGCTCGTCGATGTCGGGGACCTCACGGCCGATCGCGAGGTCGCCGGTCTTGTTGGCGTCCTGCATCATCGACTCGAGCCAGCTGCGGTTGAGCTCGGGACGCTGCTCCTGATCGAACTCGAACTGCAGCGAGATCGACGGGTGCACCCAGATGGTCACGCGTCCGCCACCGGTCTCGAGCGAGCGCGGCCAGGAGATCGTGAAGGACTCGTTGCGCCGCAGTTTCATGACCGCGATCGACTTCACATGCGCGAGCATCCGGTCGTCGAGTTCGAGCTCACGCGATGAACTCCCGTAGATCAGCTTTCCCACCAGATGTCTCCCTCTGTGCCGGTCGTCCTCGCGCACCCGGGAATTAGGGCGACGCGACGCCCGAGCACACCGGGCGTTGCCCCCATCGTAGGCGACCGAGGGATCGCCGTCGTGCCGGTTGACGGACGGGCGGCAGCCCAGTTCAGGGGTCCGCGGTGTTGTCCCCCATGGCCTCGCGAGTACGTCAACTTCCGCAGAAAATCAAGGTGTTTCGGCGCTGTTTCATGAACCTGGCAAAGCCCTGAGCTGCGGTCGCCTCGACCAAACCGGGCTTCCCACTGCCCCCGAACGGCGTGCATGACCGTGAAGCCCGAATCTTCCGTCGTGCACCCGAGCCAGCCGTCCCTTCCCGAACGATCCGTCGCTCCGGGAACACGTCCACGCCGTGCACGCCAGCCGTTGCGACTGCCCAAGCTCGTCTCCCAGCTGGTCACCTTCGGCCTCGTCGGCGGCACCGCGTTCGTCGTGGACGTCGGCGTGTACAACCTCCTGCGGTTCACCGTGCTCGACGACAAGCCGATCGGAGCGAAGGTGATCTCCGTCGCCGTCGCCACGGTCGTCGCTTGGCTCGGCAACCGGGCGCTGACCTTCCGGACCGAGCACCGCCGCGCGGTGTGGAAGGAGGGCGCCCTCTTCGCGCTCATGAACGTCCTCGGCCTCGGGATCGCCGCGGGCTGTCTGTTCGTCTCGCACTACGTCCTCGGCTACACCACCCCGCTCGCCGACAACATCGCGGGCAACGGCGTCGGACTCGTCCTCGGCATGGTGTTCCGCTTCCTCGCCTATCGGTTCGTCGTCTTCCGACCCGCCGATTCGGCGACCAGTCGCCGTCGAAGCACGACGTCGCAGGAAACCTCCGTTTCGAGCCCGGCCGCGCCGGCACCCGCCGCCGCAACGCGCACCACGACCACTCGTCGATCCGCACCGACCCACGCACTGCCGACCTCTGGAGGCCTGTCCTGATGGCACCCGCACTCGCACCGCTGCTCGAAGCGCTCGCGCTCATCCCCTCCCGACCGTTCGCATCCGCGGACGAGCCCGCTCCCCTGCTGACCCCCCAACCCGCGGCACCCACGGAACCGCTGCCGAACCGCGGCACCCTGGTGGACCCGATGACGGCGGCCGACCCCGGCTCCTGGAGCATCGGCGAATGGCTCGGCTACGGCACCATGCTGCTGTTCGCCGCCGCGCTGACGATCATCGCCGTCACCACGCTCTACTGGATGCTCCACGCCTGGCGGTCGACCGGCCACCTGAAGAACACCGGGTTCGCCGCGGTCCCACTGCCCGCCAAGCACTCCTTCACCCTGCTCGTCCCCGGTCGGCATGAGGAGGAGGTCATGGGTCAGACCCTCGACCGCCTCGCCGAACAGGACCACCCCGACTTCGAGATCATCGCGATCGTGGGCCACGACGACCCGGGGACCGAGCGCGTCGTCCGCGAGGCCGCCGCACGGCACCCCGACCTCATCACAGTGGTCGTCGACGACAGCGTGCCGAAGAACAAGCCCAAGGCCCTCAACCGGGCGCTGCAGATCGCCCGTGGCGACGTCGTGGGCGTGTTCGACGCCGAGGACGAGGTGCATCCGCGCCTGCTCACCCTCGTGGACTCGCGCTTCACGGAGAGCGGCGCCGACGTCGTCCAGGGCGGCGTGCAGCTCATGAACTTCCAGTCCAGCTGGTGGTCGCTGCGGAACGTGCTCGAGTACTACTTCTGGTTCCGGTCGCGCCTGCACTTCCACGCGAACTCCCGCTTCATCCCGCTCGGCGGCAACACCGTGTTCGTGAAGAAGACCTGGCTGGACTGGTCGGAGGGCTGGGACGACGGCTGCCTCGCCGAGGACTGCGAGCTCGGCGTCCGACTCTCGAGCGCCGGCGCGACGGTCGTCGTGGCCTACAGCCCCGAGGTCGTCACCCGCGAGGAGACGCCCGGCACCCTGCAGTCGCTCTACAAGCAGCGCACGCGCTGGAACCAGGGCTTCCTGCAGGTCCTGAAGAAGGGCGAGTGGCGCAAGCTGCCGACGTTCCGTCAGCGCATGTTCGCGCGATACCTGCTGTCGATGCCGTTCCTCCAGGCGGCGACCGGCCTCCTCATCCCCGTCTCGGTCCTGCTGGTGCTGTTCGCGAAGGTGCCCGCACCGATCGCCCTCCTCACCTTCATCCCGCTCGCGCCGACGATCGTCACCCTCGCGGTGGAAGCCTCCGGGCTCGGTGAGTTCGGCCGCCTCTACGGCCAGAAGGTCCGCCTCCGCGACTACGCCCGGCTGATCCTCGGCACCTTCCCGTACCAGATCTTCCTCGGCCTGGCCGCCGTCCGTTCCGTCTTCCGCGAGTGGAAGGGCGACCACTCCTGGGAGAAGACGGAACACACCGGTGCCCACCGCAGCGAGGAGGTCGCCGAGGCCACCGAGGCCGCTCCCGTCTCCGTCGACCTGCCCGACCGCGCACCCGAGCTCGTCCTCCAGAACGGAGCAACCCGATGACCGGCATCCTCGAACGCCCGGCCGCCCCCGGCCGACCAGAGCTCCGCCTGGAGAGCGACCGCCTCGGCTGGCTCGCCTCAGGGCCACCGACGAAGCGAGGCCCCGGCGTCGTGCGCCGCTGGCTCTCACGCCACGGTCGCACCCTGGCCTTCCTCCTGCCCGTGCTCGCCATCGCCGCCGTCGTGCAGGCGATGAACCTGGGCGGTTCCCCGCAGCGCATCGACGACGAGGGCACCTACACCGCCCAGGCGTGGAGTGTCCTGAAGCTCGGCGAACTCGCCCACTACACCTACTGGTACGACCACCCGCCGCTCGGCTGGCTGCAGATCGCGGCCTACACGGGGTTGACCGGTGCGTTCGACCGCTACGACATCGCCGTGATCGCGGCACGTGAGGCCATGGTCGTCGCGACGCTCATCGCCGTCGTGCTCGTGTGGGTCCTCGCCCGCCGACTGCACCTCAGCCGGGCCATGGCCGCCGTCGCCGCACTCGTGTTCGCCATCTCACCGCTCGCCGTGCAGTTCCACCGCACCGTCTACCTCGACAACGTCGCGGTGCCCTGGCTCCTCGGCGCCTTCATCCTCGCGACGAGCCGCAAGCACCAGCTCGTCGGCTTCGCGGGTTCCGCCGCCGCGTTCGGCATCGCCGTGCTGAGCAAGGAGACCTTCCTGCTCGCCCTGCCCTTCCTCGCCTGGACCATGTGGCGCGCGGCTCGGAAGGAGACCCGCCGGTACACGCTGCCGGTCGCCGCGACCATCGTCGTCGTCATCGGCTTCACCTACGTGCTCTTCGCCGCCATCAAGGGCGAACTCATCCCCGGCCCTGACCGGGTGAGCCTCCTCGGTGGCGTCTTCTTCCAGCTCGGATCCCGCGTCACGAGCGGGTCGCTGTTCGACCCGGAGAGCCTGTCGGCGAGGACCCTCGGCATGTGGTGGCAGTTGGACGCGGCACTCCTCGTCGCCGGAGCGGTGGCCGCCGTCGCCGGGCTCTTCATCTCGCGACTGCGTGTCATCGCCGCGATGACCGTCTTCCTCGGCCTGTTCATGCTGCGCCCGGGCGGCTACCTGCCGGTGCCGTACGTCATCATGCTGCTGCCGTTCATGGCGATCCTCATCATGGGCGTGACCGGCGCCGCCATCCGCCGGTTCCGTCGCCGCTCGACCGTCGAGGCCGGAGCGCAGCGCCGTCGTCTCCTCGGCGGACGTGCTGCCGGAGCCGTCTGGGTCGCCGCGGTGCTCGCTGCAGCCGTCGTCGCCGTCCCCAACACGGCGACCCAGCTCCGCGGCTTCCTCCTCGCCGACCTCGACAAGCCGGTCCGGCAGGCCCAGCAGTGGGTCCAGACCAATGTGCCGAAGGAGTCCCGCGTGATCGTCGACGACGCGATGTGGGTCGACCTCGTCGAGAGCGGTTTCGATCGTGACAACGTCATCTGGTACTACAAGATGGACACCGACTCCGCCGTCCAGGCCCAGTCGCCCAACGGCTGGCGCGACGCCGACTACATCGTCACGACCGATTCGATGCGGACCTTCCCGACCACCTTCCCCGAGGTGAAGGGTGCGATCGACAACTCCGAGCTCGTCGCGACCTTCGGCTCCGGGACGCAGGCCGTCGAGGTCCGCCGCATCGACGCCGACGGTCTCGACGCGGCGGCCGAACAGGCTGCCGGGCGCACGGCGGCTCGGGCGGCGCTCGGTGCGCAGCTCCTGCTGAACCCCTCGCTCAGCGTCTCGGCGGAGGCCGCGCAGACCCTCAGCGACGGCCAGCTCGACTCCCGCGCCCTCCTGGCGCTCGGCCAGGTACTCGCCACGACGCCGGTCCGGCTCGAGAGCACTCCGGTGCTCGACGGCGAGACGGGCGACGTGCGTCGGACGATGGTGCTCCGCACCGGCACCGAGGTGGGCGACGGCCGTCTGGCCGACTCCATCCGCTCGATCCAGGGCGACTACGCGGCCGACCGCGTCGAGCAGACGGCGGCCGGCGTGCGGGTCACCTACTCGGTCGTCGAACCCGACGTCGTCCGCTGACCACCTTCCCGAGCACCGGCTCGAGCCGGACGCCCGGGCCACCCGAAACCCCGACCCACCCGAAGAACAGGAGTTCCACCATGCGAACCACCACCACCAGGCGACTCGCCCTCAGCGGCCTCGCCGCCGTCGCGACGGCAGCACTCATCGGCTTCGGCACCACCGCCGCGAGCGCCGCCACCACCGAGGCCTCAGGCTCCGGCTGGATCCGCGTCGGCCACCTCTCGGCCGACACCAAGACCGTCGACGTCAAGCTGTCGGCACTCTCCGGCGGCGCGACCGTGTTCGAACTCGACGACGTCGCCTACGGCCAGGTCTCCCCCTACACCGATCTGGCCGCCGGCACCTACGTGGTGTCGATGGTGCCCGCCGGGTCGCCCGACAGCACGAAGCCGGTCATCAGCACCAACGTGACCATCACCGCCGGGGAGGCGGCCACCGTCGCCGCCTACGGTCCCAACAAGGACCTGCAGACGAAGGTGTTCGAGGACGACCTCACCGGTCCGACCGAGGGTGCGGCGCGCATCCGGCTGATCCAGGCGTCGACCGACGTCAAGAGCGTCGACGTCAGCACCTCGACCGGCATGCCGATCGCGAAGGGCGCCACCACCGGGACGGCGACCGACTACGCGAGCGTCCCAGCAGGCCCGTGGGATCTCGAGCTGACCGGCGGCAAGCAGGCGGCGGAAGCCTCCGTGAACCTCGCCCCCGGCACCGTGAGCACGCTCTTCGTGCTCGACAACGCCGCAGGTGGCGTCACCCTCATGCCCGTCCTCGACAGCTCAGCCGCCGGCGACGCCCCCGAGGGCCCGGTGGAGACCGGTGGCGGTGGACTCGCCGAGCAGTCGTCGACGCTGCGGGGCGTCCTCGACGACCTCGACGCGAAGCTCGCCCGGCTCGTGCGCGACCTCGGGACGGCGGTGAGCTGACCATGAGTGCCAAGAAGACGATCGGTATCGCCGCGACCGCGGTCGCCGCGGTCACCGCGACCGCCGTGATCGCCTCCCTGGCTACCGGGTTCCCGGCGAACCTCCTCCAGGGCCCGACCGCGGCGTCACCCGGCGCGACCGACGCCGACGGTCAGCCTGGCCCGACCTCGACGGTCACGGACCGGACCACCACCGAGGCCGCCGACGCGTTCCTCGCCGACTGGGTCGACGACGGCCGGGTCGTGCGCCGGGACCAGGGTGACGACACGGTCAGCGAAGGGCAGGCCTACGGACTGCTCGTCGCGGCCGGGGTCGGGGACGAGCAGTCCTTCACCGAGATCTGGGATTGGACCGAGCAGCACCTGCAGCGGCCCGACGGGCTGCTCGCCTGGCAGTGGCGCGATGGCGAGGTCGTCGACGACGAACCCGCCAGCGATGCGGACCTCGACGCCGCCCGCGCGCTCGTCGTCGCCGGCACCCGGTTCGACGAGCCGCGGTTCACCGAGGCCGGCGTCACGCTCGCCGGTGTGATCGCGGACCGCATGACCGCCGAGACCGCCGCGGGCCGGATCCTCCTCCCCGGCGTCTGGGCCGCAGCGACCGAGCCCTACGCGTACAACCCGTCCTACGCCTCCCCCGTCGCCTTCTCGGTGCTGGGTGCGGCGACGGGTGACCCGCGGTGGGCCGAACTGCAGGCGGGTTCCGCAGCGGTCACGACCACCCTGCTCGACGAGAGTCCGCTCCCGCCCGACTGGGCCCAGGTGCACGCCGACGGCACCGTCGACGCCATGCCGGGTGCGGCAGGGACCGGGCAGAGCGTCCGCTACGGCTACGACGCGGCCCGACTCCCGATCCGCTATGCCGAGTCGTGCGACACCGCCGACCGGGCGACGGCCGCCCGCCTCGCCTCGACCCTCGCGCGGTCGAAGGAGCTGCGGGCGGAGACCGATCTCGGCGGATCACCCCTGACCTCGGATGTGCACCCGCTCGCCCTCCAGGCCCGAGCGGCCGCGCGCGCCGCCGTGGGCAACCTGCCGGAGTCGGCGGACGACCTCCGGGCCGCCGATGAACTCGCGCAGGAGGTGCCGAGCTACTTCGGCGCCGCCTGGGCAGCCCTCGCACCGATGATGCTCACGACCGGTGAGCTGGACGGGTGTCCACCACTCACCGAAGGAGCCACCTCATGATCCGTGCACAGCGCCGTCGGATCGGCATGCTCGCCGCCGCCGGAGCGCTCCTCACGGCGCTCGCCCTCTCGGGCTGCGCCACGACGCACGCCGGGCAGACGCCGACCTCGCCGAACGCCGCCGACGGGCCCATCACCTCCTCGGAGGCGTCCGACCGTGGCGCCGCCGGTGCGAAGCAGGACCCGGTCGCGCAAGCGCCGGCCGCCGATGTCAGCGCATTGAGCGTGAGCCGGGTGCAGATCCCGTCCATCGGGGTCGACGCGGCGGTCGAACCGCTCGAACGCGATGCGTCCGGTGTCCTCCTGCCGCCCGTCGAGTGGGAGGACGCCGGGTGGTACCGCGCCGGCGTCCTGCCCGGCCAGGTGGGGCCGGCGGTCATCGCCGGCCACCTCGACACGACCCTCCGCGAGGCGGTGTTCGTCCACCTCAAGCAGCTCGTGGCGGGCGACCAGGTGACGGTCACGATGTCCGACGGCTCGACCGCCACGTACGCCGTGGACCGCGCCATCGACGTCGAGAAGAAGACCTTCCCCACCGAGGAGGTCTACGGGCCGACGCCCGACGCGCAGCTCCGGCTCATCACCTGCAACGGCCCCTTCGACGACGCCGCGAACACCTACGCGAACAACTACGTCGTCTTCGCGTCGCTCGTCGGCACGACCCCGTAGCGCCGCTCCCTGCTCCGCGCGCCCGTCGCGGCGCGGCCCCGCTCCGAACCATTCCCACCGACCCGAAAGGAACCGACGTGAACCGCTCACTCGTCGTCATCCCCACCTACAACGAACTCGACAATCTGCAGCCGATCGTGAACCGCACGCTCGCCGTCCCGGGGGTCGACATCCTCGTCGTGGACGACTCCTCGCCCGACGGCACCGGGTTCCTCGCCGAGCAGCTCGCCGCGCAGCACCCGGAGGTGCACGTGTTCCACCGGGCCGTGAAGGACGGGCTCGGCGGCGCGTACCTCGCGGGCTTCGCCTGGGCGCTCGCCCGGGGGTACGAGGTCGTCGTCGAGATGGACGCGGACGGATCCCACCACCCCGAGGACCTGCCCCGCCTGATCGCGCTCCTCGACGATCACGATCTCGCGCTCGGCTCACGCTGGGTCCCGGGTGGCGTCGTCGAGAACTGGCCCGCCCACCGGCTCGCGCTGAGTCGCGGCGGCAACCTCTACACGCGACTGGCCCTCGGGATCGGTGTCGCCGACGCGACCGGCGGGTTCCGCGCGTTCCGCAGCGAGGCACTGCGCCGCATCGACCTCGCCGACGTCGCGTCGCAGGGGTACTGCTTCCAGGTCGACCTCCTCTGGCGGGCGCTGCAGCGCGGGCTCCGGGTCGTGGAGACGCCCATCGTCTTCACCGAGCGGGTGTCTGGCGAGTCGAAGATGAGCGGCGGCATCGTCTCGGAGTCGCTCAAGAAGGTCACGATGTGGGGCGTGCGTCGTCGCCTCCAGGAGGTCCGCGCGCTGCTGCACGGCCACCCGCTCCCATCCGTGCGCGTGCTGTCCACCCGCTGAGACCTGGTGGTGCGGGCGGCCACGACCACGGACCGACGACGGCTGCACATCTTCCCAGGTCCTTCCGGTTCCGCCGCCCTCCCCGGAGTCGTAGCGTGAGGGCATGACCAATCGCACGCGCACCCCGCAGCACCCCATCGGTTCCGGCTTCGGCCACTCGAGCACCGCGGCGGAGGTGCTCGAGGGCATCGACCTCACCGGTAAGCTCGCCATCGTCACCGGCGGCTACTCCGGTATCGGCCGCGAGGCCGTCCGTGCCCTGGTCGGCGCGGGTGCCCGCGTCATCGTCCCCGCGCGGCGCCCGGAGACCGCTCGCGAGGAGCTCGCCGGCATCGACGGTGTGGAGGTCGATGAACTCGACCTGGCCGACCTCGCGAGCGTCGAGGCGTTCGCCGACCGCTTCCTCGCCACGGGCCGGAGCCTCGACCTCGTCATCACGAACGCCGGCGTCATGGCGGCTCCCGAGACGCGCGTCGGTCCCGGCTGGGAACTCCAGTTCGCGACCAACCACCTCGGCCACTTCGCCCTCGTCAACCGCCTCTGGCCCGCCATCGTCAAGGGCGGGTCATCGCGGGTCGTCGCGTTGTCCTCCAGCGGCCACAAGCGCTCCGGGATCCGCTGGGACGACGTCCAGTTCGAGCACGGCTACGACAAGTGGGAGGCGTACGGGCAGGCGAAGACCGCCAACGCGCTCTTCGCCCTCCAGCTCGACACGCTCGGCGCCGAGGAAGGTGTCCGCGCGTTCTCCGTCCACCCCGGCGGCATCCTCACGCCGCTGCAGCGGCACCTGCCGCGCGAGGAGATGATGGCGCTCGGCTGGGTCGACGCCGACGGCAACCTCCTCGTCTCGGGGTTCAAGTCGCCCGAGCAGGGTGCCGCAACCGAGGTGTGGGCCGCGACCTCGCCGTCGCTCGACGGCCTCGGCGGGGTGTTCTGTGAGGACTGCGACATCGCCGGCCCGGCGGAGACCGCGGTCTCCCCGGCCTCCGGCGTCGCCGACCACGCGACCGATCCGGAGGAGGCGGCCCGACTCTGGGAGCTCTCCGCCGAACTCACCGGGGTCGACGCCTTCGCCGCTCGCGACTGATCGGCCGGCGCCACCCCTTGCAGCCACCCGCCCACGGACCTACCGTGAGAGCGGATCAGCGCGACGATGCGCGAGACGGAGACCGCCCAGGCGGATCTCGGAAGGAGCACCCCATGAGTGACCAGAACGCCGACATCAACAACCCGGGCCCGCACGACGAGGTCGTCGACGACGCGGCAGCCGAGCGCGTGGCGTCCACGACGAACCCCGGCCCGCACGTCACCGAGGACGACCCGGCGGCGAGCGGCGAGGCCGACATCACGAACCCCGGTTCGGAGACCGAACGCGACGCCGCGGCCGAGCGCGAGGCGGAGCGCGTCGCGAACATCACGAACCCCGGCCCGCACAGCTGACCGCACCCGGTCCACAACTCAGGACGCCCCCCGGCGCGTCGCGTCGTCCCACCCATGCGGATGGCCGACGCGCCGGACCACTCCTGAGTTGTGGACATCAGCCAACCGCACGCCCACAACCGAGTCCACCGTTCACAACTCAGGACGCCCCGGGTGTGTCCGCCCTCCCGTCCGGTCCGGACGGACGACACGCGGGGGCGCTCCTGAGTTGTGAACCGACGGGTCCCACTCGGTCAGTGGTCAGCGCGAGGCGGACGCAGGCGCGTCTCCTCGATGTCGAGCATCGTCTGCGCCTCGGCGAGGATGCGCGACGGGTACGCGCCGCGCGCCCGGGCGTCGAGGAGCCGCTCGCGTTCGGCCTGCACGACGGCGAGGCGGAGCTGGCGGTAGAGCCGGTGCGGCGTCTCGGCATGCGTCTCGCTGGGTGACACCGACTCACGCGAGCGTTCCCAGGCGGCTTCCGCCCGCAGGAACGTGGACTGTCTGACGCGTTCGAGCAGATCGGGGTCGATCTCCTCCTCGATGCCGACCGCCGATGCCGGATCCTCCAGCACGCTGATGCCCGCGTAGCTGATCTCGTCGAGGAGGGTCGCCAGCTGGCGACGGTCCTCGGACTCGTCGATCCCCTGCACCTTGAGCAGCCGGATGAGCCACGGCAACGTGCCGCCCTGGACGACGAGCGTCACGACGGCCACCGTGAAGGCGATGAGGACGAGCTGCTCGCGGTACGGGGTGCTCTGCGGCAGTGACTGTGCGGCGGCGAGCGTCACGACGCCGCGCATGCCCGACCAGCTGAGGATGACGCCACCTCGCCAGTCGATCTGCTCCAACCGCAACTGCTCGAGGTCGGCGCGCTGCCGCTCGTAGGCGCGCTCCCGCCGCCGCCGCCGGTGCCATCGCCGGTTCTGTCTCGGGAACCGTTCCGAGTACCCCATCGACAGCCACCGTTGCAGGGTCTGGCGTTCCGCCCAACGTTCTCGTGCACGGAGCCCGAGCACCAGCGGCCCCACCCACAGGAACCGCAGTGCGATGAGCGCGGCCGTCGCGACGAGACCGATCCCGATGGACTCCTCGACGGACAAAATCTCGGCGTCGACGGCGCCGATGAGGGTGCGGATCTCGAGGCCGATGAGGAGGAACACGGCGTTCTCGAGCAGGAACTGGATGGTCCGCCAGTTGATGCGGTCGCTGATCCGCGCCTGCGCCGAGAACGCGGCCGAACTCGCGTGCCCCGTGTACAGGCCGGCGATGACGACGGCCAGCACGCCGGACCCGCCGAGCGCCTCGGTCGGCATGAACGCGACGAACGGGACGGCGATGGAGATCGCGGTGTCGAGGACGGAGTCGTTGAGCTTCGACCGCAGCCAGACGGTGACGTACCCGGCGATGAAGCCGACGACGATCGCCAGGACGACCGCGTAGACGAAGTCGCCGACCGTCGCCCACGGCGTGAGCATGCCGCCGGCCGCCGCAGCGCTCGCCGATCGGAGGAGCACGAGCGCGGTCGCGTCGTTCACGAGCCCCTCACCCTCGAGCACCGTCAAGAGGCGGGGCGGGAGGCCGAGACGGCGTCCGATGGACGTCGCCGCGACCGCGTCGGGCGGGCTGATGATCGCGCCGAGGGCGATGGCCGCGGCCAGGTTGAGGTCCGGCAGGAGGCTGAAGAGGAGGAAACCGGCACCGAACGCGGTGACGATGACGAGCACGACGGACAGGCTCGTGATGGTGGCGAGGTTGCGGCGGAAGTCCATGATCGGGACGCTGATCGCCGCGGCGTAGAGGATCGGCGGCAGGACGACGTCGAGCACGAGTTCCGGTTCGACCTCGATCTCGGGCACGCCCGGGAGGTACGAGAGCCCGACGCCGACGATCACGAGGATGATCGGCGCGGCGACACCGAGCTTGCGGGAGAAGGCCGCGACGGCCACGATCACCGCGATGCCGACGACCGCATACACCCCGAGTTCCATAGCGATCAGGCTATCGGTCGCTCGGCCGGCCACACCCCGACGGCTGTCGTGGGTGCCGGGAGACTATTCGAGCAGGCCCCGGATGTCCTCCGCGGTGAGGGCCTGACTGAACACCGCGTCGTCGTCGAGGACCGCGGCGAAGAGCTCGGACTTCTTCGCCTGCAGCGCCATCACCTTCTCCTCGATCGTGTCGGCGGCGACCAGCCGGTAGACCATGACGTTCTCGGTCTGGCCGATGCGGTGCGTGCGGTCGATGGCCTGCGCCTCTGCGGCCGGGTTCCACCACGGGTCGAGCAGGAAGACGTAGTCCGCTTCGGTCAGGTTGAGGCCGAACCCGCCGGCCTTCAAGCTGATGAGGAACACGGGGGCGTCGCCGGTGCGGAAGCGGTCGATGACCTCACCCCGACGACGGGTCGACCCGTCGAGGTACTCGTACGCGATGCCCTGCTCCTCGAGCCGACGCGCAGCGGTGCCGAGAAAGCTCGTGAACTGGCTGAAGATGAGCGCCCGGTGGCCCTCGGCGACGACGTCGTCGAGCTGCTCGAGGAGGGCGTCGAGCTTGCTCGAGGGGATGCCCGCGTGCTCCTCGGCGTCGATGAGACTCGCGTCGAGGCTGAGCATGCGGAGGAGGGTGAGCGAGCGGAACACGATGAACCGGTTGCGGTCGAGGTCGTCGACGAGTCCGAGGAGTTTCTGCCGTTCGCGTTGGAGGACGAGATCGTAGAGCTTGCGGTGTGCCGGCGCGAGTTCGATCCGCAGCACCTGCTCCTGCTTCGGCGGCAGTTCGGGCGCGACCATCTCCTTCGTCCGTCGCATGAGCAGCGGACGGATGCGTCGGCGCAGGGTCTGCAGCCGACTCGAGTCGAGACCCTTGCCGATCGGCTTGACGTAGTGCTCGGTGAAGCGCGGCGCCGACGCGAACAGGCCCGGCGCGACGATTGCCAGCAGCGACCACAGCTCCATGAGCGTGTTCTCGATGGGCGTGCCGGTGATCGCGAGCTTGAACGGTGCTCTGAGGTCGACCGCGCACTCGTGCAGCTTGGCGCGGTGGTTCTTCACGAACTGCGCCTCGTCGAGGATGAGCCCCGACCAGTCGACCGCCTGGTACGCCGGCGCATCGAGCCGGAACAGCGCATAGCTCGTGACCACGATGTCGGCGCCCGCCGCGAGGTCCGCGATCGACGCGCTCCCCTTCGCCTGCGTGGCTGTGATGCTGCGGACGACGAGGTCGGGCACGAAGCGCGTGGCCTCGGCGACCCAGTTGGAGACGACCGACGTCGGGGCGACCACGAGGAACGGTGGTGCCGTGGTCCCGGTGGTCTCGCGCGCGTGGGCGACGAGGGCGAGGGCCTGCAGCGTCTTGCCGAGGCCCATGTCGTCGGCCAGGATACCGCCGAGTCCGTGCTGCCAGAGGAACGCGAGCCAGCGGAAGCCCTCGACCTGGTAAGGCCGGAGGTCTGCGTGGAGTCCCGACGGCAAGGCGGTGTCGGGGACCGCTTCGATCGCGTTGAGTCCGGCTGCAGCCTCGCGCCAGGAGACGGCCTGCTCGGTCTCGTCGGCGAGGTCTTCGAAGTCGGCCCAGAGGCTCGCCTGATAGCGACTGATGCTCGGCTTCGTCTCCCACTCCTTGAGCGCGGCCGCCTCGGTGAGCAGCTCGCGGAGGCGGTCGAAGGCGGGGTGCTCGAGCGACAGGTAGGTGTGGTCGACCATGAGCAGCTTGGTGCGCCCCTTCGAGAGGGCCTTGAAGAGGGGCTCGAAGGGGACGCTGTACTCGCCGATGTGGATGACGATCCCGAGGTCGAACCAGTCGCGTTGCTCCGTCTCCACCGTGGTGACCGAGATGTGGGGCGTGCCCGTGAGCTCCCGGTACTCGGGGCGGTCGCCGGACACCTCGACGAGGACGTCGTCGAGCGACTCGAGGACGGGGAGGGTGCGCTCGGTGACGAGTGCCGCGTCGAACTCCGTCAGGACCTGCGGCCGGGGCGGCCAGACGCCCGGGGTCGTGAGCTCGTCGAACGAGCCCGCGGCGAGCGCCCGGCGTTCCGGTTCCGCCGCGGCGGCGATGGCGGCGCCGACCCGGTCGAGGATGGCCCGCTCCGCGCGTTCGTCGCGGAGGACCTCCGCTTCGGCGGCGTCGGTGGGACCGCCGTGCGGCACCGTCGACACGAGTGGTCGTCCTGCGGCGAGCGCCGGGGTGCCGCCACCGATCGGGACGCGCTGCGCCGGGGCGTACTGCCAGAACCAGGCGAGGCGCAGGGTCTGCTTCGGTTCGAAGGAAGCCGTGAGGACGAGGACCGGCGGCACGATCTCGGGAAGGGCCACGGTGCCGTCCGTCGAACTCAGCGAGATGCTACGGCGGAGCCGTGGGACGTAGTGCTCGAGGAACTCCGGCACCTCGGCCTCGGGGACGACGACCGGCTCGCCAGGCCCGAGCAGTCCGCGGGCCTCGTCCGTCAGCGGTTCGGCGAGCGGGGCGAGCACGATCGCCTGCTGGGGTTCGAGCGTGTAGTGGTAGAGCCCGTGGTCGCCGAGGGCTCCGCTGGTGGCCGCGTCGACGTCGGTGCCATCGATCGTCACGACGGATCGGAGGACCACGCCCTCGTCGTCGTGCGCGGCGTCCAGCCGGATGGCGGCGGTGGTGCCGAGGGCGACCGTGCCCTTGCGTGTGCCGACGAGTTCGATCCCGAGTTGGGCCGCCTCCTCGAACAGATGCCAGAGGACGGGGCTGCCGAAGTCGTCGAGGACGAGCCAGTCCGAGTCGCCGGCGCCGGCGTAGGCACCGGCCGGCGGACGGGTGGCACGCAGGAGCGCCTGGAACTGCGTGAACCACTGCTGGTGCGCCGGATCGAGCGACAGCCGGTGGCCCTGGTGCGTGAACGAGGTCCACGAGATCGTCGACTTCACGAAGCCGCCGCCGGCCTTCTTGACGACGGGTCGGACGGCGATGCGGCGGGGGTGCCGGGGCTCGGGCGGGCCGTCGGCCGTGCGGGAGGTCGGTCCGCGCCAGCGTTCGGCGGTGCGCGGGATGCTCTCGCGGACCTCGAACTGCAGGCCCATGGCCGTCGGCGCCGTGGCACGACCGGCATCGCCGGCGAGGGAGTCGAGTCGGTTCCGCCAACTGGGCGGTGCCGGCGGCGTCTGCGGACTCGGGGTCCATCGCGCTGCTCGCCGTTCCGCCTCCGGACGCCAGGAGGCAGGGAGGTCGTCGAACTCGTCCAGGGCGTACATCGGCCGGTGCTCGGCCGGCTCGTCGAGCACGGGGTCGTTGATGGGCGCGGTCCAACGCCGGTCGGAGCGCCAGGACGCCTCCTTCCCGGAAGGCGGCCGCTGTGGTGCCACCCACCGGTCGGAGCGACCCTCGGCACGGAGATGGGCCGCGTTGCTGTGCAGCAGGGTGGCGACGATGTGCTTGCAGTCACCGCGGAGCGGGCAGGAGCACGCGCTGCCTTCGATGCGAGCGAACCCACCGGTGTCGTCGCCGAGGTCGATGATGCAGGCGTACGGGACGTCGGTGGAGCCTTCGACGATCCCGTGGAGCCGACGCTTGTCGGGGTCCCAGTCGGCGGCGGTGACCCGACCGTCTCTCGCGTAGACCCGGCCGCGGTCGAACGCCACCCGCCCGACGAGCCGGACGAGGTCGGCCACGTCGACCAGTGGTGCGGGCTCGGGAGTCATCGCCCCATGGTCTCACGCACGACGGACACCCCTGCCTCGGGCCAGCGCGGTGCGCTGACCCGAGCGCGGGTCTGCGACGTGAGCGCGCCCCTCCGGAGGGTCGCGCTCACGTCTGTGGGTCGCGGTCGGTCCAGCGCCCCGCGCTGACCTCAGCACCGACCGGGGCACGTCCGGCGGCTCGTAGAATGAAGTAATGACCTCTCTCCCCCACGACGAGCCTGCGAACCACGCTCCCGGCGACGACGCGGGCATCGATCCCACCGATCTCGAGGTCACGCTGCGTGTCCTCCAGACCATGGCGACGATGGACGAGGAGCATCCCGACTACCTCCAGGTGCGCCGCGCCACCGCCAAGATGTTCAAGGCGGTCAAGAAGGAGCGCCGGCTCGACCGTCGGGCCCGGATCGCCGACGCCGACCGCGCCGTGATCGCCGCCACCGCTACGGGCGCACCCGACCGCATCGACGACGAGACCCGGGGCATCCCGCTCGCCACCACCACGACGGCTCCGACCGCCGGCGAGCTGCTGGTGCCGCGCAACTGCTACATCTGCAAGCAGCCCTACACGACGGTCGACGCCTTCTACCACCAGCTCTGCCCGCAGTGCGCGGCGATGAGCCACGCGAAGCGAGACGCCCGCACCGACCTCACCGGCAAGCGCGCCCTCCTCACCGGCGGCCGCGCGAAGATCGGCATGTACATCGCGTTGCGACTCCTGCGCGACGGAGCACACACCACCATCACGACGCGGTTCCCGCGCGACGCCGTCCGCCGCTTCAGCGCGCTCCCCGACAGCGCCGATTGGCTGCACCGGCTTCGCGTCGTCGGCATCGACCTCCGCGACCCGGCCCAGGTCATCGCCCTCGCGGATTCCGTGGCCGAGCAGGGTCCACTCGACATCCTCATCAACAACGCCGCGCAGACGGTCCGCCGCACGAAGGGCGCCTACCAGCCGCTCGTCGACGCGGAGCTCGCCCCGCTGCCGGACGGCCCACTGCCCGAACTCGTCACCTTCGGCCACACGAACGACGCACACCCGCTGTCGCTCGCGGCGTCGGTGTCCGCCCACCCGATCCTCGCCGCAGCGGCGGCCAAAGCCGATGCGCTCACCGAAGCGGCCATGACGGCCGGGTCATCCTCGCTCGAACGGCTCGCCGCCGGCACCGCGATCGACGCCGGCGGACTCGTCCCCGACGTCGACCACAGCAACAGCTGGGTGCAGAACGTCGACCAGGTCGAGCCTATCGAGATGCTCGAGGTCCAGCTGGCGAACGCGACCGCCCCGTTCATCCTCATCAGCCGCCTGCGTGCGTCGATGGCGGCGTCCGACTTCCCGCGCACCTACGTGGTCAACGTCTCCGCGATGGAGGGCGTCTTCGGTCGCGGCTACAAGGGCCCAGGACACCCGCACACCAACATGGCGAAGGCCGCGCTGAACATGCTCACCCGGACGAGCGCGCGGGAGATGTTCGAGACCGACGGCATCCTCATGACGAGTGTCGACACCGGCTGGATCACCGACGAGCGCCCGCACCCGACCAAGGTGCGACTGGCGGAGGAGGGCTTCCACGCCCCGCTCGACCTCGTCGACGGCGCGGCGCGGGTGTACGACCCGATCGTCCGCGGCGAGGCCGGCGAGAACCTGTTCGGCGTCTTCCTCAAGGACTACCGCCCGAGCTCCTGGTGAGCGTCGACTCGCGGTCGTGGTCGAGGACCCGGCGATGATCGGTCCGGCGGCCGTCCGCTTCCTCCGGGAGGCACCGCTCGGTTCGCGGGTCGTCGTGCGCTTCGCACTACCCGAGGGCGCCGAGGCGGGTGCGACCGACGCCCTCGGCGAGCTCGTCGAGCGGTCGGACACGGGCTGCACGGTCGAGACCAAGCGCGGACCGGTCGTGATCGCCGACGCCGACGTCATCGCGGCGAAGCCCGTCCCGCCTGCGCCTGCACCACGGGAACGCCGCCGCTCGCCTTAGGCTGGGCCGATGAGCAGCGAAGTCACCCAGGACCCGTCGCCGACGCAGCATCGCGTCGAAGTGACGCTCCGACGTCCCTGGTACGGCGCGTTCCAGCGTCCGACGGTGGTGTTCGACGGGCGAGGCCAGCCGGCGCAGTGGGGTACGGGCAGCTGGCGGCTCGGCGGGACGGAGGTCTCCTTCGAGGTCTTCCTCTTCAATCGGGTCTGGCGGTACGGCGCGGCCCGGACCACCTTGACCGCCGGCGTCGACACGTCGCTCGTCTACCGCGCGCCGCTCCTGCCGTTCCTCCCAGGTCGGTTCACAGCGAGCTGAGCGGTGGCTCGGAAGCCCGTCGGCGGCCGCCCCTAGGCTGGCCGGATCACCCTTTCACGCACGGGCATCGGGAGAACACGGCATGGCGAAACGCACCGGAACGACGGCACCACGGCTCGACCCCGTCCGTCTCATCGGATTGACCGACGGCGACGAGGGGGCCCTCGACGCGCACGACAGTGTCGAAGGCCTGCGGTTCGCCGATCTCGACCTGTCGCACCGTGACCTCTCGGGCATCACGATCTCCGAGTCCCTGCTTGCCGGCATTCGAGCCGACCAGACCGACTTCCGGGCGGCGTCGTTCCTCGACTCCCGGCTCGAGCGGTGGGACGCGCCCATCCTCCTCGCCCCTCGAAGTCGCCTGCGCGACGTCGAGCTGGAGGAGTCCCGGGTCGGTTCCGCCGACTGCTACGACGCGAACTGGCAGTCGGTGCGGGTCACCGGATGCAAGCTCGGCTTCGTGAACCTGCGCGGGGCCGTGCTGCAGGACGTCCTGTTCGAGGACTGCACGATCGACGAACTCGACCTCGCGGACGCGACGGCCACCAGGGTCCGGTTCGTCGACTGCACGCTCAACAGTCTCGACGTCACGCGGGCGAGGCTCACCGACGTCGACCTCCGGACGCTCGAGCTCCGTCGCATCGCCGGCATCGAGCACCTGCGGGGCGCGACGATGACGCCGTTCCAGGTCGGAGAGCTCGCAGCGATGTTCGCCGAGCAGTTCGGCATCCGAGTCGAGGACTGACCTCTCGGGTTGCGCCAGCGCGGTGCGCTGACGTGACCGCGGGTCTGGCGCGTGGGCGCGGGTCTCCGGAGGCCCGCGCTCACGCGTGTACCCCGCGCCCACGCCGGTTCTCCGGCACTCGCGTCAGCGCACCGCGCTGACGCCCGATGACCCGCGCTCGCGCCGACGCACCGCGCTCGCGCCGGCGCACCGCGCTGGCACCCGAGCCACCGACACCCGCTACCGGGGCAGACGGACCCCGATGCGCTCCAAGTGCGCGTTCGAGAAGGTTCCGGCCGGGTCCAACTCCTCGAAGAGGTCCCGTGCCTCGGCGAGCCGCGGCACGACCTCGGCGATGCGCTCGGCGGTCAGGAGGTTGAGCTTGCCCCAGTGCGGGCGGGCGTCGAAGGGTGCGAGCGCCTCCTCGATCGCAGGCAGCACCGCTCGGACCTCCTCGGGCAGGTTGCGCCAGGTGAAGTGCACGGCGAGCATCTGCCGGTGGTACGCGCCGCTCAGCCAGAGCTTGTCCGGCGCGGCCGTGCGCAGTTCGGTCACGAGCAGCAGCGGGGCGATGCGGTCGCCGAGCGCACGCAGGGCAGTGATCGCAGCGGGTCCGTCAGCGCGGTCGATGAAGTACTCGGTCTGGATCTCGTCACCGTTGCTCGGCGTCGACTCGAGCCGGAAGTGCGGCAGCCGCTCCCACCAGTCGCCGGGGACACCGCCCTGCAGGGTGAGGTTGTCGGGGTCCGTCTCGACGAGGTTGCCGGCGGTCAGGGAGTCCCGCTGCACACCGAGCCACGACTCCGGGACCACGGGCAGCTCGTCGTCACCGGCGACAAGGCGGGTCTTCCACCAGATCTGCTCGACGGTGTCGCCGAGCCAGTTGGTGAAAATGCTGACGCTGTAGGCACCGCCGGTGACGCCCTCGAAGTCGGCGAGGACGGCGTCCCACGGGACGTCGCGGTAGACGTCCTGACGCACGCGGTAGGCGGGCTGCACATCGACCGTCACGCGCACCACGATGCCGTACGCGCCGAGCCCGACGACGAGGCCGTCGAAGCCGGGGTCCCCGCGCCGCACGTGGACGAGTTCACCCGTGGCGTCGACGTACTCGAGGCCGCTCACCGCTGAGGACAGGATGCCGTTGTCGTTGCCGGATCCGTGGGTGCCGGTCGCGATCGCGCCGCCGATGGAGATGTGCGGGAGCGAGCCCATGTTGTGGAAGGCGAGGCCATGTTCGGCGAGCCAGGCGGCGGCGATCCCGTAGCGCGTCCCGGCTCCGATCGTCACCGAGCCGGCAGCCTCGTCGAACACCGGGTCGGCGGGGATGTCGAGCACCGTGATGAGCGTGCCGTCGGAGTCGGCGAGGTCGGTGAACGAGTGTCGGGTGCCGAGGGCGCGGACACGCGTGCCCGTCCTGGCGGCCTCGGCGACGAGTGCGCGGACCTCGTCGATCGACGTGGCGTTCACGATCCGCGGCGCTGCGAAGGTGTGCGTGCCGGCCCAGTTGCGTTCAAGCGTCATGAGCGCAAGCTTGCCAGAGCCGGGACGACCCGCAGGCGTTCCCGAAACATTTCCAGTCAGGCGGGCGGAGCGGCGTGCTTGTTCTCGAGCAGGACACCGACGGCGACGAGCACGACCGCGCCGAGGAACTGCGCGATGATCCAGGGGATGCCGCCGAACGGGAGCGGGAGGACCGGGTTCCACACGATCGCGACGAGCAGCGTCGGGATCATCCAGAGCGGCTGCTTGGCCTGCCAAGCGAACACGGCCATGATGAGCGCGAGGATGCTCACCACGAACAGCACGATCGTGAAGGCGTCGAGCTCGAGCAGCGCGAGGCCCAACATGAGCGCGACCGCACCCATGATGCCCGGGATGAGCGCCGGGCGAAGGGCGAAGGGTGCGGGAGCGGGAGTCGGACTCGGCATCCCACGAGTTTACGTGGAGCGGCGGGGCGTCGCCGAGCGGTGCGGCGGGGCCGATGCGGCACAATCACTGCATGGGCGTTCTCATCTACGGTGCAGGAAGTCACTACGACTTCGACGACCGCGTGCTCGCCCATCTCAGGGCGGCGATCGGGAACAAGCTGCGTCGTCGGGAGTCCTTCTTCGTCGAATGGACGAAGGGCGCTGTGGACGGCGGTGGGCGCGTGAGTCTCTGGGTCACGAGCGACGTCCCGCTGCAGTTCCGGTTCGCGCAGGCGGAGCCGCCGGTCAACCAGGCGTGGGTGCGCGCCCTGCTCGACTCCTCCTATACGCCGAGCGGCATGATCCTGACGTCCGAACCCGACACGACGACCGATCCGGAGTCGGCCTGACCCGAAGGCTGGCTCAGCGCTGCTCCACCAGCGCGGCGAGTTGGTCCGTGACAGCACTCCTTCAGGTCAGTCGGCTGCGTCCTCGACGCGGGCGAAGCGCGGTCCCTCGTAGCCGTCGCGTGAGACGGGCTCGACGAACATCGCGAGCGGTCGCACCCACGACGTCGGCGGCGTCGTGTTCGTCCGATAGAAGACGTACGGCTCCTCGGTCTCGCTGTGTCGTCCGACGCCGATGACCTCGTACCGCGCACCCTTGAAGTGCCGGTAGGTGCCGGGCTCGACGCCGAAGGACTCGCCGTCGTCGGTGCTGGCCATACTGTCGTCGCTCATGTCGCGATTCTAGCCAGCGGGCGTCGCGGAATCGGTGCGCTCTTCGTCGGCCCGGAGCTCGGAAACGTACCGCACCAAGTCCTGCATCTGGCGGGGAAACGCCTCGCCGATGTCGATCCCGAACCGGTCGGCGAGGACGAGACACGACCAGATGGCATCACACAGCTCGTGCTCGAGCTGTTCGAGTCCGATGCCGTCGATGCGGCGCGTCCCCTCGAGCGTCATCACGATCTTGGCGAGGTCACCGACGTCGCCGACGAATCCGAGGGCGACCTCCTGGTTCGTCCAAGGACGTCCGATCCGCTTCGTGCTGAGATCGTCGTAGGCGGCGGCGACCTCCATGGCGTGGGCGTTCAGCGCTGCGAAGTCCTGAGTCATCCCCAGAGCCTAGCCACCGCCGTCGACGCCCTCCTCGCTCGGAGGGAGAGGCTCAGGCCGAGCGGAAGTAGTCGGACGCGGCCTTCGTGTACAGGAGGATGAGGCCGATGACCGCGAGCAGCAGGCTGATGATCTGCGTCGCGAGGTTGCCGGTGGTGACCATCGCGTAGACGGCGCTGGCGATCGACAGCACGAGGACGATCGTGGTGAGCACCCTCGCCACGCTGCTCCCCCGCAGGAGGCCGACGCCGACGATGATGGTGATGATCCCGAGGATCAGCGAGACGAGACCGGCGACCTGCATCCCCTGGAGGTTGCCGTTCGGCGTGTTCGCGCCGACCATCAGGAGCGCGCCGCCGAGGGCGCTCAGGAAGCCCTGGATCCAGACGATCACCGCGACGATGGTCACTCCCCCTGGTCGTTTCGCCATCCTGCACACCTCTCGTTCGTCGTTCGACGGTCCCGGATCGGGACCGTCCCCGACCCTAGCGGTGTGCTACCGGAGACCGCCAGGGGTGGAGCGGAAGGCCCGGCGCGCGGTATTCGGCGGAGACGTCGAGCGGGCGACCGCATCGGGAGGCCGCGTTGCGACCCGAGGACCGCATCCTGGAAGCACCGCCGCAGTGATTTACCCGGCGGTCGGCACAACGTCCCAATGCTCGCGGATGAGCTTGTCGTCGACCCTGAAGATGTCCGCCGCCAGAACGGGGTCGTCGGCCTTCGCGCCGACGCTCTGCGAGAAGGTCCAGACGAGGTCGCCGTCGCTCAGCGAGATGACCGACTCCTGCGGCGGGAAGGTGGCAGACCCGGAGAAGAACGACTTGAGCGCCGCCGTGCCGTTGGGTGCGACCGGGTTGTGCTGAAGATAGGCGGGGTCGAAGGCCTTGTCGAGGATCGAGACGTCCTGGTCGCGGAACAGCGTGTTGTACGCGCTCACCGCGAACGTCCGGTTCTGCTCCTCCTGCGACTCCGACGGGGCGACCGCAGGCTTCCCCGGGCTGTAGAGGTCGCTGAACATCGTGTTGGTGTTCCCGCTCGCCGGCGTCCCGGTCGCGATCGGCTGATCAAACGCCCAGCGCTCCACGACGGCGCCGTCCCGCACCCGGAACAGGTCGACGGCGGCCTCGCCTGTCCGTTCGTCGGCCGGGTCGGAGGCGACCTGGTAGTGCACGGCGACGAGGTCGCCGTCGGCCGCGGTGTGTTTGACGACCGCCTGCGCTCCGGGGACCCGCGTCCGGTCGGCGGTGAACTCGGCCAGGACGCCGCTCGGACCGGACTTCTGGCCAGAACCGTGCGCGATGGCGTCGGCCGCGACCAGCTTGTCGGTCGTGGCCACCGCCTTCGGCGAGGCGGGGTCGGGGAAGGCGTCGGTGTAGAGCTTGAGCACGGCGGCGAGGTTCTTCTGCTCGGTCGTCGAGTCGCTGCGGTCGCCCGTCGAGCCGCCGTCGGCACTTCCCTTCCGTGCCGGCGAGACCGAGGACGACGGATCGGGCACGGCTGCCGAGGTGGCCTGGCAGCCCGCGAGCAGTGAGACGCCGACGAGGACGGCGGCAGTGCGGACGAGGGGGACGACGAGGGCACGCGATCTGGTCATGACATCAGGGTGCGACGGCGTTCTGAACCTCAGGTGAGGTGTTTCTGGGCTTCGCTGGGAATCCGTGTCTTTCAGTTCTGGGGTCGGTGCCTGGGGGTCGTCCTGCCGACCGGGCCGCCCTATCCGCCATCGCGGCCGTTCAGCGTGTAACCCGGCGCCCAGAGCCGGGATAAGGCCCAGCCTCGATCCGATGCCGGGAGTGACGACGTAGCCGTTCCACGATCTCATCGCGTCGGCCATGCATCCATGACGCAGTGGCGGCGTCCCACTCCTCTGGGAACGGGATGTAGAGCACGGGCGGATCCACGCCCCACCCGGCGTCGAAGACGAAGCCCTCGGCCCCCTCCCAGTAGACGACCTCTTCCTTCCAGCGAGGCTCGACCTCGAACTCCGCGTCTTCCCCCGTCTGCACGGTTCGATGCTATGCCGCCCGTGCCCACCGACGGACGGGCATGACGACGAAAACCCCCTCCGTCCCGGTGTTGCTCGGGGATGGAGGGGGCTTCTTCGTGGCGGTACCGGTGGGATTTGAACCCATTTAGAGGCACGCGATACTTAGCGACTGCCGTCCAATTCCCATGGAATCAAAGGCATCTTCCCCCACCATCTCTCGTCGACTCACACCTACCCACACCTACTCCTGCACCAAAACGCACCACGGAGGCACTTTGCGGCGCGACGCGCGTCCGAGGCGGCGCACTGTCAGCGCGCGCGCCCTTTCCGCAAGGTTTTCACAGCAACAGCTATCCAAAGAAGGCCCCCGGTCACCAGCAGTAGCGCTCGCACCAGCCGCCAGCGTCCACCAGCAGCAGCACCGTTCGTCACGTCGGGCCCTGCCTTATGACTCGCGGTTGCACCAACCGGCGCAGATAGACCTGTCTCGGAGCATTCGGCCGACCGCACCGATGGTCCTTCAGCGACAGGTGGCTGGCTGGCTGGCGACGTCGTCGATCCACCGCCAGCACTATGAATCACCTTGCGACCCAATGGAGACGCGCTCACGATCACGACTACGGCACTCGCTAACGCAAAGCCTCCTAGCGACCAATTCTGTGCGGTGACCGAGGCCTCGGAGGCCTTCAATGACTCGACAGCCAATGCAGACAGCCCAGCGATGAGCAGTCCAAAAAGGATCAGAAGATCCCCAACAGTCGTCGGCGTTTTCGTTGAAGCCCGCACCGCGGCGAATCCCGCAATTGCCAAGAACACGCCCGCCAGAGGTAGAAATGCTGCAGTAAGCCCCCAGTTCACCTGTGAGGCAGCACAGACCGAAGCCGCCGTGGCACCGAGTGCTGCAATCGCAACGACTACTGCCGACCATGGCGGCACAATGCGGCTCTCGAACTTTGCAAATCCCATAACCAATGTCCCCCGTTTTGTTCGCACAACCACTTTTACAGCAACAACGCACACCTCGCTCGCGAGACGTCCGCATTGCTCTTACCGACCGCCAAGGATGACCCACGCGTGTGAGCCTCCAACTATCTGTACGCTGACCCTATGGACGCAACAGTAACCACCAGGCCGTGGCAGCCACCCATTGACACTCTGCCGGACGGACCGCAGCCGGGAATCGTCTATATCCTCCCGCGGATGCGGGACGGCGAGGGCAGGCCTGCCTTCCACCCAGAGAATCTGACTCTCGTGAAGTCCGCTGTCACCTCAGGCGCACGCTTAGATTATGCACTTCCACCCGATGAACGGCGATTCGTCGATCACTTTTCAGCAGAATCGACATTGGAGCTCTGGCTTGCTCTCTCCGGACCAATCACCGACGTTGTCCTTTTCGGCCTCGGCTACATGATCGACCGTCTCCTGCACAATCGCGGGTCTTCTCGGTCTGACATCGATGGGACCGCCGTAACGGTTCGCATCGCTCAGTACAACCCTGATTCCGGCGCGTATGAAGGGCTCGAAGTCATTGGACCGGCTGAAGACGTCATCGCCACTGTCGAGGCGCTGAAACGCGATAACTGATGTTCCGCTTCCGTCTCCTCGAAGCGGGCCCCGTGCCACCTGCTGACGGCCCGACACGTGTTCGATACATGTTAGATAACGGTCGCGCGGCTCTGACGGCTTCGACCGATCTTTACCTCGGTGTACTGAGGTCTATTAACAAGAGCGGCGAGGAACTCCCCATCATCATCGTCACCGGTGATCAGAATGCTGACCTGGAGCTGGCGGAAGAGGTGCGACGTGAGTGGGAAGCCATCCGCTTGAGCATCCCGGAAGAGGCACGCGAAACACACAAGCAAGAAGTCGCACAAGCCGTGAGCCTAGCCGTCGACGCGCTCAACTACTTAGAAGATACCGCGGACGCGGGCGCGGCGCACGAGCTCATTCACCGCACCTCGCTCTTGCGGAACGGGTTATATGGGTGCACCCTTTGGGCCGAGGGACGGGCGATCTGGACCGACTGCCCCGTAAGAGTCTCACATCTGTGTTTCGGAGTTTCCGCAGAAATGACCACGGTATGGAACTGCTCGATCTGCAATCAGCGGTTCGATGTGTGCTCTCACGATCCCGACACCTACTACAGCGTGGAGGCGTCCCGCAACCAGGGGCTTTGTTCTCTTTGTCGGCAGGAGTCCTGCGAGCACATCGACGGCAGCGAGTACCAAATAATGCCTAGAGCTGTTGCATCGGCAATCAGCAACGGCGCCATCGCGTTCGTAGCGCGACCCCGCTACCCCAGGGCACGCGTAACAGAAATGTGCTTGATCGAAGACCCGTCGGAGGCTCAGCTAAAGCTCGCTACCTCCGGAGACCTTCAATGCAACGTCTGCCTGCTCGATTGCCAGGGCATGAAGGAATGCCTTCCCTCCTAACCCTGGCGGAGATTCATATCATCGGCGGCGAGCGAGGGCAAGGCTTCCGCTATCGAACCGTTCAGGCTCGTCGATGAACCTGCTCGGAGCGCTGCCGGCTGAGTGCATGAGTCACATTGTCCAGATCGTCCGGAAAGAGCGCGGCGTAGGTGTCGAGGGTGACCTTGGCTGACTTGTGTCCAAGCATCCGCTGCACGACCTTGACGTTCGCGCCCGCACTGATGGCCAGCGACGCGGCTGTGTGGCGAAGGTCATGCGGGGTGATCCGGCGGAAGCGAGGATCGTCATCCATACAGCGCTTCACGGCTCTAGCAAACCAGCCGTTGTGGGCGTGGCCAGGTCGGAGAAACGTGCCGTCGTCTGCGGTCCAAACAAGATCGTCCGGCGCCTTGTTCTTGCAGGCTGCAGCCACCTCGGTATCGAGGAAGTCAGGGTAGGCGACTGTGCGCCGCTCATGGGACTTCACGCTCCCCAGGATCTGCTGGTAGTTGACCTCCGCGACGGCTTCCCGGATGTTCACACGCCTCCTCGCTTGGTCGATGTTGCGCACGCGGAAAGCAGTCGCTTCGCCCCATCTGAGTCCGGTGTAGGCCAGGAAGTACACGATGCTGGACTCCCGGGACGCCCCTGCTAGCGCCTCGACCTGCGCATGAGTCAGGAAGACCTCGTCGGGAATCGGCTTTTTCTTGATCGTGATCCCCCGCGAGGGGTTCTTCGTGACACGGTTGTCCTCAATCGCATCGTCGAAGATGCCAGCGAGGAGATCTCGTGCTCGCGCGACAGTCGTGTGCGATCGCGTCTCACCAAGTCGCGTGAGCCACGCCTCGACCTGCCGCTTGGTCACGGCACCGACGGCGTACCCTCCCCACTCCGGCAGCACGTGCACCCGCCAGGCACTCTCAACCGAGTGATGGCTGCTGGGGGTCACCTTGGTCTTGTGGCGCGCGATCCATTCGGTTCCCAGCTGCGCGATCGTGGCCCGAGCGTCCGCCCGATCCACGTACGATCCCTTGAGCTTCGAGACCTCCACGGTCGCGAGGTGAGCCTCGGCGTCACGCTTCAGCTTGAAGCCCCGGTCGTGACCACGTGAGCCGTCTGGCTTCGTGTACCAGACCTCGTAGAGCCGGCCCTTGGTCTTGGTCTCGTACGACTTGACCGTGCCCATGTATCCCCCGTGGGTATGAATTGGCGTGAACAATTGTGAGCTTAGTCGGCGCCTCGTGCTACATTGTGGGCAGCCCGAATTGAAGGGTCAGAAGATGCCGCACTACGGGGCGGCGGAGCTTCCTTCGCTAGGAAGCGTCACGTTGGAGAACAGGTCCGCATAGCGGGTGACTCAAGCGCTGGCTTCGAAGAGCGGACAGCACAGGATGTGCACGCACGCCAGATACGGAACGGCCACACGACCAGGCGGATGCGGTCCCCATGAGAGCGAACTCATGAGGACTCTTCTATGCCCGCCAACTCTCCCGCCAGTACCTCTCTGCTCGATGCGCTCGTAGCCCCCGCGACGCTGGCCGAGCGACTTGGAACAACCGAGCGCAGTCTAAGCGAATGGCGCATCAAGGGCCGCGGCCCGAAGTTCATCCGCGTCGGTCGCGGTGTCCGGTACCGCCCTGAAGCTGTCGATGCCTGGCTGCTGTCACAGGAACACGCGAGCACCTCTGAGGAGGTGCGTTGATGTCCGACGCACACGTGAGCGACAAGACCTTTCTCGCAGAAACTCCCGTTTCTCCCGTCGCAGCCGCCCAGCAGACGCAAAAACCGCATAATTACGCTGCAGAACGGGCGGGGGGCCTCCTTGGGTCCCCCCGCCCAGAAACTCCCGTTTCTCCCGTTACTCCCGTAGCCACCCCTGTCGCGGGTACTCAACTCGAAGCTGTTCGCACCTTCTTCGAGGCCGCGAAGGCTGCCGAGACAGATAGCCAGATGAAGCGCGCGTCGTTGTCGGCGACAGTGTTCTCGATCATGCAGTACGAGGTGCACCCCGACACAGGCGAGGCGATGATCACCCAGGCCCAGATCGACCAGGGCCTATCGATGGACTCGATCAAGCGGTACGCCTACGCATGGCACGACCTCGACCGATTCGACGCACAAGAGGCTGCAGAGCAACAAGGCAAGGGGCGCCAGGTCGCCGCCGGAGCGTTGAAACCTCGCCATGTCCACCTCGTCGTTCAGTGCGACCATGACTACACGATTCGGCAGATCTCCAACTGGTTCATGGTGTCGGCGGCCAGAGTGAAGGTGCCGCGAGAGTTGGCGCAGGCGGAGGGCCGAAAGTCCTATCTAGGCAACGGCGCGCGCGAGAAGGCGTTCTTCGACCTCTGCCAGTACCTCACCCACGAAGGCAGTAAGCAGCGGCAGAAGCACCAGTATGACCGCGCGACCGTGGTTGCCAATTTTGACTTCGGCGCGGAGCTCGACGATCACATGGCGTCGCGCGCGCCTGGCAGCAAGAGCAACGACCAGAAGCAGCTGGATTCGTTGATGCTCGCGACCATACATGGCGAGATCACCCTGCGGGAACTCCGTCGCGACTACCCGATCTACTACGGCAGGCATATTGACCGTTTCACGAAGTGGCGAGGCGATTTCCTCCAACACCAACCCGCGCCGCCGTATCGCATCTGCTTCTACTTCGAAGGCCAGGGCGGCGTAGGGAAGGATCTGCTGGCGAAGGCACTCGCCCGCACATTGGTCCCTGGCGACTGGGTGCCAGGCGTGCACGATCCCTTCTTCACTATCGGCGGCGAGAACGTGACCTGGCAGGGCTACGACGGCCAGCCCGTCGTCATCTTCGAGGAGGCCCGCGTGGAGAACCTCATCCATTCGATGGGGCGCAAGGAACTGTTCACGTTCATGAATCCGTTTCCGGAGAAGCAGTCGATGAATGTGAAGTACGGCTCGACTCAGCCCGTCAACACGATCACCATCTTCACCGGCCCAGATCCCTACGACGTGTTCCTCGACGGGCTAGCGGGTGAGTACGTCGACAAGGCCGGGATCCAACACAAGGCAGAGAACAAGGCTCAGTCCCGTCGGCGAGTGCCATTCATCATCCCGGTCCGCGAAGGTGAGTTCGACCTGCTGGTCAACAAGGGGTTCGCGGACAACACCAGAGAGTTCCACGAGTACTACTCGTACAGAAACCTCCGTCAGAGCATCGAACAGGTGCAGATTCGACTCAAGGGCATCTCCGACGCGCCGCGCCGCATCGAGACGCATCTGGCGATTGAGGCGCGTCAGGTCGCTCCGATCAAGGATCAGTTCGAGAAGGTGCTGGCCGCGAAGTCATCCATCGACGAGGACCCAGAGTCGTTGATCTTGGAGTTTGCAGAGCTCGGAAAGCCGATTCCTGAAGAGGAGATCGCTCAACGCGCCCTCGAGCGCCAGCGTAAAGCGGCGTTGGCAGCCGCGGCCGAGGAAGCACGCCACGCTCGCACCTGGGGCATTGGACATGAGGAGGTGACCACTCATGTCGCGTGACATCATCGCGCAAGCGGATGGCTGCTTCGACGCTCGGCGTCCGGCAGCTGCCGACCCGTCACGCGTCCAGCGTGATGGGTCGATCGGACGCCCACCAGGGCGTTCCCGACGGGCGGAGCACGGAGGTGCCCCGCAGGGCACCAGGAACTTTGAGGAGCGCAGCGATCGCAAAGTGTATGGGGCTACACCTTCGACTACCGCGAAGGAGACGACCACCCTCCCGAAGACACACAGGGGTAGTTGGCTCCTTTGCGGTAGTCGAAGCCCCTCGGGAGAGGCGCCGGAGGCCCAGCGTGGTGCCGCGTCGAAGACGAGGCACCACGCTGGACGCGCTGAGAGGAGGGCCGCATGAGCTACACGATGACCTTCGACGCGTCCCACAAGGTGGGACGTTCTGGCTCGCACGCACGAAGCTTCTTCCGCCACATCGCGCGCGATGCCGATCTGGCCGCCGGCTTCACCTTCACGCACAGCAACAGGAACATCGTCCCGACGCGCACGTCCTCCAACTTCACACGGGTCAACGATGGGGCGGGTGGGTTCCGGGAGCTCGTGTCCGTCGACGGTGAGGCTCCATCTCAGGAACTCGAGAACTACCTCGAGGAACGTCTCGCGTCGGTGAAGAAGCCTCTTCGCAAAGATGCCGTCGTGATGCGAGGTCTCATCCTGCAGCTCGACCCGAAGTGGTTCGATGATCACAATCCAAGCTGGCGGGAGGATGGTCTGAATGAGGAGGCAGCTGCCCACACCGTCGCATCACTCAACTGGGTCAGTCAGGAGTTCGGCGCCAGCAACATCGTCGGCTTCTCTGTTCATCTGGACGAGTACAACCCGCAGCTGCAGGTGATGTTCACCCCCGTCACCAAGGACGGGCGCCTCGCTCAAAAGGAGTTCTTCAAGGGTCCACAGGACCTCAGGCGTCAACATGCAGAACTGCGCCAACACATGGCCGAGGCAGGTTACGACGTCGAGCACCAAGTCACGGAACGATCGACGGAACACCTCAGCAGCAGTGAGTTCCAGGCGAAGGCAGATCGAATTCGCTACGCGCTGCAGGATGTCGAGACGAAGAGGACGACATACGAGAGCATGACGATCGGCCTCGGGAAGAGAGCGGCAGCCCTCGATGGACGCGAAACCAGCATCGTTCTGCAGGAGCAAGAGGTGGCCGCGGCCCGTGAGGAGGCGAGGCTGGCTAGCATGGCCGCAGAATCGTCAATGACCGCGGCGCAGACGGCGCAGCACGCGGCCCGACGCGCGAAAGAGGAGGCCGAGCGCGAGCGCGAGCGTCTCCGCATCACGAATGCGCGGCTGGAGTGCATCCCGCCGGACGTGGAGCGCTGGCTCGACAAGGCGAGATTCGGCGGGAAGCCGGCGCGTGACTACTTCAATGAAGCTGCAACCCAAGCTCGTGCCACTCGCGCTGAGGTGCGGCGACTCATTGAAGGAGACGGAGGCTTGAGCCGTGAACGGCCGCACAGTATTTCCCCGGAGGCTCCGTGAGCGAGCGGGTCGCCGACCGGGCTATCGCCGACGTTGTCGAAAGTCCAGCGTCGCTCCGAATGCAACAAAGTGATCCTTCTACCGCTGCTACTACCCTCAAGACATGCATCAAGATGCCGACGCTCCGCTTCGATGTGCGAATCGGACCCAGTGCACTCCCGAGACAACATGGTAAAGCGTCGGCATCACTACCTATCCCAGTTCCTCCTTACGCCCTTCTCCGAGAGCGGTGTGCTCACCGTTCTCCCACTCGACGGTTCCGCCGAACGGCCCGGGACCACGAAGAGCATCGCCTTCCGCCGCGATGCGCATCGTGCGGAACTGATCGTCCCCGATCCTGACACGTTTGAGGACGCCCAGGCCCGCCTCGAGATGCGCGCGGCGCCAATAGTCAGACGTCTCGTATCGCAGGGACACGCAGAGGTGCCCGAGGCCGAGCGCGAGATTCTCGAACGTCTGATCGTTTTACACCTTCAACGACACCCCGTGATGATGGAGTTCGCGAGCTCGACTGTTGCGGCCGAGCAGGCCAACCTTCGAGAACATCCACTGTTCGAACGAGCGCACGCCGACTATCTGTCGCACGCTGTGTCATTCGCTGCTCTTCTTGATGACGCTGACTTCGCCTACGGCGGCGACGAAGCCAAGCGCTGGACACGGTATCGCCGAGAGCTGGGTCAGTATCGGTGGAGCGTCGTCTCGTTCGACCGCCCATCTTTGGTGATCTCTGACGTCTGGGTGTGTGCATCGCGACTTACGACCCAGAGAGGTGTCCCTGCGCGAGCCTACGGGTTTGTCGGCATCGCGGAGGCCGAACGCATCACCGTTCCTCTCAGCCCGACCGCAGGACTGCTCCTGTCCCGACCTGGACGGACCCGGCTGCGCGCTGAGTCGTTCAACCGGACTTCAATCCGCTCGGCGACCGACTTCATCGCGCACCCACCCAGCTGGCCGAACAGCGCGCCAGACCTCCACGCCCATGCTCGCATGACCATCCGGGACCGCCTCAAGCCGCAGTCCCGGGAGTCGGATCGACTGCTCTAGCGCAGGCCAGGCCGCGCGAGATAAGGCCGAGGATTCACCTGCCGTTCGCTAATGTCGATTCTAATCGGGGTCGGGATCAGACGGGGTTGAGCATGACGCGCGCAATGATTACACGCTTTCGCAAAATCGACAGGTATCGAGCTTTCGAGAATTGGAACGACGAAGGTCGCCCGAAGGTTCTCGCACGCGTCAATCTCGTCTACGGGACAAATGGGAGCGGTAAGAGCACGCTCGCGAACTTGCTTCGCGCGTGCTCGATAGATGCCGAGGAGGCGAAGAGGGCCGGGATAGAGTTCGATGTGTCAGTGGACGACGTCGCCACGGTTGTCACCGAGACATCGCAAAACTTTTGGCCGAGAGTCCGCGTTTTCAACTCCGAGTACGTGCGCGAAAACTTGAAGTTCGATGATGCGAACGGACCTCGCTCCGACAGCCTCCTGACACTCGGCAAAGCAAATGTTGATGCAGAACGCGAGCTTGCGGAGATCGATAACCGGCGCGCGAAGCTTGAACCAGCTGCGGCTGCCGCCCGAGCAGGCGCGAAGGGAGCGGACAAGTCGCTGCAACAGCGAATGACAGAGGTGGCCGGGTTCGTAGTCGATGATCTGCGTACGTCGCCCGTGGCGACGTACCGCGGGACCAACGCGTACACACGAGCTAATGTTCGAGCATTGCTCGCCGGCGATCGCACAGTTTTCGATGGCGCATCGACGGATATTCCGGCCGACCGCAAACTGGCGACCTCGGATGCGCTGCCTCCCTTCACCAGGTTCCAACGCCTTCAAATGCCGGACGCCGAATCCATCCAAGATGTGGCGGTCGCACTCTTGGCCTCCGATGTGACGGCACGACCGCTGGCTAGGCTGACCAACGATGCCGCTCGAGCAAACTGGGTCCAGGACGGCATTGCGCTGCACGAGGGAGAAGGGACGTGCTCGTTCTGCGACAGTCCCATCACGGATGAACGTCGCGCCGAGCTAGCGGCTCACTTCGACAGGTCAATCGTCGATCTACAAGCGCGAATTGACCGTCAACTGCAGCTCCTCACTCAGGCGAGCACGTCATCAAGAGCCATGGCTGAGAGCATCCCCAGGGACGCGGAACTATACCCGGACCTAGCCGGCGCACTTCGGTCGGCCAGGACGGAAGTTCGCGACCAGGTGGACCGTTTTGAAGCTCTCATTGTCAAGCTGTCATCCGCGCTCGAGACCAAACGTGCGAACCCGTTCAGCTCCCAAGTCATGGAGCTGGGTTCGGTCGTGATCCCCACTTCGGATGCGGTGCTAGCCGTGATCGACGCTCACGAACAACGACGAAGCGAACATGTCGCACGTGCCTCAGAGGCTGCTCGAAGAGTTGAACTGGCCCGCGTTCGTGCGATTGTCGACGAGTACGACTCGAACGCCGACAGACTCCGTGAAGCGAATGAGCAGGTCGTCAGAATCGAAGCTGAACTCGACCAGTTGAGTTCAAGAGCAATCACGCTCCGCCATGTGAACGCCGACCCAATCCCGCAAGCTGCTGAACTCACCAGCAGTGCAGCGCGACTGCTTGGTCGCTCGGACCTCGCGTTTGCGCCCAGTGAGGATGGGAAGCAGTACCGCATTGAGCGGGGCGGGAGTCCCGCCACGCACTTGAGTGAGGGCGAGCGAACCGCGATCGCACTCCTGCATTTTCTGGCCAGTATCAGGGAGGGGGTTGTCGTGGGCGACGCGCCCATCGTCGTTATCGACGACCCGGTGTCCAGCATGGATGACGGCATTCTTTTCGGCGTTTCATCCTTCCTGTGGTCATCGCTCGTTGAGAGCACCCATGCAAGCCAGGTCATTCTCTTCACGCACAACTTCGAGCTGTTCCGACAGTGGGTGGTGCAGCTAGAGTCCGCGGGAAAGTATGTCTCGGGTGGCTTCACCATCCATGAGATTCGGATGCGCCATCGCAGCAGAGGGTCCGGCAAACCACGCCGACTTCCGCAGCTGGACCCTTGGACCGAGAATCAGCAGCAGAGCCGCCGGCTGCGGTCTCTGTATCACTACCTCTTCGCGCGCGTAGCGCAGTCCGTCGTCGCCGCGACCCCAGAGATCAGCCTTGCTGAACGGATGGATGTTCTAGCGCTCGCCCCTAACGCGGCACGGAAGATGGTTGAAGCGTTCCTGAGCTTCCGATTCCCCCAGCACATAGGGAACTTCCACGGCGGAATGAAGGCAGCTATCAACAAGCTGGATGATCCAGCGATCCGCACCCATGTCGAACGATACCTGCATGCCTACTCACACAATGAAGAAGGAAACATCTCTGCCATCGTGGATCCAACCGAAGCTACGGTAGTGCTTCGGTCACTATTTCTCATGATGCGCGCCAACGACGCCGTCCACTTCAGTGCGATGTGCGCGGCGCTCGGCATCGATGAGGCGGCACTGTTCGCCCTCGCGGATAAAGCGTCGTGAATCTCTCCCGGATCCAAACCGTCCCACCTGGGCAACATGTCGTCGAGGAGCCCTGCGGCACGTCCAGCCGGAGCATTCAGTCGAACTCTGAGGCAAGCGGCCCATGACGGTCCTACCTCGCCCCAGTGCACGCTGGCTCCGTGATCGGGACCAGGACAAAATGGCGTGGGCCAGCTAGTGGTCCGAGTCGGGACACAGCAGAGGCCCCGCTAGTTCGTCTGGCTTACCGGATGTCCACCAAATGGTCCTCCACCGGACCGCGACTTCAAAGGATCGAAGCGTGCCGCGACTGGGAGTCTCCTGACAAACACTGCGGCGCGGAGAGCAGGCGGTGTCACTAAGAGGTTGATCCTCGCGTTCACCATCGCTGCTCGAGAACGAGCAGATTCGAGGGACGGCAGACTTATCCGCTGGCGCAAAATGCCGCTCCGCTGCGTCGCACCACGATGGTTGCATTTGCCCCGAAGTCCCGGCACGCTTGCGCCATGTCGACTCCTGAGATCCCAGCTGATGCACCACGGACCGCGACGTCCGTAGCTCAAAGCCATCGTGCTTCTGACGAATCGGTGAGGGAACTCGCGGATGCTGTTGCCTCCCTCGGACCAGACGGCCAGTACATGGTGGACGCGCTAATCGAGATGGTGCTCGCCCAACGGCCAGTCGTCGCAACCTCTGTGGGCCGGGAGCAGAGGCAGCTCTTGATCGAATCCGGCGCGGTCATCGAGGGCCACCTCGCTGCAGTCGAAGCCAAGGTAGGGCGAGGCTCGCTGGCGCTCGCGGGCATCGAGTCACAGTTCTCGCGACTTATACGCACCGCCTCGCTGGAGAAGACGGGTGCCTACCTCGGCTGGGACGAGAAAGCGGTCCGTGCGGCTGCGTCGGAGGGACGGCTATACGTGTTCGACGTCGCCGGCCGGCTTCGATTCCCCCGCTGGCAGTTCCACAGGGCCGCGCCCGACGGTCTTCTGCCTCACCTGGCCGAGCTGATCGATCTCGTTCCCCCTCACTGGACGCCGCAGGTCGTCAGCGGCTTCATGGAGACCAGCCAATCGAGACTCGTCACAGAGGGGCCCACACGGCCCACCGAGTACATCATCCGCACCGGCGACTTTGATGCGGTCCGGGACGCCATCGAATCTTCGGGTTGGAGGTGACGAGCCGCAAAACCAACCGATAGCAACAGCGATGCCACCGACAGACGGGACGAGAGCAAATGGAAATGAACACTTGGATGGGCCCGGCGGGCCAGCCCGTCGAGGACACAAACGCATGGGCGCCTTCCCACGAAGAGTGGATCATCGAGATCGCCAAGTGCGCGGCCGACCGTCGCGCGGCACTCACGGAGGGGCACGACCCGCGTTGGGAGTCGCTTTCTACGCCGCAGCGCGAGTATCTCGAGCAGGCCGCAGATGACTTCCTGCACGCGTATCAACAGGCGCAGGTGAACTTCTTGAGGTACCAGAAGGACGGTCCCCTGGAGCGTATGGAGCGCGTCAACGGCAAGCTACGCGAGATCGTCGAGCCGTGGAGGCCGGGTCGACGTTGACGATAGAACGGCAACGGGCACGCTTCCGGCGTAGCTGATCCAGTCGCGCGGTTCACCGTTTCATCACCCAACCGTGAATGCTTGCACCACAGGCGCACCACGACGGCCACGCACAAGCAGAAAACCCCCGGCTAACCAGGGGTTTTCTGTGGCGGTACCGGTGGGATTTGAACCCACGGTGCTCTTTCAAGCACACAACTTTTCGAGAGTTGCACCTTCGGCCGCTCGGACACGGTACCGGGGTCGAGTGTAATAGAAGACGAGCGCCGACGCGAATTGAGCGATGCCGGTCATCCACAGGCGGCGCGGAGGGCCGGCGGTGTCGGTGGCCGCGCTTAGGCTGGCCGCATGGCCAAGGCACCCTCCCCCGCATTCCGCTGCACCGAATGCGGCTGGACCACCGCCAAGTGGGCCGGTCGATGCGGCGAATGCCAGCAGTGGGGAACGGTCGTCGAAGCCTCGGCTCCCACCGGTGTCCTCGGCAAGCTGACGCCCATCCGCGCCACCGACGAGCGCGCCGCACGCCCCATCACCCAGGCCAGCGCCGACGAGGCACCGCGCTGGTCGAGCGGCATCGCCGAGTTCGACCGCGTGCTCGGCGGCGGCATCGTCCCCGGCGCCGCGATCCTCCTCTCCGGCGAGCCGGGCGTCGGCAAGTCGACCCTGCTGCTCGAGGTCGCATCCCGCGCGGCGAAGACCGGCGCCCGCGTCCTCTACGTCAGCGCCGAGGAGTCGGTCAGCCAGGTCCGCCTCCGTGCCGAACGGACCGGGGCCCTGCACGACGACCTCTACCTCGCTTCCGAGACCGACCTCGCCACCATCCTCGGCCACATCGACCAGGTGCAGCCCAAGCTCCTCATCGTCGACTCCGTCCAGACCGTCTCCTCCTCGCAGTCCGACGGCCTCGCCGGACAACCCGGCCAGGTCCGCGAGGTCTCGGCCGTCCTCACCCGCATCGCCAAGGAACGCGACCTCCCGATCCTGCTCGTCGGCCACGTCACGAAAGACGGGTCCATCGCCGGCCCCCGGCTCCTCGAACACCTCGTCGACGTCGTCTGCCAGTTCGAAGGCGACCGCCACACCGCGCTCCGCTTCCTCCGCGCACAGAAGAACCGCTTCGGCGCCACCGACGAGGTCGGCTGCTTCGAGATGGCCGGCGACGGCATCGCCGAGGTCCCCGACCCCAGCGCCCTGTTCCTCAGCCAGAACGAACCCGTGGCCGGCACCTGCGTCACCATCGTCATGGAGGGACGCCGCGCGCTCCCCGTCGAGGTCCAGGCGCTCATCAACAAGACGCAGGCACCGAACCCCCGCCGGGTCACCAATGGCGTCGACCCATCACGTGTCGCGATGATCCTCGCCGTGCTGCACGGCCGCTACTCCTACGACCTCACCGACCACGACGTCTACATCTCGACCGTCGGCGGCGTGAAGATCAGCGAACCGGCGGCCGACCTCGCGATCGCCCTCGCCCTCGTCTCCGTCATCCGCGACCTCGCCCTCCCCCGCGACCTCGCGGCCTACGGCGAGATCAGCCTCAGCGGCGAAGTGCGCCCGGTGAGCGTCGCGAAGCAACGCGGCTCGGAGGGCAACCGCCTCGGCTACAAGCTGCTGCTCAACTCCGACGTCAGCAACGACCTCAAGTCGGTGCTGGGCATCGCGAAGACCGCAGCCGAGGCCGCACGGCCCGCCCGACGCGAACGCGAGCTCGACGCGGCCTTCTGAGCACTACTCGGCCGGCGCCTCGAGCTGGAGCACCCGCAGGAGTTCCTCCGGCGACGCCTGCAGCGAGTGCGGGCCGGCGACGTCGAACAGCACCGTCTCGATGTCGTCGCCGTAGGTACGGAGGAAGCTCGCGAGCCAGACGCCGTCGTGTAGACCGACGTAGGGCGGCAGGGCGGCCGGCTTGTTCTTCGCATCGGAGAAGAGGAGCAGCGCGAGCCTCGCGGTCTCAGGCTGTCGGAACATCCAGACCTCGCCGGTCTCCGTCGGCTTGTCGGGGTTGCCCGGCTTCATGAGCGGGACGACGAACCGGCCGTTCCGCAACGCGAGTGCCACGGCCACCATGTCGCCGGCGGCGAGGGCCGCGGCCAGGGGCTCGGAACGGAACTCGGGTCGCTTCTGCTTCGCCATACGTCCATTGTCGCAGGCCGGTGCGGGGCTGCGGGTCGAGCACTTCGACAGGCTCAGTGACCGGGCGGACGGCTCGTGACTGGGAGGGCGGCTCCGTGACCGGGAGGGCAGCCCAGGGACCGGGACGGCTCAGCGAGCAGGTTCGGTCAGTTGAGCAGGAACTGCGCGCTGTCGGCGGAGGCGAAGCCGCCGATCGAGGTGTTCAGGTGGTAGGAGGCGCCGCCCGCGGGCACCGGGTCCCGCGGCTGGTCACAGGTGTCGGGCGCCGACCGCGTGCGGTCCCAGGTGATCGGCGGGTTCGACGAGACCGTCTTCCCCGGCTCGAGGAGCACCTGCTGATCGCTCGGTGCCGTCTGGCAGTCGGTCGACGTCCAGTACGGTTCCTCGCCGCTCGAGACCGTGAACACCTGCTGGCTCGTGCCGGCGTTCATCGTGCACGCGGCCGAGCCGGTGTTCGTCACGCTGAGCGAGAGCTGCGGGAGTTCGTCCGCCGCGAAGCTCGTGCCGTTCACGACGGCCTCGACGCGGATCTGGTCGGCGGTGCATGCGGCCGCCGAACCGGGGTCGGTGGTCGCGGCCTCATCGATCGGCGCGGCCGTCGACGCCTCAGGAGCCGGCGTCGGCGCGGGGGTCGCGGTGGGCGTCGGGGTCGACGTCGCGGCCGTGTTCTCGGTGCCCGGACCCGACGCGAGACGGACGATGAGCACGATGACCAGGACGATGACGGCGAGCAGGACACCGAACACGATCAGCCTGCGTCGCCAGTAGACGGCGGGCCGCTCCGGTCCGCGGGGATTCGTGAGGCTCGACATGCTCACAGATTAAGTGCAGTGGCGCGGAAACGCCCGATGCCCCGCCGTCGGTGCGGACCGTGGTCCGACCGATGACGGGGCATCGGGATGGTGCTGGGTGGTGCGAGCGCCTAGAGCTGCTGCGCCGAGCGACGACGGGCGATCACGAGCGCGAGACCACCGACGAGGAGCAGCGCGGCGAGCGCCGCGTTCCCCCACGGCTCGGCACCGGTCTTGCTCAGGCTGCCGTCCTGGCTTCCGTCGGCCGTTCCCGAACCGGTCCCGCCGCCTGCGCCGGGCTGGGTGCCCGGGTCGGTGCCGGGGTCGACCGCCGCGGCCTGCACGACGATGTCCTGCCAACCGATGACGTTGCCGTCGGCGTCCTGGACGACGAGTCGGTGGGCACCGACCGGCGCGTCCTCAGGAACCGTGACCTGCACGTTGCCGTCCGCGTCGACCTGCACGAGGCCGTCGCTCACGAGGATCGGGTCGGAGTGCAGCCAGACGCTCACCCAGGTGCCGGCGTACTCCTTGCCGACGTGGATCGTGGCGAGCTTGCCGATGATGAAGTCGGTGATCGCCTTGATGAGGTCCTTGAGCGCCTGGATGAGCGCGGACTCCGGTGCGGGCGTCGGCGGCGTGACCACCGGCGGCGTCGCGACCGTGAGCGGCACCGTCAGCGTCGTCCCCGACTCGAGTGCCGTGAGGCGCACCGTCGCCGCGCCGTCAGCGGTACCCGCCGGGACGGTGAAGGACACCGTCGCGGCCCCCGCGGTGACCGGGGCCGTCCCGATCGGCGAGCCGTTGAGTTCGATCGCCAGCGAGGTGTTCACCGGGCTGCCGGTCGAGGTGAGGTCGAGCTTCGCGACGTCGAACGAGACCGTCTTCCCCGCGGCGACCGCTGCGGTCGGCGCGTTCGTGACCTGCACGCTCTGGCGGGCGAAGTCCGGGGACACCGGGCTGTTCGCCGTCAGGTAGGCGATCCACGCGTCGCGGTCGACGAGACCGGAGTCGCGCGTGTCCGTGCCGTTCGCGAACTCACGGAAGTTGTCGCCACCCTGCAGCAGGAAGCTGAAGGAGCCGATCCGGTAGCTCTTGTTCGGGTCGATCGGAGCGCCGTTCACCGTGATGCTCGTGATGCGCTGTCCCTGGGCCTTCGTGGGGTCGAACGTGTACTGCACGTTCGACGACAGTCCGAGCTGCAGGTACGGACGGGACGGCACGTTCCCGGCCGCGTCGAGCTGCCACTGCTGCTCGAGCACGGTCTTGAACTGCGCACCCGTGAGCGAGGTCGTCCACAGGTTGTTGAGGAACGGCAGCACCGCGTTCGCCTCGGCGTACGTGATGTCGCCCGCGAGGATCTCCTCACGCATGCCGCCCGGGTTGACGATGCCGATGTCGGCTCCGCCACGGTCGGCACTCGAGAGCGAGGCGCGGAGGGAGTCGGCGACGAGCGCACCGAGCGTCGACTCGGCGCCGCGGTCGTCCTTCACCCCGTTGTTGAACGCGCGGGTGATGTCGGCCGTCGCCTCACCGATCTTCTGGTTGCCGATCTCCGCCGCGACCGCGAGGGCCTTGTCGGTGATCGTCTTGACCGTCGCGACCGCGGGGAACTGCTTGACCAGGTCGGCCTCGGCCACCGTGGTGCGTGCGACGTTCTTCGCCGTGTAGGCGGTCACGTCACCCGACGCGCGGTCGACGGTCAGCGTGATCTGGCCGATGAACTCGCCGTAGCTGCCGGTCTGGAGCACCGGGCGGGTCTTGCCGGTCACGCCGGGGATCGGAGCGTCCCACGCGTACTGCTTGTGCGTGTGGCCGGTGAAGATGGCGTCGACGTCCGCGCTCGTCGTGGTGACGATCTCGGTGAAGGCGCTCTGTTCGGCGAGCTCCTGCTCGAGGGTCGCGCCGTCCGGCGTGCCTGCTCCAGCACCCTCGTGGTACTCCGCGACGATGACGTCCGCCTCACCGTTGGACTCGTCGCCGTCGGTCAGCTGAGCCGCGACGCGGTTCACGGCCTCGACCGGGTCACCGAAGTCGAGGTCGGCGATGCCGGCGGGCGACACGAGCGTCGGCGTCTCCTGCGTGATGGCGCCGACGACGGCGACCTTCACCCCGTCGATGTCGAGGATCGTGTACTCCTGGAGCGCGGGCTGCTTCGTGCCCTTCTCGTAGACGTTGGCACCGAGGTACGGCCAGGCCGCGTTCTTCCCGTCGGCCATGACGCGGTCGACGAGGTCGCCGTAGCCCTGGTCGAACTCGTGGTTGCCCACCGCGGAGGCCTTCAGACCGAGCGCGTTCAGCACGTCGATCGTCGGCTGGTCCTGCTGCGCCGACGAGGCGAAGAGCGAGGCCCCGATGTTGTCACCGGCGGAGATGAACGCCGTCTGGTCGGGCGCGAACATCGCCTTGAGCTGCTCGATCGTGCCCGCGAACTTCGTCGTGTTGGCGTCGATCCGACCGTGGAAGTCGTTGATGTTGAGCAGGTTGACGGTCGCGGACTCGCTCGCGTCGGCGCTGATGCCGACGATCACGGGGTCGTGGTCGCTCGAGCGGAACATGTCCGGCACGTTGAAGTCGGTCACGTTCGCGTTGTAGCGGGAGTACTCGAGGGCGATCGACTCGACGGAGTTGATGTTCCACACGTCGGCACCGGTGACGCTCTGGTCGGCTTCCGGCGACGCGAAGATGTGGTCGAGGGATCCGACCGCGCCTTCGTATGCGTAGGTGTACTCGCCGGTCTTGGCCTCCTGGCTGATGTAGCCGGCGTCGCGGAGCACGTCCAGCGGGTCCTCGGCGTCGTAGGAGTTGAAGTCTCCGACGAGGAAGACCTTCTTCGTGCCGACATCCTTCGAGACCGTGTCCGCGAAGGTCACGAGGGCCCTGGCCTGACGCGTGCGGTCGCCGGTGAAGGCGCCCTGCCCGGTGTTGGCGTTGTCACCGGTGGCCGCTGCCGAGGTGCTCTTCGACTTGAAGTGGTTGGCGATCACGAGGAACGTCGCGGCGTCGTCCGCACCCTTGGGCTTGAACGCCTGCGCGTCGGGCTCACGGGCGTTGTCGAACGCGGGCGAGTCGAGCAGGATGCGCGATTCACCGACGGTCTCGACGGTGGCGGACTTGTAGATGAAGGCCGTGCGGATGACGTCCTCGTCCGTGGGGACCTTCGCGGGCGAGGGGACGAACGTCCAGGTGCCTGCGCCGGCATCGGCGTTGAGCGCCGCGGTCAGCGTCTTGAGGGCGTCGTCGCGGTCGAGCCCGATCGAGGCGGAGTTCTGGATTTCCTCGAGCGAGACGACGTCGGCGTCCAGGGCGTTGATCGCGGAGACGATCTTCGCCTGCTGACGGGCGAGGCTCTCGGCCGTCGCCGCGCCCCGGACGCCACAACCGGCGGCGTCGGAGTTGTTCACCGTGGTCTTGCCGCCCTGACGGTCGGTGTAGAAGGTGCACCCGGTGCGGGAGTCGCCGGTGGTGGCGAAGTAGTTGAGGACGTTGAAGGTCGCGAGGGACACGTCGCCACCCACACCGCGAGGCGAGGTGTAGCGGGTGTTGTCGAACGCCGCCGGCTGGACGGTCGCCGCGTTGGCACCGGTCAGCTGCTGCGTGGGCTGGAACTTCCAGTTGCTGTTGCGGAAGTCGAAGACGACCGGAGCGGTGAAGTCGACGGCGGCACCGACCCGGACGGGCGCGGTGGTCGAGAGGTACGGCAGCGGGGTGCCGGTGTTCTCCGCCTTCGAGAAGTCGACGGTCGCGCCGTCGTCGAGGACGACCTTCTCCGCCGGGACCCGGGCCGCGGCGGCGAGCGCCTCAGCGGAACCGGGCTTGCCGAGGACCGTCGGCGTGACGAACGGCGTCGTCGACGCCGCGAGCGCGATCTCGCCGTAGCGGTTCGTGCTGTAGTTGTCGGTGACCGTGTAGTCGCCGGCGGGGGCGAGCAGCATGCCCTCGAGGCGTTCGCGCTCCTCGTCGGTCGCCGGGAAGGCGACACTCGCGGCGGTCGGTGCGGTGACGCCGGTCGCGTCGAGCGCCGTGACGGCGGCCGCATCCGTGACCTTCAGCTGCGTCAGGCCGTAGTACTCGTCCACGACGCCGGTGACCTGCAGGTACTGGCCGACGGTGACGGAACCGACGGTGGCCGGCGAGTAGACGAAGACACCGTCGGACGCGAGGTGCGTCGCGGGGTCGATCGCTCCACCGGTGCCCGCGGTCTGCAGGTAGTAGCCGTTGAAGCCGCCGGTCGGGAAGCTCGCGGTGACGAAGCCCGTGGTGGTGACCGTCTGGCCGACCATCGTGCTCGCGGCGCCGGTGCCCTGGATCTGGGCGATCGTCGCCGTGCCGGGCTCGACCGGGGTGGTCGGGTCGGTGGGTTCAGGGGTCGGCTCCGGGGTGGGCTCGGGGTCGACCGGGGTGTCGCCGGCGCTGTTCTGCGGGGTGACCGTGTCGCTGAGCGTGAAGTCGGCGGCGTTGCTGTCGGTGTCGGCGAAGGTGGTGCGCACGATCGACTGCGGCACGCTGTTGCCCGACGGCGACGGCGAAGCGGCCGTCTCGAAGGTGTTCGACGTGCCGTAGCCGAGGAGGTCGACGATCGCCGGGTTACTGACGACGGAACCGGTCGGGAGCGTGACCGCCGCGGTCGAGGCGACGAGGGCGATAGTGCCCTTGGAGCCCGACGCGTTCAGCTCGCTGGCTACGTCGGGTGTCGGCAGAGCCGCGCCGACCGCGCCGTTGCTGCTGCCCGAGACGAGGTAGTAGCCGCCGGCCGCGATCTTCCCGGTGAGCGGAACCGTCGTCGACGACGCCGCGGCACCGGTCGCCGAGCGGTACTGGATCGACCAGCCGCTGACGTCGACTGCCGCGTCGCTCGGGTTGTAGAGCTCGACGAACTTGTTCAGGTAGGGCGCGTTCGCGCTCCCGCCCGAGAGGTATGCCTCGTTGATGACGACGCCGAGGCCGTCGGTCGAGGCGACGGCTGGTGTCGCCACGAGGGGTGCGGCGACGAGCCCGGCAAGGGCGGCGAAGGCGGACAGCCTCCACGGGTGTTTGAACGACATGTGGCTCCGAATCGAGGGCCGTCCCCGTTCGGAGCGCGCGACAACGCACCCCCCATTCGAGGCACAGACGATGGGTAGTGCCTCACAAGCTAACCGACATGCGTGACGGAAGACCACCGCGAATGTGAACGGCACGTAAATCCGGGCGTGCTCATGTGAGCAGCGGATTCGCGTCGAAAATCGGAGAAAGTGCTGATCAGCGCGGCGATGTGAACGGTCTCACGGGTCGCTCCGACGAGCGCCAACCTTCAAGCTGTGGTTCAGAGCAGCTTGAGCATCCGGGTGTTACCGAGCGTATTCGGCTTGACCCGCGCGAGGTCGAGGAACTCCGCGACACCTTCGTCCGACGAGCGCACGAGCTGTGCGTAGACCTCGGGTGGGACGATCTCCTCGCCGATCTCCTGATAGCCGTGTCTCGTGAAGAAGCCGGTTTCGAAGGTCAGGCAGAACAGGCGACGCAGGCCGAGCTCGATCGCGTCGTGCTCGAGGCGCTCGACGAGCGCGTGGCCGACCCCGGTACCGAGGTGGTCGGCGGAGACGGCGAGGGTGCGGACCTCACCGAGGTCCTCCCAGATGACGTGCAGTGCGCCGCACCCGATGAGTTCGCCGTCGGGCGTCTCGGCGACGCGGAACTCCTGGACGGCTTCGTAGAAGACGACGTCGTCCTTGCCGAGGAGGATCCGCTGCTGCACGAGTGGTTCGACGAGCGCCTGGATGCGGCGGACGTCGCTCGTGCGGGCGCGACGGACGACATACCCCTGCTGAGCCTGCTCGACCATCCCGCCTCCTCCTGTCAGAACCTCCGAGCAGTCTACTGACGCCAGCGCGACGCTCCCGACCGAGCGCGGGTTGGTGGGCGCCAGCGCGGTGCGCTCGCGCGAGCGCTGCCGAAGCGGCGTGAGCGCTGCCGGAGCGGCGTGAGCGCTACCCAGCCGCGCGAGCGCGGGCCTCCAGAGGGGCGCGCTCGGTCCAGTGGGGCGCGCTCACGTCAGCGCACCGCGCTGGCGCCGGACGCCGGAGTGACGACATCGGATCACGAGGTCCGGATCAGTGCCAGGACCTCGGACCCGCGGTGCCGGCCGGGTAGGTGTCGATCGACACCTCGTCCTTGCGCCACGCCTTGAGGACCGGCGCGACGATCCGCCAGCACTGCTCGGCGACGTCACCGCGCACCGACAGGGTCGGGTCTCCCTCGAGGATGCTCGACAGGACTTCGCCGTAGGCACTGAGCTGCCCGGCCTGGAGTTCTGCGTGGAGGGCGACCGGGTCCAGTTCGAAGGGGTCGTCCTCACCGTTGATCATCAGGTCGAGGTCGAGCGACGCCGGCTTCAGGCCGATCCGGAGCCGCGCCGGGGTCTTCATCCCGTGCAGGCCGGACGGGAGGTGCGGCACCGGCTTGAAGGTGAAGACGATCTCCTGACGGGTGTCCGCCAGCGCCTTCCCGGACCGCAGCACGAACGGGACACCAGCCCAACGCCAGTTGTCGATCGCGAGCGTCATCTCGGCGAGCGTCTCCGTGTGGTGCGACGGGTCCACACCCTGCTCGTCGACGTAAGCGGGCAGCTCGCGATCGCCGATCGTCCCGGCGCCGTAGCGTGCACGCCGGCTCTCCGTGCCGTTCGTCTTCCACGGTCGGGTCGCCCGCAGCACCTGGGCCATGCCGCCACGCAGATCCTCGGCATCGACGCTCGCCGGTGGCTCCATGGCCGCGAACGCGAGGACGAGGAGCAGGTGACTCTGGATCATGTCGATCAGGGCGCCCGCGCGGTCGTAGTACCCGGCGCGACCCTCAAGCGCCAGTTGCTCGTCGAAGACGATGTCGACACGTTCGACGTTGTCGGCGGAGAGGAGCGGTTCGAAGATGCGGTTCGCGAAGCGGAGGCCCAGCAGGTTGAGGACCGTCGACTTGCCGAGGAAGTGGTCGACGCGGAACACCTGCTCCTCCGGCACCAGGTGCTGGAGCAGGCGGTTGAGCGAGCGGGCGGAGGCGTAGTCGGTCCCGAACGGCTTTTCGAGGGCGAGCATGATGCCCTTGGGGAGCTCCAGCTTCCGCAGCGCCTTGCACGCGAGCAGGGTGATGGCGGGCGGCAGGGCGAAGTAGAGGGCGACGTTCGGTCCGGCGGCCGCGAGGACGCGTTCCAGTGACGCCGGGTCGGAGACGTCGGCCTGCACGTAGGTGGTCTCGGCGACGATCGTCTCGGCGAGCTTCGACGGGGCGTCGGCGAACGCGGTCTCGACGCGCTTCCGCCAGGCCTCATCACTCGACTCGGAGCGGTCGACTCCGATGAGGCGCACCGCCTCGCCACGCGGGGAGGCGAGGAGCGACGCGAGTCCGGGCAGCAGGAGTCGGGCCGTGAGATCGCCCCCGGCGCCGAGGATCACGAGGGTTCGAGGGGCGGAGGATTCCGAGGTGGCGGCGGTCATGCGGCGATCCTACGCGGTGCGCCGACGAGGTCGCGCGGCCTTGCGTCCTCCCGAGGTCCACCCCACCCGACCCAGGCCAGCGCGGTGCGCTGACGCGAGCGCAGGGTTGTGGGCGTCAGCGCGGTGCGCCGACGCGAGTGGCGCGGGATCGGCCTCACCGCGGGTCCAGCGCGTGAGCGCACCCCTCCGGAGACCCGCGCTCACGCGCTGGACCCGCGGTCACGTCAGCGCACCGCGCTGGCGACCGACCACAGCGGACGCGGGCGGGCAGGCAGTACTGTGAGCGCATGCGACTCGGAGTCCTCGACGTGGGATCGAACACCGTCCACCTGCTCATCGTCGATGCACACCCAGGAGCGCGGCCGATCCCCCAGTCGTCGCACAAGTCGGTGCTGCGGCTCATGCGATACCTCACCCCGGACGGATCGATCAGCGACGAGGGCGTCGCGGTCATCCTCGAGTCGATCGGTGCAGCGGCAGCGATCGCCCGCGAGAGCGGCCTCGACGAACTGCTCTCGATGGCGACCTCGGCCATCCGTGAGGCGACAAACGGGCCGGAGGTCCTCGCCCTCGTCGAGGAACGGACCGGCATCGCCCTGCAGGTCCTCTCCGGTGACGACGAGGCGAAGCTCACCTTCCTCGCCGTCCGCCGCTGGTACGGCTGGTCGGCCGGCGAGATGCTCCTCCTCGACATCGGCGGCGGCTCACTCGAGATCGCAGCCGGCGGTGACGAGTATCCCGATGTCGCGATCTCCCTCCCGCTCGGCGCCGGCCGCTCCACCGTGGGCTTCCTCCACGACGACCCGCCGACCGCCGCACAGCAGGAGGCACTCCGCCTACACGCCCGCGAGGTGCTCACCGCAGCACTCCCCGCGTTCGCCGAGGAGCCCGACGCCCATCACGTCGTCGGGTCGTCCAAGACCATCCGCTCCCTCGCACGCCTCGCAGGATCGGTGGCCGACGGCATCGGAGGCACCGAACGGTCGCTGCTCCGGCGCAGCCAGCTCGACGACTGGATCCCCCGGCTCGCCCGCATTCCGGCCGAGGCCCGCCCCGCGCTCCCAGGGATCACCGCCGACCGCACCTTCCAGATCGTCGCCGGCGGGATCGTCCTGTCCGAGGCGATGGCCGCCTTCCGCGTCCGCGAGCTCGACGTCTCCCCCTGGGCGCTCCGCGAGGGCATCATCCTCCGGTACCTCGACCGCCTCGGCTGACCGCCACCGTTCGCTCGCCCAGGTTCGGGCGCGCGAGACCCGGATCGCCCGAAGACGGGCGAACGAACACGTCCAGACACGACGAAGGCCCCCACTCCGCGGAGTGGGGGCCTTCGGTGAATCAGGGCTATTCGCCCGTGATCGCGAGATCCGGCGTGGCCGAACCCGTACCGAGCGACGCCTGCGCGTTGACGCCGGCACCGACCGACTCACCACGAGCAGAGGTCGTGAAGGCGAACGCGCCGTTCACGAAGTCGACGTGCACGTGGTCGCCGGCGTTGAGTTCGCCGTGGAGGATCTGCTCGCTGAGCTGGTCTTCCACCTCGCGCTGCATCGCACGACGCAGCGGACGAGCACCGAGGGTCGGGTCGAAGCCGACCTCGATGAGGCGCTCCTTCGCCGGCAACGTGAGCTCGATCGTCATGTCGCGGTCGAGCAGACGCTCCGAGAGACGCTTCGTGAACAGGTCCACGATCTGCAGGAGCTCCGGCTTCGACAGCTGCGGGAACACGATGATGTCGTCGACACGGTTCAGGAACTCGGGCTTGAAGTGCTTCTTCAGCTCCTCGTTCACCTTGCCGCGCATGATGTCGTACCCGGTCGAGGCGTTGCCCTCGATCTGGAAGCCGACCGGACCACCGGCGATGTCACGAGCACCGAGGTTGGTGGTCATGATGATGACGGTGTTCTTGAAGTCGACGACACGACCCTGACCATCCGTCAACCGGCCCTCTTCCAGGATCTGGAGGAGCGAGTTGAAGATGTCGGGGTGGGCCTTCTCGATCTCGTCGAAGAGCACGACGCTGAACGGCTTGCGACGCACCTTCTCGGTGAGCTGGCCACCCTCTTCGAAGCCGACGAACCCGGGAGGAGCACCGAACAGTCGCGAGACCGTGTGCTTCTCGCCGTACTCCGACATGTCGAGGGAGATCAGCGCGCCTTCGTCGTCGAACAGGAACTCGGCGAGCGCCTTTGCAAGCTCGGTCTTACCGACACCCGTGGGGCCGGCGAAGATGAACGAGCCCGAGGGACGCTTCGGGTCCTTGAGGCCGGCACGCGTGCGGCGGATGGTCTTGGAGAGCGCCGAGATGGCCTCCTCCTGACCGATGACCCGCTGGTGCAGCGCCTTCTCCATGAAGACGAGTCGCGAGGACTCTTCTTCCGTGAGCTTGAAGACGGGGATGCCGGTCGCCTGGGCGAGCACCTCGGCGATCAGGCCCTCGTCGACCTCGGCGGTCGTCTTGACGTCGCCCGAGCGCCACTGCTTCTCGAGGCGCAGACGCTCGCCGAGGAGGTTCTTCTCCTCGTCGCGGAGGGACGCCGCCTTCTCGAAGTCCTGCTCCTCGATGGCCGTCTCCTTGGCCTCGCGGACGCCGGCGATCTTGTCGTCGAACTCGCGCAGCTCCGGCGGGCTCGAGAGGATCGACAGACGCAGGCGCGCGCCGGCCTCGTCGATCAGGTCGATGGCCTTGTCGGGCAGGAAGCGGTCGGAGATGTAGCGGTCGGCGAGGTTCGCCGCCGAGACGAGCGCGCCGTCGGTGATGGACACCTTGTGGTGTGCCTCGTACCGGTCGCGCAGCCCCTTGAGGATGTTGATCGTGTGGGGCAGCGACGGCTCCATGACCTGGATCGGCTGGAAGCGACGCTCGAGTGCGGCGTCCTTCTCGAAGTGCTTGCGGTACTCGTCGAGCGTGGTGGCACCGATGGTCTGGAGCTCACCGCGGGCGAGCAGCGGCTTGAGGATGGAGGCCGCGTCGATCGCGCCTTCGGCGGCACCGGCACCCACGAGGGTGTGGATCTCGTCGATGAAGACGATGATGTCGCCGCGGGTGCGGATCTCCTTGGTGACCTTCTTCAGGCGCTCCTCGAAGTCACCGCGGTAGCGGCTACCGGCGATGAGCGAGCCGAGGTCGAGCGAGTACAGCTGCTTGTCCTTCAGCGTCTCCGGGACATCGCCCTTGACGATCGCCTGGGCGAGACCCTCGACGACAGCGGTCTTGCCGACGCCGGGCTCACCGATGAGGACCGGGTTGTTCTTCGAGCGACGGGAGAGGATCTGCATGACCCGCTCCATCTCCTTGTCGCGACCGATGACCGGGTCGAGCTTGTTGTCGCGCGCGGCCTGCGTGAGGTTGCGGCCGAACTGGTCGAGGATCTGCGACCCGCCCTGCGCCTGCTGCTCACTCTGGTTGCCGCCGACCGGGGCTGCTTCCTTGCCCTGGTAGCCGGAAAGCAGCTGGATGACCTGCTGGCGCACACGGTTGAGGTCGGCGCCCAGCTTCACGAGGACCTGGGCTGCGACGCCCTCGCCCTCGCGGATGAGGCCGAGCAGGATGTGCTCCGTGCCGATGTAGTTGTGGCCGAGCTGCAGCGCTTCGCGCAGGCTCAGCTCCAGCACCTTCTTGGCGCGCGGCGTGAACGGGATGTGTCCCGTCGGCTGCTGCTGGCCGGTGCCGATGATGTCGGTGACCTGCTCGCGCACGGCATCGAGGGAGATCCCGAGGGACTCGAGCGCCTTGGCGGCGACTCCTTCTCCCTCGTGGATGAGGCCGAGCAGGATGTGCTCGGTCCCGATGTAGTTGTGGTTGAGCATCTTGGCCTCTTCCTGGGCCAGGACGACGACACGACGCGCACGGTCGGTGAATCTCTCGAACATGATCACTCTCCTCCGGCACCGGGCAGGGTGGTGATGCCGTTAGTAGGAGCGTAACGACCGCCGCAGCTCTCTTCGCCCCTGTTCGCCGTGGGCGTGATGCGCGGCCACCGGGAACGCCGCAGCGCACGTGCACCGGGCACGTGCGCTGCGGGTGTCGGCTGATCGCGGCTCGGTCAGACCGCGAACCGGACGGTCGCCGCGAGTGCGCCCCCACCGGGGACGTCGTCGGCACGGACGGCGAGGATCCGGGCGTCGGAGAGCAGCGCCCGGCGGAGGATCTCGTCGATCACGCCGTAGTTCGTCGCGTCGGCGTCATCGGCGAGCGTGACGACACCGGTGGTCTCGTCGACCGTGCCAGGCAGGTTGCTGTCGATGTCGACGAACAGGGTGTCGACCGCGTTCGCCGTCGCGGCACGTGCGACGTCGCCGAGGTCGGTCACGGCACGACCGTTCGACGCGCGGGTGCCGAACTCCTCGCACAGCGCGTGCAGTTCGGCGGCGTACAGCTCGTCGAGGATCGGGCGGGCTGCTGCGGCGAGCTGCTCGTCGGAGCGCTCCTGCTGGTTGCCCTCGATCTCGGGCTTCACGAGGTGCTTGTAACTCGAGACGGACCGGAAGATCCCCGTCATCGGTTCGGCGCCCGCGAGGATGAGCGGCTCCTTCGAACCGGCGAGCACGGGCGACAACGCCTTGTTGATCGCCTGCGCGTACTCCTGCATCCGGACCTTCTGTCCCTCGGAGCCCTGGATGCGTCCCTGGGGGCTGCGTCCGTCGGAACCGCGACCCCGGATCGAGTCGACACCAGCGGCCGCGGCCACGTCGGCGGGGACACCCTCGAGTTCGATGCTCGTGGCCGGGAGATCACGCGAGACGGCCACGAGTCGCACACCGCTCTGCGCGAGCGCCAGGACGTAGGCCGACTGCGGGAAGGTGAGCGCACGCATCAACGGCTTGATGAAGAAGCGGTCCGAGACCTCCGTGCAGGACTGGAGGATGTTCGGGACGCGGAAGTAGCGCGTGAGACTCGGGCTGATGTAGAGCGCGAGGCTCGAGGACAGGTAGCGGAGGAAGTCCGGATCCTCCTGGAGGTCGTCGACCGTCTGCGTGAACGCCGCGATCGCCGCCCGGTCTGCTCCCGCGGCCGTCAGCTGCTCGACCGCCACCTTCACCTGGTTCTTGAGGTCCAGGCGGATATGGCTCGTATCCGAGGGGTTGGTGCTCGTCGCGAGGATGATCGACACGCTGCCGGGCTCTCGAGCGGTGGCGAGCTCGACGATGTCGGAGCGGGTCGGAATATCGGTGTGGTGCACTGATGCCTCCTTCGATCGCGTCAGGCGAAGGGTCGACCGGGAGCAGGCGACGCCGTCGTGGGCCTGACTTGACCCCAGTATAGGGAGCGCCCACCCGCTGACCCGGGGTCGATTCTGCGGACATTCGGAGCCGGGTCGGGCCGCGGGACATCGATCCCGCGGCCCGACTCACGGCCTCGTCACTCGGTCACGACCGGGCCGTCCGTCGGCTGCTCCGATGCGACGAGCCGTCGCGTCCGCCGCAGCGCCAGGACGAGCAGACCGGCGACGACGAGCAGACCGGCCGCGAGCAGTGCCCCGGTCGTGAGCCCGACGCCGGTGACGGCGAGCGGACTCGCGGTGTCCGGGGCGGTCGAGCCCTCCGATCCCCCCGGCGTCACGCCCGGCCCCTCAGGATCCGGGCCGGTCCCGGGCTCGGTCGCGATGAGCCCGCCGTTCCAACGGAGATCCTCGCCGTCGGCTCCACTCGGCGACGGGTCCGCGATCACGATGTCCGGCATGACCCACTCAGCCGGGTCGATCGCGGAGTTCCGGAGATCGTCGTCGCCGACCCGAGGCGACGTGGCATCGGCCACCAGGTCGTCTGGGAGTCGCACGTCGATCCGGTAGGCGCCGGAGCGGAGCGAATCGAACCGGTACCGGCCGTCGGCGTCGGTCGTGGCGGTCCGGGTGACGGGCTCACCGTGCTTGTCCGTGCCGGTCAGTTCGAGCTCGACGTCCGCGACACCAGGCCCCGGCGTCCCGTCGAGCCCGTCGTCGTCGAGCCCGTTCGCATCGAGATCCCACCAGATGCGTTCACCGAGCGCCGAGCTCACCAACCGGGCCGCGACCTGCGGCGATTGTGCGCCGAGCGATTGCGTCGCGGAGTGCAGGACGGCGTCGTTCACGAACCGGGCGTCGACCGCGGCCCCGGTGGTCGTCAGCTCGTAGTCGACGACCACCGGCGCGAACGGCGCGAGCTCGGCGACGGTGGCCTCGATCGCGGTCGCCGCTGCGATGGACGCGGGGCACCCGGTCATGCCGAACTCGTCCGCCGCGCACCACCGTGCTCCGTCCGGCAGGGTGCCGAAGCCGTCGTCGACGACGGGGTCGACGTGGCTCGCGACCGCGTCACCGGGGGCCGCCGTATAGCGGAGGTCCGCTCCGTCCGACGTGGCCGGACCAGCCAGGACGCCCTGCCCGGTCGAGCCGCGTCCGTCGCCCGGGTACGGGAGGACGTCGATCATCCGGACCTCGCGCTGCACGGCCCCGGCGCTCATGTTCCCGAAGACGACGTCGACCTCGACCGCGTCGCCGAACTCGACGACGGACCGGGCGACGTGCTTGTCGATCTGCAGCCCCGAGGGGGTGCTGACCACCATCGACTGCCAGGAGTAGTGGGCGTCGAGTCTGCCGGCGTCCGCCGGGAAGTCCGACAGCGATCCGGGGTCGTCGGGACTCGCGACGATCGCGCGATTGAGGAACTGGCCCACCACGAAGCGATCCGAGATCGCGGTGTAGGTGATCACCGGCTCCGCGCCCTGCCTGATCCGACCGAGGTCCCAGGTGAGGAGCGTGCTCCCATCGGGCTGCGCCACAGCGGTCGTCGCGGGCGGCGTCGCCGATTCGGCGTCGAAGACGAAGCCGGCCGGTAGGGAGTCCGAGACGGTGACACCCGCAGCCCGGTCGGCCACGCCGTCCGGCGTGACGATCTCCGGCCGTACCTCGAAGGTGATCGGGGAGCCGGCGGCGATGGGGGCCGGTGCGCCGGGAGCGACCTGGGGCGAGGTCGCGCGCTTGTTCAGAGCGACCGCCGCGTTCGCGGCGACCAGCTGATCGCCTCGCGGGTACTGGGCGTTGTCGTCGGTGGCGCGATACCGTCCGTGCCACCAGCCGTCCTCGACCCAGGAGCTCGCCGACTCACGGTCCTCCCCATTGCCGGAGGACTTCACACTGTAGGTCTCGGTGAGACGGGTGCCCACCTCGAGGCCCTGCACCGCCTGGAGCTGTACCCACAGGGTGACGCCCGTCCGGGGCGGGAGCACACCGTCGACCGGGCGGAGACGGACCCTGGTGATGTCCTCGGTGTCGACGAGCGACGGGTCCGAGACCCAGGTGTCGTCGGCGTCCTCACAGGTGGTCGCGTCCATCTGCGCCTGGCGGGTCTCCGCGTCGGCCGTCGTGTCGACGCTCGGCGTCGTGCCGTACTCGACGATCACGGGCCCACCGGTGGTCCGGGACTCGGCCGGGGCACCGCCTCCGGGACGCTCACCGACGCGCTGCGTGGCCGGGTCGAAGACCGCGCAGAGCACCGCTCCCGTGAGGGGGCTCGTCGTGGTGTTGTTCCAGGCGACCGTCTGTTCGAAGCGTTGTCCGCCGGCGACGGGCCCCTCTCCGGAGCCGGCCGTGCTCTGCCCCGGTACCAGACGGTTCTCCGTCCGGCGGTCGACGTAGCGCGTCGTGTGCTCGCCGCCACCGGTGCGCTGGGCGATCGTCGCGTTGGCCGTGTTGTCGGCGAGCGGTTCGGGGGCGTTCGGGAGGGGTGTCCCGTCGGCGGTGACACCCCGGACGTCGAGGTCGGTGAGGTCGAGCCGCACCGGGAGGGAGCCGTTCGACGGCACCGCGGACTCCGGCACGAACACGCCGAACCGGCCGATCGCGAGGAAACCCTGCGCGGTGATCGCGGCGCCCGAGGCGGACCGGGTCGGGATGTGGTCGCCGCTCAGATCGGCGCCGCTGATGGTGACGAGCGCGGAACGACCATCGGGTTCGACTTCGCAGGACCAGGTCCCGGAGTCCGTGACCGCGTCGGTGCCCCCGCCGCCGGCCTTCGGGAAGACCGCGGTGTCGAAGGCGCCGACGAGGCAGCTGTTCGAGACCGGTCGCCCCTCGGGGTTCACCGTGGCCAGGCGGGTGCCGGCCGGGTACCCGCCGAGGTCGATCCGGAAGGTCACGTCTTCGACCACGTTGCCGGACCCGCGGGCGCCACGGCCCTCGTCGGTGCCGAACCCGGTGACCGAGAGGGCGGTGTCGTGCGCGACGTACCAGCCTCGCGTGCCGTCACGCTCAGTGACGTCGGCGACGATCGGACCGCGCTTCACACCCACGTTGACGCGGGGAGCGCTGCTGACGACGAGATCGGGTGCGGTCGTGCTGGCACGGATCTCCGATCCGTCGGCCGCGTCGATCGCGATGGTCTCGATCCCGCTCTGCGGCGCGGTGATGACCGTGCCGTTCGGCGGGGAGGATGCGAGCACGGCCGTGAGGTCGATCGCGCTCACCGAGTTCGGCAGGACGTCGGTCCGCACGCAGTCGACGACCGAGCGATCGTCGCTGACGGTCGAGCCCGCGGCACAGTACCCCGGGAGCTGGGCGACGGGCGGCCATCGGAGTCCCTCGGGTAGGCGCTGACGGACGACCACCCGGTCGTCCTCGGCGGCACCGCGCAGCTGCACCTCGATCGTGTAGGTGACCGCGTCGTGGGAACGCAGCACGGGGTCGTCCGGAGAGACGTCGAGCCCGGGCCCCGGCTCGGCGTCGAACGGGACGCTGCCGGTGGCGGTCCGCTGGAGCACGGTGGTGAGCCCGAGCGCCCGGTCCGAGACGTCGGTGGCGGCCGAGACGATGTCGGGCGCCGGCGCGGCCGCGGCTGCGGGTTCAGGCGTTGCGGCCGGGAGCAGCGCGCTCCCGGTCACGGCGGCGACGGACAGGGCGCCGAGCGCCCTGCGGAAGAGGATGGTGTTCACGTGGGTCCGACCTTCTTGACGAGAGGGGGCGGTCACACGTTACACAATGTGGTCGACTGATATCTGGGATATCCACAGCTCCGGACGAAGAAGGGCAGCTGTCGGATGATCGGGGCGTCGGTGCGGCGACGGGTGACGCCTACTGGAGCGCGGAGGTGAGCCGCGCGAGGTTGTCGAGCACCGTCGACCGCAGCGGCTGTTTCAACCATTCCGCGAGCGTCAGTTCCTTACTGATCTCCCGGTATCCGTCTTCGACGCCCCGCATCTCCTGGACGAACTCGCGACCGCGGACCATGAGCGAGACCTCCAGGTTGAGACCGAAGGAACGCATGTCCATGTTGCTCGATCCGATCACGGCGACGTCGTCGTCGATCGTGAAGTGCTTCGCATGCAGGATGTACGGCGCCGGGTACTGGAAGATCCGCACGCCGGCCCGCAGGAGCGCCTCGTAGTAGGAGCGCTGCGCGTGCCACACCATCGCCTGGTCGCCGATCTCCGACACGAACAGGTCGACCGGCACACCGCGCTGGACGGCGGTCGTGACCGCTGCGAGCAACGACTCGTCGGGTACGAAGTACGGACTCGTGATGACGATGCGCCGCTGAGCCGCGTAGATGAGGGTGAGGAACAACTTGAGGTTGTTGTCGCCGTCGAACCCCGGCCCGCTCGGTACGACCTGCAGTTCGAGGTCGCCCACCGGTCGGGCGTCGAGCAGGCCGACCTCGTGGGACAGGACGTCGCCCGTCTCGCTGTACCAGTCGCTCAGGAAGATCGTGTTGATCCCCGCGACCCCGGGGCCCTCCACCCGCGTCATGAGCTCCTGCCACTGGAGACCACGCTTGATGTTGCCCGGCTTGTTGTAACTCCGGTCGATCATGTTCTGCGAGCCCATGAACGCGACCGCGCCGTCGACGATCACCATCTTGCGGTGGTTCCGGAGGTCGGGACGCTGGAACTTGCCCTTGAACGGCTGGAGCGGCAGCATGAGCGCCCACTGGGCACCCATCGTGGTGAGGCGCTTCAGCGTGTGCTTGTAGTCGGGGGTCCGCCAGCTCGCGAAGTGGTCGAGCAGCACTCGGACCGTGACGCCGCGGTCCACCGCACGCTCGAGGGCGTCGAAGAACGGCTTCGTGGTGCGGTCGCAGGTGAGGATGTAGAACTCGACGTGCACGAACTGCTCGGCGCGGTCGACCTCCTCGGCCATGGCGTGCAGTGATGCCTCGTAGTCACCGATGAGACTCGCGGTGTTCCCGCCCTGCAGCGGCATCGATCCGAGATTGCGGTTGAGCGTCACGACCGAGCGGAACCAGGCCGGCGCGTTCGACGTCAGGTTCGCCTTGACGAGGTCGCGCGTCGTCTGGCGGATGTAGACGTTGATGTCGTACTGCTTCCGCCGGCGCGCCCGCGGCAGTTTCGGGTTCCCGATGAGGAGGAAGGCGATGACACCGACGTACGGGATGAGGAAGATCGCGAGCAGCCAGGCCATCCCCGCGGTGGGGCGCCGGTTGCGCGGGACGACGATCACCGCGATGACACGGATGATGAAGTCCAGGACGAGGGCCGTGATGCCCAGCCAGTTCCAGGAGAACTCGATCGTCATGTCGCCCATCCGCTCAGCTGCCGAGGCTCCAGCCTACTGACCATGCCGGACAGCTGTGGAGCGACCTCGCCACGTGATACGTGCGGGTCAGACCTCGCGGGGGCCGGAGGGCTCGACCGGTGGGAGACCGAGCTTCGCGCGCTGCTCCGCCTCGACCTGCGCGTACGCCTTGCGCTCGTTGCGGTCGGACCGCAGGATGGCGCGCATGACGACCCAGAAGATGATGCCGACGACCACGGTGGGCAGCAGCGACCAGAGCGCGTTGAGCCAGTAGTCTTCGATCACCCGTCAATCGTACCGCCCTTCAACAGGCTCAGGGACCGGAGAGCCGGCCCAGGGGACCGGAGAGCCGGCTCAGAGACGGGAGAGCCGGCCCAGGGACCGGAACGACGTGGTGGCGCGATCCCGAACGGGCGCGCAGCCGGCTCAGGAGCCTCCGGCGAGAGCGCCCCACAGACCGCTGACGACGAGGTACAGGCCGATGCCGCCGACCACGATCCAGATCGTGATGCGCGCCGTCGTCGGCCCCTGCTTCTTCGGGTCCTGGTGGTCGCCGGGGTCCATCATGCTCATCGTCGCGCCTGACTGTCGGTGGTCGTGCTGCCGGGTGGCCGCTACTTGACCAGGGGGAAGAGGATCGTCTCGCGGATGCCGAGACCGGTCAGCGCCATGAGGAGTCGGTCGATGCCCATCCCCATGCCGCCGGACGGCGGCATCCCGAACTCGAGCGCCCGCAGGAACTCCTCGTCGAGACGCATGGCCTCGACGTCGCCCTGCGCCGCGAGCTTCGCCTGCTCGATGAAGCGTTCGCGCTGCACGACCGGGTCGACGAGTTCGGAGTAGCCGGTGGCGAGCTCGAAGCCGCGGACGTAGAGGTCCCACTTCTCGACGGCGCCCTCGATCGAGCGGTGGGCGCGCACGAGCGGGCTCGTGTCGACGGGGAAGTCCATGACGAAGGTCGGGCGCTCGAGGCCACCCTTGACGAAGTGCTCCCACAGCTCCTCGACGTACTTGCCGTGGATGGGGTGCGGGACCTCGACGCCTTCACGCTCGGCGAGCGCCTTGAGTTCCTCGATCGGCGTCTGCGGAGTGATCTCGACACCCGCCGCGGCCGACAGGCTCTCGAACATCGAGATGCGGTCCCACTCGCCACCGAGGTCGAACTGCGTGCCGTCGGCCCAGGTGACGACGTGGCTCCCGCTCGTCGCGAGCGCGGCGTTCTGGATGAGGGTCTGCGTGAGGTCGGCCATGGTGCCGTAGTCGCCGTAGGCCTCGTACGCCTCGAGCATGGCGAACTCGGGGCTGTGCGTGGAGTCGGCGCCCTCGTTGCGGAAGTTGCGGTTGATCTCGTAGACGTGGTCGATGCCGCCGACGACGGCGCGCTTCAAGTACAGTTCGGGCGCGATGCGCAGGTAGAGCTCGGTGTCGAACGCGTTCGAGTGGGTGACGAACGGGCGGGCCGAGGCTCCACCGTGCATGACCTGGAGCATCGGCGTCTCGACCTCGACGAAGTCGCGCTCCGTGAAGGTCTGGCGGAGGCTCGCGACCGTCTTGGCCCGGTCGAGCACGTTCTTGCGCGCCTGGTCGCGGGCGATGAGGTCGAGGTACCGGCTCCGGACCCTCGTCTCCTCGTTGAGCTCGTTGTGGAGGTTCGGCAGGGGCAGGATCGCCTTCGCCGCGATGGTCCACTCGGCCACCATGATCGACAGTTCGCCGCGGCGGCTGGAGATGACCTCGCCGGAGACGAAGACGTGGTCGCCGAGGTCGACGAGCTCCTTCCAGGCCGCGAGCTGTTCGTCGCCGACGCTGGCGAGGCTCACCATCGCCTGGATGCGGCTGCCGTCGCCCGACTGGAGGCTGGCGAAGCAGAGCTTGCCGGTGTTGCGCAGGTGCACGACGCGACCCGCGACGCCGACCGTGACGCCGGTGGCCTCATCGGGCTGGAGCTCACCGAAGCGGGCGCGCACCGCCGGGATCGTGTCGGTGATGGGGAGGGTGACGGGGTAGGCGCCACCGGCACCCGACGTCGCCTCGTCGATGAGGCGCTGGCGCTTCGCGAGCCGGACGGCCTTCTGCTCGGAGAGCTCTGCCTGCTCTGCTGCGTCGTCGATCGGCTCTGGCGTCGTGTCAGTCATGCGGTGGGATTCTCCTCGTGCGGTCACTGGAGTTTACCGGGGACCGTGCGGGCCGTGCGCACGGCCGGCTTCCTATGAACCGGCTATCGACGGCCTGACAAGGGTCTGCGAACAACCATTCGGAGGACATCGCCGGGTACCCGGGCCGTGCTTGGCTCGAAGGACAGGAGTCCCGATCGGGGGCACCGACGCCGGAAACGAACTCGAAAGGCTCGTCATGACGACGCTCTCCGACCACCAGCACACCGACCACCGCGACGCCACCACCGTCCCACCCGCCCCGGCCTCCCCCGCCGTGACGCGCGGACAGGCGGGGATCGACGCCGGTCTCCTCCTCCTGCGCCTGGCCCTCGGCGTGGTCTTCATCGCGCACGGGCTCCAGAAGTTCCTCGTCGACTCGATCCCTGGCGTCGCCTCCGGGTTCGGCGGCATGGGCATCCCGGCTCCCGAGGTCGCGGCGGTCGTCGTCGCCGGTCTCGAGGTGGTCGGTGGCCTGCTGCTCATCGTCGGCCTCGGCACGCGCATCGTGGGCGCCCTGCTCGCGGTGACGATGGCCGTGGCGATGGTGCTCGTGCACCTGCCGGCGGGGTTCTACGCCGCCGACGGTGGCTTCGAGTACGTCATGCTGCTCGCACTCGCGTCGATCGCGCTCACCCTCGCGGGCCCGGGCCGACTCGCCGTCGACGCGTTGATCCGTCGCCGCCGCAGCCGCTGACACGGGTCGGCTGACTCGGACCCGCCCGCCCGCCCGCCCGCCCCGACTCGGGTGGGCGGGCGGTGGTCCGTCCACCCGGCTAGAGCAGCTCGTCGACGTCGGGCGTCGTCGCACCGCGCAGGGCCTCGTCGACCGACGACCGCACGAGCGAGGACAGGAAACCGCCGGCGTTCTCCACGCCGATGTCCTGGAGCAGCCCCGTCGCCTGCTGCACGACCGCGCGGGAGAAGCTCGCGGCCGTCTCCACCGCTTCGGCGTAGGCCGCTCGATCGGCCTCGGCGATGATCACGGGCTCCGCGCCCATCTCGACCACGAGCGCCTGCCCGATCGGTTGGACCGGGGCCGGTGCGGTCACGGCGAACGACGTCTCGTGGAGCCGGGCGAGGTCGAGGCTCGTCCCGGTGAACACCATCGCGGGGTGCAATGCCAACGGGATGGCGCCGGCCTTCGCGGCGGGAGCGAGGACTGCGGTCCCGAACCGAGCCGAGGTGTGGGCGACGAGCTGACCCGGCTGCCACGCACCGACCGCCGCGAGCCCTTCGACCAACGACGCGAGTTGCGCATCCGGTACGGCGATGACGACGAGTTCACTCCGCTCGACCACCTCGGTCGGATCGAGCACCGGGACGTCCGGCAACAGGGCGTTCGCCCGTTCGAGGCTCTCCTCCGACACCGCGGTGATGCCGACGATCGCGTGTCCGGCTCCCCCGAGCGCCGCTCCGATGACCGGGCCGACGCGACCACTCCCGATGATCCCGATGCCGAGTCTTGCACTCCGTCGTTCCGCGCTCACGTGGTCCTCCGGTCGTGGTCGGTCGTCGGGAGTGGGACGGACGGAGTCGGCCGCTGCTCCTGCCACGGCTCGGCGTCCGGCCGCGTCACCGACGCGGACTGCGCCGTCGGCTCATCGAGGTAGGGGGCCGTCGCCTGCGCCTCGGACGGCTGGTGCTCAGGGTCGGAGCTCGCCCACCGGTGGCTGCGATCGTTCGACTGTGCGACCACGATCGCCGCCGACGCCGCGTCGAACATCCGCACCGCCTCGTCGCGGGCCATGGCCGGAAGCTTGGCGATCACCGGGCCGGGGACCGTGTGCGCGGTCGCGGAGGCGAGGTCGAGCGCGCGCAGGAGCGGCCCCTGGTCGATCCGGATGCTCTGCAGGCGTGCAAGCGGAAGGATGTGGAGTCTGCGCCAGACCACCCCCTGCCGGAACAGCAGCATCCCGTCCCGCAGGGCGTAGCCGGTACGACGCCAGGAGAACCAGTTGATCCATCGCGAGCGACGGGGTGAGCCCACGAAACCGACGCCGTCGCGTGTGGCGAGGGCCGATTGCAGGGGCGCCCAGGCGCTGCCGTCGATGCGGCCCGCGAGCATCAACTCCACGACCTGCGCGGCGTCCACGAGCGACCCGACCGGCAACACCGTGTTGCTCGTCGCACCGCGAGCAGCCTGCTCCAGCGACAGGCCGGCCTTGTTGATCCGCACCCGCCACCAGCCGAACGGCCGCCAGATGATGGGCTGAGACACCTCGATCGCATGGATCCGGCCGGGCGGGACGGTGTCGTTGGTCGTCGAGAAGAGCCCGAAGCCGATGCGGACGCCCGAGGGGGTCGCGGCGATGCTGTAGCGCAGCGACTTCGTCACGCTCGACCAGACGAAGGCACCGAGACTCAGCACCATGGGGACGAGCCAGAACCAGGCCCAGTCCAGGCCGTTGACGAGGAGCACGACACCGACCACGACCGAGATCAGGACGATCACGGTGAACGGGCTGAGCAGCGTGGACCCGACCAGGCGCCCGAGCGTCAAGCGGACGACGGAGTCCGGCACCGCCTCCTCCGGGTCGAGTTCGGGCGAGATGAAGTCGTCGACGCGCTCGGTGACGAACCGGGACACCCCGCCGGCGCCGTCGGGCACCGATTGCGGCGGCAGGGTCGGGTCGGCCGGGTCGACGGTTGCTGCGGCCTGCCGGCGTTCGGCGAGCTTCACCCCGCTCGCGAGCGTGAGTACGTCCCGGCGGAGGCCGTCGGCGTCGGCACCGTACAGGTACTCGAGTTTGACGTTCGCGTCCTGGCCCGCGACGCTCACGTTGATGCGGGAGGCCCCGATGAGCCTGGCGAGGAGCGGCTTCTCGATGGAGACGCCCTGGATGCGGTCGAGCTTGGCTTTGCGGTTCGTGCGGAACAGGATGCCGCTGCGCACCTCCACCGCCTCGTCGGTGACCCGGAAGGTGTGCATGCGCCAGGAGAACCAGAACACGGCGATCACCACGATGAGCCCGACGGCGATCGCGAGGAGCACCCACCCGACGAAGCCGTGGTTGAGGATGTAGTCGATCGGGTCGGTCGGCTGCTCCATCCCCGGAGCGGGGATGAAGAACTCGATGAGTCTCTCGCGGAGGTTCGCGATGACGATGCCGAGGATGGCGACGAACGCGATCCCACCTCGGAGCAACGGCGTCGCCGGATGCAGCCGGTGCCACTGCCCGTCGACGAGACTCTGTCCGGCCACCCGTGGGACGATCGCCTCGGCCGTCGGCTTCACCCGAGGACCCGTGGCCGGAGCCTCGAACCGCTCCGGCGGTCCTGCCGCCTGGTGCTCGCTCACAGTCCGGTCCGCCGGCTCTCCGCCACGGCGACCAGATGGTCGCGCAGCCCCTCGGCCTCGGCTTCCGGCAGCCCGTTGATCACCACTCCGGTCGAGGCGGAGGCGGTCACGAACTTGAGGTCGGCGAGGCCGAACGCCCGCGAGAGGGGCCCGCGGTTGATGTCGACGAGCTGCATGCGCCCGTACGGCACGGCGACGAAGCGCTGCCACATGATCCCTCGGCGGAACAACAGGTCGTCCGCGCGCAGTTGATACCCGATCGATCGGATGCGGCGCGGGATGAACGCCGCGGCGATCAGGGAGATCACGGCGAAGGCGGCGAACGGCCACCAGATCCAGGTCCAGTCCCAGACGAGCGCGACGAAGACCACGGCCGCCGTGACGAGCACGAGGCCGGCACCCTCGGAGATGAACTCGACGGCGATGAGCTTGCGACTCACGCGGCGCCACTCGGCATCAGGCAGCTCGAGTCGCTTGCCGCTCTGCTCCGCGGGACCGGCGTGGACCGTCTCCGACGACGACAGCTCCTCCAGCGGCGTCTCGATCAGCGGCCGTTCAGCGGGCTGATCAGGTGTGGGACGGGGCTCCCCCGGGTGCGGCGTCGTCATCATCATCCTTCGGAACGGTGCAGAACCACTCGGCCACCAAGGCGGCGACGACGAGTGCGACCGATCCCACGATGGACGCGATCACCAGCCACAACGAGCCTATCGCGGGCAGGATCGGGCGGGTCAGGACGAAGAGCAGGATCCCGACGGTCGCCCCCGCCACCAGGGAGCCGGCATGACTCGAGGCCTTCGCGAGCGCGGCGACCCGCATGGCGCGGAACGGGTCGATCCGGCGGGTGGCGCGACCGGTCGTGCTGCGGCGGATCGGCCAGGACAGGGCGATGAGGATGATCGCGACCGCCACGAGCGAGACCGCGAGGGTGACGGGCGGGATGATCGACGCGCGTCCGCCGGAGACCATCGCGACCTCGACGAGGAAGCCGACGACGACGCCCACCCCGGCGAGGACGATGAGCGGTGTCGCGGTGGTGCGGGTCACGGGTGCCTGCCGTCGTCGGGGACCACGGAGCCGTCCTTGGCGGCCGCGAGGGTGTCGAGTCGGCCGACGCCGGGCAGCGTCGCGTCGGGGTCGAGGAGCAGCCAGGGCACGACGACGAACCCGCGCTCGGCGGCTCGCGGGTGCGGGACCGTCAGGCGATCGTCGTCGATCGTCTCGTCGTCGTAGGCGATGAGGTCGAGGTCGAGCGTCCGGTCGCCCCAGCGCTCCTCGCGGACGCGGCCGTGCGCGAGTTCGATCCGCTGGAGTTCGTCGAGGAGCGCGTGCGGCTGGAGGCGGGTGCGGACGGCCGCGACACCGTTGAGGTAGGCGGGAGCAGACTCGTCGACGCCGGCAGGCTTGACGGCCGCGCTCGAGACGAGCGGCGACGGGCGCACCTCGAGCACCCCGTCGACGGCGGCGAGGTCTTCCACCGCCTGTGCGATCGTCGCGCGGCGGTCCCCCAGGTTGGCCCCGATGGCCACGACGGCCCAGACGGCGCGAGGCTTCGGCGGTCCGGGCCGACGGGCGGGGTCGTGGATCGGTGTGCGCGAGACCATCAGACGGCCCGCCCGGTCGCAGTACGGTCGGCCTGGGTGCGCTCGATCGTCACCGCCACGTCCGCGAAGGGCACCGTGATGGGGGCGCTCGGTTTGTGCACCGTGACCCGGACCGCTTCCGCGCGCTCGTTCGCGAGCACCACGTCGGCGATGCGCTCGGCCACGGTCTCGATGAGGTCGACCGGGTCGCGCTCGACGGCCGCCACGACCGCTTCGGCGAGCTCTCCGTAGTGCATGGTCGCGCCGAGCTCGTCGCCGCCGGCGGCCGGGCGGAGGTCCAGCGACACGGTGACGTCGATGACGAACTCCTGTCCGGCCTCGCGCTCGAAGTCGAAGACGCCGTGGTGCGCGAACGCCCGCAGGCCCGTGAGGGTGATCGAATCAGTCATCGGCTCCACCTTGCCATGCATCGAGGGTATCGAGAGCGAGTCTGGTGGCGGCGACGTCGTGGACGCGCACACCCCAGGCTCCGGCCTGCGCGGCCAGCACGCTCACCACGGCGCTCGGCAGATCGCGCGCCTCCATCGGGGCGTCCTCGGGGAGGAGTGCTCCGATGAACCGTTTGCGGGACGCGCCCACCAGCACCGGGTACCCGAGCTCGCGCAGCAGGTCGAGTCGGGCGAGGATGCGCCAGTTGTGCTCGGCGTGCTTGGAGAACCCGAGGCCCGGATCGACGACGATCCGGCCGGGGTCGACGCCCTGAGCGCGGAGGGTCGTCACCCGGTCGTCGAGTTCGCGAGCGACGTCGACCGCCGCATCGGTGTAGGTGGCGCGGCTCGCCATGTCGGCCGAGTGTCCGCGCCAGTGGCTGATGACGCAGTCGAGACCGGACGCCGCCATCACGCCCGGCATCCGGTCGTCGGCGAGGCCACCGGAGACGTCGTTGATGATCGAGGCACCGGCGTCGGCCGCCGCACTGGCGGTGTCCGCGTTCATCGTGTCGATACTCACTCGCGCACCAGCGGCGGCCAACGCCGCGATGACGGGTGCGACCCGGTGCTGCTCCTCGCGGGTGTCGACCCGGGCGGCACCGGGCCGCGTCGATTCGCCGCCGACGTCGATGATGGTGGCGCCGGCCGCGATGAGCTCGAGCCCGTGGGCGACGGCGTCGTCGACGTCGAGGTACCGGCCGCCGTCGCTGAACGAGTCGGGGGTGACGTTGACGACGCCCATGATCTGGAACATGCGATCACCCCGCCTGGTCGGCGGACGCGCCGATCAGGACCATCAGCTCGGCCCGCGCGGCCGGATCGGCCAGGGCTCCACGGCTGGCGATGGTGACGGTGGTGCTCGTCAGCTGGCGCGATCCGCGCATCGAGACGCAGCCGTGCGCGGCCTGGAGCACGACGAGGACGCCGCGAGGCGCGAGCCGCTCGACGAGGGTGTCGGCGATCTGCTCGCTCAGCCGCTCCTGGACCTGCGGGCGCGAGGCGAGTGTGTCGACGAGCTTCGGCAGGGCACCGAGGCCGATGACGAGTTCGTCGGGCAGGTAGGCGATGTGCGCCGTGCCGAGGAACGGGAGCAGATGGTGCTCGCACACGGAACGGAAGGCGATGTCCCGGACGAGCACGACGTCGCTGGTCGCGCCCTCCTCGATCGGGATGGGGCGGGCCAGGTGCACGCCGGCGTCCTGGCCGACGCCGCCGAAGAACTCCGCGTACGCGTCGGCGACGCGCGAGGGGGTGTCGGCGAGGCCGTCGCGGGAGGGGTCCTCGCCGATCGCCTCGAGGATCTCGAGGACCGCTGCGGCGATCCGTTCCCGGTCCACCGACGACCGCGAGGCCGAGCCCTGATCGGGCTCGGCCTGCGCGGCTGCGACCGCGTCGTCCGCGGTGTGCTCGCCGTGGGTCATGCGGGCTAGGCGGTCGCCGGTCGCGGCTTCGTCGCGCGGGTGCGCTTGGGCTTCGCGGGAGCCTCGGGCTCGGGCTCCGAGCTCACGCCACCATCGGCCGCACCGGAGTCGATGGGTGCGGTGAACGATGCGGAACCGACGGCCGAACCCGACCCGACGGGACGCTTCTCGCTGGACAGCCAGACAGGGCGCGGCGGGAGCTTCTTGACGTCCTTGAAGATCTCGGCCAGCTGGACGTGGTCGAGGGTCTCCTTCTCCATCAGCTCGGCGGCGAGGCGGTCGAGCACGGCCCGGTTGGTCGTGATGACCTGCCAGGCTTCGTCGTGTGCGGCCTCGATGAGCTCGCGGACCTGAGCGTCGACGCGCTGCGCGATCTCCTCCGAGTAGTCGCGCTGGTGGCCCATGTCGCGGCCGAGGAACATCTCGCCCGAGGACTGCCCGAGCTTGACGGCGCCGACGTCGGTGGTCATGCCGTACTCGGTGACCATCTTGCGAGCGATGCCCGTGGCTTTCTCGATGTCGTTCGACGCACCCGTGGTCGGGTCGTGGAAGACGAGCTCCTCGGCGACGCGGCCGCCCATCGCGTAGGCGAGCTGGTCGAGCAGCTCGTTGCGCGTGACGGAGTACTTGTCCTCGAGGGGCAGGACCATCGTGTAGCCGAGGGCGCGGCCGCGCGGAAGGATCGTGACCTTCGTGACGGGGTCGGTGTTGTTCATCGCCGCTGCAGCGAGCGCGTGACCGCCCTCGTGGTACGCGGTGATGAGCTTCTCCTGCTCGCGCATGACGCGCGTGCGGCGCTGCGGGCCGGCGATGACACGGTCGATGGCCTCGTCGAGTGCGCGGTTGTCGATCAGCTGCGCGTTGGAGCGCGCCGTGAGCAGTGCGGCCTCGTTGAGGACGTTGGCGAGGTCGGCACCGGTGAAGCCGGGCGACTTGCGGGCGACGACCTCGAGGTCGACGCTCGCGGCGAGCGGCTTGCCCTTGCCGTGCACCTCGAGGATCTTCTTGCGACCGGCGAGGTCGGGGGCGTCGACGCCGATCTGGCGGTCGAAGCGGCCCGGGCGCAGCAGCGCGGGGTCGAGGATGTCGGGACGGTTGGTCGCGGCGATCAGGATGACGTTCGTCTTGACGTCGAAGCCGTCCATCTCGACGAGGAGCTGGTTGAGGGTCTGCTCGCGCTCGTCGTGACCGCCGCCCATGCCGGCGCCGCGGTGGCGACCGACGGCGTCGATCTCGTCGACGAAGATGATCGCGGGCGAGTTCTCCTTGGCCTGCTGGAAGAGGTCGCGGACGCGGCTCGCACCGACACCGACGAACATCTCGACGAAGTCGGAACCGGAGATCGAGTAGAACGGCACACCGGCTTCACCGGCGACGGCGCGGGCGAGGAGCGTCTTGCCCGTTCCGGGAGGGCCGTACAGCAGGACGCCCTTCGGGATGCGCGCGCCGACGGCCTGGAACTTCGCGGGCTCCTTGAGGAAGTCCTTGATCTCCTCGAGTTCCTCGATCGCCTCGTCGGCACCGGCGACGTCGTCGAAGGTCACCTTCGGCGACTCCTTCGAGACGAGCTTCGCCTTGGACTTGCCGAACTGCATGACCTTGTTGCCGCCGCCCTGCATGCCGGAGAGCATCAGCCAGAAGAAGACACCGATGAGCAGCAGCGGGAGGAGGAGTCCGAGCATCGACAGGAGCCAGCTGGGCTGGGGCACCTTGTCGTTGTAGCCACCGGACGGGTCTGCGGCGTCGACGGCCTCGACCACGTCGGCCGCACGGGCGCCGACGTAGTAGAACTGCACCTGCTTGCCGAACTCGTCGTCGGCCTTCGTCAGCGTGAGGTCGACGCGCTGGTCGCCGTCGGTGATGACGGCCTCCTTGACCTGCCCCTTCTCGAGGAAGGCGAGACCCTCTTGCGTGGAGACCTCACGGAAGCCGTTCATGCTCATCAGGCTGATGCCGATCCAGAAGACCAGGGCGGCGATGATGAGGTACGGGATGGGACCCTTGAAGAGACGCTTGACGTTCATAAGTTGAGAGGCCGGGGCTGGCCCGTTCCCTTTCTGCAGGAGGGGTCGACGGGCGGAGCCGCGTCGCGAATCAGGCTACCCCCTCGCCGCTGGATGCCTCCCCTGTGTTTGCCGTGGGCTTAACAGGGGTGCGGTGTGAGGTCGGTGGAGTGGTTCAGGCGTAGACGTGCGGGGCGAGGACGCCGACGTCGCGGAGGTTGCGGTACTTCTCGTCGAAGTCGAGGCCGTACCCGACGACGAAGTCGTTCGGGATGTCGAAACCGACGTACTTGCACTCGACGTGCACCTTGGCGGCCTCGGGCTTGCGGAGGAGCGCGCAGACCTCGATGGACGCGGCTCCTCGCGAGGCGAAGTTCTCGAGCAGCCAGGAGAGGGTGAGGCCGGAGTCGATGATGTCCTCGACGATCAGGACGTGGCGGCCGGTGAGGTCCGCGTCGAGGTCTTTGCGGATCTGGACGACACCGCTCGACTTCGTGCCGGCGCCGTACGAGCTGACGGCCATCCAGTCCATCGAGAGCGGGATGCGGAGTTCGCGCGCGAGGTCGGCCATGACCATGACCGCACCCTTCAGGACGCCGACGAGCAGGACGTCCTTCCCGGCGTAGTCGGTCTCGATCTGCCGGGCGAGTTCGGCGAGCTTGTCGCGGATCTCCTGCTCGGTGACGAGGATGGTCGTGAGGTCGTCGGAAATGTCGCTCTGCTCCATGCGTCGAGTGTATGCGAGATGACCGGGACGCCCGTGCGCCTCCTGCTCGGAGAGCTCGTCGGTCAGCGGGCCGCGAAGACGATGCGTCCCGCATGCCGGGACGCCGTCAGGCCGGGCAGGTCGATCGGCCCCTGGCCCGCCCAATCGGTGACGAGCCGCGCGACCTCGATCGTCTGCGACCTCGTGAGTGACACGCCGAACTCGCTCTGCACGATGTACCGGATGATGCGCTGGCGGAGCGCCGCCGGATTGGCGGCGAGTGCCCCGGCGCTGACGGAGATCCCGGCCTCGGCGTGCTCCACGAGCTCCTCGATGGTCTCCTCGATCATCTCCTCGAACGCGTCCGCATCCTCTCGGGCGGCGTCGGCGGTGCGGGCGAGGGCCTCGGCGATCCCCGGCCCGAGCTCCGCCTCGAGCACCGGCAGGACCCGTTCCCGGACCCGGACCCGCGCGTAGGCGTCGTCGGTGTTGTGCGGGTCGTGCCACGGTTCGAGTCCTTCGGCCGCGCACGCCTCGCGGGTCTGTGAGCGTCGGATCCCGAGCAGCGGTCGGAGGAGTGCACCGGAGACGGGCGCCATGCCCTGGAGGCTACCCGTGCCCGACCCGCGAGCGAGGCCGAGGAGCACGGTCTCCGCCTGGTCGTCGAGGGTGTGCGCGAGCAGCACCAGGGACGCACCGACCTCGACCCGGGCGGCGTCGAGCGCGGTGTACCGGGCCGCCCGTGCCGCGGCCTCCGGTCCACCCTCGGAGCCCACCTCGACGACGCGGACGAGGACGGGGTCGAGCCCGAGGGCACGCGCCTGGTCCGCGGCGCGCGCTGCGACGTCGGCCGAGCCCGCTTGCAGTCCGTGGTCGACGATCACGGCGCCGGCCCGCAGACCGACCTTTCCGGCTTCGAACGCGGTCGCGGCGGCGAGCGCGAGCGAGTCGGCGCCACCGCTCAGCGCGACGAGCAGGTCGGCACCGGCGACGTCACGCGTCGCCGCTGGCGCCGTGCCCGCGAGCGCATCGCGCACCGCCTTCCGCAGGGCGGCGACGGACGGGTGGAGCGGGGGTCGGACGTCGTTCACGCGGACCACGCTATTGCACCGCGCCGAGCGCCTCCCCACGCCGTTCGCTCCGGGACGCATCGGTTATGGTTGGTCCTCGTCGGCGACCGCGCCGACTCCATGTCATCCAACCGCGCAAGGAGCAGGCTTATGGCCGAGTACGACGCCGTCATCGAGATCCCGCGGGGCAGCCGCAACAAGTACGAGATCGACCACGAGACCGGTCGGGTCTTCCTGGACCGCGTCCTGTTCACGAGCTTCGTCTACCCCGCCGACTACGGCTTCTTCGAGAACACCCTTGGCGAGGACGGCGACCCGGTCGACGTCCTGGTCCTGCTCGACTTCCCGACCTTCCCGGGCGTCGGCATCAAGGTCCGCCCCGTCGGTGTGCTGCACATGACGGACGACGGCGGCGGCGACGACAAGGTCATCGCCGTGCAGTACAAGGACCCGCGCTGGTCGCACATCCAGGACCTGAACGACATCCCGCAGGCGACGCGCGACGAGATCGAGCACTTCTTCGTCCACTACAAGGACACCGAGCCCGGCAAGTGGGCGCGGATCGACGGCTGGGGCGACGCCGCAGCGGCCGAGAAGATCATCCTCGCGGGCTTCGACAAGCTCAAGGCGGAGGGGCACTGACCCCCTGCGGACCTCCGCACACCGCATGACGAAGCGGCCGGCACCCGAGGGTGCCGGCCGCTTCGTCGTGCGGGTCGCTGCGCTCGATCAGCCGAGCGGCGCCCCGCGGTCGGCCATGAACGGCTGCGCGTCGATCGCGCTGCCGTTGATGCGGACCTCGAAGTGCAGGTGGCAGCCGGTCGAAGCGCCGGTCGTGCCGACGTAGGCGATGACCTGTCCGGCGGAGACCTGGTAGCCGACGCCGACCTGGATGCCGCCGTTCACGATGTGCGCGTAGCCGGTCGAGACGCCGGAGCCGTGGTCGATGAGGATGAAGTTGCCGTAGGTGCCGTACCAACCGGCGTAGGTCACGGTGCCGGAGGTAGCCGCGTAGATCGGGATCCCGCAGCCGCCCGCGATGTCGGTGCCGCGGTGGAAGCTGCCCGAGCTGCCGCCGCCCGTGGAGATCGGATCGCGGTAGCCGTAGGTGCCCGAGATGCTGCCGGAGGCCGGGATCGCCCAGCCCTGGCTGCTGAGCTGACCGCCGTCGGCGCTCTGCCCCCGTGCAGCGGCTTCGGCCGCGGCCTTCGCCTTCGCCGCTGCGACTCCGGCCTCATAGTCCTGAACCGTCTTCGCCGTCGTGTCCTGCAACGCGGTCAGCTGCGCGTTGAGCGTGACGATCAACTCCTGGTTCTTCTCGAGCTTCTCCGCCGCCGCGGACGCCGCCGCCTGGGCGGCCTCCATGGCCGTCTGAGCCGCCTGTCGGAGCGATTCGCGCTCGTCGCGGGCGACACCGGCCTGCTCGCCGAGCGCAGCCGCGGTGTTGCGTGCGGCGACCGCCTGCTCGTAGACGCCGTTGCTGTGCTCGGCGACCTGGTTCATGTTGCCGAGCTTCGACAACAGGTCGGTCGCGCCCTTGCTCTCGCCGTCGAGGAAGAGGCTCAGGCTGAGGTCGGCGCCGCCGGAGCGGTAGAGCTGTGAGGCGACCCGACCGGCCTGCTTCGTGGCGGTGTCGGCCTCGGTCGTCTTGGCGTCGGCCTGCGACTGGATCGCGGTGGCCCGGGCGTCCGCCTCGAAGAAGGCCTCCTCAGCGGCCTGGAACTCCGTGCCGCGTTTCTCGGCCTCGTCCTGGGCGACCTGCAGTTCGTCCTGCAGCTGGACGATGAAGTTCTTGATGTTCGTGACTTCGGCGGCCTTGGCGGCCTCGTTGCCCTTCGCCGCCTGGACGTCGTCCCACGAGGGGTAGTCGGCTGCCGACGCCGGACCGGCGACGCCGAACGAGCCGACGATCGCGAGCGACATGACGATGGCGGCGGTGAGGCGTGCTCGCCACCGCACGGATGACGCCGCTCCGGCGTTGGTCGTCCGGCTTCGGCGCCAAGCGCCGGCAAGCTTCTTGCTCATGAAGTAGGGGCCCATCTCGGTTCGCTGCAGTCACATCGGTCACATCGGTACCACTGTCCACGCTAGCCCGACGGGGGTCGGGACCGGCTGCGGACACTCCCGTCGGCCGCGGCATCCGGGAGTGGTCCACGCCAGAGGCTAACCCCGGCCGGGGGCCGTGCAGTGGTCATTCGGTGCCTGTCGCCACATCCGGCATGGAGTGCCGATCGCGGCTCCGCGAACCCGATTTTGGATTCGGCGGTTTCATCCGTATGCTTGTCGCTCGGTAGTCATGAAGCTTCAGGGCTTCGCGGCCCTATCGTTTAGCGGCCTAGGACACCGCCCTTTCACGGCGGCAGCACGGGTTCGAATCCCGTTGGGGTCACCACCGACTACTGGAAAAACAGCCGCTCGGATTCAGGTATAGTGAGTCTGCGCGACTGCGAGAAGCACCGAGGAACACCAGCATCACCGCAGTTCGTATCACCAGCAATTCAACATGTATGGCCCTGTAGCGCAGTTGGTTAGCGTGCCGCCCTGTCACGGCGGAGGTCGCGGGTTCAAGTCCCGTCAGGGTCGCAAAAGGTCGGAAGCCCTCTCGCAAGGGAGGGCTTCTGCTTTTGAGACATCGTCGCCGTTCGTGCAGCTGATGTACTCGGCTCTGTAGCTCAGTTGGTAGAGCGCACGACTGAAAATCGTGAGGTCACGGGATCGACGCCCGTCGGAGCCACGGAACCCCCACCTAGCTTCTACATGGTGGGGGTTCTTTTTTTGCCCTGCGGCCGGACCGCATGCCCCGACGAGTTGCCACTCCCCTGCCATGACGGTCAGACTCGCAGCGTGGAATCGAGACCGGCACACCGAGCGACCGACCGGGTACCGCGGGTGACGCCTCGAATCGCGTTCTGGATAGCAGCCTCCGTGCTCGCAGTCATGCTCGGCACGTCACTCGTCGCCTGCTCGGACACGAGGTACGGACTGCCGCGCGATGACGCCGTCGGCACCTGGCGCAGCGGGGACACCCGGCTCGAGCTCGCCGACGACGGAACGTTCCAGGCCACCGCCTGGCCCTCGCAGGTTCAGTGCAGCCGTGACGACGACCCCCGTGCGGACGAGCCGATCGACTTCTCCGGGACCTGGATGGTGGACAACGAGGGAACCCATCGCGACCTGATCCTGGAGCCCGGTGGCGGTGCATGCGATACGTCCCGGATCACCTCCGACGTCCGGAGCGACGATGATCTCGCCCGTCTCTGCGTCCACGCCCGCGGGTCCTTGTCCGGTCCGGCCGAGAACTTCTTCACCCTGTATCAGGGTGATCCTCCGGAGACCGAGGATCCGGATCGCTGCCTGAACTACTAACGCACCCGGGATGGACCAGCCTCCTCTGCTCCCTGAGCACCCGCTCCCGGTCCCTGAGCGCCAAGAAACCTCCGCACGTCGACGAGCTCAGTGACCGGAAAGCACACTCGGCGAAGTTCGACCCCTGAGCCTGCCGATGGGCGACGGGCCACCTCGCGAATCCGGCGCACCCTGTCTCGTTCCTTGGGCCCGTCGAAGGGCCCGCGTAGGCACTTCGACAAGCTCAGTGACCGGAGGAGGTCCACCCGAATCCCCTCCGCTCCTCGAGCAACCCTTTCCCGGTCCCTGAGCCTGTCGAAGGGCACACGAGCGACATTCACAACCGGCTCGGCTCAGCATCTGGAATGTCAGTGGTCCATGGTGGACTTGTCCCATGACCGAGACCACCCTCACCGCGACCCGCGTCGGCGACGAATACGCCGCGCAACTCGCGGAGTTCTCGGACGAATACGCAGAGATCCAACGGCTGCGGGCTGCCCTCGACGCGCGTGAGGCCCGGCTCCTCGCCCGCTCCGCCGCCTACGCCGCCGCCTTCGCCGACGTCACGGTTCCGGCGATCTTCCCGCCCGCGGAACGGCAGGCCCTCTCCCGTCGTTCGACGTGTGCGGCCCTCGCGATGGCGACCCGCACCCCTGAGCGGACCGTGCAGCGTGCGACGAACGACGCCGAAAGGCTCGTCAACGACGCACCGGCCGTGCTCGCCTCCCTTGAAGCGGGCCGGATCTCCGCCAGGCACGCGCAGACGATCATCGACCAGCTCAGTGACGTCCCGACCGAAGGGCAGGCGGTGTTCCTCGCCGAGGTCCTGCCGGTCGCGGAGGAGTCCACGAACGCGAACCTCCGCAGGCGCGCCCGCGTCCTGCGCGAGCGTCTGCACCCCGAGTCGATCACCGCCCGAGCGATCCGCTCCGAGGCCGACCGCCGGGTCGAGTTCGAACCCGCAGCGGACGGGATGGCGTGGGTGCATCTGTTCGCCACGGCCCCGATCGCCCAGGGCGTCATCGAGCGGGTTGAGGCCGCAGCGGCTGAGTCGCGCGCCGCCGGCGACACCCGCACCTGCGGACAACTGCAGGCCGACGCTCTCGCCGCCCTCGCGCTCACCGGCGTCACACCGGACGACGTCATGTCGAGCCCGGTCCTCCCGCACCCGATCGAGGTGCAGGAGCACATCACGCCGACCGTGCAGATCACGGTCCCGGCACTGAGCATGGCCGGTGTCTCAGACGCCCCGGCCACCCTCGACGGTTACGGGCCCATCGACCCCGAGACCGCAGCACGTATCGCGGTGAACGCACCGAGCTTCACCCGGATCCTGGTCCAGCCGGAAACGGGATCCGTGCTGTCCGTCGGGCGGAACCAGTACCGGGTTCCGGCCGACCTCCAACGCGCTGTGCGCCTCCGGGACGGCACCTGTAGGGCACCGGGCTGCGGCAGACGCGCCAGGGCCTGCGACCTCGACCATTCGGTCGCATGGGAAGACGGCGGGACAACGGATTTCGGGAATCTCGCCTGCCTGTGTCGACATCACCATCGGATGAAACACCTGCCCGGATGGAACCTCGAGCACGGTCCCAGCGGGGTCCTCGACTGGACGACACCCGATGGGAAGCATCACCGGACAAAGCCCGACCCGGCGCCGTTCTGACCCTGCCGATGACGGGTTTCGCGTGGGCACTTCGACAGGCTCAGTGACCGGGAAAGGTGTGCCCGGAGCGGTGAGGCATGCTCGTGGGCACTTCGACAAGCTCAGTGACCGGGAGGACGCACTCAGTGACCGGGGTGGACGCGCTCAGCGACCGGGAAAAGTCCAGCGGAGCCAACTCGGTCCCTGAGCCTGTCGAAGGGCAGTCCGGTCGAGCCAGATCGATGCACGTGAGGACGTCCGCCGGCTCACATCGTGCACCTCCGTCCGCAAGCCCCAGACATCCGGGGCCGATCGGGACAGACTGGTGACATGAGTTCTGCAGACGATCGCACCACCGACGGCCCCGACGACGCCCACCGAGTCCCCGAAGGGGTCGACGACGCCACCGTGGAAGCGGTCGGCAAAGTGACCGAGGCGCTCGAAGTCGTCGAGCAGGCGCGCGGCATGCTCTACGGCTTCCATCGCCTGACCGGTAAAGCGGACCTCGCGCTCGGCGAAGCCGCGGACGCTCTGCGCGAAGCCGGACACGGCGCCCTCGCCGACCGGATCGACACCGAGCTGGTCGGACGCAACGTCATCGACGGACGCTGGACGTTCCAGATCGTCGAAGACTATGACGGCAACTACTGGGAGCCGTTCCGCACGCTCGAGGCGGAGGTCCGCAACGAGCTGGCGGGCGGCCGACGCCACCTCGCGGAAGCCGCGATGAAGGAGGACCGCCGCACGCACGGCGCGCCCCACCACGAAGCCACACCGCCGACGGTCTGAGGCAGCACGGCATCAGGGCAGCGTGCCGTTAGGCTCGATCCGATGACCGATGCACCCGTTTCCCGGACGAAGTTCTCCCGCCAACGGGTGATCGTCGGAGCCGCCGAGTTCGCCGACACGCACGGAGCCGACGCACTCACACTCGCCGCCCTGGCCCGCGAACTCGACACCTCGGCACCGGCCCTCCTCAAACACGTCCGCAGCACCGAGGACCTCCGCGCCGCCGTCGCCCAGCTCGCCCTCGCCCAACTGGCCAGCGGGCTCGACATCGCGACGACCAGCCTGAGCGGGACCCCCGCCCTCACCGCACTGGCCGACGGGTACCGCCGCTTCGCCCTCGCCTATCCCGGTCGGTACACCCTCGCGTTCTCGATCGAGGACGTCCGTGCCGACACCGGCGAGCCGGCCGACCGCGAGCTCGTGATGCTCGTCGAACGCGCACTCGCGGGGCGCGGTCTCGACAGCGTGGCGATGACGGACGCCGGACGCATCGTCCGGGCGGCCCTCCACGGCTTCGTGTCACTCGAGCTCGTCGGCGGCTTCACCCGCGGCGCCGACCCCGCCAGCAGCTACGCTGCCCTCGTGCAGCTGCTCGACCATTCGTCCGCACTCGGCTCACGCCACCCCCAGGAGACGCCATGACCATCACGACCACCACCTCCACCGTCCTCTTCGTCTGCGTGCACAACGCCGGTCGCTCCCAGATCGCAGCCGGCTTCCTCGGTGCCCTCGCCGGTGACCGGGTCGAGGTGCTGTCGGCCGGGAGCGAGCCGAAGGACCGGATCAACACCGTGGCGGTGGAGGCGATGGCCGAACACGGCATCGACATCACCGCGGCCGTGCCCCGCATCCTCACGACCGACGCCGTCCGGGCGTCCGACGCGGTCATCACGATGGGCTGCGGCGACGCCTGCCCGATCTTCCCCGGCAAGCGCTACGAGGACTGGGAACTCGAGGATCCGGCCGGGCAAGGCATCGAGGCAGTCCGCCGCATCCGCGACGACATCGAGGAGCGGATCGCCGCACTGTTCGTCGAACTCGTGCCCGCCGAGGCATCCGAGTTCCCGGCCGCCATCGGCTCGGTCGCCCACGAAGCACTCAGCGCGCACGGCTTCACCCGGTTCGAGCAGCTCACGAGGGTCTCCCCCGCCGCCCTGCTCCGCATCCACGGCGTCGGCCCGAAGGCCGTCGACCTCCTGACCGCGGAACTCACGGCCCGCTCACTCGCCTTCGCCTCCTGAGGACGCCTGCGACGCGCAACCCCATTGCCCGGCGCGACACCCGTCGTATCGTGGTCGTATGAGTAAGCACGCAGCGAACGACGACAACCTCCCCGAGGACCACGAGACCACCGAGGACTCCATCGAGCAGGAGGTCGACGGCGAGGACACGTTCCTCCCCGTCGCCGAGCCGACCACCGGTCCCGCTCCCGCGCCGTAACCCGAGGCGCCTCTGGACGCCGCGGCTCAGGGTCCGACGAGTGCTTGGAGGTCATCCCGTGAACCGTCGAAGACGTTCACGTCGATGGACTCCTCCTTGCCGACGTACCCGGGCATCCGTTCCCGGCTGGTGTACTGCCAGAGGTCCCACGCCCGCCCGTCCGACAGGACCGGCGGCGTGATGACGGAGCGGATCCAGAGCGGGTTCCGCTCGTACGCACCCGCGAGGAACGCGTCGTAATACCGCATGGTTGCGTAGATGATCGGCGGCCGACCGTAGTGCTCCTCGAGTGCGGCGAGGAGCGGATCGAGCACGGCGGCGACCCGCTCAGCACTCGGTGGCGTCCGGCAGTAGTCGGCGTAGCACTCGAGATCGATGGTGATCGGGAGAGCGCCCGCAGTGACCGGCACGGTGTCGAAGATGTTCTGCGCCTGCGTCTCGGCCGGGCTGTCGAAACTCAGGAAGTGGTACGCCCCGATGAGCAAGCCGCTCTCGTCGGCCGCACGCTGCGCGCCCGCCCAGTTCGCGGCGAACCGTTCGTCCTGATCACCTGATCCCTCGGTCGCCTTCATGATCGCGAAGTCGATGGGCTGAGCCGCGAGGACGTCCCAGTCGATCTCGCCCTGGTACGAGGAGACGTCGACACCGCGCACCGCGTACGAGGCGGCCAGGATCGCGTTCGGCCGCACGAGCCCCATGGCGACGAGCGCCGCGCAGATCCCGCCGATGGCGAGCGTGCCGGCCGCCCCGACGACGATCGGCCACCAGCGCCTCCAGAATCGGTTCATCGACTCACTCTGTCACGTCTCGGACGTGTCCCGGTGCAGGACGCCTCAGCGCGGGTAGAGGACGGAGGCCCGCGGGTCGACCACGAAGTCGACGACGTCTCCCGTCGACCACCCCGCGGCCGCGAGCTGCTGCACGGCGACGTCGGCGGTGATGACCGCCGAGCGGACCCGGACGACGTCACCGCGGGGTTCGAGGTCGGTGATCATCGCGCGGAGGGCGCCTGACGCACTCGGGCTGCCAGACCCGTCAGCCTCGCGGACCTCGACGCGGGACGGTCGGAACGCGCAGGCGGCGGCGACCCCGACCGGGATCGGGTCTGTCTCCGCGGAGGTGTCGACCTCGACCTCCGCCCCGTCCTGCAGACGGATCCCGCGTGCCGTGCGAACGCCCGACAACAGTTCGAGTCCCGCGAGGTCCGCGGTGAACGCCGTCCGCGGCCGCTCGAGCACCTCCGCCGTCGGCCCCTGCTCGACGATGCGCCCGGCGTCCAGGACGATCACCCGGTCCGCGAGCGTGTACGCGTCGAGCACCTCGTGCGTCACGAGCACGGTCGTCCGTCCGTGCAACTGCTCACGGAGCATGCGGCGCAGGTGGGGTGCGACCGTCGCATCGAGTGCGGCCATCGGTTCGTCGAGGAGCAGGAGTGCCGGGTCCGGGGCCAGCGCGCGGGCGAGCGCCACCCGCTGCGCCTGACCGCCGGACAACTCGGCAGGACGGCGCCCTTCGAGCTCGGACGCCTCGACGTCCGCGAGTCGTCGTCGGGCGATGTCCCGAGCCTCGCCGCGCGACGCTCCGGCGACCAGCGGGCCGTAGGCGACGTTGTCGAGCACGGAGCGGTGCGGGAAGAGCAGCGCCTCCTGCGCCAGGAGCGAGATCCCCCGCCGATGCGGCGGCGACCACCGGTCCCGACCCGATCCGCCGACCGCGAACAGCTCGCGACCGGCGAGGGTCGCGTGACCCGTGTCCGGACGCAGGAGCCCGGCGAGGACGGCGAGCAGCGTCGACTTGCCGGCGCCGTTCGGTCCGAGCACGGCGACGGTCTCCCCCGCGGCGAGGTCGACGGCGAGCTCCCAGTCGCGTTCACGCAGCGTCGCTCGGAACTCCAGGGCCGCCCCGGTCATCGCACTACTCCGGCGACGGTCCGTCCACGGCGGATAGGCCCCTGTGCCCCCGCGACGCCGACGACGAGCACGGCCACGACGACGAGGACGAGCGACAGCGCGACCGCGGCGTCGGGATCGGTCTCGCGCTGCAGGTAGATCTCGAGCGGCAGCGTCCGCGTGACCCCCTGCAGGCTGCCCGCGAAGGTGAGGGTCGCACCGAACTCGCCGAGGGCCCGCGCGAACGAGAGGATCGCGCCCGACACGACGGCGGGTGCGAGGAGCGGCAGCGTGACGGTGCGGAAGACCGTGGTGGGACGTGCACCGAGCGTCGCGGCGACGGCCTCGTACCGCGAGCCGGTCGTGCGGATCGCCCCCTCCAGGCTCAACACGAGGAACGGCAGGGCGACGAAGGTCTGGGCGAGGACGACGGCGGTCGTGGAGAACGCAATGTCGATCCCGGCGTCCGCGAGTGCCGGCCCGAGCAGGCCGAGCCGACCGAAGGTGTAGAGCAGGGCGATCCCGCCGACGACGGGTGGGAGCACGAGCGGGAGGAGGACGAGCGACCGCAGCAGACGCTGCCCCGGGAACCGGGTGCGAGCGAGGACGAGGGCGAGGGGCACGCCGAACACGATGCAGAGGGCCGTCGCGAGTGACGACGTCCGCAGACTCAGCCCGAGCGCCGCGACCGACGACTCGGAGGTGACGAGTGCACCGAAGTCCGCCCAGTCCACGCGCAGGACGATCGCGACGAGCGGCAGCAGGACGAACGCCGCGCCGACCATGGCGACGACGACGATCCAGCGGGGCACCCCCGAGCCGAGTTCCCTCACGGGGTCACGGAGCGCCGAAGCCGGCGTCGGCGAGCACCCGCTGTCCCTCGGCGCTCACGACGTAGGCCGCGAAGGCCGCCGCGACCGTGGGGTTCGCGCTTCCTGCCAGCGGCGCGATCGGGTAGGTGTTGACGGCTTTCGAGGACTCGGGAAAGGTGATGCCCCGCACGGCGTCGCCGGCCGCGATGACGTCGGTCACGTAGACGAGCCCGGCATCGGCCTCGCCCGAGGTCACCTTGCCGAGGACGTCGGTGACGGAGGACTCCTCGCTGACCGGGCTCAGCGCGACACCCGTGGCGTCCTCGACGGCGGCGGTGGCCGCTCCACAGGGGACCTGCGGCGCACACACGACCGTCTTGACGCCCGGACGGGCGAGGTCGGCGAACGTCTTCACACCGGCAGGGTTCGACGGGGGCACGGCGATCTGCAGGACGTTGGTCGCGAAGTCGACCGGGTCGCCCTCGACGAGGTCGGCATCGGTCAGCTTCGCCATGTTCTTCTCGTCCGCCGAGGCGAACACGTCGCCGGGAGCACCGTTCGTGAGCTGCGTGACGAGGTCGGAGGACCCGGCGAAGGTCAGCTCGACGGTCGTACCGGGGTGCGCCTCCTCGAAGTCCTCCGCGAGCTCGGTGAAGGTCGTCTTGAGCGAGGCGGCCGCGTACACCGTGATGGAGCCGCTGAGCTCGTCCGTCGTGGCCGAGGCGGTGAGTGTCGGCGTCGCCGCGGGTGCGGCGCAGGCGGACGCCGCGAGCAGGACCCCGGTGCCGAGGGCCAGTGCGCTGAGCAGTCGGAAGGATCGACGGGGTGCGATGCGGTTCATGAGCTCGCCTTCGGGGTCTCGATGAGGACCGTCGTGGCCTTCACGACGGCGATGGCCGTGGAGCCGAGTTCGAGGCCGAGTTCACGTACGGCCTCACTGCTCATGAGCGACACCACCCGATGCGGGCCGCACTGCAGTTCGACCTGCGCCATGACCGTGTCCATCGTGATGTCGGTGACGATGCCGACGAAGCGGTTGCGTGCCGAGCGTCCGATCTCCGAGGGGTCGACGGGGAGGACGGCGTTCTCCCTGGCCAGCCGAGCGAGCGACAGGCCGTCGACGACCGCTCGGCCCGCCTCGTCCTTCGCGCTGACGAGTGCGCCCTGGTCGATCCAGCGACGGACGGTGTCGTCACTGACCCCGAGGAACAGGGCGGCGTCTCGGATACGGATCTGCGGCATGGAGACAGGCTAGTGCACGCATTCGCGTTGATACGACGTAACCGTAACCGCATCCGCGTTCCGGGCCGTCGGCAGTCGACCGGCGCTTCGGCCCTCCGCGACGCCCACCGCTCCGAAGCATCCGTATGAGATCACGACTGCTCGCCGCCGTCACCCTGCTCGCCCTCGCCACCGGCCTCACCGCCTGCGCTTCCCCCGGCTCGGGGACCGGCGGCGCCACGGGCGACGGACCGCTCGTCGCGTTCTACGGCGACTCGTACACCCTCGGCACCGGAGCGAGCGACCCGGCCAACCGCTGGTCCACCGTCGTCAGCGAGGAACGCGGCTGGCGGGAGTTCAACCCCAGCGTCAACGGCCTCGGGTTCGTGAACCACCGCGACCGCTTCGGCGACGGCAGCGGCGACCTCCCCTCCCTCATCATCGCCGAGCAGCCCGACATCGTCTTCGTCACGATGGGCCTCAACGACGCGTTCAGTTTCGACGATGCCGCCGACCGGATCCACGAACAGATCACGACGGACCTGCATCGCCTCCGCGACGCCCTCCCGGAGGCGCGCTTCATCGTCGTCGAACCGTTCTGGTACACCGACGAGCGACCGCAGTCGATCGAGACGATCATCGGCTGGGTGGCCGACGCCGCGCAGGAGATCGACGCCGACACCATCCCCGGGGCGTCGCACTGGATCGAGGGACACCCGGAGTGGATGGCCGCAGACGGCCTCCACCCGAACGACGAGGGGTACGCGGAGATGGCTCGCCGCATGGACGCCGAGCTCGAGCGCCTCGGACTCTGACGCCTCGATCCGGAACGCGGCTCAGCCGAGCCGGATGCCCCGGTCCGCCATGAACGGGACGGCGTCGACGCGCGAACCGCCGATCCTGACCTCGAAGTGCACGTGGCATCCGGTCGAGGCACCCGTCGTCCCGACGAGCGAGATGTTCTGACCGGCGGACACCCACTGCCCCTCGCCGACGAGGATGCTGCTGTTGTGCGCGTATCCGGTCATGACGCCGCCGCCGTGGTCGACGAGGACCCAGTTGCCGTAGGTACCGAGCCAGCCGGCATAGACCACCGTGCCGGCGTTCGCGGCGTAGACCGCTCGCCCACAACCTGCTCCGATGTCGGTGCCCGAGTGGAACGGGTTGACGCCGGGCACGGGGCGACCGGGTCGCGGTCCGTAGTTGTCGGTGATCCGGCCGGAGATCGGCAGGGCCCATCCCTGGCTCCCGACGGCACCCGAGGCACCGCCACCTCCGCCGCCGCCTCCTCCACCACCGCCGGCGTTGGCAGCGGCCTCGGCAGCCGCCCGTGCAGCCTCAGCTGCAGCCGCCGCGGCTGCAGCAGCGGCGGCCGCAGCCGCCTTGACTTCCTCGCCCTTGCGGTAGTCGGCCTCGGTGGCTGCGCGGTTCTCCTTGAGGACCACGAGCTGGGCCTCGAGCGTCGCGAGGTACTCCTGCTGCTCGGACACGGCGGTCTCGGCGTCGGCACGGGCTGCGACCGCATCTCCGAGCGCGGTCTCGGCTGCCGCGGCGAGCTCGCCGAGGGCGGCCTCGGCGATGGTCGCCTGCTCGGTGAGGAGCGACGCCGTGTTCGCATCGGTCCTCGCCCGGTCGTAGGTGCCGTCCGTGGACTCGCTGAGCTTCGTGATCGTGCTCAAACGTCCGAGGAGCGACTCCGGCTCCTGGCCGTCGAGGAACGCGGCGGTACTGAGGTCGACGTTCCCCGACCGCAACCACGCGGCGACGAGCGCGCCGGCCTGGCGTTTGGAGGCCTGCGCCGCGGTCGTCGCTGCGACGGCCTGCTCACGGAGCGAGACGGCACGGTAGCTCGCCTCGTCGACGGCCAGCTGAGCGGCCTCGTACTCGTCGGCACGGAGGACGGCCTCGGCTTCGGCGAGCGCCGCAGCGGTCTTCAGCTGCTGGACGAGCCCCTCGATCTGACCGATGGTCGACTGCTTCGAGGACTCGCTCGAACGGGCCGCCTCGACGTCCTCCCAGCTGGGGTACTCCGCAGCGGCGGCCGGCTGCGCGAGACCCATCGAGAGGACGATGACTCCGGCGAGCGCCGCGGCGATGGAGGCGCGACGGCGCGCGGGACGGAGGCGTGGCATGGTGCCATCGTGGCAGTGGTCAGCCCCGTTCGGGGGGAGGCTCGCCAGCCTGGGAACGAACCGGCTCCGCCCGGTGGGCGAGCACGAGGTCGAGCAGCCGGTCGGCGATGCCGAGTTTCGACCCGGTCGCCTCGCCGACCACCTCGCCGGCGCCGTCGATCACGACGACCTCGTTGTCCGGCGTGCCGAAGCCGTTCGTCCACCCCACACGATTGAGCACGAGGAGGTCGGCGCCCTTGCGTGCCGCCTTGGCCCGGCCGAGGGCCAGCAGCTCCTCGCGGTCGGCGGCGGTCTCCGCGGCGAACCCGACGACCATCCGTCCCGGCACCCGGGCCGCGGCGAGTCCGGCGAGCACGTCGGGGTTGCGGACGAGTCGCAGGGTGAGCTGGTCGCCGGTGTCGTCCTTCTTGATCTTCCGTTCGGCGATCTCGGCGGCGCGGTAGTCGGCCACGGCGGCCGCCATGACCACGAGCGTCGCGTCGGCCGCCGCGTCCTCCACGGCGACCGCGAGTTCCGCTGCGGTGCCGACCGGGACGACCCGCAGACCGTCGACCGCAGCCGCTTCGGCCGCGACGTCGGCGTCCAGGTGCGCCGCGACGAGCACCACGTCCGCCCCGCGCTCGGCGGCGGCCTGCGCGATGACCAGCCCCTGCCGACCGCTCGACCGGTTCCCGAGGAACCGCACCGGGTCGAGCGGCTCACGGGTGCCACCGGCCGAGACGACGACGCGCTCACCCCGCAGGTCGTCCGGGTGCGCGTCCGCTCCAGGTGTGCGTCCGGCGAGCAGCGCCAAGCCGGCGGCCACGATGTCGTCGGGCTCGCTCATGCGTCCCGGCCCCGTGTCGCCGCCCGTCAGCGCGCCGTGCGCCGGCCCGATGACGGCCACCCCGCGCGATCGCAGGAGGGCGACGTTCGCGGTCGTCGCCGGGTGCTGCCACATCTCGGTGTGCATCGCCGGCGCCAGCAGGACCGGCGCCCGGCTGGCCAGGATGGTGGTGCCGAGGAGGTCGTCGGAGAGTCCCGCCGCGAGTTTCGCGAGGGTGTTGGCCGTCGTCGGTGCGACGACGATGAGCTCCGCGCGCTGCCCGAGGGCGACGTGCCGGACTTCGGCGACGCCGTCGTACAGCGAGGTCGTGACGGGGTTCCGGCTGATCGCCTCGAGCGTCGGCAGGCCGACGAACCGGAGGGCGCTCTCGGTGGGCACCACGTGGACGTCGAAGCCCGCGAGCACGAACCCGCGGACGACGCCGACCGCCTTGTACGCGGCGATCCCGCCTGTGATCCCGACGACGACCGTGCGCCCCGCCGCCTCCCGCGATGCATCCTGCACGCCCATGCCGCCTCCTCGCTTCCGGCGCTCCCGCGCCGGGTCCTCGTCTAGTCTGTCCTAGTCCGGCCGGCCCGAGGAGGAACCAGCGTGTGCACCGTCATCATCGACTTCGAGCCGGGGCGCGCGTGGCCGATCGCCGTCCTCGGGCTGCGAGACGAGCAGCCGGGGCGTGCCTGGGATCCACCCGGCGCGTGGTGGCCCGGACTCGGTGACGGCGTCCGCGGCATCCACGACCGCGAAGCGGGCGGCGCGTGGCTGGCGACGAACGACGACGCCACGGGCGGCCCCCGGGCGGCGGTGGTCCTCAACCGACGCGAGGACCTCGACATGCCCGCCGCCGGGTGGACCTCGCGGGGCGTCCTCCCCCTGCAAGCCGTCACGACCGGCGTCGACGCGGACGACGCCCGCAGTGCCCGGTCCTGGAACCTCGTGGAGCTGCGTCCTGACCGCGTCACCGTGACGAGCTGGGACGGCGCCTCGCTCCGGTCGGTCGACGTCGCACCCGGTCTCCACCTCGTGACGCACGAGGGCCCGGACCACCTCGACGTCCCCCGGGTCCACCGGTGGCGGCCGGCCTTCCTCGAGGTCCCGTCGCCCATCGGGCCGCTGGACGGAGCGACGGCCGCGTCCTGGGAGCCGTGGTTGCGCACGTTGCGCTCCACGACGAGCGTCCCCGCCGACGCCGACGAGGCGATCGTCCGCATCGACGACCACGACGGTCTGCGCCTCGCCTCGCTCTCGGTGACCGCGCTCTCGCTCGGCCCCGACGGCGCGATGCTCCGGAACGCCCGACTCGCCGAGCCCGGCCATCTGCCGGAGGCGCTCGTCTGGGAGTGAACCGGACGGTGACGGTCAGCACCCTCCGGGAGCCACGGGACCCGGATCGGACTGCGACCCGTGTGGAGGGCGCCCTGGCGCGCTCGATACTGTTGCAACATGGCCCTGAACCCCGTGCGACTGCGACTGCTCGAGGCGTTCGACCGCCTCGGTACGATCCGCGCCGTCGGCCGTGAGCTCGACCTCAGCCCCTCGACCGTCTCGCAGCAGCTCTCCGTCCTCGAGGCCGAGACCGGCGCCGCGCTCCTGGAACGACGTGGCCGGACGCTCACCCTGACGCCGACCGGTGCGCTGCTCGTCGAGCGCGCTCGGGCCCTGCTCGCGCAGATGGACGCCATCGAGGTCGAGCTGGCCGAGGTCGAGTCCGAGCCGTCCGGTCGGTTCCGCATCGCCGGGTTCGCGAGCGTCATCGCCCCCATCCTCATCCCCGCAGCCCGCTCCCTCGCGCGGCAGTACCCGCGCCTCGAGGTCGAACTCATCGAGGTCGAACCGCACGAGAGCACCACGGCGGTCCAGCGGGGAACCTGCGACGTCGTGATCACCGTCGATCAGGAGGACGGGTTCCTCCTCGACCCCTCGGTGCACAGCGTGCCGCTCACCACCGACCCCCTCCTGCTCATCGCGCCGCTCGACCACCGACTGGCCGCACAGGAGCAGGTCACGTTCAGCGAGCTGCAGAGGGAGTCGTGGGCCCTCGACGCCCCGGGCACCTACCTCGGCGAACTCGTCCCGCTGATCTGTCGTCGCGCGGGGTTCGAACCGAAGGTGGCGGGACGGTTCACGAGCTACGAGGTCGTCATCGACCACGTAGCGGCCGGGCTGTCGATCGCCGTCCTTCCGGACATCGCGATCGGCTCGCGGACGGACGTCGTGCGGAAACCCATCGCCGGGATGAGCGAACGGAAGATCGTCGCGACGGCGAGGAAGGGCTCACTGCAGCGTTCGGCCGTCGCGGCAGCGCTCGCGGCGGTACAGCGTGCCACGGACGAGGCCGTCGCCCGCTGAGCCGCAGCGGAACCGGCCGAGCCTCCTCCGGGGAGGATCAGCCGTGGTAACCGGACTTGGCCATGGCGACGAGCGCTCCGACCAGGCCGATGCCGCCGAAGACGGTGATGAAGGCGATCACGCCGATGAGGATGTCGTTGACGGTCATGCACCCATCGTACTGAACCCGACGGGCCCCACGACTAGGGTTGGTCCGTCCCCCGACACCACCCGGAGCAGCACCATGATCACCTCATCGAGCGAATCCCAGGCTGCCGCCTTCCGCGACGGCCGGATCCCTGCGACGGAGCACCTCGACGCCGACACGGTCGTCATCGCCGTCCCGACCGGCGACCCCGGCAATCCGTTCACCCTCTGCTCGGTCCTCTTCGGCACCGACGGTCGCGCGATCGTCGTCGACCCCGGAACCGACACCCCCGAGGGCCGCGAACATCTGCTGCAGGAGCTCCGCGGCATCGGGGTGACGACGCTCACGGGCGTCGTCGTGACCCACCTGCACCCCGATCACCTGGGACTCGCCGGCACCCTCCGCGACGAGCTCGCCGCACCGGTCCTCATGCACCGGCTCGAGGACGAGGCGGCCGGCTCCACGCCGCCGGGCCCCGCCGATCTCGCTGCAGCACTGGACGAGTGGGGTGTCCCGGCGGACGACACGACCGTGCGCCCCTGGGCCACCGGTGCGACGGCACCCGCCGGGCACCTCGGCGACACCCGCGCGGACCGGACGCTCGAGGACGGCGAGCTGCTGACGCTCCCCGGTCGCTCGATCAGGGTCCTGCACACACCCGGCCACACGACGGGTCACCTCACCCTCCGCGATGAGGACCGCGGCTACCTCTTCACGGGCGACCACGTGCTGCCGACGATCTTCTCCGGCCTCGGCCTCGGGGCGCGCACCTCGGAGAACCCGGTGACGGCCTACCTGTCGTCGCTCGACCGCGTCCGCGGCTACGACGGCGATCAGGTGGTCCCCGGACACGGCTTCCGGTTCACGGGACTCGCGGACCGCTGCGACCAGCTGGCCGCGCACCATCTGCGGCGAGCCGACGAGGTGCGCGCCGTCCTGGCTGACGACCCCGACGCGAGCGTGTGGACCATCGCCTCCCGCATCGGCTGGTCGGCAGGATGGGACGCACTGACCGGTCTCCTGCGCGTCTCGGCCCTCACGCAGACCGACTGGCACCGGGCGCGCCTTCAGCAGCTCGCCGGCTGACCGTCCGCGCTACCGGCTGAGGCCGACCCACCCGGCTCGACGACGCGCCAGCGCCCGTTCGAAGGCGTAGAGCCCACCGCCGGCCGCCACTCCGGCGGCGAGCACCGCGAACACGACGACCCCGATCGTCGAGGCGAGTCCGATGGGTGCGGCGATGAGGCCGCCGACGATCAGGACGAGGAAGGCCGCACCACCACCGGCGATCCAGGCCCGGTGGACCGGGCCCCGCTCGCCCCAGTGGTCGAGGATGCCGAGCGCCAGCAGCGCGCCGACCGCCCCGACCGCGGCGAGCATCCCACCGACGAGTCCGCCGACGAGGACGGCGATCCCGCCGGGATCGGCCGGATGCATCGAGACGGTCCCGACCGCCCCGAAGAGCTCCGCACCGGCCGCGAGGGCCGCACCGGCGACCGCACCGACGCTGACGGCGAGGCCGAACAGCGGGACGACACGGAGGAGGGACCAACCCGGGTCCGCTGCTTCATCGAACACGTCCATGGCTTCGACCGCCTCCTGCGCGCCTCGTCGTCGACAGCGCTTGGCGCTCAGCGTGGCATGCGGGTGCACGGTGCTCCAGGGCGTTGCGCGCGACGGAGGGGCGGGTGTAGGGCGGCGGCGTCCGCTACCAGCCGCGCGTGCCCGGGGCGCCCTTGAACGGCCCGACGATCCCCGGCGTGATCCATCCGCCGTAGAAGTCGCCCTCCTGCGCCTGCACCGGCACCCCGTCGACCTCGCAGGCGTCCATGCGTCCCGGATAGACCGCGATCATGCCGAACAGCGGCGCGTATCCCGGGCGTGGATCGGGGTAGGTCCACGCGGCGGCACCGGCGACCTCGTCGCCCACCCGCACGTCGAGGTAGTGGGCCTCGCCTTTGAACTCGCACATGGTCGTCCCGTCGACCGGCACCAGGACCCCGGGCGAGAAGTCCGCCGCCGGCACGTAGTACACCGGCGGGTGGCTCGTCTCCAGGACCCGGACCGCGGCCGTCGACTCCGCGATGACCGTGCCACCGAACCGGATCACGACGCGCTCGTCGCGCGGCTCGACCCGCGGCGGACGCGGGTACTCCCAGACGGACTCCTCACCGGGTCCGGGCTGGACGGGCAGGGGGCGGCGGAATCGCGAGGAGTCGGGCATCTCCCCATGCTGCCCGGTCCACCTGAGCGACGACCGCGAATCAGGCGCGCCGGCCCGCTGGCCGGAGCGCCAGCCAGAGCAACCAGGTGCCGGCAGCGGCGTAGCCGACCAACAGCAGCACGACAGCCGTCGACCCGAGGTCGTAGACGACGGGGATCACCGGGGAGCCACCGACGCCGGCGTCCGTCGACTTCCAGTTCGCGCTCAGGAGGGCCAGGACGAGCAGTGCCGCGGCGCTCGCGAGGACTGGTCCGCCGGTGGCCCAGACCTTCTGCCTGGTCGTCCAGGCGCGCGACCGCCACAGCATGACCATGCCGGCCACCCAGCCGACGAACGGCACGACGAGCCCGCCGAGCATCACGAACAGGGCCGCCGTGATCGCGAACCCGCGGCGTTCGAGGAGCTGCTCCGCGAACGGCCGGTCGTCCTCGGGTGGGCGGGCGCCCTCCTCGTCATCACGTCCGATCATGCGATCCTCCTCGTCGACGTCGCGCGGACGTGCATCCGTTCACCCTGCTTGCCGAACAGGCTGAGGAACTCCACCGCTGCGGCCTCGGCCCGGCCGAACCAGTGCGGGACGCGGGTGTCGAACTCGGCGACCTCACCCGCGGTGAGCACGATGTCCTGGTCGCCGAGGAGGAGCCGCAACCGGCCGTTGAGGACGTAGAGCCACTCGTAGCCCTCGTGGACCTTCTGCGTCTCAGGCGTCTGCGGGCCGTCGCCGCCGTGGATGATGCTCTTGAACGCGTGGAGGCCGCCCGATCGACGCGTCAGCGGCACGATCGTCTGGCCGTGCCGCTGGACGGGCTTCAGATGCACGCGGGGATCACCCGTCTGCGGAGCACCGACGAGGTCGTCCAGGGGCACCTGGTGCGCCTTGGCGAGCGGGAGGAGCAGCTCGAGGTTCGGTCGGCGCTGGCCGGACTCGAGCCGGGAGAGGGTGGAGACCGAGATGCCCGTCTCCGCCGACAATGCGGCGAGGGTGGTGCCGCGATGCTGCCGGATGGCTCGCAGCCTCGGCCCGACGGCATCCAGGACACCGTCGATGGACCGTTGCTCGTCGTGTGCATGCGCCATGGGTCGATTCTCGCGCGCACGTTGCCGCTTCGGCAAGGGTTCTTGCCAGTTCGGCACCAGTCGGCGCACCCTGGACACCTCCCAGCACGTCGAACGAACGGAACGACCCATGAGCACTCCCGCCACTCCAGCAACCACCACCGACCTCGTCGACGCCGTCATCGTCGGCGGGGGCGCCGCCGGGCTCAGCGCAGCCATCATGCTCGGACGATCACGACGGTCCGTGATCGTCGTCGACGGCGGCGAGCCCCGGAACGCACCCGCCGACGGCGTCCACGGTTTCCTGACCCGAGAGGGCACCCCGCCTCGCGAGCTCCTGCGCCTCGGCCGCGTGGAGGTGGCGTCGTACGGCGTCCGCGTCGTCGACGGTCAGGTCGTCGATGCCGGGCGCGACGATGACGGGTTCACCCTGACGACGGCGGACGGCGCGATCGTCCGAGGCCGCCGCCTCCTCATCGCCACCGGCACCGCCGACGAGCTCCCACCCATCCCCGGCCTCTGGGAGCGGTTCGGCCGCGACGCCCTCCACTGCCCCTACTGCCACGGCTGGGAGGTCCAGGACCGCGTGATCGGTGTCCTCGGCACGAACGCGGAGTCCGCAGCCCACCAGGCGCAGCTGTTCCGGCAGCTGAGCGACCGGGTCGTCGTGCTCCGCAACACCGCGGGCGCCTTCACGTCGGAGCAGGAGGCGGCGTTCGCGGCGCGCGGCATCGAGGTGGTCGACGGCGTCGTGGAGCGGCTCGAGATCGCCGACGACCGGCTCGTCGGCGTGCGCCTGGACGACGGCCGCACCGTCCCCGTCGAGGCGCTGGCCGTCGCCCCGGTCAACCGGGTGCGCGCCGAGGCGTTCGCCGGTCTCGGGCTCCACACGCGACCGCACCCCCGCGGAGCCGAGTTCGGCGATGCGATCGGCGTCGACGAGCTGGGTGCCACCTCGGTGCCGGGCGTCTGGGCGGCCGGCGACGTCACGAACCTGCGTACGCAGGTCCTCCAGGCGGCGGCGGCCGGATCGATGGCCGGCGCGATCATGAACGCCGACCTCGTCCAGGAGGACGTGCGGCGCGCCCTCGCGAAGCGGTAGAACCACCACTGTCGCGCGAGACTCGGACATGGGACGATGACGGCACGGGGGCCCGACGGCTCCCGTGCCGTGTCCGTTCCGACGAGGAGAGACATGCCGGGTGCACCCACCACGATCGACGATTATCTCGCCGCGCAACCCGCCGACGCCGCGGACGCCATCGAGGAGATCCGACTCCGCGTCCACCGCATCGTGCCTGGAGTCACCGAGGCCATCCGGTACGGCATGCCGACGTTCATGCTCGACGACCGCTACCTGCTGTACCTCGGCGCCTGGAAGCACCACATCGCCCTCTACTCGATCCCCCCGTTCGACGGCCCCCTCCAGAACGCCGTCGCCGACTACCGGGCGGCGAAGGACACGCTGCAGTTCCCGTTCAGCCGGCCGATCCCCTTCGACCTCATCGACCGGATCGTCACGGAGCTGTTGGAGCGGCGCCGGGCGGCCGACGCGCGCCACGAGCATTAGGGCGGCGCTGGGACGTCACGGCAGTATGGCGCCTGCACCCTGCGCCAGCCAGAGCCCGACGGTGGCGAGGGCCACCGTCAGCGGGGCGACCACGAACCCGAGCGCGATGAACCGGCCCCAACGGAACTCGACGTCCGCCGCGGTGAGCCGCGCGTGCCAGAGCAGGGTCGCGAGCGCGGCCCACGGGGTGATGAGCGCGCCCGCGTTCACGCCGACGAGCAGGGCGGCGAACCGCACGGGGTCGCCGGCCACCGGCTCCAGGGCGAGGTACGCCGGGAGGTTGTCGACGAGATTGGCGCTCGCCATCCCGACGCCAGCCAGCTGCAGGAGCGCCAGGAGCGAGTCGCCGGTCCCCGCGATGGACGCGAGCGCCCGCGCGAGCCCGAGGGCGTGAGCCGCCTCGACCACGAGGAACAGTCCTGAGGCGAGCAGGACGAGCTGCCACGGGACGAGCGCCGGACGCAACGCCGCCGGACGCCGGACGAGGAACACGACGACGAGGATCACCGCCGCACCGACCGCCGACATCCACACCGGGATACCCGACACCAGCAGTGGCAGGAGCACTAGCACCACGAGCCCGGACGTCCACAGCAGCACCCGGTCGTCGTCCTGCGCCTCCACGTCCACCGTGTAGGCACCGGCGAGCTGGCGGCGGTACACGATCGCGAGGACCACGCACGGGACCACGACCGCGATGATCGCGGGGACGACCATGAGCGCTGCGAAACCACCGGGACCGAGCGGGCCGCCGCCCGACGCCGTGGCGGCCTCGTCGATCGCGTGCTCGGCGAGGAGGTTGGTGAGGTTCGACACCGGCAACAGCAACGACGCTGTGCACGCCAGCCAGACGGTGGTCAGGGCGAACGGCACCGGCGACAGCCCCGCGTGCCGCGCGAGCGTGATGACGACCGGTGTCAGGAGGACGGCCGTGGTGTCGAGCGAGAGGAAGACGGTGCTGAGCGTGGCCAGCGCGACGACGAGCAACCAGAGCAACCAGGTGCTCCCCCGACCCCAGCGCACGAGCCGCGAGGCGACGAGGGTGAACAGGCCGGCGTCGGCAGCGAGTTCGGCGACGACGGTGATCGCGACGACGAACAGGAGGATCGGCCACACGCGGTCGGCGATGCCGAGGGCCTCCGGGGCTGGGAGGACACCGGTGAGGATCGCGATCGTCCCGATGACGAGCAGCACGACGCCGAGCACGGCACTGCGCACGAGGCCTCCTTCACGACGGGTCCGTCGGTGCGCTGTCGCCCGCTCGGCAGTCGATCATACGACGGCTCGCCGACCGCGTGCCCCTGCGCTCGTCGACGGGTGTCAGGCCCGCACCCAGCGCCCGATGAGTTCGAGCAGGGCGGGCTCGGCGGCGGCCGCCGCTTCGATGGTCGAGAAGGTGACGACTCCGCGGTCCGGCGCCGCCCACGCCACGAGACCGGAGGGGTCGTCGAACCGGAACGCGTCGGTGTCGTCCCGCTGATGCACCCCGCGGTGCAGGATGATCCGGATACGGTTCGCCGGATGGAGCGCGAAGGTGACGCGGTCCTCGCCGTCGTAGACGAAGCTCGGCGCCTTCCACTTCAGGTGCTCCGACAACCCCGTGTCCGAGGCCATGATCGCCTCGCGCAGACGGACGACCGCCGGCTTCAGCTGGTGCGTGAGGGACGCGAGGTAGGCGTCGACCTCGGCGGAGCTCATGGGATCAACCCGTCGGGCGACCGACGTAGGGTGCGACGTCGCCGGAGCCCCAGATGCCGCCGACACGGGTACCGGCCCGCTCGTTGGCCGCCTCGACGATCTGGCCGTTCCCGAGGTAGATGGCGACGTGGTAGTAGTCGTAGCCGCTCGACCAGAAGATGAGGTCGCCACGCTGCTTCTGGCTGTAGGGCACGAGGCGTCCCTGCGACTGCATCGTGTAGTACTGGTTCGTCGCCGAATGCGTCCCGATGCCGCTGCCGTAGGCCGCGCGGGTGAGCCCCGAGCAGTCCCAGACGTTCGGACCGGAACCGCCGAGCTGGTAGCCCTTGCCGACCTGGGCGAGCGCGAAGGCGATCGCCGACTCGACGCCGGCGGAGTCCGGAGGTGCGACCGAGCCGCCGCCACCGCCACCGCCACCGCCGCTGGACGCACCGCCGCCGCCACCGCTCGATCCGCCGCCCCCGGACGAACCGCCGCCCGAGGCGGGAGGGGTGTTGGCCGCGGCTGCCGCCGCCGCTGCAGCCGCCTCCGCCGCCTGACGAGCGGACTCGCCGGCCGCGTACCCGCGCTCGGTCTCGGCGGTGGTGTTCTTCAACGAGGCGAGCTGCGCGTAGAGCTGGTCGGCCTGCTGCTCCTGGGCCGCCACGGCTGCGGATGCCGCCGCCGAGGCGCTCTCCGCCTCGTCGTACTTCGTCTGCGCTTCGCCCTCGAGGCGTTCGCGTTCGGTCTTCGCGACCTCCGCCTGGTCGGTCAGCCCGCTCGCCGCGTTGCGGTCGGTCACCGCCTCGGCGTAGCTCGCGGCGTTCCGCTCGCCCAGCTTGTCCATGACGGACAGTCGGGACAACAGGTCGTCGGACTTCCCGGCGCCGAGGACGAGGTCGAGCGAGACGTCGCCGCCGCCGCCGCGAGACAGCTGCGCGATGAGCGCACCGGCGCGCTGCTTCGAGACCTTGGCAGCGGCCGCAGCGGCCTCGGCCTGCTCGCGCAGGGCCGACTCGCGGGCGGTCGCCTCGGTCACGGCGTCCTGCGCCTGACGATAGGCCTCGGCGGCGATCTGCGCCGTGCGGAACGCGGCGTCGGACTGCTCCTGCAGCGAGGTGATGAGTGCGGTGATGTTCGTGATCTCGGCGGCTTTCGCGGACTCACTCGACTTGGCCGCTTCGACGTCGGCCCAGCTCGGGTAGTCGTCCGCATGGGCCGGTAGTGCACCGACGGTGAGTGACGCGGTGACGACGCCGACGGAGAGGGCCATCGCCAGCCAGGGACGGCGGCGGCCGTACTGCGCACCGGGCGTTCGTGCGGGGGTCATCATTCTCCAGTCCGACGACACGATCACGGCGACCTCGGCGGGTCGCGGCCGTCATCCTGTCACAACAGTCACAATAGAAACTTTGATCACACTAGCCACTCTCGCCCCGGAGCACCAGCTCGAATCCCCCCGGACGGGGTACTGCTGTGCCTGGGTGCGCCTCTGAGCGGACACCCGAAGGGCAGCCCCGACCGGACGCCCGCATCACGACGGTTCCCCGTGGGCACTTCGACAAGCTCAGTGACCGGAAGAGGCGCACCCGAAACCGGTCTGGTCCCTGAGCCTGTCGAAGGGCAGCCCCGATTGGACGCCCGCATCACGACGGTTCCCCGTGGGCATTTCGACAAGCTCAGTGACCGGGGTGGGCGCGTCGGGCCACGGGTCAGGCGGGTTCGACGTCCTCGGGCGACCAACGGGCGGACTCGCCCGAACGGATGATCGCAAGCAGCTGGGACCGCAACGCCGACTCGTCGGGCAGTTCCGGGAAGACGTCGGCCTCCAGCCGGTGTGCGGCGAGCCAGGCCTCATCACCCGCAGTCGTCCGGCTCACCACGTGACGGCGACGGTCGTCGACCGCGGCGATGCGCTCGATGTGGCCGGCCCGCTCCAGTCGGTCGAGCGTGCGCGACATGGTCTGGTTCTGCACGCGGGCTCGACGGGCGAGCTCCTTCTGACTGGCGGGCCCGCTGTCGAGCAGGTGCAGCACGATGAGCCCGGCGTGGGTCACCCCGATGCCGTCGAGGGCCTGCTGCCAGGTGTGCTCGATCAGTCGCGACGCCGTGGAGAGGAGGCGCCCGGTCGGCCAATCGGCCATGGGATCGCGGGCGGCGTCGGCGATCGCGCCATCGGTCGCGCGCGCTCCATCCATGGCACCAATGTAGTCGCTGAGCGTGCGGCCGAGCCGCCACCCATCACCGGCGTGACGTGGGCGGACCGTGCTGTCCCCCACCGGGCAGCGGCGAGAGCGACCGACGAGGTCCGTCGTCGTTTCGGCCGATGACGACGGAATCGCGCGTCGAGGACCCCTGACACCCCCAGCATTGGGGGCGGTGACCCCCCTGGAGTGGGGGATCCGCCGATGACCCCCGCTTTCTACAGTTGAGGGATATCCAAGGGGGACGCTCATCTCGACCGGGTTCACCGGTCGATCGTGGGTACACGAGTGACGTCGCGTTCTCCGCGGGCGGCCCGAACCGCCCATGTGCACCGCACACCAGAATCGCACCCGAACCCCACCATCGGACAACACCCCATGACGACGTACCCGAACCGCCGTCGGTCCTTCCGACAGGCCGCTCCGCACGCGCGGACCGAGGCCTTCACCGCACTCCTCCCCGAGGGGCCGGTGCACGCGTGAGCGCGGAGATCAACGACAACCCCTTCCCGTTGAGCGCTCCGATCGCGAGCCCGATCGGCCTCCGACGCCGTCGCGCCGCAGCGGCCGGCGCGGAGTCCTCCACCGCCGCGGTGAAGTCCCTGACCCAGCGCGAGTGGTCGCGGCGCTACCGTCGCTGGCTCATCCTCACCGACAGCGTCATCGCACTCTTCGCCGTCTCCGCCGCATTCGTCGTGCGGTTCGGCGACGACCCGGTCGGCCCCGAGGCCCAGCAGCTCTATGTCCTGCTGTCGGGCGTCATCGTGTTCGTCTGGCTCGCCTTCCTCGGCTTCACCAGGACCCGGGACAGCCGCATCATCGGTTCCGGCGTCGCCGAGTACAAGCGCGTCGTCAACGCCAGCGCGTTCGCCTTCGGCATCCTCGCCATCGTCTTCCTCATCCTGAAGATCGACATCGCGCGGGGGTACTTCATCCTCGCGCTCCCCGCCGGGACACTCGCGCTCCTCGCCTCCCGCTGGATGTGGCGCCGCTGGCTCCTCAGCCGCCGCCGAGTCGGCGAGTACACCGCGCGCACCGTCGTCGTCGGCAAGCGCGACGACGTCGCGTACGTCCTCGAACAGGTCGCGAAGCAGCACAGCATGAGTTACACCGTCGTCGGAGCCGCCGTCGTCGACCAGGAGACCGCCGAGCCGTTCTCCAGCCGAGGGACCTCCGTCCCCGTCATCGCACACATCGACGGCGTCGCCCAGGCCGCTGCGAACCTGACCGCCGACGCCGTCATCATCGCCGGCCCCGTCGACGGCGGCAGCGACTACGTCCGTCGCCTCGGGTGGGACCTCGAGGGCACGGCGACCGAACTGGTGCTCGCGGCTCGTCTCACCGACGTGGCCGGGCCGCGCATCCACTTCCGGCCCGTCGAGGAGCTGCCCCTCATCCACGTGGAGATCCCGCAGTTCGAGGGTGGTCACCACATCATGAAGCGGGCGCTCGACATCGGCCTCACGAGCCTCGGGATGCTGCTCATCTCGCCGCTGCTGGCGCTCATCGCCCTCGCCGTCAAGCTCGACAGCCCGGGTCCCGTGCTCTTCCGCCAGGAGCGCGTCGGGCGCAACGGTGAGCGGTTCACGATGTTCAAGTTCCGGTCGATGATCACCGACGCGGAAGCCGCCCTCCCAGCCCTCATGGCGCAGAGCGAGGGCAACGGCGTGCTCTTCAAGATGAGGAACGACCCGCGGGTCACCCGTGTCGGGCGCATCCTGCGCAAGTACTCCCTCGACGAGTTCCCACAGCTGTGGAACATCCTGACCGGCGACATGAGCCTCGTCGGACCACGGCCGCCGCTGGCGAGCGAGGTCGCCGAGTACGAGAAGGACGTCCACCGCCGCCTGCACATCAAGCCGGGCCTCACGGGCATGTGGCAGGTCTCCGGGCGTTCCGACCTGACATGGGAGGAGAGCGTCCGCCTGGACCTCTACTACGTGGAGAACTGGTCCATCACGGGCGACCTGATGATCATGTGGCAGACCGTCAAGGTGGTACTCAAACCGGTCGGCGCGTACTGATGCGCGGGCCACTGTCGGTGATGCCCCCAAAGCGAGGGGTGTCCTGCAAAAAGAGGACAAATCCCCTTCCAGAGGGGACAACACTTCGATACAGTCGTCTCCATCACCGCCAGCAGTCGCACGGCGAGTCACCCGAAAACGGCTCGATCGCACGGCTGCTCACTGGTGGGAGCCGCACACCCGAACCCGCCCGCGACGCACCGCAGCGACGACTTACCCGAGTCGTCGACGCATCACGTCCGGCACCGTGCGCGCCTCGCCACGATCCCCGCGACCCGGTACCCGACCGGTCGCGGAACACCCGAATCCGGGCGCGCCTTCGTCGCCCGACCGCTCACGACCGCTCACCCGAAGCAGCGATCGCCTGCAGCGCCCACATGAGAACACAAGGACCGGCATGACCCGAACTGCCCCCATGACTCAGCCCACGGAAGACCCCGACGTCGCCGAGCGGTACTCCGACATCGTCGCCCGTCTCGCCGGTGCACAGAAGAAGCGGACGCGAGGCGCTCCGGCGTACTCGATCTACGTCAACCGCAAGGCGGGTCGCTACCTCGCCGCGGCGGCGTACCAGCTCGGTCTCACGCCGAACATGGTCACCGTGATCAGCGCGGTCTTCACGTTCAGCGGCATCGTCATGCTCGCGACCCTGCCCCCGAGCATCGGTCTCGGTGTCGGCGTGTGGCTCTGTCTCGCGATCGGGTACGCCTTCGACTCCGCCGACGGCCAGGTCGCGCGACTGCGCGGCGGCGGATCACCGTCCGGTGAGTGGCTCGACCACGTCATCGACGCGACGAAGATCTCCTCCCTGCACCTCGCCGTCCTCATCAGCGCATTCCGGTTCTTCGAGCTGCCGACGCCAGCGCTGCTGCTCGTCCCCATCGGCTACTGCGTCGTGGCGGCCGTCGCGTTCTTCGCGATCATCCTCAACGAGCAGCTCAAGCGGGTCTACGGTGCCGATCCGGCTCCGGAGAACGGTCACAGCACCATCCTGCGCTCGCTGCTCGTCATCCCGACCGACTACGGCTTCCTCTGCCTGGTCTTCGTCCTCCTCGGTGCCCCGCAGATGTTCTTCGCCGCCTACACCCTCATGTTCCTCGCCAATGGCGGTCACCTGCTGCTCGCCTCGGTCAAGTGGTTCCGTGACATGGAACGGCTCGGCTCCGTCGTGACTGCATCCGGCGGGCAGCCCGTCGCACTCGGCCGGTGACCGCCATCGACGCATCGGAGACCACCCTGGACGCTCACGAGCTCGCCGGCGCCTCGGCCACCGACGCCGGGCGAACGGTCCTCATCGCGAATCCATCGGGTGACGTTTACGGGTCCGACCTGCAGATGCTCGAAAGCATCACCGCCTTCGTCGAGCGCGGGTACCGGGTGATCGTCGCCCTCCCCGCCGACGGCAAGCTGGTCCCGAGGCTGCTCGGCCGCGGCGCGGAGGTCCGGTTCGTCCCCTTCCCCGTCCTGCGTCGGGCCAACGCCTCGCTGGGCGGCGTCGCCTCGCTCGCGATGGACGGTCTGCGATCCGTCCGCTTCCTGCGCAAGGTCATCGAGGAGATCGCCCCGACCGCGGTCTACGTCAACACCGTGACGCTTCCGTGGTGGATCCTCGCCGCACGCCTGACGCGCACACCGGTCGTCTGCCACGTGCACGAGGCGGAGACCGCGGACGGCAGACTGGTCCGCTTCGCCCTGAACTCGCCCCTGATCCTCGCCGACGCGCTCATCGTCATCAGCCGTGCAGCGGTCGAGGCGACCACCACGGCCGCTCCAGGACTCGCCGGGAAGGTCCGGCTCGTCTTCAACGGCGTCGCCGGCCCGGATATCGATCCCCTGCCGGCGCCGATCGGTTCCGAACCGCATCGACTCGCGATCGTGGCCAGGCTCTCCCCGCGGAAGGGGCCCGACATCGCGCTCGACGCGGTCGGGATCTTACGCCGCGCCGGACGCGACGTGCGGATCGAGATCGCGGGTACGCCGTTCGAGGGGTACGAGTGGTTCGAGCAGCAGCTCCGGGACCGTGCCGACCGACCGGACCTCCGGGGCGCGGTCACCTTCTCGGGCTACGTCTCGCCGATCTGGCCGGCGCTGGAGCGCGCGCACCTCGTCGTCGCCCCCTCGCTCCGGGAACCCTTCGGCAACGCCGTGGTCGAGGCCCAGCTGGCGCTGCGACCCGTCGTCGCATCAGCAGCGCTCGGTCACCTGGAGAGCATCGAGGACGGCGCGACCGGCCTGCTCGTGCCGGCGGGTGACGCCGAGGCCATGGCCGCAGCGGTCGCCGAGCTCCTCGACGATCCGGACCGGAGCGCACGGATCGCCGACCGGGCCCGCCGCTCGGCGCAGGAGCGCTTCTCCCCGGAGCGCTATCGATCAGAGATCATCCAGGTGATCGAGTCCGTCCGTCGCGTCCGCGTCTGACGGCGAGGTCCCCGACGGGCAACGCACCGACCACACGAGGAACGGCCCCTGGCATGCCAGGGGCCGTTCCTCGTGTGGTCGGACTCGTGCCGGATCACACCCCGAAGAACTCGTCGACCAGGCGTCGCGTGCTCTGGATGTTCTGCCGGCTGGAGGCACCGAACACCATCGACTCGATGTTCGGCTGCTCGGAGAGCCATTCGATCGCCTCGCGCGGCGGGATCGCACCGGACGCGTAGACGGACATCGCGACGGCACGGAACCGGCGGCCCTCGAGCACCCGCTGGTAGCCCTCGATCCCTCCCGACATGCGGAAGCCGATCTTGTTGATGTTCGAGCACACGATCGGGTTGTCGAGGCCGGCCTCGTCCAAGGCGTCGAGCAGCAGGGGCAGGTTCATCGTGATGAACCCGGGCTGCGCGTGGTACTTCGTGCGCACGTGGTGATCGAAGATGGCGAACGCGTCCTTGAACCCGAGACCGAGCAGGAGGTCGACGACGACGTTCTGCAGCCAGATCACCGGCGTCTCGACGCCTCGGAACATCGCCATCTCGGCGTCGATGAGCAGCGTGATGATGCCCTCGACGTCCTTCGTGGCGAACGCCTTGCCGCCACGCAAGGCGGCGTTCATCAGGCCCTCCTCAGGCAGGAAGCGCTTGAGCGCACCGAGCATGCCGTTCTCCGTGACGGCGTCCGCGTACTTGTGCGCGTACGGCATGCACGGTTGGAACGTGAAGTCGGCGTACCGCGTCGGGTCGAGCCGTACCCGCTCCGCGACCTCGGCGATCCGGTCGTGTGTGGTGCACATGAACGAGGTGATGCCCTCGTCGTACGCGACGTCGAGCACGTCCATGATCGCGCCGGTGTCCTGGAAGCGCATGGCCTGGGCGCGCGCCTTCTCCTCCGACATGTGGTTGACGCCGAAGAACTGGTTGTCTCCGAACAGGAGCCGGGGAAGCTTCGGGGCAGCTGTCGCGGCCGCGCCGGTCTGGGTCTCTACGCTCGTCGCCATGGGAGGAGGCCTTTCTTCTTCGCGACGGGAGCGGGTGCGGCCGTCGCGGCTCGGGTGGACGGGCCTGCCGCCGCGTCGATGGTGAGGAGTTCGAGGACGTGGTCGGTGGCGGCCGCGCTGGTGAAGGAGTTCGTCCCCAGCACGGCGCCCTCGACGACCCGGGTGACGAAGTGGTCCAGCTGTGCGCTGTACTCCTCGCCCCGCAGGTAGTACCAGACCTCGTCGGTGAGCTCGGTGGTGTACTTGACGTTCCAGCCGGTCTCGTAACCCTCGATCTCGGGCGCGGTGTCGCGCAGGTAGACCTGGCATTCCTGGCGGTCGGCGTGGATCCGACCGGCGGTCCCGGTGATGGTGATCTGCGTGGTCATCTTGCGGTAGGACTCGTCCGACCAGTTGACGGAGAGCTGCGCGCTGACGCCGGCGTCGAAGAACAGGGTCGAGAAGACCTCGTCCTCGGTGTGCTCGGAGAACACGCTGCCGAGGACCGTGCCCCCGACGCCGATCGGCTCACCGGCGTACCAGGTGAGGAGGTCGACGGGGTGGGCGGCGTAGTCGTAGAGGCAGCCACCACCCTCGTTGCGGTTGCTCCGCCAGGTCGAGCCGCGCGACTTCAACACGACGGGACCGTAGGCCTCCGCCTGGATGTGCGTGACGCGACCGATCGCACCGAGGTCGAGCAGACGCTTGACCTCGCGGAACGCACCCACGAAGCGGTTGTGGTACCCGACCTGGGTCACGACGCCGCGACGCTCGGCGAGTGCCGCGAGCTCGTCGGAGTCGGCCGCGCTCAGGCTGAGCGGCTTCTCGCAGAAGATGTGGAGACCACGCTCGAGCACCGACTTCACCATGGGTGCGTGGAACTTCGTCGGGGTCGCGATGATGACCGCGTCGAGCTCGACCGCGGCCAGCATCTCGTCCACCGAGGTGAAGGTCTTGAGGCCGGTGTACTTGCCGAGGACGTCGAGGATGTAGCCGGTCGAGTCGACGACCGCGTCGACGCTCACCCACGGGTGGGCCTTGATCATGGCGAGGTGGGAGAGGCCCATCTTGCCGAGCCCGATCACACCGACCCGCACGCGGGCCGTCTCGATGGGCACTTCCGCGGCCGGGGCGTTCGTTTCAGACACGTGCGACACGTGCACCTCCAAGATAGGTCTGCAGGACGGTTTCGTATTGGCCGGCGACGTGCTCCCAGGTGAACTCCTCGGCGTGCCGCGCGGACGCGGCGGAGGACAGGGCGGCACGGCGGGCGGGGTTCTGGAGCAGCTCGCCGATCCGTGCGGCGGCGTCACGGGCGGTGGTGAAGTAGAGGGCGCCGTCGCCGGCGACCCATCGGTTGTACGGGTTGTCGTGGGCGATCACGGCGTTCCCGGCGGCCATCGCCTCGACGAGCGAGGGGTTCGTGCCGCCCACGGTGTGCCCGTGGAGGTAGCCGAGCGCGTGGAATCGGAGGGCGGCGAGCTCGTCGGGGTCGTAGACCGACCCGACGAACGCGACCTCGTCGCTCGCGGCGTCGACGACGGCGCGGTGGTACGGGTCCGTCTCCGGGGTGTAGGTGCCGAAGACGGCGAGGGTGACGCCACGCCGTTCGGCCGAGAACGCCTGCACGAGCTCCAGGATCGTGTTCTCCGGGATCGGGCGGCAGATCAGCGTCAGGTACTCCCCCGGCGTCAGCCCGTGGGCCGTCAGCGGTGCGACGGGTGCCGAGTCGACACGGTGTGCGCCGTAGGTGATCGTCGTGAGCTTCGACCGCTTCGCCTTCTTCGCGAGGTAGGTCTCGATCTCGGGGTGGTCGGCGATGAGCGTGTTCCCGACCCAGCACGCGATGCGTTCGTTCACGTAGAGGATCGCCTGCTTCATGAACCCCCAGCGCGCCCGTGACCATTCGATGCCGTCCATGTTGATGACGTTCGGGATGCCTTTGAGACGCTGCAGGACGTTGAAGACGGCGGTGTTGTAGCCGAACGTGAGGCAGACGTCGTCGAACCGCAAGGCGTGTCCGATCGACTTCAGGTCGAACAGCGAGGTGCCCTTCCACCCGTCCGGACCGACGGGGATCGTCACGCGTTCGATGCCGCGCCAGTCGTCCTCGACGATCGGCCCGTCGCCGTCGGACTGGCAGTACACGATGACGCGCCAGCCCTGATCCCGGAGGAAGACGGCGATGTTCTCGGCTGCCGTCTCGAACCCTCCGTAGGCCGCCGGGATCCCGTGCGTGCCGAGGATGCGAACCGTCGGCTGCCCCTGACGCCGTGCAGCGTTGTCCCCCATCGAGCTTCTCCTCATCGCTCCAGGCGCCGTTCGGGCGGCGCGGACACGGAGCGTGTCTCGGCTGGAATGTTGAAGAGCCTACCGCCCAACATTCGTCGGAAAACGGGAAAATCGCGCCCTGCGTACCCCCAAAGACAGGGGTAGTGATGACCCTCGAACCGCTACCGCGCGAGGGCTTCCACAGCGGCGCCGAACCGCTCGACCGAGCGCTGGACGGACCGCAGGGTCGCCCGGTGCGCCCGCTTGCCGAGGTTGTGTCCGTCGGCGATGTCGAGCGGGTCGACGTCGCTCCCGAATCGCGCGAACAGCCCGGTGCGTTCCGGCTTCGGAGCAGGAGCGAGACCCCGACGGGCGTTGAGCAGGGCCGCCAGGTCGGACAGACGCTGATCGGCCGTCGTGCCGGCACCGGGTCGCCAGGTGGCGATCGCCTGGTCGGGCGCTTCGGCGAGCGCTGCCGCCTCGCGGAGGGTGAAGACCTTCGAACGGGCCTCGGGAGAGAGTTTGGCGAGGGCGGAGCGCTCGGCGCGGCTCGCGGTCAGCACGAGCCCCGCACCACCGATCATCGACTTGGTGACGCGGCGTGCACGATGAGCCGACGCCTTCGGCCCCTCAGCCGGCAGGCCGAGGATCGCGGCCGCGTCAGCGCACATCTCGTGCCCGCGACTGACCTCGATGCCGGCGCTCGAGCAGACGAGGCGGTCGAAGCCGGGAATGGTCGAGAACCGGGCTTGGAGGAGCTGTTCCGCGAGCGGGGAGCGACAGACGTTGGCACTGCACACTACGAGGATCCGCGCCATGACGTCCTTCGGTTTTCACTCGGGGGAAGAATTCCGACAATCGTAGCGTGAGCGCCACACCCCCTTGACCGACACCGAAGGAGACCGTCCTGAACCCCGTCGAACGGGGGTCATCCGCGGGGGTGGACACCCTCGGACTGGGGGTCATCAAACGGCCCGTACCCCCCTGAGTGGGGGCGTCTTTCCCCTGATAAACGGGGAAATCGTCGGTACGCTGAGGTGTTGGGTGTCAACAAACCAGGGGGAGTCAGATGGATCTCGGCGACTACATCGCAACGCTGCGCAAGCAGTGGATCGTCATCGTGGTGCTCGCACTCGTCGGCGCGACCGGAGCCTACGTCTTCGCACAGACGATGGCACCGCAGTACCGTTCCACGACGAGCGTGTTCGTGACCACCGAGGCCGGCAACTCCACGACCGAACTGGTCCAGGGATCCACGTACGTGCAGAACCTCGTGCAGTCCTACGCCGTCCTCGCGTCCTCCCCGATCGTGCTCGAGCCGGTCATCAACGAGCTCGGTCTCGACATGAGCGTCCAGGACCTCGCGGAAGCGGTCACCGCCGACGCGCCCCTCAACACGGTGATCGTCGAGATCTCCGCAGTGTCGACGAGCGCCGAGCAGGCGCAGAGCATCGCCGCCGCCGTGGCGAACTCCCTGTCCTCCGCGGTGGACGGCATCTCCCCGAGGGACGACCAGGACCGCCCGGCCGTCCAGCTCACGATCATCGCGCCGGCCAAGCTCCCCATCTTCGCCTTCGCGCCCAACACCAAACTCCTCGTCGCCGGAGGCGGACTCGGCGGCCTGCTCATCGGCGTGCTGTACGCGTTCGGCCGGGAGCTCCTCGACACGAGGATCCGGTCGCTGCGCGAGCTGCAACAGGTCTCCGACACACCCGTCCTCACCACGGTCGCCCGCACACGGAAGGGCGAGCTGCCGACGCAGGCCATGATGCGGAACCCGAACGGCATGATCGCCGAGGGCTTCCGGAGCCTCGCGACGAACCTCAGTTTCGCCGACGTCGACGAACGGATCACCTCCGTCATCGTCACCTCAGCACTCCCCGGTGAGGGCAAGAGCACCGTCGCGCTCGGTCTCGCCCTCGCGATGACCGAACGCGCGCCGCGCGTCCTCCTCATCGACGCGGACCTCCGCCGCCCTTCGATCGCCGGCTACACCCAGATCGAAGGCGAGGTCGGCTTGACCAGTGTCCTCGTGGGCGACATCACCCTCGATGAGGCCGTGCAGTCCTGGGGTCGCGGCAACCTCGACGTCCTCGCCTCCGGCGGGGTGCCGCCGAACCCGAGCCAGCTCCTCGCCTCCGACGCGATGCGCCAGCTGGTGGACCGCGCCAAGGAGTCGTACGACTTCGTCGTCATCGACACCGCGCCGATCATCCCGGTCACCGACCCGCTCTGGCTCACGCACATGACCGACGGTGCGATCGTCGTCTCCCGCTACAAGTCGACCCGCCGCCAGCAGCTCCACCGCGCGCTCGAGACGCTCGACGGCGCGAACGCCCGCACGATCGGGCTGGTCCTCAACGGCCTCAAGCAGGACGAGACGAGTTCCTACTACCGCTACAACTCCTACCGCTCGGCTCCGGAGACCGTCCCGCTCGGCCCACCCGCTGCGGGAGGGGCCACCCCCGCGGCGAACGACGCGGCGCGCACGCCGTCCATGGCCGGCCGCTGAGCCGCTGCCCGACGACGCGCCCGAAGGGACCGAGGAACGATGCCAACACCCGCTCGCCTGAGCCACCGCCGCGCCAGGCTGTACGAGGTCGTCCGCACCGCGCACCTCGAACGGGCCCGTGAACTGGCGCCTGCGAGCATCGTCTACCGTCGCCGCCGCTACGACTTCGACCCGAGCGTCGCCCCGGGCGTCGAGCTCGTCCAGGCCGAGCCGATGGCCGCAGCACGGCTGCTCGTCCGCTCCGGCGTGACCGCGCTCGAGGTCAACGAGCCGCTCCAACTGTCCACCGCCATCGCCACCCTGAGCACCCTGATCGCCCTCGACCTGCGCGCACGCCCCCGTGGAACACCGCCGCTCGTGGTGACGTACGCCATCGAGAACCTCGACCCGATGTCCGCCCGCCCCGCCCGCCTCCGGTCGCGCGTCAAACTCCGGGCGCAGCGATGGGCCGCCGGTCGGGTGTGGCGTCGTCTCGATCGGATCGTCTACGGGACGACCGGGGCCCGCGATCTGCACGCCAGGGTTCTGCCTGCGCGACGCGACCTCGAGTCCACGGTCATCGAAGCCCTGCCCGCGCCCATGCCCGAGCGGAGCGACATCGTCCGGAACCCCCTGCAGGTCGTCTTCCTCGGAGCCCTCGTCGAGCGGAAGGGCTTCCCCCTGCTCGTCGAAGCCTGGTCGACCGTCCTGCAGCGCGAACCGCTCGCCTCCCTCGTCATCCTCGGCTCCGGCGAGCTCGAGCCCGCAGCGACCGCGCTCAGCGACCGCCACCCGTCCGTCACCTTCCACCGCGACCCGGCACGCTCCGTGATCTTCGACACCCTCGCCGCGAGCCGCGCACTCGTCCTGCCCTCTCAGCCACGTCCGGACTGGCGCGAGCAGGTCGGCCTGCCGATCGTCGAGGGCCTCGCCGCCGGCTGCCTCGTGGTGACCACGACCGAGACCGGCGTCGCCGGCTGGCTGGACGAGCACGGCCACCGGGTCATCGAGCCGGGGGACGACGCGGTGGCGCTCGCCGAAGCCCTGCTCGCGACGCTCGCCAGCACCCGGACCCCGGAGGACGTGCTCGCGGACCTTCCCGCCCGTGACGGCCGTCTCGCCGCCGACACCTGGCTGTTCCGTGACGCCGGCGGTGATCGCTGATGGCGCGCGGCAGGGGCGGCATCTGGGCCTCCGTCAGCCAGACGGCCGTCGCGAAGATCTTTGTGATGGGGCTCTCCGGCGTCCTCGGCATCTTCACGAGCCGGATGATCATCGAACACTTCGGCTCCGGCGCCTACGCCCAGTACGGGCTGCTGACGAGCCTGCCGGCCCTGCTGCCGTTCGCCGACCTCGGCATCGCCGCCGTCGTCATCAACGCCATCGCCGGATCCGACGACCCGAAGCGCGACCTGCAGGTGCGGCGTTCGATCGTGACGGCGTTCCGGATCCTCACCGTGTCGGGCGCGGTCATCATGCTCGTCGCCATCCTCATCACCGTCCTCGACCTGTGGCCGGCGATCCTCGGCAACGGCCTCGCACCCGACGGCGGCAGCGTCGCGGCGTTTCTCTGCCTCGCGACGTTCGGACTCGTCCTGCCGATGACCGTCGGTCAACGCATCCTCATCGGAGTCGGTAAGACGAGCACCCAGGTCGCGACGCAGGCGATCGCCGCTCCGGCGATCTTCCTCGGCGTGTGGCTCTTCGTCGTCACCGGGTTCGACGGCGGCTCCTTCGTCGCCGTCCTCTCCTACGCGGCGAGCGGCGTCGTCGCCGCCGTCTGCCTGGTGCTCGCCGCGCGCTCGATCAGGCCGCAGGTCTGGCAGGCGATGAAGGAGGTGCCCAAGCTCCGCAGCGCTCCGGGCGTCCCCGCCTTCGCCCTCGCCTGGCCGATGGTCGTCCAGATGATCGCCTTGCCCATCGCCATGCAGACCGACCGCTTGCTGCTCAGCCACCTGACGACCGGACCGGAACTCGCCCAGTACAACCTCGCGACGCAGCTCTTCGGGCTCGTCATCCAGACGATCGGTGCGGCCGGGCTGGCCCTGTGGCCGATCTATGCCAAGGCGCGGTCCGCGAAGCGCGTCGAGTCGCCGCTCGTCCCGACGCTGTGGTTCCTCGGCGGCGGGCTCGCCCTCGCGGTCGTCCTCGCGGCGATCTCCCCGTGGATCGCCGGGTTCGTCTCCGACGGCGAGATCACCCTCGGTTGGCCGATCCTCGTCTCCTACGTCGTGTTCGTCGCCCTCCAGGCCGCGAAGTACCCGGTCGGGATGTACATGACGGACGCGAAGGGGCTCCAGTTCCAGGTCCTCCCCATCCTGTTCATGGTGCCGCTCAACCTCGGCCTCTCCTGGGTGCTCATCCCCGTCCTCGGTGCCGCAGGTCCCATCGTCGGATCCGCGGTCGCCGTCGCGATCTGCCAGGTCGTCCCGAACCTCTGGTACGTCCAGCGCGACCTCGCGAGGCGACGCCGGCTCGCGACGGAAGCGGAGCCCGTCGATGTCGCTCGCTGACCCGAAGACGACGGCGGGCCCGACGGGGACCGCAAGCCCGCGGTGGCGTGCGGCCCGCCCGCGGCGCGTATCGCGGGGCACCGTCGGAGCACCCGCGGACGAGCGGCTCGAACCGCTCCCGGTCCTGCGACCGCCGGCCGATCCGACCATGGCGACGGTCCACCGCATCATCGCGATCGTGTTCCTCGTGCTCCTCGGCGCTCGCCTCCAGGTCTTCCAGGGCTTCACCGTGGGCTTCGGCGTGGCCCTGATCCTGCTCCCCCTCTGGATGGGCGAGCTCCGGAGGTACCGTGGCGGAGTACCCCTGCTCCTCGGCGGGGTCGCTGCAGCGGTGTCGGGGCTCTGGCTCACGGCTGCGATGGCCGACGACCACCAGACCGGCCAGGGCGTCGCCATCGGTGCGACCATCGTGCTCCTCGGCCCACTCGTGTCGGTCGCGTGCATCGTCTGGACCCGGACGGTCTTGACGCCGTCGCACATCATCGTGTTCTACGGCCTCGGACTGCTCGTCCGTGCCGTCATCGCTGGCCCGGGCGGTACCGCCTACATGACGAACGTGTGGAAGTTCCAGTACTCGGTCCCACTGACCGTGATCCTGCTCGGACTGGCCCTGGCGACCCGCCGCCGCTGGATCGAGGTCGCCGTCGTCGCCGCCCTCGCAGCCGTGTCGATCCTCAACGACTCGCGGTCGCTGTTCGCGATCCTGCTCCTGACCCTCTGCCTCGTCGCCTGGCAGATGCGCTCCGCCGGCAGGAGCCGCAAGGCGTCGACCGCACGGGTCATCATCGGGATCGGCATCGCCGCGGCGTTCGTGTTCAACGTCGGCCAGGCCCTGCTCCTCGACGGGGTGTTCGGCGCGGAGACCCAGAGTCGCACCGTCGCGCAACTCGATCAGTCGGGATCCATCCTGCTCGGCGGACGACCGGAGCTCGCCGCGACCGCCGCCCTCTTCCTCCATCAGCCGGCGGGGTACGGGAGCGGCACCTACGCCTCTCTGAGCGACGTGCTGGTCGCCAAGACCGGTATGGCCTCCATCGGGTACGACCCGAACAACGGCTATGTCGAACGCTTCATGTTCGGTACCGGGTTCGAGGTCCACTCCACCATCGGCGACCTCTGGGTCCGCTTCGGCCTCATCGGGCTCGCCCTGGCCGTGCTGATCGCCTGGCTCACCATCTACGGCCTCGGGCACGGCATCGCACGGCGCAACGCGAGCGCGGTCGTCATCTTCCTGGGGGTGCGGACCTGTTGGGACCTCTTCTTCAGTCCGCTCTACAGTTCCGTCCCGACCCTCACCCTGTTCCTGGGGCTCGCCCTCATCCTGAAGGTCGGCACCGACGGCCCTGCTGCGGGACGACACCAGGCGGCCCTCGCGTCCGAGCACCGTCGGGGGGACGCAGCATGACCGGACCCGTGCGTTCACCCGAGCGGATCGGCATCGTCGTCGTGAACTACGGCGACCCCGCACTCCTCGAGCAGCACCTCGCGACCCTGACCCGCGCCGTACCCGGCCTCCGGACCGTCGTCGTCGACAACTACTCCTCCCCTGCAGCCCGCGACGCCGTCACTCGGCTCGCCGACGCGGAACGCTGGGACGTCATCCTGCCCGACGACAACCTCGGATTCGGCGCCGGCATGAACCTCGGCGTCGCCCGGGCGATCGAACTCGGCGTCGAGCAGGTGCTGCTCCTCAACCCGGACGCGTCGCTCACGCCCGAGGCGCTCGACGTGCTCTCGCATCGTTGCGCCGAGCAGCCGATGACGATGCTCGCTCCGCGGATCGAGCGACCGGACGGCAGCCTGTGGTTCGACGGGGTGGACCTGTATCTGCACGACGGGACGATCCGATCGCGGAGACGACGCGAGGACCACCCCGGGGCAGCCGTGGCGCCGTGGTTGAGCGGTGCCTGCCTCATGCTCAGCACGGAACTCTGGGCGCGCACCGGCGGCTTCCACGACGCCTACTTCCTCTACTGGGAGGATGTCGACCTGTCGCACCGCGTCGTCGCCGTCGGCGGCTCGCTGGCCGTCGTCGAGGAGGCCACCGCCGTCCACGACGAGGGCGGCACCCACGACCGCTCGGACGCCGCCTCGGCACGTGCCAAGTCGACGACCTACTACTACTTCAACATCCGGAACCGTCTCGTCTACGCGGCCGAACATCTCTCGCCGGCCGAGGTGCGGGCCTGGAGACGCTCGACCATCCCCGTGGCCTGGTCCGTGCTCCTGCAGGGCGGTCGTCGGCAGTTCCTCAGCACCCGCAGCCCCCTCCGTGCGGGCGTCCGCGGGGTCGTCGACGGGCTCCGGCTCTCGAAGGCCGCCGCGCGCGGACGCTGACGCACGCGGTCACGCAGCCAGGCCATCGCCTCGGCGTCGCCGCTGCGCGTGGACGCCTCCCCGCACGTCGAACGGCCGGCCGTCCCGAAGGACGACCGGCCGTTCACCCGCGGTGGACTAGACCGTCGGCTTGACGAGGTACTCGTCGAACCGGGCGATGATCGGCCCGTTGGTCGCGGTTCCCGAGATGTACTGGCTCAGTCCGACGGTGCCGGGAGCCTGCAGCGCCGCCGTCGAGTCGACGCTCGTCAGCTGCCAGTTCGTCGGTTCGGTCGTCCCGGCCGCCCAGACCTTCGCACGCACCGTGGTGGGCGAGGTGCCGAACACCTGCAGACGGACCTGCAGCTGCTGGCCGGGGACGTACACCAGGTCGGCGATGTTCACGGCGGACAGGGTGGTGCCGCCCTGCAGGAGCTGCAGTTGCACCCCGCTGTTCGAGCGGATCCACACCCGCGCCGCGTAGTTCGCCGAGCCGACCTGACGGCCGATCACCGAGACGTAGTTGCCGCCGCCGGTCGGTCCCTGATCGAACGAGACCTTCACGCTGCTGTCGGAGCTCGTCTGGCTCACGCCGTTGAGCGTGGTGGCCCGGGTCTGGCCGGCCGGGGTCGTGATCACGGCCTTGCCGTCGGCGAGGCTGAACGCGGACGGGTTGTTCGCCGGCGTCCAGGCGCCACCCGCCTCGGCCGTCCCCCACCCGGCACCGGCCGGACGCTCGAAGGCGTCCTGCGCGGTGGCCGGAGTGACCGGGGGCACGACGACCGTTCCTGCCACGGTGACCTGCTTCTGGGTCGCCGCGGTGGCGCCGGCGTTGTCGGTCACGGTCAGCGTCACCGTGAAGGTGCCGTCGGCCGCGTAGGTGTGGCTCGCGGTCGCTCCGGTGGCGGTGGCTCCGTCTCCGAAGTCCCAGGTGTACCCGGTGACGGTGCCGTCGGTGTCGGTTGATCCCGATCCGTCGGTCGTCAGGGCGAGGCCGGTCACGCTCGTCGTGAAGGCGGCGGTCGGTGCGACGTTCGGCGGCGGCGCTTGCACCGTGACCGTGCTGGTCTTGGTGGCGGAGGCTCCCGCGTTGTCGGTCACGGTGAGCTTCACCGGGTACGCCCCTGCAGCCGCGTAGGTGTGACTCGCGGTGACGCCCGTCCCCGAGGTGCCGTCCCCGAAGTCCCAGACGTAGGACGCGATGGAGCCGTCCGAGTCGGTCGACGTCGAAGCGTCGAAGGAGGCGGTCAGGAACGTCGCCGCCTGCGTGAACGCCGCGGTGGGCGGCACGTTCGCCGGCGGCGCCGTGACCGAGCCGGAGGGCTGCGCGATCAGGTTGCCGAAGCGCGTCACCACGGTGCCGCCGGTGGCGGTGCCCGAGATGTACGAGCGGAGGCTCACCGAGCCGGCCGCCTGCAGGGCAGCGGTGCTGTCCGTGGCCGTCAGCTGCCAGGCGGTGGGCTCGGTCGATCCGATCGCCCAGACCTTGGCCTTGAGCTCGGTCGGCGAGGTCCCGACGGCCTGGAACCGGACCTGCAGCTGGGTACCGGGCAAGTAGGTCAGACCGTCGATGTTCACCGCCTTGAGGATCGTGTTCCCGTTCATCAGTTGGAGCTGCACGCCTTGGTTGTTCCGGATCCAGATCCGCGCGGCGTAGCTGTCGGCGCCGACGACGCGACCCATGACCGAGGCGTAGTTCCCGCCGCCGGTCGAGCTCTTGTCGAAGGACAGGCGGACCTGCGTCTCGGTGTCCGTGGCGCCGGCCGTGGTCAGCTTGGCTGTCCGCGTGAGGCCGACTGCGGTCGAGATGAGACCGCTGCCACCCGCCACGGAGTAGTTGGACGCCGCGTCGAGGGTCCAGGCGCCTCCCACGTCGGCGGAACCCCATCCGCCGGTGACCGAGCGGGCGAAGGTGTCCTTCGCCAAGACGGTCGCCGCGGGCGGAGCCACCACCGTGACGGCCTGCGAGGTCGTCGTACTGGCCCCGCCGTTGTCGGTGACCGTCAGCGCGAGCGTGTACGTCCCACCGGCGGCGTAGGCGTGTGCCGCCGTCGCACCCGTACTGGTCGCGCCGTCACCGAAGTTCCACGCGTAGGAGGCGATCGTCCCGTCCGGGTCGCTCGACGCCGAGCCGTCGACCGTGACCGTGAGGCCCGATGCGGTCGGGGTGAAGGCGGCGACCGGGGGCTGGTTCACCGGGACGGTCGTCACGACCGCCTGGCTCGTCTCTCCGAGGAGCCCCTTGTCGTCGGTCACCGTCAGGTGGACGGTGAAGGAGCCCGCCGAGGCGTACGTGTGACTCGGGTTGACGCCGGTCCCGGTCGTGCCGTCGCCGAAGTTCCAGGCGTACGAGGCGATCGTTCCGTCGGAGTCGCTCGATGCCGAGGCGTCGAACTGGACCCCCAGGTTCGCGACGGTCGCGGTGAACGACGCCGTGGGGGCGACGTTCGGTGCGACGACGGTCGCCGGGTGCTGCAGGGTACCGGTTCCGCCGCGGTTGTCGGTCACCGTGAGCGTCACCGTGTAGGTGCCGGCCGCGGCGTAGGTGTGATCGGTCGTCACGCCGGTGCCGGTGGTGCCGTCGCCGAAGTCCCAGGCGTAGGACGCGATGGTCCCGTCGGAGTCGACCGAGCTCGACGCATCGAGGTGCGCGGTGAGGTCGGTGTTCGTGACGGCGAAGCCGGCGGTCGGAGCGACGTTCGGCAGGATGCCGAGCCCGAGGTCGTGGTGCTGGGTGACCTGCGCCGCGGTGAGCGGCTGCGCGTAGACGGCCACCTCGTCGATGCGTCCGGTGAAGGTGCCGGCCGTTCCACCCCACGTCGTGTCGGAGCCCACGCGCCAGTACCCGGTGTAGTCCTGGGCACTCGTCTGCGGGTTGGTCCCCTGGAGGACACCGTCGACGTAGAGCTTCATGCCCGCCGACGACTGCTGTGCCACGACGTGGTGCCAGGCCCCGTCGTTGTAGGCGGACTGGGTCGTGATCGTGTTGGTCTGACCGGTCCAGGTGCCGAAGGTGAGCTGGCCGCCGTTCTCCATGTAGATGTGCCGGTCGTAGCCGCCGGAACCGCCCTGCTGGTTGGAACCGAAGCCGACGATCTTGCCACCGTTGGTGGTCGTGGTGTTGAACCAGGCCTCGAGCGCGTAGCTCGTCGGGTTGGAGTAAGCGGTGTCGCTGGCGACACCTGCCCCATCGGGACCGAACTGTGCCGAGCGGTTCCCGGCGACGCCGGCGAGCGCACCGTTCTGGTCCTTCCCGACGGCACCGTAGTAGGTGGCGGGGCTGTCGTTCCGGCCGGAGTCCTTCGCCGTGGCGCCGCTCGTCTCATCGAAGCGCCAGTAGGACGTCGGGTCGAGGTTGAACACCGCTGCACCGTAGGCGTCGGTGGGAGCGGCCGGGACCGGCGAGGTCCGGCCGGAGGCCACGTAGTGGTTCACGATCGTGTCGCGGTCGAGGACCGTCGGGTAGATCGCGGTGTCGTCGATCGCGCCGGCGAAGTAGTCGCTCGAGCGCGAGCCCGGCCAACCGCCGAGGTTGTCGCCGCCGACCCGCCAGTAGCCGGTGAAGTCCTGGCCACTCGTCGTGTCGGTGCGGCTGTCGAGCTTCTTGCCGTCCACGAAGAGCTGCATGCCGTTGGCGCCGAGCGTCGCGACCACGTGGTGCCACTCGCCGTCGTTGTACGCCTTCGAGGACTGGACGGTCCGGACGGTGCCCGGGTAGACACCGAACATCAGGCGCCCGTCGTTGTTCATGAAGATCATGCGGTCGTAGTTCCCGGAGGTCCCGGTGGAGTTCCCGCCGAAGCCGAGGATCTTGCCGCCACGGTCGGTGGTCGTCTTGATCCAGGTCTCAGCGGTGAAGGTGTTCGGTGCGTGCTGCGCGGTCGTGGTCGCGGCGGCGCTGTCGCTCGTGCCGGCGAACGTGGTCGCGGTCGTGTTCGAGCCGATGATCGCACCCGCCGTCCCGCGCGTCGTGTTGCTCGTGAGCGTCAGGTCGTCGCCGGTGGCCCAGTCGTAGCCGGTGGTGCCGCTGGCCTCGCCGAGCGGCCAGAACGACGTGGGACCGGACGCGAGGACGGCCTGCGCGTAGGCCGAGGTGGAGCCGTCGGCGGACACGGTCACCGGGACGTTGTCACTCATCGTCGAGTTGCCGAGCGGATCGGTCACCTTGACGCGATAGTTGACGGTCGTCCCCGGCGTCAGGCCGCTGTCGGTGTACATGAGGTTGCTGACCTTCCAGAAGGTCGAGCGCACGGACTTCGTCATGATCGGCGTCGCCGTCTGGTTGTTGCGGATCAGCTCGTACTTGAGGAGTTCGTTGTCGCGGTCGTTGTTCGTCTTCCAGGAGACGCGCACGGTGCCGCTGGCGAGCGAGACAGCGGTGACCGGGAACGCACTCCCCTTGAGCTTCGGACCCTCGAGGTTCGGTGCGACCGCCTTCGTCGCGAACCGGACCAGTCCCTGCTGCGACTTGTTGTTGACGGCGAGGAACTCCCCGCCGTAGACGACGTAGTTCGTGCTCGCCGCGACGCTCCACGGACCCTGGTTCTGGTTGGTCGCGGTACCGGGGGTGAAGTCCGGGAACCAGCTCAGGATGCTCGGCGTCGGTTGACCGGCGTAGTTGTAGTAGCCGTACGGGTCTGCCGTGGCCGTGCCGGTGGTGGTCTTCGAGAACGCCAGTGCGTTCTGGAAGGTCCACGGCTGGGTCTGCGGGAAGCCGCCGATGTTCCCGCAGTAGTGCGGGTGGCCGGCGATGTAGACGGCGTCGCCGTGCGAGGCGACCGAGTAGGAGTCGCCGTGGCAGTCCTCGACCCAGTTCATGTCGCCGTTCGCCCAGCCGGCGTTGAAGGCCCCCTCGAGGTTGCCCCCGGAGCCGAAGACGTAGCCGGTGCCGTAGACGTTGTTCGCGTCGCTCGTGAGCGAGTAGATCGCGGCGTTGGCGCCGCCGTTGCGGATGAGGCCGTTGACGTTCCACGGGAGGAGCGCACCGGCGGTCGCGTCCACGGCGCCGAGGCCGTAGCCGGGGTTGCTGCTGCCGTTGAGCGTCGTGAACGCTCCGCCGAGGATCACCTTGGACTGATCGGGCGCGATCGCGAGGGCGCGGACGACGCCGCCCTCGGTGACGGGCGCCCAGGGCAGGAGGGCACCGGCGTTCGTGAACGCCGCCGCTCCCTTCCTGGTCTGGCCGCCGGCGTTGGTGAATCCGCCACCGACGTACACCGTGCTGTTCGTCGCTGCGACGCTGTAGGCGATGTAGTTGAGTGCCGGGGCGAAGGACTTGAGGGCGCCGGTCGCCGTGTCGAACGCGGCGATCCGCGTCCGATCCTGCCCGTTGACCTTCGTGAAGCTACCGGCGACGTAAAGGGTCTTGCCGTCAGGCGAGGCTGTGACCGCCTTGACCTCGGCGTTGAGGACCGGAGCGAACGAGTTGATGAGCACGCCGGTGGTGAGGTCGTACGCGAGCAGGTAGGTGCGGTCGACCTCGCCGACGCCGGCTGCGTTGCCGGCCGGACGAGCCTTCGTGAAGGTGCCGCCCGCGTAGACGGTGTTCCCGACGACGACCTGCGACCACACGGTCTTGTTGATCTGCACCGTGGGCAGCGCGTCCGCCGAGACCGTCGATGCCTCGCCGGCGCCCTGGGGGACCGTGTCGGCCACCGCCGGAGCCGCCGTCGCGGTGAACGTGAGCAGCGCGGCGAACACCGCGCCGATCACGCCGAGCGCCACGGGCTTCTTCAACTTGGACGGGACGCCGCGGGCGTCGTTACGGCTCGGCGCGTGCGCGCTCGGTCGATCCTGGGATCGCAGAAATCTGGACACGGGTTCTCGGGTTTCGCTGGAGGCGGGCTCGGGGCGCGACAGAACTCCGCGGACGGGCCGAGGGGTGCGATCGTGTTTCGGATCCACGATCGCCGGCCAGGTGCAGGGGTGCCTCGCTCGTGAACCATAACGCGGGGGGCATCAGGGGCGTCACCCCCAAAACAGGTCCGATTTCACGGGGATCCTGCGGGGGTCAGCGCGGATCCGGATCGGGTCAGCGGGGAGCGGTGACCTGGAACACGGCCGCGGGGACGCCGGCCTGGTAGTCGACCAGGATCGTGACGTCGTCCCGCTGCTCGACGGGCACCGTGAAGACGAACGTGGCCGTCGCGGTGTCCCCCGCCGCCACCTCCGGGTCGAAGGGCGCGGCGCCGGGTTCGGTGAGAGGCTCCGCCGGCACCCGGTCGGCTCCGGAGAACGCCGTGACGACCACCGAGCTGAGATCGATGCTGGCGTCGGTGGCGTTCTCGATCGTCGCCGTGAACCGGACCGCGGGTCCGGCTGTCTCGCCCGGGGCCTTCGCTTCGCCGTCGACCGCCTCGAAGTCGCCCAAGGAGACGGTCACGCCGGGCACGATCTCCACGGGTGCGTCACCGGCGACCGGGTCACGTTCGGGGAGGGCTTCGGCCGGGTCGGTGATGATGGGGCTCGGCGTGGGCGTGCCCGTGATGGCGGGCGGGTTCACGACGTCGCCGGTGCCGACGCGGTTGGCGTTCACCGCGAACACCACGACCACGGCCACCACCGCGACGACGACCGCCGCGAGCACCGAGATGACGACCATCCGGCGTCGGCGCCGCGGGTCGGGCGTGCTCGACGTGGGGGTCTGCTGCTCTGCTGCCGGCTCGCTCACGCCCGTACCTCTCCTCGACGACGGCCACCCGGCGCTCGATGCCCCGAGTGTACTGCCTCGGCTCCGTGCGCGGCCTCGTCCGGCTCGCGACCCCGGCCGCCGCTCATGTCACAATGGCTCACACCACCCGACGCCTCCCCGATCTCGCAGCGAACCCTCGGCTACCGAAAGGCACCGACGAACGCCGAGCGCGACCGATGCACCCGAGCACCGACCCCTGGAGGGTTCATGAGCGGACACCTGACCGTCCTGCAGCAGTTCCCCGTGCCACGCCCCACGACGAACCCGTATCTGGTGATGCTCGCCGACCATCTCCGCGCGGTCCCCGGGGTCTCGGTGCAGAACTTCACCTGGAAGGGCGCGCTCCTCGGGCGGTACGACGCGTTCCACATCCACTGGCCCGAGATCCTCGTGTCGGGGCACACCCCGCTGAAGCAGTTCCTCCGCCAGTGCCTCACCGTGCTGCTCATCGTCCGGCTCGCGGTCACCCGGACCCCGATCGTCAGGACGGTGCACAACGTCGAACTCCCGCAGGACATCTCGCGGGTCGAGATCACGCTGCTCCGCCTCATCGACCGACGCACGGACTTCCGGATCACGCTCAACGAGACGACGACCCTGCCCGAGGACCAACCGTCCATCCTGATCCCGCACGGCCACTACCGTGAGTGGTTCGCCCGTCACCCGCGCGCTGCACAGCAGGACGGCCGGTTCGGGTACTTCGGGCTGATCCGCCGCTACAAGGGTGTCGAAACCCTCATCGAGGCGTTCCGTTCCGCGGTGTCGACGACCCGCGGACTCTCGCTCCGCGTCGGCGGCAAGCCGTCGACGGCGGAACTCGCCGACACCCTCACCTCGCTGGCCGGCCGAGAGGACGACGTCCTGCTCGACCTCCACTTCCTCGGTGACGACGAACTCGTGGACATCGCGACCTCGTCGGAGCTCGTGGTCCTCCCGTACCGGTTCATGCACAACTCCGGCAGCACGCTGGCCGCCCTGTCGCTGGACCGCCCGGTGCTCGTGCCGGACAACGCCGTGAACCGACTCCTCGAAGCCGAGGTCGGGCCCGGTTGGGTCCATCGGTTCTCCGGCGAGCTCGATGCCGAGGCACTGCTCTCCGCGATGGAACACGTCCGCGCCACAGCGCGCGGCCCGGTGACGTTCGTCGACCGTGATTGGGATCTCGGAGCCGCACGACACGTCGAGGCCTACCGACGGGCCATCGCCGCCCGACGCGGAGCTCCGGCGCCCACGGCCGGGGCCGCGCGATGACCGGGTCGTCCGCAGGCAGGCCCGACGCCCGTACTGCCGAGGTCCGCCTCGTCGTCGGCATCCTCACCTTCCGACGCCCGACAGCCCTTGCCGCGAGCCTGCCGAAGGTGCTGGAGCAGACCCGGTGGCTCCGCGATGCCGACGCGGCGGTCGTGAGCACCGAGGTGCTCGTGATCGACAACGACCCCGCGGCGAGCGCCAGGGAGGTCGCCGGGTCGACGGCGGGCGTCCGCTACGTGGTGGAATCGACACCGGGCATCGCGGCGGCGAGGAACCGGGCGCTCTCCGAGGCGGACCCGGCCGAGCTCCTCGTCTTCATCGACGACGACGAGGAACCGGGCGAGCACTGGCTGCTGCCCATCGTCGAGACGTGGCGGGCGACGGGCGCTGCGGCGGTCATGGGTCGCGTGCAGTCGCACCTGCCGGAGGGCACCGACCCGTGGGTCGTCGCGGGCGGGTTCTTCGACCGCGTGCAGCGCCCGACGGGCACCGTCATCGGCGAGGCCGCCGCCGGGAACCTGCTCCTGGACCTCGACCAGGTCCGCGCACTCGGCGTGCGGTTCGAGTCGAAACTCGAGCTCGGCGGTGGCGAGGACACGCTCTTCAGCAAGCACCTCGTCGGGCGGGGCGGGCGGATCGTCTGGTGCAACGAGTCCGTCACCCACGACTTCGTCGAACGGGACCGAGCGACGAAGCGCTGGGCGTTGCAGCGCGCGTGGAGCCATGGCAACACCAGGATCACGGTGGAGCGGTACTTCGCGTCGGGGCGCCGTGACCGAGCGCGGATCCGTGTGGTCGCGGCGGTGGGTGGTGCCGCTCGGGCCGCGGTCGGTGTCGCACGTTCCGTGTTCGGGACGCTCACCGGCTCGCTCCATCACCGGGCGCGCGGCGCGCGAGCCATCCGGAAGGGTGGCGGCATGTTCGTCGGCGCCTTCGGCGTGGTCTTCCGCGAGTACGCGCGGGACGAGCGATCATGAGCGGTCTCGGATCACGGCTCAAGGATCGTGTGAAGCGGTCGCTACCGGCCCTGGGCTCGATCATCGAGGTCGAGACCTCGACCCCCACCGTCGTGTTGACCTACGACGACGGGCCGCACCCGGTCGGTACGGACGGCGTCCTCCGATCCCTCGCCGACGCCGGGGCGACCGCCACGTTCTTCGTCCTGCTGAGCAGCGCTCGCCGTCACCCGGAGCTCATCCCGCGGATCACCGCGGAGGGGCATGAGATCGCCCTGCACGGTGTCGACCACCGGCGTCTCACGGCGTTCACAGCTGAGCAGGTCACCCGGCGCACCGTCGACGCGAAGCACGAGCTCGAGGACCTCGCCGGCACGCCCGTCCGATGGTTCCGGCCACCGTACGGGGCTCAGCATCTCGCGACCTGGCGTGCCATCCGCCGGGCCGACCTCGAATCCGTCCTCTGGTCGGCGACCACCTGGGATGCGCGCGCCGTCGCCGCCGAGGAGCGCGTCGCCCACGCCCTGGCCGACTGCCGCCCGGGGACGATCCTGCTGGCGCACGACGCCTTCGCCGGACCGGCCGACGGTGTCGACGACGGAGCCGAGCCCGAGGTCGACCGCGGGGCGCTCACCGCGACCCTGCTCGCCGAGTTCCGGGCGCGAGGCTGGGTCGGCCGGTCGCTCGCCGATGCGCTCGTGCACGGTCGACCGGTCAAGAGCGCCGTCTTCTCGTCCTGAGCCCTGTCCGGGTGCCACTCGAAAGTGGACTCGGCAAGCCGTGATGCCCCTCATAGGCTCGCAAGTGGCCCGATGGACGTGCCGAGCACCGGAGTCGATCCAGCCGGCTCCGTGCGCACACCACACGAGCACGCCAGGGGGCGAACATGACCGATCGAAGCACCGTCGGACGCGTGGGCTACGCCGCAGGGGCCTTCGACCTCTTCCACGTCGGTCACCTGAACATCCTGCGCCACGCCAAGAGCGCGTGCGACTACCTCATTGCCGGCGTCGTCTCGGATGAGCTGCTCCGCACCCGCAAGCGCATCGAGCCCGTGGTCCCGCTGACGGAGCGTCTCGAGATCGTCCGCCACATCGGCTTCGTCGACGAGGCCGTCGAGGAGACCTGGGACGACAAGCTCCAGGCGTGGGACGCGCTCCGGTTCGACATCTTCTTCAAGGGCGACGACTGGCGCGGGACCGCCGAGGGTCTCCGGCTCGAAGCGGAGTTCGCCAAGGTCGGCGTCGAGGTCGTCTACTTCCCGTACACGATGAGCACCTCGAGCACGGCACTCCGTCGTGCCCTCGCCCAGCTCGAGGAGCAGCGCGAGCTCGACACGACGCTCGTCCAGGCCTGACACCCGCGCTCCCTGCGCCCGTTCCGCCGCCGCGGCCACGCTCCCGTTCGCCACGACAGCGAGGTACTGTTGGACGGATCGACTCACAGGGCGGTGGACACATGACGAAGGCTCGGCAGGCGTTGCTCGCCCGGCTCACCGGCTCGCTGCCCGTCCACGGTTCGATCGTCGGCGTCGCGACCGAGGAGCGGACGGTCGTCATCACCTACGGCGACGGCCCGAGCCCCGACGGTACGCCGGGGGTCCTCGACGCCCTCGCCGAGGCCGGAGCGACCGCGACGTTCTTCGTCCTCGTCGGCCGCGCGCGGAAGTACCCGGAGCTCCTCGAACGCATCGTCGCCGGTGGGCATGAACTCGCGCTGCACGGCGACGACCACGTTCGCCTCACCGACTTCTCCGAAGAGGTCGCCTACCGGCGCACCCTCGCCGCCAAACAGGAGCTCGAGCAGCTGAGCGGCCAGCCGATCGAGTGGTTCCGGCCGCCCTACGGCGCGCAGAGCATCGAGACGTGGCAGGCCGTCAAACGAGCCGGCCTGCAGACCGTGCTGTGGACCGCGACCGCGTGGGACGTCAAGGACGTCGGCGAGCACGAGCGCGTCGCCCACGCCGTCCGGCACTGCCACCAGGGCTCGATCCTGCTCGCCCACGACGGCTTCGCCGGCCCGGCCGACGGCGTCGACGACGGCCCGGAACCCGAGGTCGACCGCGGTGCGCTCGCAGCCGAGCTGCTGAGCGGGTTCGCCCGCGAGGGCCTCGTCGGCCGATCGCTCGGCGAAGCGCTGCGCGAGGGCAAGGCCGTCCGCCGGGCCCGCTTCACGGAATAGCCGCCAGCGGCTCCGGCGCCCCTGAGCCGCCGCCGGTCCCTGAGCCGCCCCCGGTCCCTGAGCCTGTCGAAGGGCGTCATCAGCGACCGGAACAGCCCCTCAGTCCTTCGCGAACCGGTCCGTCGCGTCGATGAGCGCCGACAGGATGCCCGGCTCGTCGAAGGCGTGCCCCGCGTCGGGGACGATCGTGAAGTCCGCCTCCGGCCACGCCCGGTGCAGGTCCCACGCGGTGAAGACCGGCGTGCACATGTCGTAGCGGCCCTGGACGATCACACCGGGGACTCCGGCGAGCTTGCCGGCGTCACGGATGAGCTGCTCGGGTTCGAACCAGCCCTTGTTCGTGAAGAAGTGGTTCTCGATGCGCGCGAACGCCACCGCGAAGTGCGGGTCGGTGAAGCGCGCGACGGTCTCCGCCTGCGGGAGCAGCGTGATCGTCGACGACTCCCACCGCGACCAGGCGACGGCCGCCGGCCCGTGGACGGCCGGGTCCTCGTCGAACAGCCGCCGGTGGTAGGCCTCGATGAGGTGGCGGCGCTCACCGACCGGGATCGGCTCGAGGTAGCCCTCCCACAGGTCGGGGAAGACCGCGGAGGCACCACCCTCGTAGAACCAGTCGAGCTCGGCGTCACGCAGGGTGAAGATGCCGCGGAGCACGAGCTCGGTGACGCGCTTCGTGTGCTTCTGGGCGTAGGCGAGCGCGAGCGTCGACCCCCAGGACCCGCCGAACACCATCCAGCGCTTGATCTTCAGCGCCTTCCGGAGCGTCTCCAGGTCGGCGACGAGGTGCCAGGTGGTGTTCGTCGACAGGTCGGCCGCCGGGTCGCTCGCGTGCGGCGTGCTCCTGCCGCAGCCGCGCTGGTCGACGAGGACGATGCGGTAGCGCTTCGGGTCGAAGAGCCGACGGTGGACGGGACTCGTCGCACCGCCAGGGCCACCGTGGAGGAACACGACGGGCTTGCCGTCGGGGTTGCCGGAGGTCTCCCAGTACAGCGACTGCCCGTCGCCGACGTCGAGCATGCCGGTCTCGTACGGCTCGATCTCGGGATACAGCTCAGCCATGCGGTCCACTTCCTCCTGCGTTCACGACATGTGTCTCACCTAGCATGCCGCACCCATCGCCCCACAGCTCGCGAGGGGTCCCGAATGGTCGGCCCGGCACCGGCGGAACCCACCATTCGGGACCACTCGCGGGCTAGAGCTGGTCGGCCGACACCGAGAAGGTGTCGCAGGCGGACGGACCGGACTGGTACCCGGTCATGAACCAGCGCTGGCGCTGCTCGGCCGAGCCGTGGGTCCACGCTTCGGGGTTCACCTGGCCGGTCGCGGCCTCCTGGATGCGGTCGTCACCGACGGCCGCCGCGGCGCTCAGCGCGTCGTCGATCTCCTGCTGGGTCACGGGCTTCAGGAAGGCGACCCCCTTCGCGTCCTCCGTGTCCGACGCCGCGGCGACCCAGGCACCGGCGAAGCAGTCGGCCTGGACCTCGATCCGTACGGAGTCGGAGGCGGGCCCGGTACCGCTGCGATCGGCGCGGTCCATGATGCCGGTGAGCGCCTGGATGTGGTGCCCCCACTCGTGGGCGACGACGTACATCTCGGCGAGCGGTCCGCCCGACGCCCCGAAGCGGTCGCGCAGTTCGGCGTAGAAGCTGGTGTCGATGTAGATGGTCTGATCCGGAGGGCAGTAGAACGGGCCGGTGGCGCTCGTGGCGGCCCCGCAACCCGTGTTCGTCTGCTGATCGAAGATGATGAAATCGGCCGGCGAGGTGTAGTCGGCACCGAGCGCGGGCAGCTCCTCGGCCCAGTAGGCGTCGAGCGACGAGTAAGCACCACCCATGCGGCAGTCGACGCTCGCGTTCGCGTCGGCGCCCGTCTGGCACTCGTCGGAGAGCTGGGTCTCCTCCTGCTGGCCCCCGCCGACACCCGCGCCACCGAGGATGCCCGACACGTCGACCCCGAGGAACTGCGAGATGAGGGCGATCACGATGACACCGACCGCGCCACCACCGACGGCGATGCCGGTCGTGCGGCCCCGTCGCTTGACCTTGTTCCCGCTGATGTCGGCGTTGTCGTTGAACGTCATGTCGGCACCCTATCGCGCAGCGTGAGGTGAGGCATATCGTCGCCCGCCCCTTGCGCGGGCGACGATTGGCCTCCCGTCGACCGGCTGGGGTCAGCGGGACTTCTTCGTGAGCGTCTTCTCGTCGACGGGTGCGTCGCCCGAGGCGCGGAGGGCGGCGAAGTAGTCGGCGGCCTCCTGCTGACGCTGCGCCTCCTGGCCCGTCGCGATGGGTGCCCGCACGTGCTCGGGCGCGAAACCGAACGCCTCGACGAGATCGAGGGCGTGCGGACGCAGCCGGGAGATGAGGCGGTCGACGTAGGCGCTGACGGCCTGGCCGCGCTGCGGCGAGAGGCGCCCGTGGATGAGGTACCAGGCGAGGTGCTTCTCGATGAGCGAGAGCCCGAAGAGGTCGTGCACCCAGGTCAGTACCTGCTTCGTCCCGGGATCCTGGATCTGCTCGACACCCTCGGTGAACGCCTCCCACTGCAGGAGCTCGCCATGGGCGCGCGCCGCCTCGATGAGCTCGTTCTGGTGTGCGTTGAACAGGTCGGACGCGGCCTGCTTCGAGAGCTTGTTCGCGCCGCGCAGCTTGGTCGCGACCTCGGCGATCATCGACTCGACGCGCTCGGTCAGCAGCTCGCGTTGGACGTTCGTGTCGCGCAGCTGGCTCACCGAGCGTGCGGTGGACCCGAAGTCCTTCACGGTCTGCGCAAGGCTCCGGAGTCCGCTGCTGTGGACGGCGCGGTCGGTCGCCTGCTCGACGACGTAGCGGGCGAGCGCACCGGCGTCGACCTTCGCGAACTTCCGGCTGTAGTCGGTGAGGAGACGCTTGGCCACGAGCTGCAGCAGCACGTTGTTGTCACCCTCGAACGTCGCGTAGACGTCGAGGTCGGCGCGCAGGCCGGTGAGGCGGTTCTCCGCGAGGAAGCCGTTGCCACCGCACGCCTCGCGCGCCTCCTGGAGCGTGTCGAGCGCGTGCCAGGTCGACAGCGGCTTGAGGGCCGCCGCGAGCGTCTCGAGGTCCTGACGGTCGTCATCCGAGTCGGCCTTGCCGCTGAACACCTCGTCGAACTTCACGAGCAGCCGGTCGTGGGCGAAGATCTGCGCGTACGTCGTCGCAAGGCGCGGCAGGAGCCGGCGCTGGTGGCGCTGGTAGTCGAGGATGACCTCCTCCTGGGTGTCGCTGCCCGCGTTGAACTGCCGACGCTCACTGCCGTAGGTGATCGCGATCTGGAGGGCGAGCGCGGAGGCCGACGTCGCGGCCCCGTCGAGGGACACCCGGCCCTGGACGAGCGTTCCGAGCATGGTGAAGAAACGACGCCCGGGGCTCTTGATCGGCGAGGAGTAGGTGCCGTCCTCGGCGACGTCGCCGTAGCGGTTGAGGAGGTTGGTGCGTGGCACGCGCACGCCGGTGAAGTGGAGCCGGCCGTTGTCGATGCCGTTGAGCCCGCCCTTCAGGCCGTCGTCCTCGCCGCCGATCCCGGGGAGGAACGCACCCTCGTCGTCGCGGATCGGCACGTAGAAGCAGTGCACACCGTGGTTCACGCCCTTCGTGATGAGCTGCGCGAACAGCGTCGCCGCCTTCCCGTGGACCGCCGCGTTGCCGAGGTAGTCCTTCCACGCCGCGCGGAACGGGGTGTCGATGACGAACTCCTGGGTCTCCGGGTCGTACGTCGCGGTGGTCGCGATCGAGGCGACGTCGGAGCCGTGACCGGACTCCGTCATCGCGAAGGCACCGGGGACGTCGAGGTTCATCGCGCCGGGTAGGAACGCGTCGTGGTGCGGCTCGGTGCCCAGGTGCAGGATCGCCGCACCGAAGAGACCCCACTGCACACCGGACTTGATCTGGAGGGACGGGTCGGCGAGGACGAGCTCCTCGAAGCCGGCGATGTTGCCGCCGTGGTCGTCGGCGCCGCCGAGGCGCTTCGGGAACGCCTTGTGCACCTGACCGTTCTCGACGAGGAGCTTGAGCTGGTGGAAGACGCGGTCGCGGTGGTCGTCCATCGACTGGCCCTCGATGCGCTGCATCTCCGGCTTGGCGGCGAGCGCCCGGGACGCGAGACGGGCCTCAGGCCAGGTGCCGAGCAGCTGGTGCGCCAGCGCCGGGACATCGATCCGCGCGTCGGACGGCGCCACCTCGACCGTCGCTGCCGTGCTGCCGCTGACGCTCGTCCGGATCGCTGTGTCGACCATCGCTGTGTCCTGCCTTTCACCCATGAAAACCTCCCACAATGGTAGGACTGTCATAACGATGGGTGAAAGCGCCTGTGGGATGTGGACAAGGGCCCGCCCGATCGTCGTCTATCGACTTGGTCCTCCCCCACAGCTGTCGCAGCTGGCTCTCAGGAGCGGCGTCAGGCGTTGGCGGCGACGACCTCGATGAGCGCTTGCCCGTAGGCGTCGAGCTTCTTCGCGCCGATGCCGCTGATGCCGTCGAGCGCGCCGAGCGAGTCGGGCTTCGCGGTCGCGACCTCCCGCAGAGTCGCGTCGCCGAAGACGATGTAGGCGGGGACGCCCTGCTCCTTCGCCACCCCGGCCCGCCAGGCACGCAGGGCCTGGAACAGCTCGGCCGCGGCGGGCTCGAGCTCGGCGTTCGCGCTCGACGAGCGGGAGGACGACCTCGACGAGGAGCGTGCGGCACGTTCCGGCTCGCGACGCATGGCGACCGGCCGGTTCCCCGCGAGCACCTCGGCGCTCCCCTCGGTGAGGCCGAGCGTGCCGTACTCACCGACCGTGGCCAGGAGGTCGCGTGCGAGCAGCTGACGGACGACGCCGCGCCATTCCTGGTCGCTGAGGTCCTCGCCGATGCCGAAGGTCGCGAGTTCGTCGTGCCGCTGCTGGGCGACGCGGTCGGTGCGCTTGCCGCGGAGGATGTCGATGATCTGCCCCGCACCGAAGGTCTGGTTGCGCTCGCGCTTCAGGCGCACGATCGTCGAGAGGAGCTTCTGCGCCGGCACGGTGCCGTCCCAGGTGACCGGGGGTTCGAGACAGGTGTCGCAGTTGCCGCACCGCGTGGAGGGCTGACCGAAGTAGCGCAGCAGGTTGACCCGGCGGCAGTCGACGGTCTCGCAGAGGGCCAGCATCGCGTCGAGGTGGGCGCTGAGATTGCGCTGGTGCGCGAGATCGCCCGGCGACTCGGCGATCATGCGCCGCTGCTGGACGACGTCCTGCAGACCGTACGCGAGCCAGGCGATGGACGGCTCGCCGTCTCGCCCCGCGCGGCCCGTCTCCTGGTAGTAGCCTTCGACGCTCTTCGGGAGGTCGACGTGGGCGACGAAGCGGACGTCCGGCTTGTCGATCCCCATGCCGAAGGCGATGGTCGCGACCACCACGACGCCGTCCTCGCGGAGGAAGCGCGACTGCGCCGCGGCACGCACGGAGGCGTCGAGTCCGGCGTGGTACGCCACGGCGTCCACCCCGTTGTCGCGCAGCAGCTGTGCCGTCTGCTCCACCGTCTTCCGACTCAGGCAGTAGACGATCCCCGCGGTGCCGGCCGGCTGCTCCTTCACGAACGCGACGAGCTGCTTGCGGACCTCGTTCTTGCCGACGATCCGGTACTGGATGTTCGGGCGGTCGAAGCTCGACACGAAGTGCTTCGCCTCACCGAGGTGGAGGCGCTGCGTGATCTCCTGGTGCGTCGCCTCGGTCGCGGTCGCCGTGAGTGCGATGCGCGGGACGTCGGGCCAGCGTTCGGCGAGCTCGCCGAGCATGAGGTAGTCGGGACGGAAGTCGTGCCCCCACTGCGACACACAGTGCGCCTCGTCGATCGCGAGCAGGGCGATGGTGCCCTGGCCGAGGAAGCGCCGGGTCGCCTCGGAGCTCAAACGCTCGGGCGCGACGTAGAGGAGGTCGAGCTCGCCCGCGAGGTAGGCCTGTTCGACCCGGGAGCGCTCAGCCGGATCCTGGGTCGAGTTGAGGAACGCGGCGCGGACACCGACGGCGAGGAGGGCGTCGACCTGGTCCTGCATGAGGGCGATCAGTGGGGAGACGACGATGCCGGTGCCCGGCCGGAGCAGGGCGGGGATCTGGTAGCAGAGGCTCTTGCCCCCACCCGTCGGCATGAGGACGACCGCGTCGCCGCCGCTGGCGACCTGCTCGATGATCTGCTGCTGCTCACCGCGGAACGCGTCGTACCCGAAGACCGTGTGGAGTGCCTCCTGCGCCGTGGCGAACTTCTGGCCTGCCGCACGCACCGCCACCACAGGCGGAGCGGCGGGAGCCGAGGTGACAGCACCGCTCCCCCAGGCGACGCCACCGCCGAGATACGCGTCGTCGGGCGGCGGGGCGTCGAAGTCGTCGGGAGCGTCCGCGTCGTCCGGGATCCAGTCGGGTTCGGTGCTCCAGCTCATCCGTCGATCGTAGCCGCAGCGGCTGACACCCCGGTGCCCCTCCACAGGAACGGATCCGAAGAATTTCGCTCCTCTTAATGCGCGACCCCGTTCGAGTCGCGATCGGATCTTTTTCCAAACCACCCCCGAGGGGGCTCCGAAGTGTCATCGAGGGCCGGTTCTGAGAGGCACTCGACAACCGGTCCAAACCTCATCAAAGGAGAATCACATGCGTACCATCAAGCGAAACCACATGGCAGTGCTCGCACTCGCCGCCGTCGCGACCTTCGGCCTCGCCGCCTGTTCCAGCGGCTCCAGCTCCGACAGCGGTTCGTCGATGGAGCCGAGCTCCGCTCCCTCCGAGTCGAGCATGACCTCCGACCCCGCAGCGGACCTCGTCGGCTCGGGCTGCGCCGCCTACGCCGAGGCTGTCCCGGACGGTGCAGGCTCCGTCGCCGGCATGTCGGCCGACCCCGTCGCCGTCGCCGCGTCGAACAACCCGCTCCTCACCACGCTGACCGCTGCGGTCTCCGGCCAGCTGAACCCCGACGTCAACCTCGTCGACACGCTGAACGGCTCCGAGTTCACCGTCTTCGCCCCGGTCGACGACGCGTTCAAGAAGATCGACGCCGCCACGATCGACAGCCTCAAGACGCCTGAGGGTGCCGCGACGCTGACCTCGATCCTCACGTACCACGTGATCCCCGGCCAGATCGCTCCGTCCGACATCGACGGTGAGCAGACCACCGTCGAGGGTGGAACCGTCAAGGTCGAGGGCTCGGGTGACAACATCACCGTCAACGGTGCCAAGGTCATCTGCGGTGGCGTCAAGACCGCCAACGCGACCGTGTACCTCATCGACTCGGTGCTGATGCCGCCGGCAAAGTAGCCGACCGCGGGTTCACCCGCACGCTACACCGGTAACACCGACAGCCCCGTCATCCTCTCGAGGATGGCGGGGCTGTTCCGTTGTGTCGGGACCCTTCGACAAGCTCAGGGACCGGAACGTGTCACCACCCCCGGTCACTGAGCCTGTCGAAGTGCCCACGAGACACCTCACCAGCCGAGAGCACCACCGACCGGACCACCCTTCGACGAGCTCAGGGACCGGAACGTGGTGGCGTCCAGGGGCCGGACGGGAAGCACCCAGTGACCGGGAGGGTGGCGCCCAGGGACCGGACTGGGTAGGGCTCAGAGTCCGGGCGGGGTGCGACTCAGGGCGCGGAGGTGTCCGTGCCCTGGTCGTCCGAGACGGGCTCCGGCTTCCGCCGGGTCACGAGGAGCACGCCGATGCCGGCGATCAGGACGACGCCGATCGCGCCGACGATCCACCACACATCGCCGCTCAAGCCGCCGTCGGATGACGACTGCGGCTCGACACCGCCCGCCTCCGACGAGGGCTCGACCGTGGAGGCACCGCCCGTCGCGCACGCGGGCTTCGCGCTCCCCGTCGCGAGTTCCTGGCCCTCGGCCGGCGCCCACTCGAAGGTGTAGCTGCCCGACAGCGGGTGGCCGTCGGTCGAGACCAGCTGCCAGACGACGGTGTACTCGCCGGCTTGCCCGAGCTGCAGCGGCATGACGAGCGCCGGGCCGTTCACGGCTGCGCAGGCGGTGCCGTAATACAGCCGCTCGTCACCGGGACCGGTCACCTGGATCTGGTTGGACTGGCCGGCTTCCCCGAGGTCGAGCAGGTTGTCGTTCGTCGTGATGACGAGCTGCTCCGGCTGCTCCGTGATCGTCGACCCCTCGGCCGGCGTCGTCGAGATGATGCTGTTGTGCGCTGAGGCCGGCTGGGCCACGGCGAGCACCGCTGCGACCGCGAGGAACGCGGTCGCAGCGGTGCCGACGAGACGGCGACGGCGGGAGACCGTCATCAGGCCTGGCGCTTCGCGTCGGACGCTGCGCGGCGTGCGGAGGCAGCGATGACGATGCCGGCGGCACCGACGACGAGACCGGCGATGCCGAGCACGCGGCCCAGCACGTCGGTGCTGCCGGCGTCGGTCGCGGCGGCGGCCTCGGTGTGGTCGCCGTCACCGTCGTCGTCAGTGGCGGCGCCACCGTGGTGGTCGCCGGCCTCGGCAGCGGTCACGACGACGACCGGCGCCGGCGACTCGAGGTCGTCCTCGGTCTGACCGTCCTTCGCGACCTCGGTCCAGTCGGTCTGGCCGACCTCGCAGGTCTGCGTCACCGGGAAGACGAGCGTCTTGCCCTCGGCGTCGGCCGGCAGCTGGACCTGGAAGGAGACGGTGTCGCGGTAGCCGTCGGCGAGCGGCGTCTTGGCCGTGTAGACGACCGTGCCGACACGCTCGGCGAGCTGCTCACCGTGGCTGTCGGTGATGGGCTTCGCGAGCGGGGCCATCTGCTTGTCGATGGTCCAGTTCGGGTTGACCGTCGGCGTCACGGCGTTGATCTCCTCGGGGATCTCGAAGGAGAGACTCGTCGTGGGCGAGCCGTCGCAGCCGTGACCGACGGCGAAGCTCAGCACCGTGTAGGAGCCGGCGGCCGTGGAGGTCGGCGTGACGCTGACGTGGGCGCTGGCGGCCAGCGGTGCGCCGACCGCGAGGAGCGCTCCGGCGCCGATGGCGACGGCACCGAGTACGGCGGGCTTGCGGAAGGTGGGGCGGGGGGTGGTTGCGTTCATGATCGTCCTGTCGACTGATCCGCACGGCGTCGAGCGTGCGGAATGGGGATGGTCGCGCCGGATGGCGCGCCGAAGGGTGCTGCTGCGCTGGGCCGACCCGGCCACGCACGGCACCCGTCCCGGTCGGAGGGTGATGCGTCGGTCAGGCGGCGGCGAGCGCCGGCGGACCGCGGTGTCGCAGGTGGAGCAGGACCACCCCGAGGTTGCGGGGGCGACGGTTGACCCGGACCCAGCGCACCCGACGGGGCGCGGGGACGAGGTGGGTCGGTGCTGCACGGCGGGCGAGGATCCGGACGGTCAGCGCGGCGAGCGCGGCGAGCGTCGCGCGTTCGGCGAACAGGATGGCGGCGATGGTCGCGACGGCCGCGACGAGGTGCGCCGCCCACATCGTGGTGTCGCCGTGGGAGTGTGCCGTGGTGACGCCGCCGGTCGCGAGTTCGACGACCCCGTGCCGGTGCCAGTCGGCGGGGCCGGTCGCGCCGCCGGAGGCGACCGTGGCACTGACGGTGCTCGGGACGAGGGTGAAGAGCGCGTGGTAGCCGAGCTGGCTCACGAGCACGGAGGCGACGACCCCGAGTGCGGTGATGCGACGGCCGGCGAGGAGGACACAGACCAGGACGGCGAAGGTTCCACCGACCAGGAGCACGAACGCGGACGGCGCGGCGGCCCCACCGATCGTGTGCGAGAGGGCGGCGGCGAAGGTGGCGAACGCGGCTGCGGCGGTGCCGCGGGCGACACGGGCCCACCGTTCCGTCATGCGCTGCCTCCGGGAGAACGAGCGGACCAGGTGTCGACGCTCGTGCTCACAGCCTACCCGAGCGCCGCCCTTCGACAGGCTCAGGGACCGGGGAGAGGGTGCTCAGGGACCGGGGAGAGGGTGCCCAGGGACCGGGGAGAGGGTGCCCAGGGACCGGGGAGGGGTGGTCAGGCCCCGGGGAGAGGGTGCCCGGGGACCGGGGAGGGGTGGTCAGGCCCCGGTGTCGGCGACGAACAGCAGCACGATCGAGGCGACGGAGCAGACGACGCCGATGCCGAAGGTCACGCCGAAGAGCAGCCGGAGCGCTCTCGTGTGATCGGCCGTCCGGCGGAAGCGTGCGCGCGACGGTTCACGGCGGGCGTAGAAGACGTTCGGCTCCTCGGGGTCGCGGAGGGCGTCGATCTCCGCGTCCGTGACGGGTCGTGAGTACAGCTCGGCCGACTCGGTCATCCAGCGGACCTCGCGCCCCTGCCCGCCGTCCGCGTCGTCCGGCAAGTCCACGATGACCCCGTGCGTCTCCACCCAGCTGCCGTCCGCGGCCCGCGCGATGAGCATGACGATCAGCACGACGACGGCGCTGCCGAAGCCGATCCAGGTGAAGACCTCGAGGACGAGGCCGAGGAGATCGTGGGGGTCCACGATCACATGCTATCCGGCGGGCGGACCCACGACCCGGACGGCCTCCCTCAAACGGACTCGGGTCGCTTCTGCCGCATGGGCTCGGCCGGCTGGTCCGGACCGTTCCAGACGCCGATGATGCCCCACGCGACCGCGGCGATCGGGACGGCGAGGACCGCGCCGACGATGCCGCCGAGGATGGTGCCGGCCGTCAGGGCGAGGAGGACGACGAGGGCGTGCAGTTTGAGCGAGCGGGCCATGACGACGGGCTGGAGGAAGTTGCCCTCGAGCTGGTTCACGAGCACGACGATGCCGACGACGATGAGGGCGGCGACCGGACCGTTGGCGACGAGCGCGACGAGGGCCGCGAGGATGCCCGCGGCGGTCGCACCGACGATCGGGATGAAGGCGGTCAGGAACACGATGACGCTGAGCGGGAGGGCGAGGGGGACCCCGATGATCGCGAGGCCGATACCGATACCGATCGCGTCGACGGCCGCGATGGTCGCCGTGCCTCGCACGTACCCGCCGAGGGTGTCCACCGTCTTACCGCCGATGCGCTTGGCACGGTCGTATGCGGTTCCGGTGAAGGGGCGGAGCAGGAACTCCCACAGCCGCGGCCCGTCCTTGAGGAAGAAGAACAGGACGACGACCATGAGCACCAGACCGGTGAGGAAGCTCGCCGTCGCGGAGACGCCGGCGAGCGCCCCGCTGCCGAACTGACTCGAGGTGAGGAAGTCGACCGCGGTCTGCTTGGCGTCCTCGATCTGCTTCTCGTCGATGTCGAACGGCAGGGTGCCGAGCCAGTCCTGCAGCTGACCGAAGCCCTTCGAGGCGGAGTCGACGAGGTCGTCCCACTGGCTGCGCACGGCCCAGACGATGAGCCACCCGATGCCGCCGAGGACGACGAGGATCGAGACGAGGGCGATCCAGGTGGCGAGGATCGACGGGAGCCCCTTCGACCGCATCCACCGCATGAGCGGGTAGATCGCCGAGGCGAGGATGAGTGCGATGACGACGGGGATCATCACGAGCGAGAGCTGGGTCAGCGCGAAGACGATCAGCGCGGCGACCGCGACGATGGCGAGCGTCTGGACACTCCGGGTCGCGAGCGTGCCGATTCGGTCGTGCCAGAGGCCGCGGGCGAGCGGCTCCGGTGCGTCCTCATGCTTGTCGAACAGGCCCATGGGATCCCCAATCTCGGCAGCGGCGGAGCCGGACGGGCCCCGCGCCCAGTCAACCACGTCGGTGCGGGCCGAGGTCAGGCCGAGCGGGAGTAGCGTTGTCCGTGATAAGGAGGCGCTCATGACGAGACTCGACGCCGACCCGGTCCCCAGCGTCTGCCACGCACCTGACGGATCCGGGACGAGGCTCCTCGAGGCCCGCGAGGTCCCCCTGGGCGGCGTCCGCGGCCTGAGCGTCCACCGCACCCTCCCGCAGCGGGAGCTGCCGATGATCGGCGCCTGGTGTTTCCTCGACCGCTTCGACGAGGACCGCTCGCTGATGCGCGTCCTGCCCCATCCGCACACCGGCCTGCAGACCGTGACGTGGCCACTGGTCGGCGACATCCGCCACCGCGACAGCGTGGGCAGCGACGTGGTCGTCCGCCCGGGCGAGCTGAACCTCATGACGAGCGGCCGCGGCGTGTCGCACTCCGAGTTCTCGGTGGGCGAGGAGGCGGCCGCCATGCACGGCCTCCAGCTGTGGGTGGCGCTCCCGGAGGCAGCCGCCTCGGTGCCGGCGGCGTTCGAGCAGCACACGGACCTGCCCGTCCACCGCGCTCCGGGACTGGAGGCGACCGTCCTCGTCGGCACGCTCGGCGGGGCGACGTCGACCGCGACCGTCCACTCGCCCCTGCTCGGTGCCGACGTGACGCTCGAGGCCGACACCGTCGTCGAGGTGCCGGTGGATCCGGCCTTCGAGCACGGCGTCCTCGTGCTCGACGGGGTGCTCGAGGTCGGCGGCGTCGAACTCGACTCGGGCCCGTTGCTCTACCTGGCGCCCGGGTGCGATCGCCTCGGGTTCCGGAGCGCGACCGGTGCCCGCTTCGTGCTCCTCGGAGGGACGCCGTTCCCGGAGGAACTGGTCATGTGGTGGAACTTCGTCGGTCGCACTCACGAGGACATCGCGTCCGCCCGGGAGGACTGGGAGGCGGGGTCGCCGCGCTTCGGGTCGGTCGCCGGCCACGGCACGGAACGCATCCCGGCGCCGCCCTTGCCGAACGTCCGACTGACCCCGCGCCGACGCTCGATCTGATCGCCCGGATCGGGTGCTCGGGACCCCGTTCCGAGCGGTTTCCGTCGGCGTCTCCATGGGCTGATAAAGGATAGGCTGTCCTCAGGAGATCGGCTGCTCGTGAAAGTGGGCTCATGCAACGTCTGAGTACGCGACTGCTGCTGACCTGCGCCGCCATCGGCGTCGGGGGCGGCCTCGTCTTCGTCGTCTCCGGGTACGTCGGCGGCACGATCTCCGCGACCGCCCCCGTGCTCTACGGCTTGATCATCGGCGTGTACTTCCTGCCGGGCGTCGTCTCGCAGGCGCTTCTCCGACGAGGTGGAGTGGCCCTCATGACCGGGCTCACCGCAGGCCTCGTCTCGGCGGCGTTCAGCCCGCAGTGGTTCTTCCGCTACTTCGGCACCGGCCTCGCGATCGGGCTCCTCCAGGAGATCCCCTTCGCCGTGTCGCGCTACCGCGTCTGGAAGGCCTGGGTCTTCTACCTGGCTGCGGGCATCGCTGGACTCGTCTTCGGCGGCTCCGTGCTCGTCGTCCTCGGGATCGAGCACTTCGCGCCCCTCGCCCAGACGGTCTACATCGCGCTCTTCGTCCTGAGCCCGATCGCCTTCACCGCGCTCGGGCGGGCGGTCGCAGCGGCCCTCGCGAGAGCCGGTGTGGGGCGGTCCATCGCGAAACCGCTGCAGCGCGACCGCGGCTCGGCCGGCACGCGGGCCTGAGTGGACCTCGTACCGCCGACTCACCCCGCCACCGTCGTCCGGCGGGTGCGCATTCGTCACGACGAGCGCGAGGAGTGGACCCCGGACGACGTGTCGTTCCAGGTCGCGCCCGGTGAGGTGGTCCTGCTTCTCGGGCCGAGCGGCTCGGGGAAGTCGACGCTCGCTCTAGCGCTCAACGGCCTCGTCCCCCACGCCGTCCCGGTCGAGTTCGAGGGTGCTGTGATCACCGGCGGGCTCGACACGGCCACCTCGACGGTCGCGCAGTTGAGCGAGCACGTGGCGATGGTGTTCCAGGACCCCGACGCGCAGATCGTCACCGGAACGGTCCTCGACGAGGTGTGCTTCGGCCCGGAGAACCTCCTGCTCCCCGTCGAGGAGGTGCTGTCCCGCGCCGAACGGGCGCTCCGGCAGGTCGGGCTCTGGGAGCGCCGGGCTGAGAACCCCGACCGCCTCTCGGGCGGAGGCCGACAGCGACTCGCGATCGCCTGCGCCCTGGCCATGGGCAGCGACCTCCTCGTCCTCGACGAGCCGACGGCGAACCTCGATCCGGCCGGGATCGAGGAGGTCTACGCCGCCCTCCGCTCGCTCGTCTCCGGACCGGGCGACGCCGGGAAGCGGCACGCGATCCTGCTCGTCGAGCACAACCTCGACGCCGCCATCGACCTCGTCGACCGGGTCGTCGTCCTCGATCGCGACGGGCGGCTCGCCTTCGACGGTCCGACCCGCGAGGTCCTGCTCGGACACCTCGACGAACTCCTCGCCATGGGCGTCTGGCTCCCCGTCGCGACGCTCGCCGCGCTGCGCCTGCGGTCGGCCGGTGTCACGTTGCCGGACCTCCCCCTGACACCCGCCGAGCTGACCGCCGCACTCGATGCGACCGCACTGCCGACGCCGCCGACGGCACCCGTCGCCCCGATCACCGCCGAACGGTCGGTCGCGGTCCGCGTCGACCGGCTCGGCGTCGATCACGGTCGGGGCCGCCGGCGCACCCCGATCCTCCACGAGGTGAGCCTCGAGGTCGCTGCGGGCGACTTCCTGGCCGTGATCGGGACGAACGGCGCCGGCAAGACGACGCTGCTCCAGGCGATCGCCGGGGTGGTCCGACCTCCCCGCGGGCGCATCGACGTCGGCGGGATCGACCCGGGGCGCAGCGAGGTCCGGACGATCGCGGCACACATCGGCTTCGTCTTCCAGAACCCTGAGCACCAGTTCATCGCCCACACCGTCCACGAGGAACTCGCGCACGGCCTGCGGATCCGGGGCGTCGACGACACCGGGATCGAGCGGCGCGTCGACGACCTGCTGCGGCGGTTCGGCCTGGAATCCGCTCGCGACGTGCACCCGTTCCTCCTGTCCGGCGGCCAGAAGCGCCGGCTGTCCGTCGGGAGCGCCCTCATCGCCGGAGCTCCGGTGCTCGCGCTCGACGAACCGACCTTCGGTCAGGACCGGGCGCGGGCGAACGAGCTCCTGGACCTCCTCGCCGGCCTCAACGCGCAGGGCACCACGGTCCTCGTCGTGACCCACGACCTCCAGCTCGTCGCCGATCACGCGAGTCACGTCGCGGTCATAGCCGGCGGTCGCCTGCTCGCCCACGACACGACCGCCGCGGTCCTCGGCGACGACGAGCTCCTGCGCCGCGCGGGGCTCCGGCCACCACCGCTCGCCCAGGCGATGCGCTCGCTGGCGAACCACCCCGACTGGCGGCACGTGTCGAGACTCGACGACCTGCCCGGGGCGTCCACCCGATGAGCGCCACGACGATCGACCCGTACGCCTCGGGCGCGGCACCGGCCGGTCGATTCCTGTACCGGTTGAACCCGTTGGCGAAGCTCGGTGCTCCGCTCCCGGCGATGATCCTGTTGGCGTTCACGAGGGACCCGGTCACGCCCGCGCTCTTCATCGCCCTCGCGGTCGTCGTCATCCTCGTCGGAGCCAGCCTGACGCGGACGGTCGCCCTCCTGCTCTTCGTGGCGCTGCCGCTCCTCGTCGCGATCATGTCGTTCAGCTTCGGCCTGTGGACCGACCCGAGCCGCGTCGACCAGTCCGTCCTACTGTTCCAGGTCGGCGACTACCGGTTCTTCCTCGGGGCGCTGCTCGTCGGCCTCGCGACGGCCCTGCGGCTCGCGGCCCTCCTCGTCCTCGCCTGCATCGGCGGCCTCACCTCGACCGGCCCGGAGTTCGTCCGCGCGATGATCCAGCAGCTGCACGTGCCCTACCGGATCGGGTACACGGCGCTCGCCGCCTACCGGTTCGTGCCGCGGTTCGGGCACGAGCTGGAGGTCATCCGTTCCGCCCACCGGGTCCGCGGTATGGCCGAGGGTCGCGGACCGATCGCCGCCGTCCGCCGCGCCGCCGGCACCGTCGTGCCACTGCTGGCCGGTGCCATCCGTCACGCGGAGCGGGTCGCGCTCGCCATGGACTCCCGCGCGTTCGGTGCCCATCCGCAGCGCACGGAGCGGACCCGCATCCCCTTCCGCACCCGCGACTGGTGCTTCATGATCGCCTTCTGGCTCGTGAGCGCCGCCCTCCTCTGGTGGAGCCTCGCCGCCGGACCGGGTCCCGTCGCCCGGAACTGACCGTCCGGAGTCACCCTGATGACTCGAACATATGTTCTAATGGAGGCATGCGGTGGAGCGGACAGGAACTCGGGGTTGAGACGACGTCGGCGCTGCCTGGCCTCGCGAAGCTGAACAACCTCGTGCGCAGCGTCCAGACGCCGGAGTTCGCCGGGATCACCTTCCACGAGGTGCTCGCGAAGTCCGCGCTCAACCGCGTGCCCGGCCAGTCCGTGATGCCGTTCGGGTGGACCATCAACCCCTATCGGGGCTGCTCGCATGCCTGCGTGTACTGCTTCGCCCGACCGACGCATTCGTATCTGGACCTCGACGCCGGGAAGGACTTCGACTCGCAGCTCATCGTCAAGGTGAACGTCGCCGAGGTCCTCGAGAAGGAGCTCGCGAAGGCGAGCTGGGGCAGGCACCCGGTGGCGCTCGGCACGAACACCGACCCGTATCAGCGCGCCGAGGGCAAGTACCGGCTCATGCCGGGGATCATCAACGCCCTCGCCGACTCGGGGACCCCGTTCTCGATCCTGACGAAGGGCACGCTGCTCCGGCGAGACCTGCCCCTTCTGGCCGAGGTCGCTCAGCGCGTACCCGTCGACCTCGCCATGTCGATCGCCATCTACGACGACGAGCTCCAGCAATCGATCGAACCCGGAACCCCGACCGCGGCGTCCAGACTCGCGACCGTCCGCGCTGCTGCCGACCTCGGCTTCGACGTCGGGGTCTTCATGATGCCCATCCTCCCCTACCTGACCGACACCGTCGACCACCTCGACCTCGCCCTGTCGCGCATCCGCGAGGCCGGCGCGAGCACCGTCCTCTTCTCGACCCTGTACCTGAAGGCCGGCGTCAAACCCTGGTTCATGCAGTGGCTGTCGCGGGAGCACCCCGAGCTCGTCGACCGCTACACCTCGATGTACGCCGACGGCACCTACGCCCCGAAGGAGTACCGGAAGTGGCTCGCCGCGCGCATCCGCCCGATGATCCGCGAGCACGGGCTCGAGCGCGGCACCGAAGACCCCGCTACCGGAGGTGTCCGCTCGTCGGCGCTCGGCATGTTGCGCGACGGGTACGGCGAGCGGGCCGAGCTGCGCAAGCGCGCCCCGGAGTTCGTCACGACCGGCCTGCAGGTCCAGCCGACCCTCTTCTGACCCCGTTCGTTCGCCCATTCTCGGGCGAACGAGAACTCCCTCGCCCAAGAATGGGCGAACGAACCGGCGTCAGGCGTCGGGGATGAGCCGCTTGCTGAGGAGCGCGACCTCGTCGGTGCCGTAGCCGAGCGCCTCGTAGAAGCCGATCACCCGGTCGTTGCCCGTCCTGACCATGAGGTTGATCTTCGGGCACCCGAGTTCGGTGAGCAGGCGTTCGGCCTCGGTCATGAGCTGCCGTCCGAGCCCGCCGCCCTGCTGGGCCGGCGACACCGCCAGGTAGTGCACCCAACCGCGGTGGCCGTCGTACCCCACCATCGCGGTGCCGACGAGGGCGCCGTCGGCATCCGCCGCGACGAGGAACAGCTCGGGCTGCGTCGTCGACTTGCGCTCGATGTCCTTCGCCGGGTCGTTCCACGGTCGGGTGAGCCCGACGGTGTGCCAGAGGGCGATGACGGCCTCGGTGTCGGACGGCGTGAAGGGACGGATCTGCATCAGCCCAGTCTTCCGCACACGCGGCGTCGATACAGTTGGTCACCCGAGCATCGACGAACGGACCCGTATGAGCATCGACCCTGGCCTGGAACCGACCGGCGAACCGATCCCGGCGCCTGACGAATCGACACCGGTCACCATCGCCACCGGCAGCGGCCCGATCACCGGGCTCACCGAAGCCGGTGTCTCCCGATTCCTCGGTATTCCGTACGCGGCAGCTCCGTTCGGTGACGACCGCTTCCGACTCCCCCAGCCGGTCGTCCCCTGGGAGGACCCCCGCGATGCGACCCGTCCCGGTGCGACCGCCCCGCAGCCGCCCTACGCCGGCGCGGTCGGCGAGCTGCTCGCCACCGTGACGGTGCCGGGCAACGAGATCCTCAACCTCAACATCTGGACCCCGGCCGAGCGGTCCGACACCCCGCTCCCGGTCATGGTGTGGATCCACGGCGGCTCGCTCGTGCACGGCTCCAACGCACTCGACTCGTACGACGGCACCGCGTTCGCGCGCGACGGCGTGGTCCTCGTCTCCGTCAACTACCGCCTCGGGTCCGAGGGGTTCTCGGTGCTCGACGACGTCCCGCTGAACCTCGGTCTCGCCGACCAACTCGCCGCGTTGACGTGGGTGCAGGACGAGATCGCCCGCTTCGGCGGTGACCCCGACAACGTCACCGTCTTCGGAGAGTCCGCGGGCGGAGCCTCGGTCGCGGCGCTCCTCGCGCACCCGGACGCCTCGTCCGTGATGCGACGGGCGATCATCCAGAGCGGCCCGCTGCGCTCGGAACCCCGAGAGCGCTCCGGCCGGATCTCGAAGCTCATGGCCAAGGACCTCGGCGTGCCGACCACCAGGGCCGGCTTCCGCCGTGTGCCGCCCGAGGGACTCGTCGGGGCCCAGGAACGGGTCATGGGTGGCGGCAATCCCCTGACCGGCGGTCCGGGGTTCTCGATCACGACGTCGTCGCCACTCGCGCCGCTGAGTCCGCTGGACGCCCTGGTGTCGGGCGGCTCCGCCGACATCCCCGTGCTCATCGGGACGACGACGGAGGAGCACCGCCTGTTCCTCGTCCCGACCGGTATCTCCCGGCGGATCACGCGTCTCCAGCTGTTCGCGGCGCGACTGCGCTTCGGGGTCAGTGCCTCGGCCGTGCGCACCTTCCGCCGCAACCGTCCGAAAGCGAAGTCCGGGGAGATCCTCGGGGCGATCGCGACCGACATCCTGCTCCGCGTCCCGCTCAATCAACTCGCGGACGCACGCGCCGACAACGGCTCGGACACCTGGGTGTACGAGTTCGCCTGGCGGAGCCCGGTCGGCGGGGACGGCGAAGGTGAGCTCGGTGCGGCCCACGCGATGGAGATCGGCTTCGTCTTCGACCACCTCGACTCCCCGGAGGCCGTCCGGATGGCTGGCCGCTCGGCCCCGCAGTCGCTCGCGACCGCGATGCACGACGCCTGGGTCGCGTTCGCGAAGGCAGGCGACCCGGGCTGGCAGCGTTGGGACGCCACCCGCCCGGTCCGGACCTTCGACGGGGTCGACGACGCCGTCGTCCTCGCCCCGCGCGACGACGAGCGGGCGGCCCTCACCCCCTGACACGCGAGAACGCCCGCCGAGCGTGAGCTCGGCGGGCGTTCCTGCTGCGGTGCGGACTACGCGGTGGCGATGTCCTCGACGAGCTGGTCGCCGGGGGCGGCGTCGTCGAATGCGGCCTCGATCTCAGCGCGGTCGAGCAGTTCGGTCATCCGGCGGCGACGGGCCTTGGGGATGATCGTGACGACGCGACCGATCTTGCCGGCACGACCGGTGCGGCCGGCACGGTGCAGGTACGTCTTGTACTCGTCCGGGGCGTCGGCCTGCACGACGAGCGTGATGTCGTCGACGTGGATGCCGCGGGCGGCGACATCGGTGGCGACGAGCACGTTGACCCGACCCGAGGTGAGCTTCTCCAGGTTGCGCGTGCGGCGCGCCTGGTTGAGGTCTCCGTGGAGCGAGACGGCGGGGATGCCCGCCATGCCGAGCTGCTCCGCGAGACGCTCGGCGTACGCCCGGGTGCGGGCGAACACGAGGGTCTTCTCGGTGCGGTTGACGAGCTCCTCGATGAGGCGGTCCTTGCCCTTGTGCTCGACCACCAGCACGCGGTGGTCGATCGTGGAGGACGCCTGGTCCTCACCGGCGACCTCGTGCACCGACGGGTTCGGGAGGAACTCGTTGACGAGGGCTGCGACACCCTTGTCGAGGGTGGCGGAGAAGAGGAGCTTCTGGCCGTCGGGCGCGGTGCGACGCAGGATGCGCTGCACGGGCTCGAGGAAGCCGAGGTCGCACATGTGGTCGGCCTCGTCGAGGACGGTCACGGTGACCTGCGAGAGGTCGAGGCGACCCTGCTCGATGAGGTCCTCGATGCGACCGGGCGTACCGACGATGATGTCGACGCCGCGCTGCAGTGCGCCGACCTGGCGACCCTGCGGGACACCGCCGTAGATCTGCGTGGTGAAGAGGCCGACGGCGCGCGCGATGGGCTGCACGGTGCGGTCGATCTGCAGGGCGAGCTCACGCGTCGGGGCGAGGATGAGGGCGCGCGGCTTGCGACCCGGCTTGCGGTTCTTGCCGCCGCCGTTCTCCATGAGCTTCTCGACGAGCGGGGCACCGAAGGCGATGGTCTTGCCGGAGCCGGTGCGGCCACGTCCGAGCACGTCGCGGCCCGCGATGACATCCGGGATGGTCGCCGCCTGGATCGGGAACGGGCTGTCGGCGCCGAGCTCGGCGAGCGCACGGACGATGTTGCCGCCGAGGCCGAGGCTCTCGAAGGTCACACCCTCGACGTCGCCGGCCTGGATCGCGTCGGCCTCGAGGCGCTCGAGCACCACGTCGTCCTGGGGCGTGTAGGAGCCGGCGTCGCGCTTCGGGTAGTAGTCGCTGCCACGGCCGGCGTCGGACGCGCCGCGGTCGTCGAACGAGCGCTTCGGGCGATCGTCGAAGGACCGCTTGGGGCGGTCGTCGTACGAACGCGCCGGACGCTCCTCGAAGGACCGCTTGGGGCGGTCGTCGTACGAACGCGCGGGGCGGTCGGTGCGGTTCGCCTGACGCGGGTCACCCTGGCGAGCCGGGCGCTCCCCGTAGGACGGACGCTCGGTGCGGTCGCCGTAGGAGGGACGCTCCGTGCGCTCACCCCGGTTGTAGGCCGGGCGCTCGTTGCGGTCGCCACCACGGTTGTACGCGGGACGGTCGTTCCGGTCGCCGTACGAGGGACGCTCGGACCGCTCACCACGGTTGTACGCAGGACGCTCGTTCCGGTCACCACCACGGTACGCAGGACGCTCGTTCCGGTCGCCGTACGAGGGACGCTCGGTCCGCTCGCCGCGGTTGTACGACGGGCGCTCGTTCCGGTCACCGTAGGACGGACGCTCGGTCCGCTCGCCGCGGTTGTACGACGGGCGCTCGTTCCGATCGCCGTAGGACGGACGCTCGGTCCGCTCACCACGGTTGTACGCAGGACGCTCGTTCCGGTCGCCACCACGGTTGTACGCAGGACGGTCGTTCCGGTCGCCACCACGGTTGTACGCGGGACGGTCGTTCCGGTCGCCGTAGGACGGACGTTCAGTCCGCTCACCACGGTTGTACGCAGGACGCTCGTTCCGGTCGCCGCCACGGTTGTATGCAGGACGCTCGTTGCGGTCGCCACCACGGTTGTACGCGGGGCGCTCGTTGCGGTCGCCGCGGGGTGCGCGGTCGCCGCGCTCCTCAGACTCGAAGCGGGCGGCGCGCTCGGCACGCTCGTCTGCGTTCCAGCGGGACTTCTGCGGCGCTCCACCGGCGTCGGGACGGTAGCCGCGGTGGCCTTCGCTCTTGCTGCCGGACTTCGCGCCGGGGCGTGAGCCGAAGGGCCGCTTGTTCTCACCGTACTTGGACTTGGGGTCGAAGTTCTTGGCCGGGCGTTTGCCGGCGGGGGTGTTGTTCTTGGGCATGGAGAAGTGCTTTCCGGGTTATAACTCGTTCGCATGAACAACCTGCATGACTCACACAGCGCCATCCGAAACCTCGGCTGCGCTGCGGCATGCTCATACCCGGGCGATCACTGGCCGGGGCCGTCCACATCATGTGTGTGTTCGCGGAGTTCTCTCCGACGAAACCGGCCCACCAGACTGACATAACCCTCCGCGGTACAAACGCGGTGTCTCGAGCCGACTCACCTACGTTACCCGATCCCTCCTGAGAAGTCACGGAGCATCGCTCCCAGGCACGCGCACGGTGGCGTGGCAGCATGGGTGCATGCCCAGCCCCATCGAGGATTACGCCCTCATCGGTGATTGCCACACCGCCGCGCTCGTCTCGTCGGAAGGCAGCATCGACTGGCTGTGCCTCCCCCGCTTCGACTCGCCGTCGATGTTCGGCGCGCTGCTCGGCACCGAGGACCACGGCTGCTGGACCGTCCGGCCCGCCGACGCTCGGGCGACGGCGAGCCGCGCCTACCTCGACGACACCTTCGTCCTCGAAACCGTCTGGACGACCCCCGACGGTCAGGTGCGCGTGACGGACCTCATGCCCCACGGCGACCGCCGGGCGGATGTGGTCCGCCGGGTCGAAGGACTCAGCGGCACCGTCGCGGTCGACGTCGAGGTGCGCCTCCGCTTCGGGTACGCCGACGCGATCCCCTGGGTGCGGCAGCTCCCGGACGGATCCGGGATCGTCGCGGTCGCCGGCCCCGACGCCGTCGTGGTCCGCGGCGTGCACCTGACGGCCTCCGATCACGCCCACTCGGCGACCGTCGAGGTCTCCGCGGGCGACACCGTCGACCTCACCCTCACCTGGTACCCCTCGCACCGCGAGGTGCCCGACTCGGTCGACGTCGGCCCGCGCATCGACCACACGATCGCCTGGTGGCGCGACTGGGCGTCCCGCTGCGATCCCGCCGACGAATACGAAGAGGCGGTCGTGCGGTCGCTGCTCGTCCTCCGCGCCCTCACGCACGAGGACACCGGGGGCATCGTCGCCGCCGCGACCACGAGCCTGCCGGAGTCGTTCGGGGGCGTCCGCAACTGGGACTACCGCTACGTCTGGCTGCGTGACGCCTCGCTGACCCTCGAAGCCCTCATGCAGCACGGCTTCACCGAGGAGGCGCACGACTGGCGCAGGTGGCTCCTCCGGGCGATCGCCGGTGATCCGAACGATCTGCAGATCATGTACGGCCTCGCAGGCGAACGCCACCTCGTGGAGGAGGAGCTCGACAGCCTCCCCGGCTACCTCGGTGCCGCCCCCGTGCGCGTCGGCAACGGTGCCTACACGCAGTACCAGGGCGACGTCTTCGGGTCCGTGATGATCGCCCTCGACGAGGCGCGCTCCGTCGGTCTCGCGGACGACGACTTCTCGTGGAGCCTCCAGCGCGCCCTGCTCGGCGTCCTCGAGGAGCACTGGAACCGCCCCGACCGCGGCATCTGGGAGGTACGGGGCGACGAGCAGCACTTCACCCACTCGCGCGCGATGATCTGGGCGGCGCTCGACCGCGGCGTCCGCGCGGTCCGCGAGCACGGCCTGGACGGGCCCGTCGAACGTTGGGAGGCCCTGCGCGAGACCCTTCGCGAGACGATCGAGCGCGAGAACGTCGACCACGCACGCGGGTGCTACGTCCAGCACGCCGGGACGACCGAGGTCGACGCGTCCCTGCTCGTCCTCGCGCAGATCGGCTACGTGGCGCCCGACGACCCGCGCATGCTCGCGACGGTGGCGGCCATCGAGGAGGACCTCCTCCAGGACGGTCTCCTCCTGCGCTACCGCACCACGAGCGGGGTCGACGGTCTGCCGGGCGATGAACACCCGTTCCTCGCGTGCTCGTTCTGGCTCGTGCAGCAGTACGCGGCCTCGGGCCGACTCGACGACGCCCGCGAGCTGATGGACCGGCTGCTGTCCTTCCGCAACGACCTGGGCCTGCTGTCCGAGGAGTACGACGTGCAGCAGGCGCGGCAGGTCGGCAACACCCCGCAGGCGCTCTCGCACCTCACCCTCGTCCGAGCCGCCGACGCCATCGCCGCAGCCGCAGCCACCCCCTCCAGCCCGCGAACTGTCACCGAACGCTAGTCACAGGCCCCGGAACGAGCCTCACGTGACAGTTCGCGGGCTGGAGGGACGTCAGCGGGTGAAGCGGGCCTCGCGCTCGTCGGAGGCGGCGAGCGCGATCCGGGTGCGGAAGTTCTGTGAGACCTGCTCGGGCAGGGCGTCGAGCGGGAACCACCGCGCCTCGGAGTTCTCGCCGTCGGCCGGATACGGCTCGCCCGACTCATAGCGGCATCGGAACACGAGGTCGATGTACTGCGTGATGTCGCCGTTGTCGTAGACGTTCTGCGGGAGCACCTGCACCTGGGCGAGACGCTCGGCGACGGCGACGACGGCAGCCTCCTCGAGGACCTCGCGTTCCGCCGCCACCGCGGGTTCCTCGCCCGGGTCGATGATCCCCGTGACCGGTGTCCACGCCCCGTTGTCCTGTCGCCGGACGAGCAGGACCTCGGCCTCGGGGGTCCCGAGACCGCGGAGGACGACCGCGGTCACCCCCGTCAACCAGAGCGGCGCGTGCCCGATCCGCTCGCGGAGGGCCAGTACGAAGTCAGGAGTCGCCATGCCTCGACTCTACGGGGGCTGCGGTGGGACACGAGATCGAAACACGAGTGCGGTCTACTGGGCGTATGGAACACGATCCCATCACCGTCTCGATCGAGCGACGCGTCAACCCGGCGTCGATCTCCGAGGCCACCATCTGGGTCCAGGCAGGCATCAACCTGGCGAACCGGTACCCCGGCTTCCTCGGCTCCGGCTGGGTGCGCGCGGGTGCCGAGAGCGACGTCTGGTACATGCTGTACCGCTTCGCGGACGAACAGACGCTCACCGACTGGGAGGAGTCGAAGGAACGCGCCTGGTGGCTCTCGAGCGGCCGCGAGTTCATGGAGCAGTCCCGCGTCGAACGGCGCAGCGGGATCGAGGGGTGGTTCGACGCGCCCGACGGGATCCTCCGCGTCGAGGAGGCCGAGCTCTCCGGCGACCCGGACCCGATCCCGCCGGCACCGCCGCGCTGGAAGCAGGCGGTGAGCATCTGGTTGGGCTTCTTCCCGCTCAACCTCGTCTTCACCCTCCTCGTCACGGCACTCGTGCCCGGTTGGGAACCGCTCGGCGTGTTCCTCCACGTGCTGATCTCGACGCTCATCCTGACGCCGATCATGACCTACTGGCTCCTGCCGCTCGTCACGAAGCTGCTGCGTCCCTGGTTGACGGCCCCGCGTCGAAGCAGGAGTACCGCAGGCTGATCCGGCGGCCTGACGACGCTGCGACGTCAGGCGTCCTCCGCCTTCGTCTGCTCCCGGAACTGGCTCGGGCTGAGCCCGGTGTGCGCGACGACAGCTCGACGGAGGTGCGCCTGCGAGTGGTAGCCGCAGCGGGCCGCGATCTCGGCGATCGACAGGCCTCGGTGATCGGGGTCCGAGAGGAGGGCGAGCGCGAGCTGCACCCGCCGCTCGGCGATCTCGCCCGCGGCGCTCGTTCCCGAGCCCTCGAACACCCGTTGCAGGGACCTAGTCGACATGTTGAAGCGACGCGCCAGCGTCTCCGGTCGCAGCTCCCGCTCGGCGAAGGACGCGGCGATGTGCTCGATGATCCGGAGCCGGAGCGGAACCCGTCCGGCCTCACCCTCGGCCCGGAAGAGGTCGTTCTCCGCGTAGAGCGTCGCGAGCATCGTGTCGATCACCCGGCAGAGTCTGAGCTGCGCGGCGCCGCCGATCGGCTCGAATGTGGAGATGACCTCCACGAGGAACGCGGCGCTCCCCCGCAGCAGCGGCGACGGCGCCAACGGGCCGAGGGCGCTCGTCGGGGCGATGCCGAGGCGGCGGAGCGCACGCATCGGCACGAACACGTACAGATAGGTCGCGTGGTCGTGGATCGTCGTCCGATACGTCTCGGCGCCCTCCGTGAGCGTTCCGGTCCCGGGGAGCAGCTCGAGTTGCTGTCGGCCGTGGACCAGGCTGGCCGCACCCTCGATGAGCATCACGATCGTCGCGACCGGCTCATCGAGCCCGTAGGCGTCGGCGAGGACGTCGAACGTCCCGGGCCCGACCGTGTTGCGATGGAGGACGTACTCGCCGAGCATGACCGAGTCGACGGTCATCGAGAACCGATCGGGGTCCACGTCCACGAATCGCAGCGCGCCCGACGCCTCCTGCATCCCGGTCGTCCCCTCGAACCGTCGTGTGGTCACGCGGCCGCGCGCAGGGAAGCGACCGGATAGGCCATCATCAGGTACGGGCATCATCGGACCCTTCGAAGAGTCCATCCACCCTCGCACAGGGTTCCGTCCGAATCGAGGGGTTGCCAGCCGCATCGCACGGTGGTCGGCGATACTGGACTGATGATCTCCGCTGACCTCGCCCGAGCGCTCCGCACCGCCGGCCTGCGCTGGACCCCCGAACCCGGCGACCGCTTCACCATCGACGGCGGCGAGCTCGCCGGCGACGTGTTCACGGTCAGCGAGATGACCGTCGAAGTGCACGAGCACCCGGGTGGCCGCAGTTTCGGATTCAACGGGACGACCGAGTGGGCGTTGGACTCCGTCGACCAGGAGGAGACGCTCTGGCTGCCGTCGGAGCACCAGCTGCGCGCTCTGCTGCGCGGCTCGTTCCGGTCGCTCGAACGCGCGGTGTCCCCGGCTGCGCCGACCGACGGCGAGCCGACGCTCGACGACGAACTCGACGTCCTCCTGTCGTTGGGCGACGCCGAGGCGTACACCGTCGTGGTCGAGCTCGGCGGCGAACTGCGACGGTTCAGCGCCGCGACGGCGCCCGACGCGTATGCGACCGCACTGCTCGAGCTCATCCTGCGCTCGGTCGCCTGACCACGGTTCCTGAGCCGCCGCACCGCCCGCCCGCTCCGCCGAGCGCTCAGCGACCTCGGATCCGCCGCGACAGCTCGGCGGCCGCCGGCTGGATCTCGCGGGCCAGCCACGCCGGATCGAGTCCCGCATCGGCGTCGTAGGTGACCGCGATCGCCGCCGCCGGCCACCCCGTGTGGTCGCGGACGACCACCCCGACACTCGCGAGCCCGAGCGTCACCCCGCCCGCCTCGCGCGCATACCCGTCCTGGGTCGTCTGGGTCAGGACCTGTCGTAACTCCCGGTACCGCTTCGGTCCGTGGCCGGTGCGGTCGACGAACGCCGCCTGGTCGGGGAACAGGGCGCGCAGCTGGCCGGCCGGGAGCGCGGCGAGGATCGCGCAGCCGCTGGCGGTCAGGTGAGCCGGGAGGCGCACACCGACATCGGTGACGAGGTGCGGCCGACGCGGGGCACGCTCGTCCACGATGTAGAGCACGTCCCGGCCGTGCAGGACGGCGAGGTGCGCGCTCTCACCCACCCGGTCGACCAGCTCTGCGAGCAACGGGCGCCCGAGCATGCTGAGCGGCTCCTGCCGGGCGTACCCACCGGAGAGCTCGAAGGCGGCGACCCCGAGCCCGTAGCGACGGGCTTCGGGCAGGTGGACCACGAAGCCGTGCTCCTGCAGCACGCTGAGGAGGTGGTAGACCGTCGATCGAGGGAGGTCGAGTGCCGAGGCGATGGCCGCGGCCGGAAGCGGGCCGCGGGCTCCGGCGAGATGGCTCAGCACGCGCAGAGTGGCGTCGGCTGCCGGGACCTGACTCACCGTTGACCTCGTCTCCGCGGCTCGGACGCGGCCGCCTGGTCGTCCATGTCTGTCATCCCAGACACGGACGACTCTACGCGCACCGCCGCGGTCGGCGCCCGGGTGTTCGATCGGAACATGGACATCCAGCCCGGCGCGACCCCGACCACCAGCGACCCGATGACCTCCGGTCGCCCGCATCCCGAGCCCGTCGGTCCGACCTCGGTCTCCCTCGGCACCGGACCGCTGTCGATCGCCGAGGTCGTCGCCGTCGCCCGGCACGGCGCTCGGATCGACCTCGACGGCGAGGCCCTCGACGACGTCGCCGCATCCCGTCGGATCATCGAAGCGCTCGCCTCCGACCCCGAGCCCCACTACGGGATCTCGACCGGGTTCGGTGCGCTCGCGACCACGTTCATCGAGCCGGCACGCCGCTCGCAGCTGCAGGCGAGTCTGGTCCGCTCGCACGCGGCCGGCAGCGGTGACGTCGTCGAGCGGGAGGTCGTGCGCTCCCTGATGACGCTGCGGCTCTCGACGCTCATGACGGGCCGCACCGGGGTGCGGGTCGAGACGGTCCGCGCCTACGCGGCGATGCTCAACGCCGGCATCACCCCGGTCGTGCGCGAGTACGGGTCGCTCGGCTGCTCCGGCGACCTCGCGCCCCTCGCGCACTGCGCGCTGGCGGTGATGGGTGAAGGCGAGGTGACCGATTCGCACGGACGCCGTCGTCCTGCAGCCGACGCCCTCGCCGACGCCGGCCTCGTCCCGGTACAGCTCGCCGAGAAGGAGGGGCTCGCGCTCATCAACGGCACCGACGGCATGCTGGGGATGCTCGCGCTCGCCGTGGACGACCTGCGGATGCTCCTGCGCACCGCCGATGTCGCCGCGGCGATGAGCGTCGAGGGCCTGCTCGGCACGGACGCCGTGTTCGCCGCGGACCTGCAGGCCCTGCGCCCGCAGGCGGGTCAAGCCGAGAGCGCCGCGAACCTGCGGTTGCTGCTCGACGGCTCCCCGATCGTCGCGAGCCACCGGGGTCCCGAGTGCACCCGGGTGCAGGACGCCTACTCACTGCGCTGTGCCCCGCAGGTGCACGGTGCCGCCAGGGACACGGTCGACCACGCCGCGATGGTCGCCGAGCGTGAGCTCGCGAGTGCCGTCGACAATCCGGTGCTCACGCCGGACGGACGCGTCGAGTCGAACGGGAACTTCCACGGTGCCCCGGTCGCCTACGTGCTCGACTTCCTCGCGATCGCCGTCGCCGATGTCGCGTCCATGTCGGAGCGCCGCACCGACCGTTTCCTGGACCGGAGCCGGAGCAACGGCCTCCCGCCGTTCCTCGCACACGAGGTGGGTGTCGACTCCGGCCTCATGATCGCCCAGTACACGGCGGCCGGCATCGTGAGCGAGCTCAAACGCCTGGCGCACCCGGCGTCCGTCGACTCGATCCCGTCCTCCGCGATGCAGGAGGACCACGTCTCGATGGGTTGGGCGGCGGCGCGGAAGCTCCGGAGGGCGATCGACGGTCTCAGCCGGGTGCTGGCGATCGAGGTCATGACGGCAGCCCGGAGCCTCGACCTGCGCGGCCCGCTCGAGCCGGCCGTCGGCACGGGAGCGGTGCTCCGCCGGGTGCGTGAGCAGGTCACGGGTCCCGGTCCCGACCGGTTCCTCTCCCCCGAGATCGAGGCGGTCACCGCACTGGTGCAGTCGGGTGGGGTCGTGCGGGCGGTCACCGGCGCGGTCGGCGATCTCCGCTGAGTCGGGCGTCACACGACGAAGCCCTCGGGCGCCGGTGACGGCGTTCCCGAGGGCTTCGTGTCGATCCGCGCGAGCCGCAGCTCAGCGACCCAGCGGCAGGTGGTCGATCACGGCCACTGCGCGCGGCGGCGCTTCGGCCGTTCGGTGCCCGATGACGCTTCGGTAGCGGGTGCCGTATCGGCATCGGACGCCGACTCAGCGGCTGGCGTCGACTCGGTGTCGGGCGTCGGCATGGACTCGGTAGCTCGCTCAGACTCAGCAGGGAGCTCGGACTCCGCCGCTGGCTCCGGCTCCAGGACCGGCTCAGGCTCAGCGACCGGCTCAGCGACCGCATCAGCATCAGCCCGCGCGTCCGGCTCAGGCTCCGCCGCTGGGGCGGCGTGCTCGCCGGAATGCGCGACCTCGTCCGCAGGGGCGTCGGAGACCGCGTCGGGGAGGGTGATCGCCTCGGTGCGCGGCAGCTCGTCACCCGTCGCCACATGCGCCCCGTGCACCTCGTGGGCTTCGTGGGCTTCGTACGCAGCCGGGCGCGTCATCGGTCGATCCACCGCCGGCTCACTCGGCGCAGCGACCTGCGTCTCGGGAGCCGCACCCGAGTCCGTGGGAACCGCATCGGCCGGTCCGGCGTCCGCGGGAACCGAATCGATCGGGGCCTCCTCCGTCGGTTCCGCGCCAGCGGGAGCGGCGGCATCTGGAGCCGCGTCGACCGGATTCACGTCCACAGCATCCGACGGAACGGACGCGTCAGGCGCGGTCGCCGTGGTCGCAGCGCTTCCACCATCGGCGCCGACGAGAGCCGGTTCCTCAGCAGGGACCGTCGCGGCCCGCGGCCCCTCGATCGCGGCGACCGTGCGCGGCGTCGGCTTCGGCTCGGCTGCAGCCCGCCGCTGCTCGCGACGTTCCCGGAACCCCTCGACGAGGTTGTAGAGGGTGGGGAGCACGACGAGCGTCAGGATGGTCGAGGAGACGAGCCCGCCGATGACGACGATCGCGAGCGGCTGCGAGATGAAGCCGCCGTGTCCGGTGATGCCGAGTGCCATCGGGGTGAGGGCGAAGATCGTCGCGAGCGCCGTCATGAGGATCGGGCGGAGCCGGCGTGCAGCACCGTGCTCGACGGCCTCGACGACCGTCATGCCGCGTCGCCGGTACTGGTTCACGAGGTCGACCAGGACGATCGCGTTCGTCACGACGATACCGATGAGCATCAGCACGCCGATGAGGGACGGGACGCCCAGCGGCACGCCGGTGATGATCTGGAGCCCGATCGCGCCGGTTGCGGCGAACGGTACCGACACCAGAAGTTCGAGCGGCTGCCGCAGCGAACGGAACGTCGCGACCATGATGACGTACACGATGAGGATCGCGGCGAGGAGCGCGAGGCCCAACTGTCCGAACGCGTCGCTCTGCGATGCCGTGACACCCCCGAGGGTCGCCGTGGTGCCGGCGGGCAGCTTGACGTCGTCGATCGCCGTCTGCACCTCGGCGCTGGCGGTGCCGAGGTTGTCGCTGCCCGGAGTCGCGCTGATCGTGGCCGAGCGAAGCCCCTTGACGGTCGAGATCGTCGCGGGTCCGTCGACCTGCGAGACCGTCGCGAGGGCGTCGAGGCGTTTCGGGCCGGTGGCGGTCGGAACCTCCGTCGCCGCGAGGGCGTCGACGGTGGTCGGTGGGTCCTGGGCGTCGACGTAGATGGTGAGCGTGGTGTCGTCGATGACGATGGAGCCCACCGTCGTCGGCTGCATGAGCTGCGAGACGTACGCCCCGAGCGCGACCTCGCTGAACCCTGCAGCGGCAGCGGCGTCGCGGTCGACGGCCACCTGGACGTAGGGTCGCGATTCGCTGAGGTTGCTCGTGACCTGGTCGATGCCGTCGAGGCCGGTGACGGCCTGCTGGATCGCGTCGGCGGCCTCCGCGAGGTCGCTCTGCCGTGCGGAAGTGATGTCGATCTCGATGTCGCTCGACCCACCGAAGCCCGCGGACGCGGCGACCTCGATCTCGCCGACGTCGTCGAGGCCGGACAGGTCCTTGCGGACCGTCTTCTGGAGTGCCGTCTGGTCGGCGTCCTCGCTCGTCGTGATCGAGTAGGTGATGGCTCCACCGCCGCCGCCCGAGAACGCGTCGCGCAGGGAGCTTCCGCTCGACCCGATCGAGAGCTGGACGGTGTCGATGCCGTCGATGTCGCGCAGCTTCGTCTCGACCTGCTTCGCCGCCGCGTCCTGAGCGTCGAGGCTCGTGCCGACCGGCAGGGTCTGCGTGACCGTCAGCGTGTTCTGGCCGGAGTCGCCCAGGAAGTTGGTCTTCATGAACGGCGTGAGCGCGAAGGTGCCGACGAGCACGAGCACCGACAGCAGCAGCGTGGTGACCGAGTGCTTGAGGGTCCAGTGGATGATCGGGAGGTACGCCTTCTGGAGCCGTGACGGCTTCTCGAGGTCGTCCTCGTCCTGCACGCTGACGCGACGTTCGCGCCGGCTCCGGACCGGTCCGGTCGTCGCGTCGGACGGCGCTTCCTCCGCTGCGGCTGCGGCTGCGAGCCGCTGGGCCTTCGGGGCGCGGAGGAACCAGTACGCGAGCACGGGCACGATGGTGAGCGCGACGAGGAGCGACGCGAGCAGGGCGATCGTGACGGTGAGGGCGAAGGGTCGGAAGAGTTCGCCGGTGACGTCGCCGACGAACGCGATGGGCAGGAACACGGCCACTGTGGTGATGGTCGAGGCGGTGATCGCGCCCGCGACCTCCTGGACGGCGCTCAGGATCGACCCGGCACGCTGCGCACCCGTGCGGTTGTCGCCGAACGAGAGGTGCCGCTTGATGTTCTCGATGACGACGATGGAGTCGTCCACCACCCGCCCGATGGCGATCGTCAGCGCGCCCAGCGTGAGGATGTTGAGCGAGTACTCGGCGACCTGGAGACCGATGAAGGTGATGAGCACGGACGTCGGGATGGAGATCGCCGTCACGAGCGTGGCCCGGACATCGAGGAGGAAGACGAGGATGATGAGGACCGCGAAGACGAGGCCGAGCAGGCCCTCGGTCGTCAGGGCCTCGATGGACTGCTCGATGTAGGGCGCCTGATCGAAGACGACGGTGAGTTTGGCGTCGGACCCGATGGTGCGCTCGAGCTCGGGGAGGATGTCGCGCACACCCTGCGAGACCTCGACGGTGTTCGCCGCGGGCAGTTTCGTGACGGCGATGGTGAGCGCCGGCTCGCCGTCGACGCGGGAGATCGAGGTGATCGGGTCGTCGCTCAGGGCGACCGTCGCGACATCGCCGATGGTCAGGACGGAGCCGTCAGTGGCGAAGGCGCCCGTGATCGGCAGGGCGGCGATGTCGTCGACCGAGGTGAGCTTCGTGCCCGTCTGGACGGAGAACGTCTTGTCACCCTCGGTGATGTCGCCCGCGGGCTGCAGGGAGCCGTTCTGCTGCAGCGTCGTCCCGATGACCCGGCTGGTCTGCCCCGCGAGGGCCAGTTTGGCGTCGTCGGGGGTGATCGTGACCCGCTTGCCCACCTCGCCGACGATCGCCGCGTCGCGGACGCCGTCGACGTCCTTGATGTCGGGGACCACGGAGCTCGAGAGCACCTCGGCCAGGGAGTCCTGGTCGGCCGCACCGGACACGGCGATCTGGATGACCGGGAGGTCGTCGATGCTGCCGCTGACCACCTGCGGGTCGACGGTGTCGGGCAGGGTCGACTTGATGCGGTTGATCGCCTGGGTGATCTTCTGTTCGGCGGTGGCGAGGTCCGTGCCGTAGGTGAAGGTCGCGCTGACGAGGCTCGAGTTCGTGCTCGACGTCGCCGAGGTGGACTCGATACCGGGCACGCCCTGGATCGCGGTCTCGATCGGGGTCGAGACGTCGTCGTTGACGACCTCGGGTGCCGCACCCGGGTAGCTCGTGATGATAGCGAGCTGCGGGAACTGGACCGACGGGATGAGCTCCTGCTTGAGGCCGCCCACCGCCAGGACGCCGAACACGGCTGCCACGATGGTGACGAGCGCGATCAACGCGCGGTTCTTCATGCTGAGGACGGAGAGCAGGTGCACGGAGCCGCTTTCGGTTGTTGCGAGAGGTGCCGACTCTGCAAGTATGTCACCGCACACCCGTCCGACGGCGGTCTCGCGCGGAGGCTGGACACTGCACGCACGAGCACTGCGTGTGGAGCGGCGTCAAGCTCGTCGGCGACGAGGTCAGACGACGTCTTCGAGGTAGTCCAGGGCCGGCACGTGCCCGAACATCGCGGAGTGCCACGTCTGCGTCAGCAGCTCGACCGCCTGCTCCGTCTGGGCCCACGGATAGCTGATCGGGATGCGCAGGTAGCGCTCGAACGCACCGTCGATCCCGAACCGCGGCCCGGCGACGATCACGAGCCCGTGACTCCGAGCCGCGAGCGAGAGCTGCGATGACGCCGCCTCGCCGAGGTTCACCCAGGTGGCGATCCCGCCGTCGACCCGCGGCACGGTCCACTCGGGGAGGCGATCGGCCAGGAGGTCGACGAGCCGGTCGCGGGTCTCGCCGAGCGCGACACCGCGCCGGGCGACGATGCCGTCCATCGCCGGCATCAACTGCTGGACGGTCAGCTGGTCGAGGATCGGGGTGCCGAGATCGCCCAGCGAGCGCGCCGAGACGAGCTTCCTGATCGTGCCGCGCTCGGCCCGGATCCACCCGATGCGGAGGCCGCCCCAGATCGTCTTGCCCACCGAGCCGATCGTGATGATCGACGCCGGCGCGCCCTCGAGTGCGGCGAACGGGGTGCCGTCGAGCCCCTGGTCCGTCGGCCGGTCGATGTCGAGTTCGGCCGTGGTCTCGTCGATCACGAGCACCGTCCCGTGCCGCTCGGCGGCTGCGGCGACCCGTCGGCGGGTCTCGAGCGGCATCGACGCCCCGGTCGGGTTGTGGAAGTCCGGCATGAGGTAGGCCATCGCGGGGCTCGTGCGTTCGAACCACTGCTCGAGCTCGCGGACGTCCCAACCGGTCTCCGAGGACACGGTCGCCGCGCCGAGTCTGGCCCCGGCCGCCCGGAGTGCCTCGTAGGCGTGGGGATAGCTCGGCATCTCGACGAGGACGCGGTCACCTCGGCTGAGCAGGGTGCGGGCGATGAGGGCGATCGCGTGTTGGGCCCCGACGGTCACCATGATCTCGTCGGGGTCGGTGGGCAGACCGCGCGCGGAGTAGCGGTCGGCGATGGCCTGCCGGAGCTCGGGCATGCCGACGAGGTCGTAGTCGAAGTCGTGCATGTACCGCGGCAGCTCTGCGGCGGCGGTGGCCACGGCGTCGATGATCTCAGGGCACGGCGGGACGGCCGCCTTGCTGAAGTCGAGGAACCCGCCCTGTGGCACGGGCGCCAGCGCAGTGGGCGCCGACGGCAGCAGGGTGACGCTGCCCGAACCGCGGATGCTGCGGAGGTAGCCCGCCTCCCGGAGTTCGCGGTACGCCGCGGTGACCGTGGTGCGGCTCAGCGCGAGTCGATCCGCCAGTTCCCGCTCGGCCGGCAGACGGGTGCCGACCGGGATGCGTCCGTCGAGGACGAGGAGTCGGATGCGGTCGGCGAGACCGCGGTAGGCGGGCGCAGCGGTCTTCCACTGCCCGAGCAGGGCGGCGAGCGATCGGGCACTCAGGGTGATGGAAGCCATTGAACCACGATACCCGGATTGGCCTCTAGCGCCAAAGCCAATCGTGCAATTGGATTGTCCACCATGACCCGTCGTGTGCTTCAACTCCTCATCGGCCTCTTCCTGTACGGCATCGCCATCGCGATGATCGTGCGCGGTGCGGTCGGGGTCGCCCCGTGGGACGTCCTCACCCAGGGACTCAATCTGCGGACGGGCCTGAGCTTCGGACTCATCACGATCATCGTCGGCGGGCTCGTGCTCCTCGCCTGGATCCCGCTCAAGCAGCGGCCGGGTGTCGGCACCGTCCTGAACGTCCTCCTCGTGGGACCCTCGGCCGACATCGGGCTGGAGTTCATCCCCGCGGACCTCGACCTGTGGGCGCGCATCCTGCTGTTCGCCGGTGGACTGCTCCTCCTCGGCGTCGCCTCGGGCCTCTACATCGGCGGCAACTTCGGCCCCGGCCCGCGGGACGGCCTCATGACCGGCATCCACCGCGTCACCGGGTGGCCGATCTGGGTCGGGCGCACGGGCGTGGAGCTCGTCGTCCTCGGTGTCGGGTGGCTGCTCGGCGGGAACGTCGGCATCGGAACGGTGGTCTTCGCCGTGCTCATCGGCCCGATCTGCGGCTACACGATCCCGCTGTTCCGGATCGCTCCGCGGACGGAACGGTCGACCACCGCCGTGGACGAGGCGGTGCTCGAGGGCGACACCCCGCCGACGAAGCCGATCGTCGACTCCCCTGCGAACTGAGCACCCTTCGACAGGCTCAGGGACCGGGAGCGACAGGCTCAGGGACCGGGAGCGACAGGCTCAGGGACCGGATGTCCGGCCCCTGAGCCTGTCGACGTGCCGGAGCCTCAGCGCTTCGCCACCGCGACTGCGCCCGTGTGGTCGTCGACGCTCATCGTCGCCTCGTCGAACCGCGAGCGACCGGAGAGGACCTCGCCGACCTGCACCCGGTCGACCTCCTTCACCCACGTGCCGATGATGATCGTGGCGACCGCGTTGCCGGTGAAGTTCGTGAGCGCACGCGCCTCCGACATGAAGCGGTCGATGCCGACGATGAGGCCGACCCCGTCGACGAGGTCGGGTCGGTTGGCCTGCAGCCCGCCGGCGAGGGTCGCGAGACCGGCGCCGGTGACGCCCGCGGCGCCCTTCGACGCGATGATCATGAACACGAGGAGCGAGATCTGCTCCCCGAGGTTCATCGGGACACCCATGACGTCGGCGATGAAGATCGACGCCATGGTGAGGTAGATCGCGGTGCCGTCGAGGTTGAAGGAGTAGCCCGTCGGGACGGTGATGCCGACGACCGGCTTGGAGACACCGAGGTGCTCCATCTTCGCGATGAGTCGCGGCAGCGCAGCCTCGGAGGAGGAGGTGCCGACGATCAGGAGGTACTCACGGCCGAGGTACTTCATGAGCTTGAAGATGTTGAAGCCCGTGGCGAGGCGCAGGACCCCGCCGAGCACGATGACGATGAACAACGCACAGGTGATGTAGAACGCGATCATGAGCGTGGCGAGCCCGACGAGCGCGCTCGCACCGGCGGACCCGGTCACCGCGGCGATCGCTCCGAAGGCGCCGACGGGGGCGATCCACATGATCATCGCGAGCACCCGGAACACGAGCGCCTGGATGAGCTTGACACCGCGCAGGATCGGTTCACCCGTCGCGCCCATCTTCTGCAGGCCGAAGCCGACGAGCAGGGCGACGAAGAGGACCTGCAGGATGTTGCCGCCGGTCAGCGATGACACGAGCGTCGTGGGGATGATGCCGAGGATGAACTCGGTCGTGCTCTTGGCCTCCCCCTCCACCGGATAGCTCGTCTCGGCGAGGTTCAAGCCGGCGCCCGGCTGGATGAGGTTGCCGACGACGAGGCCGATCGCGAGCGCGAAGGTCGACATCACGATGAAGTACAGCAGCGCGAGCCCGCCGACCTTGCCGACGGTCGCGGCCTTCGCGATCGACCCGACGCCGATCACGATGGTGCAGAAGATGACCGGGGCGATCATCATCTTGATCAGCGCCACGAAGGCGTCGCCGATGGGTTTGAGTCCCTTCGCGAACTCCGGGGCGGCGAGGCCGACGACGATGCCGGCGAGCACCGCGACGATCACCGCGAGGTAGAGGTAGTGGGTCTTGTCCAGCCGTTTCAGGGAGGAGAGCGTCATTGCCATTCCGGATCCGTTTCGTCGGCCGCGTCAGTGCGGCAGCGGGTGGTCGATCGACCCATGCTGCGACCACGTCGGCGGATCGGCCGGGTTGTGGTCGTAGTGGCCGCTTGTGGTCGTACTGGTCGCGGTCGGCGACGCCTGAGGCCCTCGTCACCCCCGATACTTGAGGGGTCGACGCGACGGAGCAGACGGAGGTGACGCGATGGCCGGTCGGTCCAGGAGCATCGCCTCGCGGCTCTTCCTCGTTCAGCTCGTCGCGGTCGTCGCGATGACACTCGTCGCCGGTGTCCTGCTCTGGTTCCAGGCCCGTACCGAGACCGAGGACCGCGCGGTCGCGAAGTGCCTCGACGTCGCGAACGGCGTCGCGGACAACCCCTACGTCGTCGCGCAGCTCGGCTCGGAACGCCCGTCGGACGCGCTCCAGCCGTACGCCGAGGCGCTCATGCGCGACACCGGCGTCGACTTCGTGACGATCATGGCTCCGGACCGCACCCGGTACACGCACCGTGAGCGCGACCAGATCGGCAAGCCGTTCATCGGCACGATCGGACCGGCGCTCGAGGGAGGGACCTTCACCGAGACGTACACGGGCACGCTCGGCCCCTCGGTCCGCGCCGTCGCACCGATCCGTGACGGCGCCGGCGAGGTCGTCGCCCTCGTCGCCGCGGGGGTCACGGTCAGCAACGTGTCGGAGACCTTCGAGACCCGGGTGCCGTGGTTGCTCGGGACGGCCCTGCTCGTGCTCGTCGTCGGCGCGATCGGCTCCTGGACGCTCCGCCGCTACCTCGCGCGGGTCACCGGGTCGCGTGGACCTGAGGACCTCGCCAGGATGTTCGACTACTACGAATCGGTGCTCCACTCGGTGCGCGAGGGGCTCGTCCTCGTGGACCGACACCGGCGTCTCGTGCTCGTCAACGACCAGGCGGCCGAACTGCTCGGGCTGCCGCTCGGTGAGCGTTCCCCGGGCGCGGTGCCGGTCGACGAGCTGCCGATCGACGCCGGCCTGCGGGAGCTCCTCGCGAGTGGGCGTCAGGCCGTCGACGAGATCCACCTCACACGCGAGCACGTGCTCGTCGTGAACCAGGAGTCGGCGGTCGGTCCGGGCGAGACGGCGGGCCCGCACCCGCGTGGCTGGGTGATGACGCTGCGCGACCATACCGAGATCGAACACCTGAGCGGCGAACTGGCGTCCATGCGGACGATGAGCGACGCCCTGCGCTCGCAGACCCACGAGTTCGCGAACCGGCTGCACACGATCGTCTCGCTCATCGAGCTCGACCGGCGGGAGGAGGCGCTCGACCTCGCGGCGCAGGGACTCGGGGCCAGTCAGCGGTTGACCGACCGCGTGCTCGCGGCGGAGCACGAGCCGGTGATCTCGGCCCTGCTGCTCGGCAAGACGGCGCAGGCGGCCGAGCAGGGGGTCGAGCTGCACCTCGAGAGCGACCCGGCGCTCGGACGCGTGCGCGTCGACCCGGCCGTGATCGTCACTATCCTCGGCAACCTCATCGACAATGCGATCGACGCGGCGGCCGGCGATCGCCCCTGGGTGGAGGTCTACCTCGGACAGGGGCTGCCGGACGAGCTCGGCGCCGGGCGGTCCGCCGACGCCGAGACGACGGAGCTCGTGATCCAGGTGACCGACAGCGGGCCGGGCCTGCCCCCGGAGGCGCTCGACGTCGCGTTCGTGCGCGGCTGGTCGACGAAGGAGCCCGGCCGATACGGTCGGGGGTTCGGTCTCGCGCTGGTCCAGCAGGCCGTGACACGGCTCGATGGCACGATCGAGGTCGTCCGCGAGCCGTCCTCGGCGTTCGTCGTGACGCTGCCGGCAGCGGTCGGGGTCCGGGACGAGGCAGGCACATGAGCGGGCACATCCGGGTCCTGGTCGTCGAGGACGAACCGATCGCCCAGCAGGCCCACGCGTCCTACCTGCGCCGCGTGGAGGGCTTCGAGCTCGCCGGTGTGGCGGGCGATGCGGCCACCGCGATGCAGGCGCTTCGGGCCACTGCGGCCGGTCGCTCCCCCGACGACCGGATCGACCTCGTCCTGCTCGACCTCAACCTGCCGGACGCGCACGGTCTCGAGCTGTGCCGACGCATCCGGACGGCGGGTATCGATGTCGACGTCATCGCCATCACCGCGGCCCGTGATCTCCGGATCGTCCGGGCGGCGGTCTCGGCGGGCATCGTCCAATACCTCATCAAGCCGTTCGCGTTCCCCGCGTTCGCCGACAAGATGGAGGCGTACCGCTCCTTCCGGCACACGATGTCGGCGGAGGGCTCGGTCGCAAGCCAACACGAGGTGGACCTCACCCTCGCCACGCTGCGAGCGCCGTCCTCCCGTCCGCAGTTGGCGAAGGGCCTCTCGGAGGACACCCTGCGTCTGGTCTCGGACCTCCTCCGGCAGGCGGCCGGACCGCTCTCGGCGAGCGAGGCGGCGGCCGCCGGGTCCCTGTCGCGGGTGACGGCGAGGCGTTACCTCGAGTACCTCGCCGAGACGGGCGCCGTCGAGCGCTCGCCGCGCTACGGCACGCCTGGGCGCCCGGAGCTCGAGTACCGCTGGCGGTGAGCGGACGTCGGTCTCCACCCGGTCGCGCACCCCGGCCCCCCTGAGCCGCACCCGCTCCCCGAGCCACCCCACCCGCTCCCTGAACCACCCAACCCGCTGCCCGACCCCCCCGGTCCCTGAGCACCCCCCCGGTCCCTGAGCACCCCCCGGTCCCTGAGCCCCCCCGGTCCCTGAGCTTGTCGAAGGGTCAGCTCGGGTTCACGACGGCGTAGATCTGGTTCCAGTTCGCGAAGCCCGTGACCGGCTCATCCGAGCCGTTCAGCATGATGTCCTCGTCCACCGAGTTCGTCTCGCCGGTCGACGGGTCGTAGATCTCGTAGTCGCCGTCGTGGAAGCCGATGATGAGCACATAGTGCTGCGGGATGGTGTTGTCGCCGGGGCCGACGAGCAGCGGGACGGGGGTCCCGTCGTTCGCGGCGACCGCCGCCTCGGTGAGCGCAGCCCCTCTGCCGGAGTCGCCACCCAGGAGGTTGGTCCAGTCGATGTGGTAGTCGGTGCCGGTGCGGTCGGCTTCGTCGACCGCGCCGCCGGGTGCCGTACCCGCGACGTTCGGGTAATCGACCGGGCCGGGGAACAGGTCGTTCGCGCGGTCCTGGACGGCCTGCTGCAGGAACGTCATCCGATCCTCGGTGTCCAGACCGGCCGCGTCGGCCAGGTCGAGTCCCCGGAGGTAGTCGGGCACATGTCCGTCGAGGAGCTCGCCGGTCCGCAGCCAGTACGCGAGGAACGGATCGGACTGGGCGGCCAGGGTGATGAGCGTCGTCGATCCGCACGTCTTGTTGTTGTACTGGTCGAAGGTCTCGCCGTTCACCGTGGCGTCCCCGTTGTCGCCGACGCCGAGGTTCGTGAGTTCGTCGATCATGCGCTGACGTTCGCCGGCCGGAGCGTTCTTGATCGCGTCGGCGAGGGCGAGCACGGAGGAACTGCCGGCGCCGGTGGCGATCGCGCTCATGAGGAGGGCGCTGACGGCGGGATCGCCGGACTCCTCCATCGCCGCGAGGATGCGTTCGCGTTCGTCGTCGCTCATCGCGTTCCAGTTCTGGACGTAGTTCGCCCATTCCGTCTCGGAGAGGACCGAACCGTCCGGGTCGCCGTTCGGGAACTGCGTCCGCGAGACGAGGACGTCCAGCCGTGTCTGACCCACGGGCACCTCGACGCCCGCGAGCACGGCGTGGCCCTCGGAGTCCGACAGTGCCCGCTGCAGCGCCTCACCGGCCGCCCATGCGTCGTCGTAGGCGTCGTGGCAGACGGACACGCCGTCGAGGATCTGGCCGGCCCCGCGGATGAGGTCCGAGATCACCCCGGCGACCTCTCCGGCTCCGGTGATCGGGTTGGTCATCGCCCATGGGTTCACGGAGATGTTCCCGATGGTCCGCTGACCGTCGCGGATGGTGTCCGCACCCGGATGGTGAGCGCTGCGGGCCGCGGTGATGGCGTCCGCGTAGTCGCGCAGACCGGTGGCCCCGGTCCGGAGCCCCTCGATCTCGCTGCCGACGAGGGTGTCGACGGACGCCAGGACGTGTGCCGCGCTCGCGCCGGTCACCCCGACCAGGGCGTCCGGCAGGCTCGACGCCGTGACGGTGGAGAGCGTGGTCTGGATGGTCTCGGCGGCGAGCGCCGCGTGCTCGTACTGCTCCGCAAGCCCGTCGATGGTGGCCGGATCACCCGGCGGTGGGGTGTCCGCGAACGTGGAGGATCTGGGGATGAGCCCGACCGCGCGATCGACGAACGATCCGATCGAGGTGATGAAGCTCATCGGGTCGCCGCTCAGCGAACCGATGAAGGTGGCGAGCACATCGATCTCGGCTGAACTCTTGGTGCGCAGTTCGGAGAGGTTCACGAGCGGTCTCCGATCCCGGCGGTGCGCGTGGTCGTGGCGAGTCCGGAGAGGAGCTGCCGGACGACGGTCTGCAATCGGGCGACCGCGCGCAGTTCGGCGGCGGTCTCAGCGCTGCCGGCACCTCGACGACGCGCGTCGAGGAGGGCGTCGAGCAGGACGACCCCCGCCTGCTCGTCCGTCAGCATGCCGGCACCGAGGTCGATCACGGCGTCGAGACCGGCCGTGCGGACCACGCTCGCGACCTGTCCGGTGACGCCGGCGGGGACACCGGCCCCGCGGAGTTCCGCGGCGAGCGACGCGACCCGTGCGCCGGTCGCGGCCCGCTCGGACGCGTCACGGCGATCGGACGGGACCACCGTGGGTGGCGGAGCCTGCGGCGACGGCGCGGTCATGAGGCGTCCTCGGCGAGGGCCGCGTCCGTGCCGGCCATGGTGTCCGCGACGTGCTGCATCCACCGTGCGAAGTCGTCGAGCGTCTTGCCCGCCTCCGTCATCTCGGTCCGCCACGTCAGTTCGAAGGCGGCGGCGTTCGCGGCCACCTGCTCGTCGAGGAACGACGTGTCGAGGCACGTGGAGAACATCCCCGTCGCGCTCGTGGCCGCCCCACCCACCGTGTGGACGACCGCCGTCAGGCCCGCGTCGTCCACCTGCATCGTGCCACTCATGGGTCCCCGCTCTCCGGTGCTGTTCGCGCTTGCCGGTCGATCCCGGTGATGCGCCTGATCCGATGGTTCCACCCTGTCCCCGCCAGCACCGGAAGACGATGGGCAGCACTACCCATCACCCGTCGGGCGTCGGACGTGGCGCACGCCGGGGCGTCGGTTACGGTGAGGGTGACGCGTCCGCCCGGGCGCCGCGGAAGGGGCCGTCATGCAGCAGATCCATCGCCGCCTCGCGACCGTGTCGCTGAGCATCCTCGTCGCCGCGCTCTGTTGCACGGGATGCGGCCTGTCGGCGAAACCTGTCGTCGCTGACGGGACCGACGACGCCCGGCTCGCAGCGCTTGCCGATGATCCGCTCTTCACGGACGGCAGCGTCAGCGGGCCGCAGGTTCCGGACACCTCCGCCAATGTCAGCGTGCAACGCGGGGCGATCACGGTCGATGGCCTCTGGCCGTCGGACGTGACCGCGGAACCGGGACCGAGCGGGCCCGCTTGGCCTGCCGCCACCGCCATGTTGGTCCAGCTGCGCGAAGCCGGTTGGCGGCCGGTGGCCGTCTCCTGCGAGCTGGATCGGTCGTCGGGCTTGGAGGGAGCGACGGTGTTCGCCACGAAGGAGTTCGGCGACTTCACCGCTGCGCTCGAGGCCGTGGTGAGGCCCCCGTCCTCGAAGCTCGTCGGCTACGTGCCCTTCCATGCCGAGGCCGACGACCCGTGGTCGGCCCACTCGGAGGTCCCCGCCGGATCGAGTTGCCTCGACGGCAGTGGGCCGCCGGCCGACGAGGGGTCCGTCCCCGACGACCTGGCCATCGCTCCCTGGTACTGAGCGGCGGCCGGTCCGGCCGGACGTGTGGGGCCGCGACCGAGCGGCCGCCGATCCCAGGGTCGACTCAGGGTGATCCCGGAGGCTCCGGGGGTTGCCATGCACCAAAACGCGATATATCGTGAACTTCAGTTCAACGCGATATATCGCGATTACTCGGAAGGAACCGCACCATGGCACAGGAGAAGTGGATCATCGCTCCCGGCGAGAGCCGCATCATCGACCTCGAACTCGTGAGACGGCTCAAGGTCGGCCTCGTCGGCGGCCAGGTCGACATCATCGGACACGACGAGCCCGGCGCCCGCATCGAGGTCGGGGCCGTCACCGGCAAGGACCTCAAGATCACCATCGACGGCGACGTCGCCGAGATCGACCACCCGCAGCTGCGGTGGGACAACTTCCTCGAAGTGTTCTCGAACTTCGGCGCCAACCGCGCCACGGCCCAGGTCAGCGTCCTCGTCCCCCGCGACATCGCCCTGACGCTCGGCGTCGTGAGCGCCAGCGGACTGGTCGCAGGCCTCACCGCGGACGCCAAACTCAACACGGTGTCCGGCGACCTCGTGGCCGACCGGATGACCGGACGACTCGACCTCAACTCCGTGAGCGGCGAGCTCACGGTCCAGAACCACACGGGTCGCATCCAGGCGCACACGGTCTCGGGCGACGTCACCGTCTCCGGCGACATCACGCGCGCCTCGATCGACGGCGTCTCCTCCGACCTGCTCCTCGACATCCACGGTGCGTGCGAGCAGCTCGACCTGAACACCGTGAGCGGCGCGATCACGGTCCGTCTCGACGAGGAACTCGCCGCACGCTACACGGCGAACTCGGTCGGCGGCCGCCTGGCGATCGACGGCGTCGTCCTCAAGGGACTGCGCGGTGGCGGGTACAACTCGCACACGGGCGCCCTCTCCGGACAGTTCGCCGAGGTGCGCATGAACACCGTCGGCGGCGCGGTGACCGTCCTCCGCCGCCCGGCTGCCGAGCCGGCGGGCGCGGCCACCACCGCAGGGAGCGAGGCAGGCGCATGAGCCCCGTCTTCGCCCACGGCAGCCTGCGGCTGTACCTCCTGAGCCTGCTCGACGAGTCGCCGAAGCACGGCTACGAACTCATCCAGGCGCTCACCGACCGGAGCGGTGGCACCTACAGCCCGAGCGCCGGCACCATCTACCCGCGCCTCGCGAAGCTCGAGGAGGAGGGACTCGTCACGAAGACGAGTGACGGCCGGAAGACCGTCTACGAGATCACCGAGGCGGGCCGGGCCGAGCTCGCGGCACGGGCGGGTGAGCTCGACGGCATCGAGGACCAGCTCACCGATTCCGTCCGCCGTATCGCCGACGAGGTCCGCAGCGGGGTCACGGCGGCCATGAAGAGCCTCCGGGCCGATCTCGCCTCCGCCGCGCGCGAGGCGAAGCAGTCCGCGAAGCCCGGTCCGAGCTGGACGTCGACCGCCGAGGAGAGCGCCGATCAGAAGGTGCAGGGTCGCCTGGCGCTCCACGAGACCGACGTGTCGATCAACGAGTTCCGACAGGCGGTCCGAGCCGAACTCCGCGAGCACGTCGCCCGTGGCGGCGCGCTGGACGACGACACCGTGTCAGCCCTGCGTGCCGACCTCGTCGCCGTCCGCGACCGCCTGCGGGAGCGCTTGCAGGGCTGATCGCCCCGCCATGCGAGCCGAGACACGGAACCGCCCGACCCCGTTCTGGGGTCGGGCGGTTCCGTCGGCGCGGCGCGTGCGGTCGAGCTACCGTGCCGCCCCGGCCAGCGAGCCCGTGGTCGCCTCGGAGTCGTAGATCACGCAGGTGACGAGCCGGTCGTCCACCCCGTTCCAGCTGGCCTCGGTCGGCGTGTAGTAGTTGAACTCGAGGTTGGAGTCCTCGTAGACGATCCCGACGAACGCCTGGAACTGCGCATAGCAACCGTCGTCGGCCTGCTGCGTGACGGCCTCCTCGCCGGGCCACTCGTCGCCGGTCAGCGTGACCTCGCCGTACACCTCGTACTGGTGGGGCTCGGAACAGGGCACGGTCGGCACCTCCGTGACCTCGTCGGACGACGACTCGTCGTTCAGGCAGTCGCCGACCGAAAGGGTGAAGACGTCCGTCGTACCTCCACCGACGATCTCGCCGGACTGCGCGTCCCGGGTCTCGGCGGGCTTCGGGAGGATGCCCTCCACGACACTGCACCCGGAGAGCGTCAGGGTCGCGGCGAGGGCGGCGAGGGCGAGCGGGAGGAGACGACGGCGAGCGGTCACGATGAGGGTCCTTGAGGTGGGTGGTCGATCACGAGCGACTGTCCGGGCACACAGCCAGGCAACAGCCGTCGATCAGGATATTGGTCGACCATTCTGGTCCGCCACTCCCCCGGTCGATGAACACTGCGTCACGGTCGGGTGACGATGCCTGTCCATCCAGCTCATCCCCGCTTGACTCCGGTTCCCGAAGGAGTAATATCGCCGCTCGTGACAACTGAGGGTCGAGAGCCCGGGACAGAACCACGATCGGCAAAACGCTGGTTGATCGGGGACCCGCTGCCGACCGAGAACCTGGAGGGCCAGCTCCTCCCCAAACGGCTCGCGCTGCCGATCTTCGCGAGCGACGCACTGTCGAGTGTGGCATACGCACCGCAGGAACTCCTCATGATCCTGACGCTCGGCGGGCTCGCCTTCCTGAGCTTCGCGCCGTGGGTCGCCGCGTGCGTCGTGATCCTCCTCGTCGTGGTCGTCGCGAGCTACCGGCAGCTCATCAAGGCGTACCCGTCGGGCGGTGGCGACTACGAGGTCGCCCACCGGAACCTCGGCGAGAAGGCCGGCCTCGTGGTCGCCTCCGCTCTCCTCGTCGACTACGTCCTGACGGTCGCCGTCTCGGTGGCCTCGGGCGTCGACAACATCATCTCCGCGATCCCCGGGCTGAACCCGTGGCGCGTCGAGCTGGCCGTCGGATTCGTCCTCGTCCTCATGGCCGTCAACCTGCGCGGTGTCCGGGAGTCGAGCAAGGCCTTCGCGATCCCCACCTACTTCTTCATCGCGAGCGTGCTCGTCATGATCGTCGCAGGACTCGCCCGCACCGTCATGGGCGACGCCCCGGTCGCCTCGAGCGCCGAGTTCACCGTGCAAGGCGAAAGCCTCACCCAGGCGGCGTTCATCCTGCTCCTCCTGCGCGCCTTCTCCTCCGGTTGCTCCGCACTCACCGGTGTCGAAGCGGTCTCGAACGGTGTGCCCGCGTTCCGCCGCCCGCAGATCAAGAACGCCCAGAAGACGCTGGTCCTCATGGGCGGCACCGCGATCGTGCTGTTCGTCGGCCTCACCGCACTCGCCCTCATCTCCCGCGTGCACTACGCCGAGAACGCCTGTCACCTCGAGGGGTTCGCGGACTGCGCGACGACGCCGCAGCCGAGCCTCATGGCACAGGTCGCGACCGCGGTCTTCGGCGCGAACAGCATCCCGTTCTTCCTCATCCAGGCGGCGACCGCGTGCGTCCTCCTCCTCGCAGCCAACACGGCCTTCAACGGCTTCCCGCTGCTCGGTGCGGTCCTCGCGCGCGACTCCTACGCCCCCAAGTCGCTCAACACCCGCGGCGACCGCCTCGTGTTCTCGAACGGCATGATCATCCTGGGTCTCGCCGCATGCGCGATCCTCGTGGTCTACCAGGCGAACCTCACCCAGCTCATCCAGCTGTACATCATCGGGGTGTTCGTGTCGTTCACGCTCGGCCAGACAGGCATGGTGAAGCACTGGCTGCGGATGCTCCGGGAGGGCTGCGACAACCGCGGCTCCGTCTACCGCGGACTCGCGATCAACGCGTTCGGCGCCCTGCTCACCGCGAGCGTCCTCATCGTCGTCACGATCACGAAGTTCACCCACGGCGCCTGGCTCGTCTTCGTGCTCATGCCGATCCTCTTCATCCTCATGCTCGGCGTGAACCGCTACTACCGCGACGTGGAGAAGGAGGTCGAGGTCGACCCGACCACGACCTTCGGTGCGACCGGCGACCACGCGATCGTCCTCGTCGGCAAGATGCAGAAGCCGATCCTCAAGGCGCTGGACTACGCGATCGCCGCGAAGCACGACAGCCTCGAAGCGGTCCACATGTCGGTCGACCCCGAGGCCACGAAGCTCCTCGAACAGCAGTGGATCGAACAGAACATCCACGTTCCCCTCGTCATCCTCGAGTCGCCGTACCGCGAGTTCGCGATGCCGCTCGCGAAGTACATCAAGGCGCACCGTGCTGAGCACGGCGCCGAGGTCGTGACCGTCTACATGCCGCAGTACATCGTCGGGCACTGGTGGGAGAGCCTCCTCCACAACCGGCGGGCGTCGCGGATCCGCAACCAGATCATGCTCGTCCACGGCGTGACCGTCGCCCTCGTGCCCTGGCTGCTCGACTCCTCAGAGCTCATCTACGGACGTCGGTCACGGCCGCTGCCCGGCCAGGAGCGACGTGGCGAGATCGTCCGCGTCAAGAAGCCGATCGAGCGGAAGCCGCACATCGACCGCAACACGGGGCAGCCGCGCTCCTGATCGGCCACGCACTCAGGCGACGGCGTGAGGGGTCGGCCGCCGACTGACAGACTGGGGACATGTTCACCTGGGGTCTCTCGCTACTGTTCCTCGCGGCCGTCTTCGGGACGCTGTCGATGGTCCGCCTCATCGCCGCGAACCCCGACTCGCCGCTGCCGATGTGGCAGGGCCGCCCGCAGCGACTCCCGCAGTTCACCATCATCCTGCGCGGCCTGTCGGGTGGGCTCGGGATCTTCGGGGTCTTCCTGCTGTGGTCGGAGATCGGCTTCTGGAGCATCCTCCTGCTCGTCGTCGCCCTCGGGATCCCGATCGTGCTGAACCTCCGGCACAACCGCCGCTTCGAGGCGTAGCCGCCGTATTCGTTCGCCCATTTTCGGGCGAACGAATACTCATTCGCCCATCTTTGGGCGAACGAGCGGCTAGGCGAGGAGCGAACCGACCCCGTAGCCGACGAGGGCCGCGACGACCGACGCGACGAGCATGCCCAACGCGTTGGTCGCTCCGGCCCGGGAACGTCCGTCGTGGAGCAGCCGGACGGTCTCGATGCTCGCGGTGCTGAACGTCGTGTACCCACCGAGCAGCCCGCCCCCGAGGACGAGCCGCCACGCCTCGTCGACGACCCCGCCGAGGGCCAGCGCCGTGACGAGGCCGAGCAGAAGCGACCCGCTGACGTTGATGACGGTCGTGCCCCAGGGGTACGCGCCGCCCACGCGGGACCGGATGAGGCCGTCGACGACGAAGCGAGCAGCGGCGCCGACACCGCCGGCCGCCGCGATCGCGAGGAAGAGCCAGGGCGTCACGAGCGGCCATCGCCGATCCGTCGGGCGAGGACGATGCCGCCCCAGCTCGCGAGGACGCCCAGCACGACGCTCCCCACCGCGTACAGCACCCCCACCAGAGCGTTCCCCCCGATGAGGAGGACGCTGCTGTCGGCCGCGAGCGCGCTGTACGTCGTGAAGCCGCCGAGGACGCCGGTGCCGAGGAACAGGCGGAGATCGCGTCGACGGCCGTCGTCGGGTCCGCGTCGGAGGAGCGACTCGAGGAGGAGGCCGAGCAGGAAGGCGCCGACGACGTTGATGCCGAGGATGGCCACGGGAACACCGCCGATGGGCGGGACCGCGAGGGAGATCGCCTCGCGGGCGCCCGTCCCGATCGCGCCTCCGAGCGCGACCATCGCGATCGTGGCGGGCCGGAGGTGCGGAGCCCGCGTCCCCGTCGGAGCGGCCGTCACCGCAGGTCGCCGGCGGGGGCGTCCCAGAGCGGTTCGTCGGTGGCGCTCGGCGCGAGCGGGACCACGACCACCGGACGCGCCTGCCGGTGGGCCAGCGTCGCGGCGACGGAACCGTTGAAGAACTCGAGGATGCCCTTCCGGAGGCCCCGCTCCCGGGTCCCGACGATGATCGCCCGGGCGGACACCGAATCGGCGAGCCGACCGATGGCACGTGCCGGATCACCGGCGAGCTGGGTCAGTTCCCAGGCGACGCCGGTGTCGTCGAGGAGGCGATGCGCCGTCGCCTCCAGGCCGGGATCGACGGGCTCCGGATCGAAGTCGTGCAGATCGGCGTCGAACGGGAGTGACGTGACGGTGCCGTCGACGTTCTCGACCACGACGAACCGGCTCGCGTCGACGTGGGCGAGGACGAGCCTGCAGGCGAAGGCCTGCGCGAACGACGCCGCCTCGACGAGCACGGTGTCGGGTTGCCCCGGCGTGACACCGACCACGATCGCGGCCGACCGTTGCGCTTCGACCATGTCCTCACTCCCCTTTCGCGCGCTTCGCGGCGGCCTTGGCCGCCTGCTTCGCCGCCCGCACCTGCGCGAGCGACTCCGGGTCGACGATGTCGGCGACGGACCGGAGGCTGCCGTCCTCGCCGTAGGGCGCCGACGCTTCCCGCCAGTCGGCGGCGTCGAGCCCGTACTGCTTGCCGAGCAGCGCGAGGAAGATCTTCGCCTTCTGCTCACCGAACCCCGGCAGGGCGAGCAGGCGCTTCAGGATCTCCGGGCCGTCGGGCGCGTCGCGCGTCCAGATCGCCTCAGCGTCGCCGTCCCAATCGTCGACGATCGCGGCGCAGAGCCCCTGCACCCGGCCGGCCATGGAACCCGGGAACCGGTGCACGGCGGGACTCGTCTTGAAGAGCGAGGCGAACGCCTCGGGTTCTTCCCGCGCGATGGTGGCCGCGTCGAAGGAACCGAGGCGGTCGCTGATCTTCAGCGGGCCGGCGAACGCGGTCTCCATCGGCACCTGCTGATCGAGCAGCATGCCGACGAGGAGGGCGAGCGGGTCGGTCGACAACAGGCGGTCGGCGTCCGCATCTCCGGTGATGTGCAGGGTTCCGGTCATGGGTCCATCGTCCCACCACTCGGCGTGCTGGCCCAGCCCCGTTCCGTCGCGGTGTCGGCAGCGGTGCGCGCCGGACCGTCCCCGTACGAGCGCCCCGTCCACGGGCGGCATGGTAAGCTCAACGCTAGTCTTTATCGTTCCCTGGTAGGCGAAAGCCCCGGACGCCCCGCAAGCGCGGCCGGTCAGAAAATCATGAGGGGGTCTCGCATGGGTCGTGGCCGTCAAAAGGCAAAGCACACGAAGATCGCTCGTGAGCTCAAGTCGTTCAGCCCGGACGTGAACTACAACGCGCTCGAGCGCGAGCTCACTGGGCACTCCGTCGACCACCCGGGCACGGGCGTCGACGAGAGCTACGACGACGAGATCGCCAAGTGGGCTGAGTACGCCGAGAAGTACGCCGACGGTGAGGCGAAGGGCGCGTAGGCGCGTCCTTCCCACCGTTCCGGCGTGTCTGCATCAGCGGTTCACCATCGCTCCGGCACGTCTCGGCCGGGTGATCTCTCAGACGACTGTAGGCAAATGGAGTTCTCGCTGGGCGGCGACTAGCCTGGACGGATGAACACCGACGAACTCCGCGTTGCCGCCAAGAAGCGCCTGAAGGCGCAGCACGATTTCAAGCAGTTTCTCGCCGTCTGGGGTGCGGTCTCCGTCCTCCTGATCGTCATCTGGCTCCTCACCGGCGCGTGGGGATACTTCTGGCCGATCTGGCCGATCTTCGTGATGGGCATCGCCCTGGTCTTCGTCGGACTCGACGCCTACGGTCCGTCCAAGCACATCACCGAGGACGCCATCGACGCCGAGGTCGCGCGCCTCGTGAACCAGCAGCAGCAGCGCGCTGCCGCTCGCGAGGCCGCCTCGCAGCCGAACTCCACGCAGGCACCGTACGCCGGTCAGAGCGGTTACGAGCAGCACCCCTACCAGGCGGGCCAGACCGGCCAGGCGCCGGTGTACGACCCCGCACAGTACGGACAGACCACCGCTTACGACACCTCGCAGTATGCCGGTGGCCAGACCGGCGGATACGGCACGACGCAGACCCAGCAGGGCTCCCAGGCGACGCAGCAGTACGGCGCCTACCAGGCACCGTCGACCGAGGCTCCGACCGCTGAGGCTCCGGCCGCGGAGCCCACCTCGGACTGGGTGCGCGCCGCCGGGCCCACCCCGACCGAGCAGTTCGCCGCGGTCTTCTCCGGCACCGACCGCGCGCCCGAGGCCGCCGCCGCAGCGAACACCTCCGCCGAACCGGCCGAGTCGATCGTCCTGGAGTCGACGTCCACCGGCGACGCGGAGACCGTCGCAGCCGCCGCCGACGAGACCGAGGCGCGCCTCGCGAGCGACGAGACCGGAGCCGCAGACACGACCGGACGCGACGAGACCGTGTCGGCCACCGCACCGGCCGCGGCCGTGAGCGCGCCACGCACCTCGACCAGCCGGTCGGCGACGACGCGTTCGACGACGGCTCGGAAGCCCGCCGCGAAGACGACCACGGCGACGGCCGCGGGCACCACCGTCCGCAAGACGAGTTCGACGCGCGCCACCACCGGTTCGACGACGCCCAAGGCGGCAGCGGCCAAGACCACGACGCCGAAGACCGCAGCCGCGAAGGCACCGACGACGAAGACGACGGGCGCCGCAGCGAAGCCGGCCAACGCGAAGGCACCGGCGAAGCCGCGCACGACGAAGCCGAAGGCGGCCCCCGCGGCCACGCCGGCACCGCTCGAGCAGCCCGGTACGCCGGAGTAGCAGTCGGTTCTTGAACGACGAAGCGCGCGATCCCCTCGGGGCTCGCGCGCTTCGTCGTTCAGCAGGGCTCAGGAGAGCTGCGAGCGCTCCACCCACTCGAGGTACTCCTCGGAGACCGTACCGGTGACGTACTCGCCGGTGAAGCAGCTCATCTCGAGGTCGCTGATGCCGGAGCCCTCGAGGATGGCGGCCTTCATGTCGGCGACCTCCTGGTAGATGAGGTTGTCAGCGCCCAACTCACGCGCGATGTCGGGGATCTTCTTACCGTGTGCGACGAGCTCCTGGCGGGACGGCATGTTGATGCCGTACACGTGGGGGTAGCGGACCGGCGGTGCGGCGGAGGTGAAGGTCACCTTGTTGGCACCGGCGAGACGCGCCATGTCGACGATCTCCTTCGACGTCGTCCCGCGGACGATCGAGTCGTCGACGATGAGGATGTTCTTGCCCTTGAACTCGGAGCCCATCGCGTTGAGCTTCTGACGGACGCTCTTCTTGCGCTGCGCCTGGCCCGGCATGATGAAGGTGCGCCCCACGTACCGGTTCTTGTAGAAGCCCTCGCGGTATTCGATGCCGAGCTTCTGCGCGACCTGCATGGCCGCTGGACGGGAGGAGTCCGGAATCGGCATGACGACGTCGATGTCGCCCATCGGCGTGTACTCGGCGATGGTGTCGGCGAGCCGGTTGCCGAGACGCAGCCGGGCCTCGTAGACCGAGATGCCGTTCATGACGGAGTCGGGGCGCGCGAGGTAGACGTACTCGAAGGAGCACGGCACGAGACGCGGGTTCTTCGCGCACTGCCGCGAGTACAGCTCGCCCGACGCGGTGATGAAGACGGCCTCTCCCGGGGCGATCTCACGGACGATCTCGTAGCCGCCGGCTTCGAGGACGAGCGACTCCGAGGCGACCACCCAGTCGTTGCCGACCATGCCCGTCTGGCGCTTGCCGAGGATGAGCGGGCGGATACCGAACGGGTCGCGGAAGGCGAGCAGGCCGTGACCGGCGATGAGGGCGATCGTCGCGTAGGAGCCCTCGACCCGCTCGTGCACGTTCTCGACGGCGTTGAACACCTGGTCGGGATCGAGGTCGAGGCCGCTGATCTGACCCTGCAGCTCCGTCGCGAGGACGTTGAGCAGCAGCTCGGTGTCGCTCGTGGAGTTCACGTGACGACGGTCGACGTGGAACAGGTCCTTGCTGAGCTCGCGCGTGTTCGTGAGGTTGCCGTTGTGGATGAGCGTGATGCCGTAGGGCGCGTTCACGTAGAACGGCTGCGCCTCGCTCTCGTTGGCGGCGTCGCCCTTCGTCGCATAGCGCACGTGGCCGAGGCCCATGTTGCCGAGGAGCGAGCGCATGTCGCGGGTGCGGAAGGCTTCACGCACCTGGCCCTTGGCCTTGACCATGTGGAAGGTGCTGCCGTCGGCGGTGGCGATGCCGGTGGAGTCCTGACCGCGGTGCTGGAGGAGCAGGAGGCTGTCGTAGACCTGCTGGTTGGCAGGCTCGGTTGAGACGATGCCGACGATGCCGCACATGCGTGGGGACTCCTTGGGGTTCGTGCTGGGCGAGTGGCGAAACGGAGGAAGGTGGGCCGGAGAGCGGCGGGACTAGTCGCGGTAGGCGCCGACGAGGCGGACGGCGCCGCCGTCGACCCCCTTGGCACCCTGTTCGAACGCGCTGAGGTCTGCGGCGTCGTCGCCGAGGTGCACGGTGCCGACCTGCCAGGTCGCGATCCCGTCGGCCTCGAGGGCGGCCGTGACGCCGTCGGCGACCGCCGGCGAGACGACGGCGAAGAACCCGACGCCCAGGTTCCAGGTGCCCTCGCTCGACTCGAGCGAGGATCCGGCCAGCTCGCTCAGGGTGCGGAACACCGGTGACGGGCTCCAGGTGGAGCGGTCGACCTCGGCCCAGGACCCCTTGGGCAGGACGCGCGCGAGGTTGGCGGCGATCCCGCCGCCGGTGACGTGGCTGAGCGAGTGGACGCCACCCGCGAAGGCCGGGGAGTCGAGCAGCCGCAGGAGGGGCAGGGTGTAGAGCCGCGTCGGCTCGAGGAGGGCCTCGCCGAACGTCGTGCCGAGCTCGTCGCTGTGGTCGGCGTAGCCGACGCCCGCCTGGGCGAGGATGTGCCGCACAAGGGAGAAGCCGTTCGAGTGCAGGCCCGAGGAGGCGAGCGCCAGGACGACGTCGCCGTCCTCGACGCGGTGCTCACCGAGGATGGCGTCCGCCTCGACCGCACCGGTGCAGGCGCCGGCGACGTCGTAGTCGTCGACCCCGAGGAGTCCGGGGTGCTCCGCGGTCTCGCCGCCGATGAGCGCCGTCCCGGTGTCGGAGCAGGCCCGGGCGATGCCCGCGACGATGGAGGCGATGCGCTCCGGGTGGACCTTGCCGCAGGCGATGTAGTCGGTCATGAAGAGCGGCTTCGCACCGACCACGACGATGTCGTCGACGACCATGCCGACGAGGTCCTGGCCGATGGTGTCGTGCTTGTCGATGGCCTGGGCGATCGCGACCTTCGTGCCGACGCCGTCGGTCGACGTCGCGAGCAGGGGCCGACGGAAGGCCGTGAGGGCCGAGGCGTCGAACAGGCCGGCGAACCCGCCGAAGCCGCCGAAGACCTCCGGGCCGTGCGTCTTCGCGACGGCGGCCTTCATGAGCTCGACGGCGCGGTCACCGGCCGCCGTGTCGACACCGGCCTCCCGGTAGCTGGTGGATGAGGTCATGACCGTCCTGAACCTTCTGCGATGGGTGGATTCGGGGGGCCGGACTCACCTGGCTCGGCACTGACGGAACCGGTCGGTTCCGCGTCGGCCGCGGGGGTCCCGGCTGGATGCACGTCAACTCTATCCGCTGCGACGATCCGCGTCCGTCGCGCCATGGAGCGGTCGATGAGGAGACCGACGACGAGGGCGATCGCGCCGAAGACCACGACGCACACGAGCAGGAGGAAGCCGAACACCTGGGTGAGCGAGTAGTCGGCGCTCCCCGGGAACGCGAAGGTGAGGATGAGTGCGGCGATGACACCGACGAAGGCACCGATGACGAGGAACCGCCAGTAGCGGGGTGACCGGCGCACCGAGACCGAACCGGAGGAGTACACGGTCGCGACCTCGGTGTCGGGCTCGGTCGAGGGCGTCGGACCGGTCGGTTCGGATGGGTGCTGAGCTTCCGGTGCTGGCTGCCCGGTGGCGTCTGTCATGCCTCCATTCTCCCCCACGATCCTGGGCTTCGTGAACCGATGGTGAACGGCCGCGGTCGACGAGCCGACGGGTACGATCGAGCGGTGGACACGACGGGGACCGAGACGACCGATCCCGCTCCCATCCCGCCCGACGACGCCCTGCTCGCGGCGGTCGAGTCCGCCGCCGCCGACGCCGGGTTCACGCTCGAACCGGAGCAGCTGGAGGTGGCGAGGCGCCTGGCATCGCTCCGGATCGCCGACGATCGACCCGCACACCTGTACCTGTGGGGTGCGGCCGGGCGGGGCAAGACCTGGCTCCTCGACGCGTTCCTCGCAGCGCTCCCGACGCAGCGGAGGCGTCGCGTCCACTTCCACTCCTTCTTCCGCGGGCTGCACGCCGCGATCCACCGGGTCCGCGCGGAGGCCGCCGACGCGGCCCGCGCGACGGGCGAGCCGGGCGCCGCGTCCCGGGCGGCGGCGGGAGCGGTGACGAACGCGGTCGAGCAAGCCGTCGACGAGCTGCTCGCCGACGTGGACGTCGTGCTCTTCGACGAGTTCCACGTGCACGATCCCGGCGACGGCACCCTCATGATCCGGCTGCTCGACGCGCTCTTCGCCCGACAGGTGACCCTGTTGACGAGCTCGAACTTCCGGCCGCAGGACCTCCTGCCGGACCCGGCGTACCATCACGTCTTCGAGCCCGGCATCGCCCTGATCGAGGCGAACATGCAGGTGCTCGAACTCGCCGGCTCGACCGACCACCGCCGCAGTTCGCCGGTCAGTCACCGCGACGGCTTCGCCCGTGGCAGCTGGTCCCTCGCCGGCGAGGCCGCGGACGCCCGCCTCGCGACCCTCGGCCTCCACCGACCGGGGCCGGGCGATGCGACGACGTTGACGATCAGTGGCCACACCTTCCACGCGGCCGCCGCGCGCGACGGCAGGGTGTGGTTCGCCAGCGCCGAACTCATCGAACGTCCGACCTCCGTGGGCGACTACCTCGCCTGGGCGGCGGACTACGACCGGTGGGTGCTCGACGCCCTGCCCGAATCCCATGCCCTCACCAGGGAGGCGCGCGCCCGGTTCGTCCTGCTCATCGACGCCCTGTGCGATCTCGGCGTCGAACTCCACGTCGTGGCCGCCACCGACCGGGAGACCTTCGTGACCGACCCCGCCCTCGGGCCGGGCGGCTTCGCCCGCGACGCGGTCAGGACGCGCAGTCGGCTCGCCCTCCTCCGCGAGGTCCGCTGACAGGCGCTCAGCTTCCGGCGAGCACGGCCCGCTCGAGGGCACGGTCCAGTCCGACGACGGGGCGGTCCGGACGCTGCGGCGCCACACCGCCGAGGGCCTGCAGCCAACCCCAGGTGTCGGCGACGGTCTCGGCGAGCGGACGACGACGGAGACCCGCCGCGATCGCACGCGAGACGTCACCGTGATGCATCGCGTCCGCGTGGGGTCCAGTCGGAAGCCAGACGGGGAGCTGGGTCCAGGGTTGGATCCCGGCCGCGAGCACCCGCTCCTGATCCACCCAGCGCAGGGTCGCACCTGACCCGGTTGCGGCGATACAGGCGTCGAGCAGATCGCCCAGCGTGGCCGCCCGCGGCTCGCTCACGACGTTGAACGCACCACTCGCGCCCGTCGAACCGGCCGTGAGGAGGAAGGCCGCGAGATCCCGCGCATCGATGTACTGGATGGGGTCGGAGGCGGCGCCGGGGGCGAGCACCGCACCGCCCTCGGCGATCCGCGCCAGCCACCAGGGAAGCCGCCCGATGTTCTCGTGCGGGCCGAGGATGAGGCCCGCCCGCGCCAAAACCGCTCGGTCACCGAACGCCTGCACGGCGGCCAGCTCACCGCCGCGCTTGGCACGGGCGTAGTCCGCGAAGCCCTCGTCGTGCGCCGATCCCTCGACGACCGGCGCGTCCTCCGAAGCTCCGGCGGGAAGCGGGTCGGCGTAGACGGAACGGCTCGAGACGTAGACGTAGCTCCCGACCCGGTCGGCCAGCAGCGCGGCCGCGTCGCGGACGGCGACCGGAGCCCATGACCAGGTGTCGACGGCGAGGTCCCACGACCCGACCCGGAGCGCGTCGAGTCCGCCGGGCAGCGTCCGGTCGCCGTGCAGCACGCTGACGGCGTCCGACGAGGAGGACCGGTTCGTGCCGCGATGGAAGACGGTGACCTCCCAGCCGGCGGCGACGGCCTCGTCGACGACCGCTCGCCCGACGAACTCGGTACCGCCCAGGACCAACAGCCGTTTCGTGCTCATGCCTCCATCACAGCGCACGAGGCGGTGATGCACCACCCCGGTTCGCTCCCGGCGGCACGCGGAATCCCGCCGAACGGTCAGCGCGGCAGCAGCAGTGGCACGAGGCCCGTGAGGTCCGCGCGTTGGCCGGACGCGTGCACCGTGCCGCCGGCCATCGCCGTGGTCCAGTCGATGCGGCCTGAGGCGAGGGCGAGCCAGGTCGGCGCATCCATCTCGATGACGTTCGGCGGCGTGCCTCGGGTGTGGCGGGGGCCCTCGATGCACTGCACCGCGCCGAACGGCGGCACCCGCACCTCGACGGTGTTGCCGGGTGCCCGTTCGACGAGGAGCTCCAACAGGTAGCGGACCGCGGTCGCCGTGTCCGTGCGCGACGCCGGTGCGTCCCCGAGCGCCTGCTCCAGGGCAGCGCGACCGACGGCGTCCGTGATCCTGGGTCTGGCCATGCATTCGAGGCTAGGCCATTGCGCCTTAAGCTAGACGGGTGAAGATCCTCGTCCTCGGTTCCGGTGCTCGCGAGCACGCCATCATCAAGGCTCTCCTCTCCGAAGAGGCCGGGCACCACATCATCGCCGCCCCCGGCAACGCGGGCATCGCGGGCGACGTGACCGTGGTCGGCATCGACCAGGAGAACCCCTCGATCGTGCGTGACTTCGCCCGCGACGAAGCGGTCGACCTCGTCGTCATCGGGCCCGAGGCCCCGCTCGTCGCCGGCGTGGCCGACAAGCTGCGCGCCGCCGGCATCCCGGTCTTCGGCCCCAACCGCTCGGCGGCCGCGCTCGAGGGCTCGAAGTCCTTCGCGAAGCGGATCATGGACGAAGCCGGCGTGCCCACCGGTCGCGCGGTCCGCGCCGAGGACCTCGACGCAGCGATCGCCGCGCTCGACGACTTCGGTGCCCCGTACGTCGTCAAGGCCGACGGCCTCGCGGCGGGCAAGGGCGTCCTCGTCACCCACGACCGCGACGCGGCCATCCAGCACGCCACCAACTGGCTGGGCTACGGCGGCGTCCTCGTCGAGGAGTTCCTCGACGGCCAGGAGGTCTCCCTCTTCTTCATCACCGACGGCGAGACGGTGCTCCCGCTCTCCCCCGCGCAGGACTACAAGCGACTGCTCGACGGCGACGCCGGCCCGAACACCGGCGGGATGGGCGCCTACTCCCCGCTGCCCTGGCTCGACAACCGCTTCGGGAGCGAGACGGCCTTCGTCGACGAGGTCCTGGAGACCGTCGCCGTCCCCGTCGTACGGCAGCTGGCGTCGGAGGGCAACCCGTTCCAGGGGCTCCTCTACGCCGGGCTCATCCTCACGGAACGCGGAATCCGCGTGATCGAGTTCAACGCACGCTTCGGCGACCCGGAGACGCAGGTCGTCCTCCCCCGGCTCGTCACCCCGCTGTCGGCGCTCCTGCTCGGCTCGGCCACCGGCACGCTCGACCAGCAGCCACGGCCCGCGTTCGCCGAGGCGAGCGCGGTGACCGTGGTGCTCGCGAGCCAGAACTACCCCGAGACGCCTGTCACCGGCCGGAGCATCACCGGCCTCGACGCCGCCGTCGCCGTCGAGGGGGTCCACCTCGTCCACGCGGCCACGGCCGACGTCGACGGTGGCCTGGTCGCCACCGGCGGCCGCGTCCTCAACGTCGTGGCCCTCGGATCCACGTTCCCGGAGGCACGCGGACGTGCGTACGAGGCGCTGTCGCGCATCGAACTCGAGGGCGGTCAGTACCGCACCGACATCGCCGCACGCGTCTCCTGATCGCGGCCCGGATGAGCGCAGCAGCGGGACTCGGGTCGTCGGCCGTCGTCGAGAGTCACGACGGCACCAGGCTGCACGTGGACGTGATCGGCGACGACGCCTTGCCGCCCCTCGTCGTCCTCGCCGGCGGTCCGGCGCGTCACCCGGTCTACCTCGGCGATCTCGCGGGCCTGAGCACCAGGCGTCGCCTCATCCTGCTGCACCAGCGCGGGGTCGGACGGTCCGAGAGCGGATCGTCGACCGCTGCGGCCAGCTGGCCGGAACTCGCCGAGGACGTCGAGGCCGTGCGTCGCTGGCTGGACGTCGACCGCCTCGAACTCCTCGGGCACTCCGCCGGTACCCGCGTCGCCGTGAGCTACGCCGCGCGCTACCCGCACCGGCTCGACCGCCTGTGCCTCATCACGCCACCCGCCACCTGGCTCGTCGACACGGACGACGACAGCGCGGAGATCATCGCCCGGCACGCGGCGGAGGACTGGTACCCCGGCTTCCTCGAGGCGCTGCCCGCGCTGCTCGCGGCGCCGGACTCCGCGTCGGGGAACCGCTTGTTTCCGGCGGTGGCGCCCATCGCCTGGGGCGAGTGGGACGACACCGCCCGCGAACACGAGCGTCTGGGCGCCTGGCACCCGGCCGCGCAGGACGCGTTCGTGCACACCCCCACGATCGACGAGGTCGAGGACATCCGCGACGCCCTCCGAACCGTCACGGCACCCGTGCTCGTGGTCGCGGGTTCCGAGGACGGCCTGACGGGACTCGCGCCCGTCGTCGCCCTCGCGCAGCGGTTCCCCCTCGGCCAGGCGATCGTGCTCGACGGGTGCGGACACTACCCCTGGGTGGAGCAGCCGCGATCCTTCGCCGCGGCCGTCTCCCCGTTCTTCCCCGTCGACTGAGGCGGTCCAGGACCGCAAGCCCTGTCGACGGGCGCTGCCACCGTGTTGACTGGGAGGGTGCAGACGTTCCTCCCCTACCCCGACTTCCTGGCGAGTGCCGAGGTCCTCGACGACAAGCGGTTGGGCAAGCAGCGGGTGGAGACGCTGCAGGTGATGAAGGCGCTCATCGTCCCGGGGTACGGCTGGCAGCATCATCCGGTGACGGCGATGTGGCGAGGGTATCGGCCCGCGCTCATGGACTACCAGGTCGCCACCTGCGCGGTCTGGGTCGGCCGAGGTCACGCCGACACCTGCCTCGAGAAGACCCTGCTGGCACTCGCCGACGCTCCGGACGACCTCGAAGCCTACGAGGCGGACGACTTCGAGCTGCCGCCGTGGCTCGGGCGGGCCGACGTCCATCGCTCCCACCGGTCCAAGCTCCTCGCCAAAGCGCCGGAGCTCTACAGCGGGATCTTCCCCGACGACCCGGCGACGCTCGACTACGTCTGGCCGGTGCCGACCGACTGATGACGGACAGTGTCGACGTGACCTTCGACGACGAGCTCGACGCGGCCGTCCGGGCTCGATGGCGTGCCCTGGCCGAGGCCGGCCTACCGAGCCTGTCCACCCACCAGGGTGCCAGCAACCGTCCGCACGTCACCCTGGCCGCCGGGGCGACGCTGGAGCTGCAGGGACGACCCGACTTCCGACCGTTCCCCGTCCGCCTCGGCGCCCCGCTGTCCTTCCCTCGTCGGTCGGGCGCGGTCCTCGCGCTCGGTGTCGTCCCAGGGGTGGCGCTGCTCGAGCTGCACGACCGGATCGCCGCGCTGGTCCAGGGCGCCTTCGACCACACTCGGCCGGGGTTCTGGACGCCGCACGTCACGCTCTCCCGTCGGCTGACCCGGGAGCAGACGACCACAGCGCTCGACACCTTGGCTGCGATCGGCCCGCTCCCGGACGGACGGGTCCTCGGCCTCCGATTCTGGAACGGCGGCACCAGGACGGTCAGCGACCTCGTCGATCCCTGAGCCGACCCGGTGTCGTCACTCCGAACGCGTCACTCGGCGGCTGCGCGACTCGCCGCCTCGGCCGCTGCGGTCGCTTGACCGTGCTGCGTCTCCGGGGTCGACCAGGACGCCGCCTTCGGCTTCTGGAAGAACAGCACCACGACGGCGCCCGCGAGCGCCAACGCTGCGGGCAGGAGCAGCGACTGGGCCATCGCGGTGGTGAAGCCGGCGTGCAGGAACTCGGGCAGCTCGCCGCCCGTCACCTCGCTCACGCCCCCGGTCGCCCCACCGGGAGCGGCGGGCAGCTCGGCCGCGAGGCGTCCCTGGATGAGCGCTGCGATCGCGGCGCTGCCGAGGACGGCTCCGATCTGACGGGTCGTGTTGAACACACCTGAGCCGGCGCCGGCCTGGAGCTGCGGGAGCCCCCGGGTGGTGAGATTGGAGACCGGGCCCCACATGAAGCCGTTGGCGAGACCGAGGACGGCGCTCGGGAGGAGCAGCATGAGGATCGGCTGCTCCGGCGTGAGCAGGATCGAGTACCAGCCGAGCGCGAGGGCGAGCAGGAGGAGCCCCGCGAGCGCGAACCACTTCGGGTTCACGCGGTCGATCGCCCGCCCGACCACGGGCGCGAGGCCGGCGGAGAGCACGGCCATCGGGACGAGCATGAGCGCGGACTGCGTCGGGGTCAGGCCGCGGACGGTCTGGTAGAAGAAGACGAGCGGCAGCGACATGCTCGTGATCGTGAACCCGATCGTCGAGATCGCGAGGTTGCCGACCGAGAAGTTGCGATCGCGGAACAACGCCAGCGGGAGCAGCGGCTCACCCTTCATGACGGCCTGCCACACGACGAACAGGCCGAGGACGACGACACCGGCGATGATGAGACTCCACACGGTGATCGGACCGGTGATCGTGCCCCAGTCGTAGCTCTGGCCCTCCTGGATGCCGAACACGAGGAGGAACATCCCGAGCCCGCTGAGGACGACCCCGAGCACGTCGAACTTGTGCGGGTGCGTGGCGAGCGCGGGGACGTTGCGCCAGACCATGATGAAGCCGATGACACCGACGGGCACGTTGATGAAGAAGATCCACTCCCACCCGAAGCCGTCGACGAGCACGCCGCCGAGGATCGGGCCGACGAGCGTCGCGACACCGGCGGTCGCTCCCCAGAGACCCATGGCCGCGCCACGGCGATCCGGCGGGAAGATGCGCGTGATGACGGCCATCGTCTGCGGGGTCATGAGCGCCGCACCGAGACCTTGCACGACGCGGGCGACGATGAGCATCTCGATGGAGCCCGACAGGCCGCACCAGAGCGAGGCGAGGGTGAAGACGACGAGACCGGTGAGGTAGAGGTTCTTCGGGCCGAAGCGGTCGCCGAGACGACCGGTGATGAGGAGCGGCACGGCGTAGGCGAGCAGGTAGGCGCTCGTGACCCAGATGACGTTGTTGATGTCGGTGTCGAGGCCGCGCATGATCGCGGGGTTCGCCACGGACACGATGGTCGTGTCGATGAGGATCATGAAGAAGCCGATGACGAGCGACCAGAGCGCCGGCCAGGGGCGCACGGCCCCCTTCGCAGGAGACGGTACGCCGGCGGGCGGCGGCGTGGAGGATGCGGACATGATGTCCCTTTCTGCATGGAGGACGGGTTCGCGTTCGGGACGCGAGGATGAGCGGGACCGCCGGCCGGACTGGTCGGTCGTCCCGGAGGTTCAGGTGGAGGGTGTCGGCTGAGCTGACACGGGCGGGGTCGCCGCCTGCTCGTGGAGTGGCGCACGGGTCCCCGGCACGTGCCAGGCGAGTGCACCGTCGGCGATCTCGGCGAGGAGCGATTCGAGGTGGGCGATCTCGGCGCGCACCATGGCGGCCGAGTAGGGGACGTTGATCCAGTACACGCGCGGGATCCCGCGTTCGAGCGCCCACGTCATGCGGCGATCGAGGTCGGCGAGCTCGGCCTGCTGCCGGAGGATACGGGTCTCGAGCAGCATCCGCACCTCCTCGGCGCCCAGTTCGTGGGCCTCGGACAGCGCGAGCCCGAGCTCCGGGTACTCGTTCGTGGGGGTGCTGAGCAGCTCGCGCAGCCGCTCCCCCAGCAGGTGCCGACCGAGATCGGTGATCTCGAACGTGGTGCGCTCGGGACGGGCTCCCTCGCGGTCGGTCCCGGAAGCGAGCACGAGGCCGTCGGCCTCGAGTCCGTAGACGGCGCGGTAGAGCGAGCCGGGACTCACCTTGACGACGCGGTCCTCCTGGCGGTGGAGCGCGAGTTGGTACATCTCGTAGGGGTGCATGGGTCGCTCGGCCAGATACCCGAGCGCGGCGACGGCGAGCGGACCGAGCGGCTTGACCTTGCCCATGACCCCCACCATCGTTCCGCTCGAACTATTCCACATGGAATATACGCTGCCGTCGACGCTGACGCAAGGCCGACGATCGGCCAGAGAGGAGGCCATGCGCGATAATGAACGAGTGAGCGCACCCTCGGAGACCAACGCCTGGAACCACGTCTACTCGGGCAAGGTCCGCGACCTGTACGAGCCGGCCGCCGGCCCCGACGACCTCCTGCTCGTCGTTGCGAGCGACCGGGTGAGCGCCTTCGACCATGTCCTCGAGCCGGGCATCCCCGGCAAGGGCGATCTGCTCACCAGCCTGAGCCTCTGGTGGTTCGACCAGCTCCGCGAGGTGCCGAACCACCTCGTGCCCGATCATGAGCTCGACGCCGCGGGCGTCGCGGTGTCCAGCATCCCGGTGGAGTTCGCCGGGCGCGCGATGCTCGTCCGCAAGCTCGACATGTTCCCCGTCGAGTGCGTCGTCCGCGGCTACCTCACCGGCTCCGGCTGGAAGGAGTACGTCGCGAACCGCACCGTCTGCGGCATCCCGCTGCCCGACGGTCTGCGCGACGGCGATCGCCTGCCCGAGCCGCTGTTCACCCCCGCGTACAAGGCGCCGCTCGGCGAGCACGACGAGAACATCTCGTTCAGCCGCATGGTCGAACTCATCGGCGAGGACGACGCGGTCGCACTGAAGGACCTGTCACTCGGCATCTACGAGACGGCAGCGCTCACGGCGGAGCGTCACGGCGTCATCCTCGCCGACACGAAGTTCGAGTTCGGCCGCAACCCGGCGACCGGCGTCATCACGCTCGGCGACGAAGTGCTCACCTCCGACTCCAGCCGATACTGGGACCGCGACGTCTACCTGACGAGCGACGACCCCACCGCACGGATGGCGAGTTTCGACAAGCAGATCGTCCGCAACTGGTTGGCCCACAACTGGGACCAGGACGACGCCTCGACGCCCACACCACCGACCCTGCCTGCCGAGATCGTCACGCAGACGGCCGCCCGCTACCGCGAACTCCTCGAGCGCCTCACCGGCACCGGTCGCTGATCGAAGGTACCGGTCAGCTCGTCTTCCGACGGGCACGGAGCCGAGCGCTGTCGGCCAGGATGGCCTGCGCATCGGGCAGCGGCCCCTCCGGCACGATGACACCCATGAGCGTGGCCGTCTTCTCGAGCGCGTCGCGTGCATCGTCGGCCGCGAGCCGTGCCTCGACGAGATCGCATGAATCGTCACTGCCCACCTCGCTGCGTGTGCCGCTGCGCTCCACGAGCTCCCGCTGCAGCCGCTCCGCAGTGGCGTACATGCGCGTCAGCGTCCAGAGCGAGGTCCACGGAAGGTCGTCACTCAGCCCGATGAGGTGATCGTTGAGCGGATCGATCCACCGCGACGGCTGGTGTCCGCCGTCCAGTCGGCGGCGGCGGTTGCGTCGCTCGGCCGACGCGAGCAGGAGGACGGCGACGAGGATCGCACCGAGCAAGGCGCCGACGACGTCGAGCCCGGGCGCCCAATCCGGGTCGAAGCCGGGGAGTGACACGGACGAGCGTTCGTCGTGCACGAGCCACCACTCGACCAGCACGCCCGCCGTCGCACCGAGGACGAAGCCCGTGAGGAGGAGGAAGGCACCGAGCAGGAGGGTGATCCTCCGCCGCAGCTGGTGACCGCGCTGCTGACCCTCGGTGAGCTCGCCTCGTTCCGCGAAGGGATCCACGACCATGAGGCGACCACCGACACGGACCACCCCGGGGTGGCGAGTCGTGACCGTCATGGCCCGAGGATACCCCACAAGGTGGGTCATGCGGCGGGATTCACGAGCCGAGATCGGCGGAAATCCGCGGCGGATCGACCGCGGTGGCCCCCGGAATGGGGGCGCCCGAAGGGGTCACGCCGCCTTGGCGGGACGTCGCCGAGCCGTCGTCGGGACCCCGCCTGGCTCATCGGACGATCCGCGCCAGGTCGAAGCGCACCCCGTGGTCCGTTCAGGGTCGTACCCCGACGCGCGGGAAGGTGCCCGACGCGGCTGCGGCGAGCGCGTCGTCGACGTCCTGCAAGGGGAACTCCGGGCCGACGAGTTCGGCGAACGGATACCGACGCCACGCACCGGTGAGGAAGTCGACCGCGCGGGCCAGATCCCGCGGTCGGTAGTTGTGTGCCCCGCGCACCGTGAGGAGGCGTCGGACGATGCGTTCGGCGTCGATGCCGAGCGGCGCACCGGGCGACACGCTGCCGACGAGGACAGCTGTTCCACCGATCGACAGCGACGCGATGGCGGCGTCCACGGCACGGGCGTCGCCGGACATCTCGATGGCGACGGGGAAGCCCTCCACACCCGCCGCGAGGTGTGCGGCGTCGAGGTGCTCGGCGGCGCCGATGGTGGGGTCGACCGTCGCGATGGCCCCGAAACGGCCGGCGAGCAGCCGGCGGGCGGGGTCCGGATCGCTCACGACGACGCGTGCCCCGGCATCGGCCGCCATGGCCGCGACGGTCAGCCCGAGCATCCCGGCGCCGGTCACGAGCACCGCCGTGCCGGGCAGGTCGTGCCCGGCCGCATCCAGTGCGGCGATCGCGGTGGCCGTCGCGCAGGACGCGGGCGCGAAGACGGCGGCGGGCGGCGTCTCCCCCACGACGACGATGGCCGTGCCCTCGAGGAGTTCGACGTGGGTCGCGAACCCACCGCTCAACTCCCACCCGCGGTGCACCCGGTCGTGCCCGTACTTCGCGAGCCGGCGGCACTTCTGCTCCAGCCCGGCGGAGCAGCGGTCGCAGACGCCGCAGCTCACGACGACCGACCACACGACCCGCATCCCAGCGACGAGGACGGTGCCGTCCACCGCCGTGACCGGTCCCCCGACCGCGACGACGCGTCCCACCTGTTCGTGCCCGAGGACGAGCGGTGTGGCGGCGTCACGGTGCCCGAGGACGGTGTGCACGTCGGAGCCGCACACGGTCGCCAGTTCCACCTCGACGAGGACGTCCCCCGGCCCGAGCGTCACCCCGGGCACCGCCATCGCCTGGTGCGGGCGCCCGGGCCCCTGCCAGACCATCGCGATCGGCGACGGTCTGATGAAGACGTCGTTGCCCGCGTGCGCGGTGAGCGTCGTGTGCATGGTTCCCCCCGGTCGGTCGGTCGTTCAGTCGAGACCGAGGAGCGCGGGCAGCTCGGCGATGCTCGTGATGATCTCGTCGGCGCCCGCCGCGAGCAGCGTCTCCTCGTCGTGCGCTCCGGTGAGCACCCCGACGACGAGCCCGGCGCCGGCGTTCACCCCGGACAGCATGTCGCTTGCCGTGTCGCCGACGACGACGACGGTGTCGACGGCGCTCGCTCCGAACCGGAGGAGCGCCGTCAGCGGCAGGTCGGGCGCTGGACGCCCTCGGCCGGCGTCGGCGGGTGACAGGGCGTCGTCGGCGAGCTCGGACCACCCGAGGCTCGCGAGGAGTGCGTCGCGCGTCGCCGGGGCGAACCCGGTGGTGAACACGACCCCCACGCCGAGCTCGCGGAGCCGCCGCACCGTGTCCTCGGCTCCGGGGATCGCCTCGACGCGCCCCTCGCCGACGAGGCGCTCGTAGGCCGCTTCGAAGGTGGCGTTGCCGGAAGCGGCTCGAGCCTCGTCGCCGTCGGTCAGCATGAGGAACACGTCGAGCTTCGACTGGCCCATCGTGTCGCGGACGAGCTCGATGGCCGCGTCGAGCGCGTCCTCGGTGTCGATCCCGATCGTCTCGGCGGCGACGCGGAAGGCGTCCTCGACGACGCCGTCGTCCGAGACCGTCGTCCCCGCGAGGTCCAGGACCACCAGTTCGAGCAGGAGGTCGTCCTCGTGTGCGTCGTCGAACCCGTCCTCCAGCTCGTCGAGGTCGTCGAGGTCGGTCTCCACGTCGTCGAGGTCGGGCGCCGCGGTGCTGTCCTGCTGGGGTCGATCGATGCTGGTCACGAGAGGCCTTTCTGAAGGTGGGCTGATGCGGCACGGATGCTGGTCGGCTGCGCGGGCGAGAAGGTCGGGCCGAGGTGCTCGGCGACGGCCAGCTCGCCGAGCGCGGGTCCGGTCGTCATCCCGATGCCCGTCGTCGCGGCGACCACGCGGACGCCCGGGGTCGGTTCGTCGATGAGCAGCTCCTCCGGGGCGGTGGCGTAGACGCCCTGCCAGCGTTCGAGGACGTCGAGCCTCGTCCCGAACAGCGCGCTTCCTGCCCGGAGGAGTTCGTCGAAGGCGTGCTCGGACTGGAACGGGGAGACCGCCTCGCCGCGGCTGTGGGTGTCGCCGAGGATGATCGACCCGTCCGGCAGCTGGGTCGCCATGAGGTTGACGTCGAGCGAAGCGAGCCCGGGGTGGTCCTGCTGCAGTCGCTCGCGGAGTGCCGGGATGGCGGGCGAGTCGGCGAATCCCGCGTAGCGCAGGAGCGACCACCCGGTCAGGAGCGGCGCCGGCATCGGCATCGGGAGCTCGGCGCGCACCCGGACCATGTCGAGCGCGCATCGACGGACGACCGCCCGCTCGGCCAGCTCGGGGAGGAGCGTGTCGATGTCGTGGTTCACCGCGACCACGGCGAGGCCTGCGGCGATGACGCCGCGGCTGGTGTCGACGAAGCCGGAGCGCAGTCCGGTCACGGTCGTCCGGCGTCGGAACTCGACACCGCGGCGTTCCAGGTACGCCGTGACGGCGCCCAGCGCCTGGCGCGGGTTCACTTGGAGGTCGCGCGGCAGCCAGGCGCCGCCCACCACGTCGTCGGCGCTGATCGGCACCTGCTGCAGGAACTCGGCCGCGTCGTACAGGCGGACGTCGGCTGCGGCACCCGCCTGGGCACGGGACGCCGCGAAGTCCTCGAGGACGCGCAGCTCGTCGAGGTGCCGGGCGACCACGTGCGTGCCCGAACGCCGGACCCACAGCCCCGCGTCCTGCTCGAGTCGTTGCCAGATCTCGGCCGAACGCGCGGCGAGGCGCGAGGCGAGCCCGGCCTGCGGCGTCGCCGCCAGGTGGCCGAAGTTGCGGACCGACGCGCCCTGGGCTTCGGCCGAGCGTTCGACGACCACGACCTCGGCACCGGCGTCAACGGCGGCGAGCGCCGCCGACAGCCCGACGATGCCGGCTCCGACGATCACGACGTCGGCGCGATCGGCCGAAGCACCCAGCGAGCCGACGCCGAGGCCGACCCGCGCCGCCGACACCCCGCCGCTCATCCGTCGTCCGTTCACGAGAACACCCTCCGCATCCACATGGCGATGCCCTCGACGACGAGGACCACCGCGAGGATCATCAGCACGATGGCCGTGACCTGGTCGTAGTTCCCGCCCTGGTCCGCCTGGATCAGGTAGTAGCCGATGCCGCCTCCGCCGACGATGCCGAGCATGGTCGCGGCGCGGATGTTCGTGTCGAGCGTGTAGAAGGTGTGCCCGACCAGTGCGCGGGCCCCCTGCGGGAGGGTCGCGGCGGCGTAGACCTGCGGTCGGGTCGCACCGACGGCGATCAGCGCCCGTTCCGGTCCGGGCGCGACCTCCTCGAAGGAGTCGGCGATGAGCTTGCCGAGGAGGCCGATCCCGCAGATGCCGAGCGCGAGCGTCCCCGCCTGGGCACCGAGCCCGGTGACGACGATGAGCAGGATCGCGAGGATGAGCTCCGGGATGCCGCGGATGCCGACGAGCGCGAACCGGGCGCCGGTGCGGACACCACGGTTCGGGGCGACGTTCCGTGCGGCGAGGGACCCGATGACGATCGAGCAGACGAGGGCGATGAGGGTCGCCGCGAAGGCGATCGCGACGGTCTCGAACATCGCCTCGACCATCTGCTCCGTCGTGCGCATGCCGAACGACGGCGGCCAGAGACGGGCGAGGACGTCGGGCGCCTTCGCCCAGAACGTCACGAGGTCGCCCCACTGGATGTCCGACACGACGACGCCCCAGACCACGACCGCCACGGCGAGCCAGGCACCGACGGTGTCGCGGACGCGGGCCGGCGTCCAGGGGCGCTTCGCTGCAGCGGCGATCCGGGACTCGGCGCTCGGAGCAGCGGTCGTCCGACTGCTCCCATTCACCGCGCGACGCGCGTCCCGACCCGCAGCCACCCGACGCACGACGCGGTCACCGAGTCCGCGTCCGGTCGGCTGCACCCCGAGCATCACGGTGCGCACGGTGCTCGACACGATCTCCATGACGACGCACAGCGCGAAGATGACGATCGCGAATCCGATGCCGAGCGAGTAGTCGAGTGACTTGAACGCGAGCGACAGTTCACGGCCGAGGCCGAGGACGCCGACGTAGCCGAGGAGGACCGAACCGCGCAGGTTGATGTCGCCGCGGTGGAGGACCGTGGCCACCCAGGACGGGAGGACCTGCGGCAGGACGCCCGAGGTGAACTCCTGCAGCTTCGAGCCGCCGGCCGCCCGGATCGCGAGTCGCGGCCCTTCGTCGACCTGCTCGATCGCGTCCGCGAAGAGCTTCGAGATCATGCCGACGGAGTGCAGCCCGATCGCGATGATGCCGGGCAGTGAGCCGAGCGAGAACATGAGCACGAGGATCATCGCGATGACGACGTCCGGCACGGCACGGCTGAGCACGCCGATGAACCGACCGACTGCGCGCCAGGCCGGTCCCGGGGTCGTGTTGGCGGCTGCGAGGTACGCGACCGGGATCGAGAGCACCGCAGCGAGGACGGTGCCGGAGATCACGATCCCCAGGGTCAGGGCGGTGAGCGACAACAGTTCCCCGGCCGGCGGGAACGTGATCGTCCCCACCCGGTTGAAGAAGTTGACCGCGTTGCCCCAGCTCGCCACCATGTTCGGGATCGAGATCCCGACCTCGAGGAGCGAGTAGACCGAGAACGCGAGCAGCGCGACGAGCGTGAGCACGGCGGCGATCGTCTGCGGGCGGAGCCGACCGACCGGGACGGGTCCGGAGAGTCCGGGCGGGCGGTCGGCGGGCGGTGCCGTCTTCGCGGGCGCGGTGACGACCATCAGCGGGTCCTGCCAGGTCGACGGAGCTCGTCGGGCTCGCGGCCGTCGACATCGGCGTCGAACTCCCACTCCGGTTCGTCGGGGAGTTCGTCCTCGCCCACGCGCTCCTCGACGCCGAGCAGGCCGCGGAGGTCGTCGTCGGGGTCGCCGAGCAGCTCGTCGGTCTCCAACTCCACGGCGATCGCCTGCAGCTCACGGGTGCTCGTCGCGACCCGGCCGTAGATCTCCATCACCTCGGTCTTCGACAGGCCGTCGGTCGTGGTGTCGAGGACCACCTCGCCGTGCCGGAGACCGACGATACGGTCGCCCCAGGAGAGCGCGAGGTCGACCTGGTGCAGGCTGCACACGACGGTGAGTCCACGGTCGATCGCGATCTCGCGGATGAGGGCCATCACCTGCTCGCTCGACTCCGGGTCGAGGGAGGCGACGGGCTCGTCGGCGAGCAGGATCTCGGGGTCCTGCATGAGCGCTCTGGCGATGGCCACGCGCTGCTGCTGACCACCGGAGAGGGTGTCGGCGCGCTGGTAGGCGCGCTCCAGGAGGCCGACGCGGTCGAGGTGGCCGAGCGCCTTCATCTTCAGGTTGCGGCCGTAGCCGAGGATGCCGAGACGTGGTCCGCGGACGCCCGCCAGCGAACCGGTCAGGACGTTCTCGAGGACGGTGAGCGACGGGACCAGCTCGAACTGCTGGAAGACGAACCCGACGCGGGCGCGGAGCCGGCGCAGGGCGCGCTGCCCGAGGGCCGGCACCTCGTCGCCGAGGACCGAGACGGACCCGGCGGTGGGCCGCTCGAGACCGTCCAGGTGACGGAGGAGCGTCGACTTGCCGGATCCCGACAGGCCGAGGAGGACGACGATCTCACCGCGACGGATGTCGAGGTCGACGCGCTGCAGGGCGACCGTCCTGTCGAAGCGCTTCGTGACCCCGCGGAGACGCACGAGCGGTTCCGCTCCGTCGGGTGCGGTGTGACGCGCCTGCTGCTCGGTGACGCTCATGACTGCTGCCTCTCGTGAGGTTGGTGGTGATGCGGACGTCGAACCGCGACGGGCTCGGTGACCGGGAACCGGAGCACCGGTCACTGCCCTTCGACAAGCTCAGGAACCGCTTGTCGAAGGGCGGTGCCGGTGCTCAGATCAGGCCTGGCACTGCTTGGCGTCGGTCTTCTTGCAGATGTCGCGGATGGTGTCGTAGTACGCGTCGTCGACCGGCGAGGTGCCGTAGAAGGTCGCGCGGAAGGCGTCGCTGTCGGCGCTCTTCACGCCGGAGTCGATGATCTGGTCGATCGTGACCTCGGAGAGGGCCTTCTCGAGCTTCTCCTTCACGTCGGCGGGCAGGGAGTCGGACTCGACGATCGGCGCACCGGGGACCATCGTGCGGTCGATGACCTTCACGCCGTCGTTCTTCTCGACCTCGGAGTCCTCGGCGAAGCCCGCCTCGCACTCGACGCCCTCGGCGGTCTTCGTCACCGAGACGTCGTGCTTGCCGGCGAAGACCGGGGTGATGTCCTTCTCGGGGTCGATGCCGGCCTCGAGCAGGTTGTAGCTCGGGAAGAGGTACCCGGACGTCGAGGACGGGTCGACGAAGCAGACCTTCTTGCCCTTGAATTCCTCGATCTTGGTGATCGACGAGTCCTTCGGGACGATCGCCTCGGAGTAGTAGCCCGGCTCCTGCCCCTCGACGGTGATGATCGACGAGATCGGCGTGATCTTGGCCCCGTTGTTGAGCGCGGTCACGTAGGTGAACCCAGAGAAGGACGCGACGTCGATCTTGCCGGCGACGGCCGCCTCGATGAGGGCCGCGTAGTCGGTCGACTCGTGGTACTCGACCTTCTTGCCGGTCTCCTGGGCGATGTAGTCCATGAGCGGCTGGTAATTCGTCTGCGTGTCGACCGAGTCGGGGACGACGCCGAAGACGAGGGTCTGGTCGTCGACCGCGAAGGTCCCGGCCGCGGCTGAACCGGTGTCAGTGGCGCTGGCGCTCGAGCAGGCGGCCAGGCCGATCGAGAGGAGGGCGGCGGCGCCGAGCGCAGCGACGCGGGTGAGGGAGAGCTTCATGTGCTGGGACGTACCTTTCAGAAGGACCGATGCACCCGCCCGCTCCGCGCGTGGCTCCGGTGGAGCGGAACCGCGAGTGACCGACGCGGGCACTGCTGTGTGCCGTACGTGTGATCACGCTACGAGCGGCACCCGAACAGGGCCGGGCCTCCCGGTGAACAGGAGGTGAAGCCGCGCGGAAGGATCGATCGGGCAAGCCACGGTCGTCGTCTGCCGAGCCCGCCTAGACTGCTGGGATCCGCCCATCCGAGCAGCAAGGCAGGTGAGTCGTTTGCCTCTCGACCCGATCTTCGTCGAACGAGCGCGGACGCACCGCGCCTACCTCATCTCGACCGCACTCGAGCAGGCGAAGGCCTTCTTCCTGCGGCCGAAGACGACCACCGTCGCGCGCCCGAAGCCCGCTCCCGCCGCGGACCCGAAGGCGACCTCCCCGAAGGCCACCGGACCGAAGGCGAAGCCCTCGAGCCCGACGGCGAAGGCCACCACCGCCGCACCCCGCCGCAAGAAGACACGCGCACAGCACCGCAAGGCCGCGCGGAACTGGGACAAGAAGGAGCTCGCGACCGTCGGCGTCCCGGGCCCGGAGCTGCGCATCGAGGAGCACACGATCCCGGTCGCCGGCTTCCCCGACGTCCGGATCCGGCTCTATCACCCGCCCACGGCCGACGGAGACCAGGCGGTGCCCGCGGTCCTGTCCTTCTTCGGTGGGGCGTTCCGCATCGGCGGGATCGACTACCCGACGACCGACGCGGGGTTCCGTCGTCGGGCGGCCGACGCCGGCGTGGTCATCGCCGCCGTCGACTACGCGCTCGCTCCCGAGCACCGGTACCCGACCCAGCTGGAACAGGCCCACGCGGCGCTCGAGTGGCTGTTCGCCCAGGCCACGACGCTCGGGATCGACACGGGGCGGATCGCCGTCGCCGGGGTGTCCGCCGGCGGCAGCATCGCGGCGGCGCTCACGCTCGCGAACCGTGAACGCGGCCGGCTGCCCATCCGACTCCAGCTGCTCGAGGTGCCGGTCACGGACCTCACCGGCGGCCACATCGACCTCCGTCCTGTGCGGGAGATGGGCATCCCGAGGATCTTCGCGATCAAGGAGCTGCGCTCCGTGGCGAAGACCTACCTCCTGGACCGACGTCAGGCGAAGGAGCCGCACGCGTCGCCCCTCCTCGCCCGGTCGCACGCGGACCTCCCCCGCGCCGTGATCCTCACGGCCGAGTACGACCCCCTCCGCGGTGACGGTGCGGCCTACCTCGCCGCGCTCCGGGCCGACGGCGTCGACGCGAGCGGGACGATGTACCTGGGCGCGACGCACGACACCCCGATCTTCGGCGGCGTGCTCCCGGCGGCCCGCCGCTGGCACGACGACGTCGTGACCGCCCTGCGGTCACTCCACGACGCGGACTGAGTCGGGTCGCCGCGCCCAGCGGCTTCCCCTCGGACCGGAAAGCTGGAATCGTGTCGGCATGGACGCCCACGACATCCGGAACGCCTACCTCGACTTCCTCGAACGGAACGGCCACGCGTTGATCAAGCGGGCTCCGCTCGTCCCGCGCGGCGACACGAGCACCCTCTTCAACGGCAGCGGGATGCAGGCGCTCCTGCCGTTCCTCCTCGGTGAGGATCACCCCGACGGACGGCGGTTGACCGACAGCCAGCCGTGCGTGCGGGCCCAGGACATCGAGGACGTCGGCGACAACCGGCACACCACCTTCTTCGAGATGCTCGGCAACTGGTCGCTCGGCGACTACTTCAAGGAGACGCAGATCCGGCAGTTCTTCACCTTCCTGGTCGACGTCGTCGGACTGGATCCGGAGCGGATCTCCGTCACCTGCTTCATCGGCGATCCCGCGAACGGCATCCCGCGCGACGACGAGGCCGCCTCGATCTGGGCGTCGGTGTTCGCCGAGCGCGGCGTCTCCAACGGGATCGCGGAGATCGGCTCCCAGGCCGACGGCGACGCCCGCGGGGTGCGGCCCGGTGAGCGGATCTTCTTCTACGACGGCGGCGAGAACTGGTGGTCCCGCGGCGGGTCACTCGAGGGCACCCCGATCGGCGACCCGTGCGGCCCCGACAGTGAGGTGTTCTACGACTTCGGCCCCGAGTTTCAGGACCCGTCCTACGGCCTCGCGCATCCCGCGAGCGACGGCGGACGGTTCATGGAGATCGGCAACCAGGTGTTCATGCAGTACCGACGGCGCGAGGACGGCTCGTTCGAGGAACTCGCCAGACGCAACGTCGACTTCGGCGGCGGCCTCGAACGCATCGCCGCCGCGTCGATCGACTCCGACGACGTCTTCCGCATCTCGCTGCTCTGGCCCATCGTCGCGCGCCTCGAGGAGCTCACCGGGAGACGCTACGAGGATGAGACCGCTGCCATGCGCATCATCGCCGACCACCTCCGCGGGGCGACCTTCCTCGCGGTCGACGGTGTGCGTCCGTCGAACAAGGAGCAGGGCTACGTTATGCGACGACTGCTCCGACGGGCGATCAGGCTGGCGCTCTCGCTCGATCTGCACGAGAACTTCTTCGGCGAGATCGTGCCCGTCATCGCCGGGTTGTACGCCGACGACTACCCGGAGGTGGCCGCCGCCCGCGACGAGGTCGTCGCCGTCCTCGTCAAGGAGGAGCAGTCGTTCCGGCGCACGCTGGGCGCAGGGCTCCAGATGGTCCAGGGGTACGCCGGACGGGTCATGACGGGACACGACGTGTTCCGGCTGTCCGACACGAACGGCTTCCCGAAGGAGCTGACCATCGAGGAGGCCGGGCGCCTCGGCATCGAGGTCGCTTCCGACTGGGAGACGGAGTTCGCCGCCGCCCTCGCCGAGCAGCGAGCGCGGTCCCGCGGGGCGACACACCTCGGCGCAGCGGGACTCCCGGGCGGCGACACCGCCTGAGGGCCGGCCTCGCTCAGTCGCGCTTGAGCATGTCGATGCCGGCGCCGGCGAACTGCCGGAGGGTCGCGTCCGGCAGGAACGCACGGGTGAGCGCCGCCGCGATCCGCGTGAGGTCGCCCTCGTCGCGGTACAGGAGGTAGATCGGCTCCGATCGCGGGTTGAACTTCTGCTTGAACCGGTGGAGGGACGAGAAGCCGTACACGGGCTCCAGGATGCCGCTGAGCTGACCCAGCAGGTGCGCGATGCGGCCCTCGTCGTCCTCCACCCGGTGCGCGAGCGGCGCACCCGAGAGCGAGAGGATCTGCGCTCCCTCCTCGGCGAAGACCTTGGCCGAGGAGGCGATGAGGAACTCCATGACCGAACCGAAGCCCTCCTCGCGGCGCCGCATGAGGTCGAGCGTCCATCCGCGGTGCTCGCCGTCGGGGCCGAAGACCGGGAGCCAGCTGAGGAAGCCGTCGACGTCGCCGTCCGGCGAGATCGCGAGTGCCAGGCGGACCTCCGGGTCGTCGGCCTCCTGCAGGGTCCCGAGGGTGAACCGCATCTCCGGCAGCCCCTTGTCGCCGACCCAGCCCTCGGAGATGGCACGGATCTGCTGTCGGACGCCCCACGTCTCGGCGCCATAGGTGCTCATCCGGAAGACCATCCCCTCGCGCTCGGCCTTGTTGAGCGCCGTGCGGATGTTCGACCAGGCCTTGCCGGTGAACGCGAGACCGGGAAGGTCGACGATCGTGTCGTCCGCGATGATGAGGTCGCGCCATCCCTCGGGCATCGCGTCCTTCGTCCCCTGGCTGGAACTGAAGAAGCACGGGATGAGGGAGTCGCGCTCGGCCGCCTGGACGAACTCCGCGACGCTCGCCTGCAGGTGATCCGGTGGGCCGAGCGGGTCGGCCAGCACGATCGCGACACCGGCGTGCTTCTGGTAGGGCACGAGGCCCACCGAGGTGCGGAAGTACTCCATGCCGTCCCACGTGGCCATCCAGGAGAGCGAGCCGCCGCCTTCGGTCCGGATGAGCGCGCGGGCGTCGTCCGCCGACGGCAGGTCCTGCTGCTGCTTGCGCCCGACGCCGAGCTGTCGGCGTCGGTGGGATGAGAACGCGCTGCGGGTCGCGACGAGGTAGACGAGGAAGGCGAGCCAGAGCACCGACGTCGCCAGGAACACGTCGGTGTCGCCCCAGTCGATCGGGAGGTCGGCGGGATCGAGCGGCGACAGCGCCAGGTACAGGACCGCGACCAGAACGTTGAGGATCGCCCAGACGACGCTCAGCACCCACGCCCAGCGACGACCGAGCCGCAGGCCGTTGGCGACCAGGATGATCACGACCGTGTCGATCGCGACGTCGAGCCACGGGCCCTCCGCCGGAGCGGTCGGGCCGAACGGGCCGTTGGTCGGCACGAGCAGGGCGACGATCTGGACGACGCCGAGAGCCACGCTCGTCGTGAACGCGAGCAGTCGGCGCTCGCGCACACTGGCCCGCTGGATGCGGAAGGAACGGTTCACCGCGAGGACGAAGAGCACCGCGAAGGCGTGCTCGAGGTCCGCGAGCGACCCGATGAAGAGGACCCCGATCGCGGCGTAGGACGCGACGATGATCCAGCCCCGCTGCCGCCACGGAGAGGCGAAGAGCGACACGCACGCGGCGAAGCAGGCCATCGTCCCGCCGGAGGGACCGACGTCGAGCATCCCGGCGAGGCTCGTCGCCCACGGCCAGGGCAGTTGACTCGCGGCCCAGAGGAACCCGGCGGTGGCGAGGACGGCGACGAGCTGACCGGCGGCGAAGGTGATGAGCGCGGCCTTCGATCCCCGCCACCACTCCAGCAGGCCGACCCAGGCGAACCCGATCACCGCGAACACGTAGGCCCACGGCTCCACGACGAGGAACGTCCCGGTGACGGGAGTCCACCAGCGCCCGACCTCGAAGGCTGGCAGGCCGTAGGCGACCGCGTCCCACCACGGTTGCGCCGTCGTCGACTCCCAGAGGCCACGCTCGACGACACCCACGACGAGGACGACCAGCACCAGGGCGATCGTGACCGGCACCCGGGCGACCACCGTTCGGATCCTCATGCGCGCCGCCCCCTTCGTGGTTCCACGGAGCACACGCGCGCCGTGCGGTCGAGGCTACAGAACGGCCTCGCGGGACCGCAACGCATCCCCGTCCGGCAGGCTGGCCAGCGCGAGCCAGAGTTCGGCCCGAGCGGCGAAGGTGTCGAGCGGTCGCCCGAGCACCTGTTCCACCCGGGTGATGCGGTTGCGGAGCGTGTGTCGATGGATCCCGAGTCGCCGCGCGGCGGGCTCCCATTGGCCGTTCGCCTCGAGCCAGCCGCGGAGGCTCGGCACGAGGTCGGAGCCCTCCTCGCGGTCGACGCGGAGCGCGGGCTCGAGCAGTTCCTCGGCCACGGCGGCGGCGCGGACGGGGTCGAGCAACCCTGCCATCCCTGCCGCGGCGAGCGCCCCGAACCGCACGACGGCCTCGCCTGCGGAGACGGCGTGCTCGTGCGCGGAGACCGCCTGCTCGATCCCCGTCGGCAGATCGGCGAGCGCGAGGGATCGGGAGAGTCCGAGCCGCCGTGCGGGGGCCGCTGCGATCACCGCCTCGACCGCCCGATCGACGTCCGTCTCGGTGTCCCCTTCAGCCGCTGCGAGAAGCAGGACGGGCCGTCCGTCCTGCTCGGCGACGAAGAGCGAACCCGGACCGAGCGTCTCGGCCCGTTCCAGCTCGGTGAGGAGCGCCTCGCGCCCGTCGGTCGGCCCGGAGCAGACGCCGACACGAACCGCTCCGCTCGGCAACGGCGTGCCGAGCTGTTCGGCGACCTCGCGCGCCGCGGTGGTCTGTCCGGCGCGGAGCAGCTGCCAGACACCGGTGCGCAGCGAGCGCCCCGCCCGTCCGAGTGCGCCGCCCTGCTCGAGGGTGAGCCCGGCGATGGCGACGACCGAGGTCACGACGCTCTGGGCCGCGGCGTCCAACGGGCCGTCGGTCCCGGCGATGGCGAGCACGCCCCGGAGGTCGCCGCGTCGGCCGAGGGTCTGCAGCGACACCGTCCGCGTGCGGCTCGCGAGCGTCGCCCCCGAACGCTGTCCGCGGCTCAGGAGCATGGTGGCCTCGCCGGCCACCCGCTCCAGGAGGCGCTCGGCCTCGGGAGCGGCGGTGGGCCCGTCGCCCGCGATCGCCACCGGGGTCGCGTGCGCGTCGAAGAGCACGACCCAGGCGCCGAGGGACCGCGCGAGTTCGGTCACGACGGCGACCGTCGCGTCGGGGCGGAGCGCGGCGAACGCGATCGCGCGCTGGGCGCCCAGTGCCCAGGCGTCCCTCGCCCGAGCCGCCTCGGTGAGGAGGTCGGCCGCGTACCGGATGACGGCGATGAACGGCGTGCGGTACGGGACCTCGACGAGCGGCATCCCGTGCGCCGCGCAGGCCTCGGCGAGTTCCGGCGGTGTCCCGGCCGTGATCACCTCGGTACCGAACCCCAGTCCGGCGACACCGGCGTCGGCGAGGCGGGCGACGTACGCCTCGACCTGCGTCGTCGACACGGCGGTCCCGAACTGCGTGCCCGTCGTGAGCAGCACCTGGTCGGCGAGGAGGAAGGGCGTGGGGTCCGGCAGGTCCGACCCGGAGACCCAGGCGACCTGGCGGTCGAGGGCGCCCTCGGTTCCTGCCACCACGAGCTTCAGGCCGAGCGCACGGTGGTCGAGGAGGTCCTGCAGCGTCGGTGCCATGGCGCGAGTCTACGCAGGGATGCCGGATCGTCCAACTGAAGCCGCTGGTATGGACAGACTGTCGAATGTACCGATGCGGACCGCTGCCTAGCCTGGTGGCACTGCTCGCGGACGACCTCGGCGCCCCCGCCGGACGCGGCAGCCGAAGGAGTACCGATGACGAGCAGCACCGCAGCCCCCGCACCCTCCATCCTCGGCGGACCCTCGCTCCCCCAGGAACGTCGCCTCGTCACCACCATCCCCGGACCGATCTCCGAGGAACTCATGGCCCGGAAACACGCTGCGGTCGCGTCCGGCGTCGGCACGACGATGCCGGTGTTCGCGGCCGGCGCGGGCGGTGGCGTCCTCGTCGACGTCGACGGCAACTCCCTGATCGACCTCGGGTCCGGCATCGCCGTGACCGGCGTGGGCAACAGCAACCCGCGCGTCGTCGAGGCCGTCACCCGACAGCTGCAGGAGTTCACCCACACCTGCTTCACCATCACCCCCTACGACTCCTACGTCGAGGTCGCCGAGGCGCTCAACCGCCTCACCCCCGGCGACCACGCCAAGCGGACGGCACTGTTCAACTCGGGCGCCGAAGCGGTCGAGAACGCGGTGAAGATCGCCCGCAGCCACACGAAGAAGCAGGCGGTCGTCGCCTTCGACCACGCGTACCACGGCCGCACGAACCTGACGATGGCCCTCACCGCCAAGTCCATGCCCTACAAGAGCGGTTTCGGTCCCTTCGCCTCCGAGGTGTACCGCGCACCGCTGTCCTACCCCTTCCGTGACGGCGGGCTCACCGGCCCCGAAGCGGCGCAGCGCGCGATCACCCAGATCGAGAAGCAGATCGGCGCAGACAACCTCGCGGCGATCATCATCGAACCCATCCAGGGTGAGGGCGGCTTCATCGTCCCGGCGGACGGCTTCCTGCCGGCCCTGCTCGACTGGGCCCGCGCGAACGACGTCGTCTTCATCGCCGACGAGGTGCAGACCGGCTTCGCCCGCACGGGTGCGATGTTCGCGTCCGAGCGCTTCGACATCGTGCCCGACCTCATCATCACCGCCAAGGGCATCGCGGGCGGCCTGCCCCTCTCCGCCGTCACCGGACGCGCGGAGATCATGGACGCCCCGCACGTCGGCGGGCTCGGCGGCACCTACGGTGGCAATCCACTCGCCTGTGTCGCCGCCCTGGCGGCGATCGAAGCGTACGAGGAGGAGGACCTCGCCGCCTCGGCCCGGGCGATCGAAACCCGCATCGTCGACCGCTTCACCGCGGCGCAGACCTCCGACCCCCGCATCGGCGACATCCGCGGGCGCGGCGCCATGATGGCGGTCGAGTTCGTCGACCCGGCCACCGGCGAGCCCGACGCCGCCCTCACGGCACGCGTCGCGAAGGCCTCTCACCAGGCCGGCGTCATCGTCCTGACCTGCGGCACCTACGGCAACGTGGTCCGCTTCCTCCCACCACTGACCATCCCCCTCGAACTGCTCGACGAAGGACTCGACGTCGTCCTCGAGGCGCTCGCCGCGAACTGACACCACACCCGCCGGTCCCGCCCTTCGACAAGCTCAGGAACCGCCTGTCGAAGGGCAGGGACCGAGGCGGCCCCCGCAGCACAACCCCGGACCCTGAGCTTGTCGAGGGGCATGCACGCTGAAACACTGTGACCGACGGCACCGACACCACCAAGGAGCTCCACCCATGACCGACGCACGTGAAACCGATCTGCTCGCCAAGGTCCCGAACGGCCTGTTCATCGGAGGCGTCTGGCGCGACGCGACGGAGGGCGCGACGCTCGACGTGAGCGACCCGTCCACCGGCGACGTCATCAAGACGATCGCGGACGCCTCGGTCGCCGACGGCACCGCGGCCCTCGACGCCGCGGTCGCAGCCCAGGACGAGTGGGCGGCGACCGCTCCCCGCACGCGCTCCAACATCCTCCGGAAGGCCTTCGACCTCCTCCAGGAGCGTCGCGAGGAGTTCGCCCTCCTCATGACGCTCGAGATGGGCAAGCCGCTCGCCGAGGCGAACGGCGAGGTCACCTACGGTGGTGAGTTCCTCCGCTGGTTCTCCGAGGAGGCCGTCCGCATCTCCGGACGCTACGGGTCGAACCCCGAGGGCACCGGCATGATGACCGTCTCGCAGCACCCCGTCGGCCCGTGCTTCCTCATCACCCCGTGGAACTTCCCCCTCGCGATGGCGACCCGCAAGATCGCCCCGGCGCTCGCAGCCGGCTGCACGGTCGTCGTCAAGCCCGCCGAGCTCACCCCGCTCACGACCCTGTACTTCGTGAAGCTGCTCGAGGACGCCGGGCTCCCCGCAGGCGTCGTGAACGTCATCACCACCTCCAGCTCCTCCGCGGTCTCCGGCCCGATCATCGCCGACCCGCGGCTCCGCAAACTGAGCTTCACGGGATCGACGGCCGTCGGTCAGAAGCTCATCGAGCAGTCCGCGAAGAACGTCCTCCGCACCTCGATGGAGCTCGGCGGCAACGCCCCGTTCGTCGTGTTCGAGGACGCCGACCTCGACAAGGCCGTGGAGGGCGCGATGGCCGCCAAGTTCCGCAACATCGGACAGGCGTGCACCGCGGCGAACCGCTTCATCGTCCACCGCGACGTCGCGGAGGAGTTCGCGAAGCGCGTCACCGACAAGGTGAACGCGTTCCGCATCGGTCGTGGCACCGAGGACGGCGTGACGATCGGTCCACTCATCGACGACCGCGCGGTCACGAAGGCGAAGACCCTCGTGGGCGACGCCGTCGAGCGCGGCGCCGAGGTCCTCACCGGCGGCGAGGCCGTCGACGGACCGGGCACCTTCTTCCAGCCGACGGTCGTCACCGGTGTCGTGCCGGGGTCCGACATCCTCCGCGAGGAGATCTTCGGCCCGGTCCTCGCGATCGTGCCGTTCGACGACGAGGATGAGGCCGTGCGGCTCGCGAACGACACCGAGTACGGGCTCGTCTCCTACGTGTTCACCACCGACCTCGCCCGCGGACAGCGCATGATCGGCCGTCTGCAGACCGGCATGATGGGCCTCAACGTGGGCGTCATCTCGAACGCCGCCGCACCGTTCGGTGGTGTCAAGCAGTCGGGCATCGGACGCGAGGGCGGGCTCGAGGGCATCCACGAGTACCTGTACACGAAGTACACCATGACGCCCATCGGCTGATCCACCTCGGTCGGCACAACGGAAACCGTCGTCGATCACCGATCCGACCGGCGACCTCGCCATCCTCGGTTCCATCCGACCGCCGGATCCGCCATACTCGACTATCGGCGCCGGGTCCGAGCACCACCCGAGCACCACCCCGGTCCCGAGCACCACCCCGGTCCCGAGCACCAACCGGCCCCCGAGCACCACCCCGGTCCCTGAGCTTGTCGAAGGGCCACGAACAGGAAGACACCCCATGAGCACCATCGAACGCGACGTCGTCATCATCGGCGCCGGGGCCTCCGGGCTCACGGCCGCCACCAAGCTCCGCGCGGCGGGCCTGTCCGTCGCCGTCCTCGAGGCGCGCGACCGCGTCGGTGGTCGCCTCTGGACGAACCACATCGACGGAGCCATGCTCGAGCTGGGCGGCCAGTGGGTCTCCCCCGACCAGACCGCGCTGCTCGCCACGCTCGAAGAACTCGGGCTCGACACCTACTCCCGCTACCGCGAGGGCGACAGCGTCTACGTCGATGCCGAGGGCGTGCGCACCCGCTTCACGGGCGACATCTTCCCCGTCGCCGAGTCGACCGCAGCGGAGATGGAGCGGCTCATCGCCCTGCTCGACGAGCTCGTGGAGGAGGTCGGCGTCACCGAGCCGTGGGCGCACGCCCGGGCGAAGGAGTACGACCGCATCTCGTGGAGCGCCTGGCTCGCCGAGCAGACGGACGACGTCGAGGCGCGCGACAACATCGCCCTCTTCATCGCCGCTGCGATGCTCACGAAGCCCTCCCACTCCTTCTCGCTCCTGCAGGCGCTCCTCATGGCGGCGTCCGCGGGCAGCTTCACCCACCTCGTCGAGGCCGACTTCATCCTCGACAAGCGCGTCGTCGGCGGCCTGCAGCAGGTCCCGATCAAGCTCGCCGAGGCCCTCGGCGACGACGTCCACCTGTCCTCGCCCGTGCGTCGCCTCGAGTGGTCCGACACCGGCGTCTCGGCAGAGGCGGACAGTGTGACGGTCAACGCGCGGTACGCGATCGTCGCCGTTCCGCCGAACCTCTACTCCCGCATCGACTTCCAGCCGCCGCTGCCGCGCCTCAGCCACCAGATGCACCAGCACATGTCGCTCGGGCTCGTCATCAAGGTCCACGCCGTGTACGAGACGCCGTTCTGGCGCGAGGACGGCCTGTCGGCCACCGCGTTCAGCCCGTACGAGCTCGTCCACGAGGCCTACGACAACACGAACCACGAGGACCCGCGCGGCACGCTCGTCGGGTTCGTCTCGGACGAGCGCGCCGACGAGGTCTTCAAGCTGAGCGCCGAGGAGCGTCGCGAGCGGATCCTCACCTCGCTCTCCCACTACTACGGCGAGCAGGCCCTCTCCCCCGTCGTCTACTACGAGAGCGACTGGGGCAGCGAGGAGTGGACGCGAGGCGCGTACGCGGCGAGCTTCGACCTCGGTGGTCTCTCGCGCTATGGCGCCATGCAGTCGACGCCGGTCGGTCCGATCTTCTGGTCGACGAGCGACCTCGCCGCCGAGGGCTACCAGCACGTTGACGGCGCGATCCGCAAGGGCGCCGACACCGCTGAGGCGATCATCGCCCGCCACCAGGCGTAACGTCTCCGACCTCCTCGGTCCCTGCCCTTCGACAAGCTCAGGAACCGCGTGTCGAAGGGCGCTCCACTCCCCGCCCACCGCCTCCGGTCCCTGAGCACCACTTCCGGTCCCTGAGCTTGTCGAAGGGCCACCCCCGTCGATACCCTGCACCAACGAAACACCCGCACACCGCCGTGCAGTCCGGCACCTTCGCACCCGATCGAAAGCGAACACCAGATGAGATACATCGTTGGCTACACCGATACGCCGGCGGGACGCGACGCGCTCGCGCTCGGCATCCGGATCGCTCGGACCACCGGAGCCCGGCTCGACATCGTCCTCGTGCTCGCCAACGAGGAACGCCCGACGATCACCCCGGCCGATCCCGGGTACGAACGGTTCCTCCGTGAGACGGCCGAACGCTGGCTCGCCGAGGCGCTCGACGCGGTCCCAGCCGACATCACGGCCAAGACGCACCTCGTGTACGACGAGTCGTTCGCCGAGGGCCTCTTGGAGGCCTCCCGCATCCTCGAGGGCGGGCTCATCATCATCGGTGCGGCGCGCGGCGGACTCCTCGGGCGGTTCACGCTCGGCAGCGTCGCGAACACGCTCCTGCACTCGGCGGTCGTCCCGGTCGCCCTCGCTCCGGTCGGCAGCCGCGACCTCCTCGAGGCCCAGCCCACCGGCGGCACGGTCAGCCGGATCACCTGCGCGATCGGCACCCGTGCCGGCGCGCACCAGCTGCTCGACGCGGCCATCGTCGTCGCCAAGAACGCGGTCATCCCGCTCCGGCTGGTCTCGCTCGTCGCGCTCGACCAGCCAGAGGGCGCCGAGCACCCCGAGGCGACCGCCAGGGCCGAGTCGCACGCGGCGGAGGTCCTCGCCTACGCGACCGAGCACCTGCCGAAGGACATCGACGTGACCACCGAGATCGCCTCTGGCACCCGTATCGAGGACGCCGTCTCGAACCTCGAGTGGAAGCCCGCGGAGATCGTGCTCGTCGGCTCCAGCCGACTCGCCACCCCGAAGCATCTCTTCCTCGGCTCCACGGCAGCGAAGATGCTGCGCGAGCTCCCCGTACCCATGGTGGTCGTGCCCCGCGACTCCGTGCTGACCCTCGGAGACCCGACATGACCCCTCCCGAAACCACCCCGCCTCGCGACGTCGCCCACCCCGAGACGACCGCGACGGGCGCCCTCTCCAAGAAGGGCCTCGGCGCCGGCACCGTCGGCCTCATCGGTGCGATCGTCATCGGCATCTCGTGCATCGCCCCGGCGTACACCCTGACCGGCGCCCTCGGTCCGACGGTCGCGGAGGTCGGCACCCACGTGCCTGCCATCTTCCTCGTCGGCTTCATCCCGATGCTGCTCGTCGCCTTCGGCTACCGGGAACTCAACAGCCGCATGCCGGACTCCGGCACCTCGTTCACCTGGGCGACGCGCGCGTTCGGCCCGTGGGTCGGTTGGATGGCCGGTTGGGGCCTCATCGCCGCGACCATCGTGGTGCTCTCGAACCTCGCGGGCATCGCGGTCGACTTCTTCTACCTGATGCTGTCGCAGATCTTCCAGAACCCCGACATCGCCGGCCTCACGTCGAACCCGTTCATCAACGTCATCACCTGTCTGGCGTTCATGCTCGGGGCGACGCTCATCTCCTACCGCGACATGCAGACGACGCAGAAGCTGCAGTACGTGCTCGTGGGCTTCCAGTTGCTCGTGATGGTGCTGTTCGGCATCGTCGCCTTCGCGCACGTGGCGGGCGGTGACGCGTTCGACGCCCTCCCGATCTCGCTCGACTGGTTCAACCCGTTCGCCGTCGGGTCGTTCAGCGCCTTCGCCGCAGGCCTCTCGCTCTCCATCTTCATCTTCTGGGGGTGGGACGTCACGCTGACGATGAGCGAGGAGACGAAGGGGTCGAGCTCGACGCCGGGCAAGGCCGCCACGGCGACCGTCATCATCATCGTCGTCCTCTACCTGTTCCTGTCGGTCGCGCTCATCAACTACGCGGGCGTCGGCGACGGCGAGTTCGGGCTCGGCAACGAGGACATCCAGGGCAACGTGTTCTTCTCGCTCGCGGGGCCCATCCTCGGCCCGCTCGCGATCCTCGTGTCGATCGCGGTGCTGTCGTCCTCGGCCGCCTCGCTGCAGTCGACGTTCGTCTCCCCTGCGCGGACCCTGCTCGCGATGGGACACTACGGCGCGCTGTCGCCGAAGTTCTCAAAGGTGCACCCGAAGTTCTTCACGCCCGGTTACGCGACGATCGTCTCGAGTGTCGTCGCGTCGGTGTTCTACGCGGTCATGCGCTTCATCTCCGAGGACGTGCTCTGGGACACGATCACGACCCTCGGCATGATGATCTGCTTCTACTACGGCCTGACGGCGTTCGCGTGCGTCTGGTACTTCCGGAAGCAGTGGTTCTCGAGCGCACGGAACTTCTTCTTCCAGTTCTTCTCCCCGCTCGTCGGCGGTCTCATCCTGGGCGTGCTCTTCTTCACCACGATCATCGAGAGCGCGGACCCCGACTACGGCAGCGGGTCGAACATCGGCGGTGTCGGGCTCGTGTTCATCCTCGGCATGATCATCATCGTGGCTGGCATCGTCATCATGCTCATCCAGGCGAAGCTCCGACCGGACTTCTTCCGCAACAAGACGCTCGCCCGCGGCATCGCCGGCGACGCGAACGAAGCGGACGCCGCCCTCCCGGAGTGATCCGCTGACCACGACGCGGCGCCGACGCCCCGCCGTCGGACGGGCGTCGTGTGCTCGGCGCTAGACTGTTCGCATCCCCGCCGCGTCGCAACGAAAGAGACCTCCGTGCCGACCATCGTCGTAGAAGTCATGCCGAAAGCCGAACTGCTGGACCCCCAGGGCAAGGCCGTCGCCGGCGCCCTCGCGCGTCTCGGCAAGAGCGAGTTCACCGATGTCCGCATCGGCAAGCGGTTCGAGCTCACGGTCGACGGCCCCATCACCGACGCCACGCGCGCCACGGTGCAGCAGATCGCCGACGACATCCTCTCGAACGCCGTGATCGAGGACGTCGTGGCCATCCACTACCCCGAGGGCTCCGAGGCATGACGACCCGTATCGGTGTCATCACCTTCCCCGGTTCGCTGGACGACCGCGACGCCCAGCGCGCGGTCCGCATGGCGGGCGCCGAGCCCGTCGCGCTCTGGCACGGCGACCACGACCTCCAGGGTGTCGACGCCGTGATCCTGCCCGGTGGCTTCAGCTACGGCGACTACCTCCGCGCCGGAGCGATCGCCGCGGTCTCGCCGATCATGACCGAGCTGAAGGACGCCGCCGGCAAGGGCATGCCGATCCTCGGGATCTGCAACGGCTTCCAGATGCTGGTCGAAGCCCACTTGCTGCCCGGCGGCCTTATCCGGAACGCCCACCAGCAGTTCATCCGTCGCGACCAGCTGCTCACGGTCGAGAACGCCGACACCGCGTGGACGCACCAGTTCTCGAAGGGGCAGGAGATCACCATCCCGCTCAAGAATGCCGACGGCGGTTACATCGCCGACGCCGAGACCCTGGCACGCGTCGAGGGCGAGGGTCTCGTCACGTTCCGCTACGCGGGCGTGAACCCGAACGGTTCGCTCGACGACATCGCCGGCCTCACGAACCCGGCCGGGAACGTCGTCGGACTCATGCCGCACCCCGAGCACGCGATCGAGCCCGGCTTCGGCCCCGACACCCCGGTCGCCATGCGCTCCGGTGTCGACGGTCTCGCCTTCTTCACGAGCGCGGTCCAGGCCCTCCAGGCCGTCTAGCCCGTTCGTTCGCCCATCTTCGGGCGAGGGAGCGTTCGTTCGCCCATCTTCGGGCGAACGAACGCACCGGCTACGATCGAAGCTGGTCGGACCAATCGAGGGGGCGGATGTGGCTGAACCGCTCGAAGCGCTCGTGAGTCGCCTCATCGAGCTGTCCACCCCCGAGCCCGACACGACCGCCAGACGTCTTCCACCTGAGCGAGAGCTCGGCGATGCGCTGGAGATGAGCCGTGGCGCACTCCGCGAGCAGCTCGCGGTCCTCGAACGGCTCGGCTTTCTGTACCGGACGCAGGGACGCGGCACCTACCTGGACGCCCCCGGCGACGACTTCGTCCGGAGCTGGTTCACGATCTCCCGCCAGCTCGGCCATCTGACGGACCAGCAGTTCGCCCGCTCGCGGATGCTCCTCGAGGAGACCGTCGCGGAGGCTGCGGCCAGTCTGGTGACCGATGAACAGATCGCCCTCCTCCGCTCCGACGTCGACCGGATGATCGAGGCAACGCGAGCTGGTGACCACGAGGCCGCCCTCGAAGCGGACGTGACGTTCCACAGCCGCTTGAACGCGATCGTCGACGATCCGATCTTCCGGCTCATGCACGAGGGCTTCAGCCACGTCCTCCGCGAGGCGATCCGCACCAGGCGACTGCAGGCCATCGCCGTCGAGGAGCCCGACGAACACGGCGTCCGCAACACCGACAGCGTCCACTACGCCGTCGTCGACGCCCTCGTCTCCCGCGACCCCGAAGCCGCGCGCCGAGCCATGCACCAGCACTTCGTCGATTGGCTACGGCTCGGCGTCGACGCGCACTGACCCTCGCGGCCCACGCCTGGATGCCGCTGCGGCCTCCCATTGGTCCAACCAATACTTGACAAGCGCGAGAGGGTCGCCATACGATCGTCCCCAGCAGATTGGTTCAACCAATCATCCGCTCACCCCGCGCACCGATGGAGGACGCCATGGCGACGACGCCACAGCCCGCAACCACGCTCACCTTCGTCGGTATCGGCGCGATCGGGCTCCCGATGGCCGCCCAGCTCGCGGCGGCCGGCCACCGCGTCACGGGCGTCGACCCGTTCCCCGCAGCGCACGAGCGCGCCTCCGCCGTCGGCGTCGACGCCGTGTCCTCGATCGCTGAAGCACCCCGGGCCGAGGTCGTCATCGTGATGGTCGCGACGCCGGACCAGCTGTCGACCCTCGTCGACCAGGCGCTCGAGGCCACGGACGTCGCCGGGCAGACCTGGGTGGTCATGAGCACCGTCGGCCCCGCATCCGTCGCCGAGCAGGGCGCCCGCCTCACCGATGCCGGGGCGGCCGTGGTCGATGCACCCGTCACCGGCGGCGTCGCCCGGGCACGCACCGGCGAACTGACCCTCTTCGTGTCCGGCCCCAGCGCGGCGACCGACGCCGTGTCGAGTGTGCTCGCGGCACTCGGGACCGTCCGCATCGTCGGCGACGCCGTCGGCGACGGCCAGGGCATCAAGGTGGTCAACCAGCACCTCTGCGCCGTGCACATCGTCGCCGCAGCCGAGGCGCTCGCCCTCGCCGAGTCGCTCGGCCTCGACCCGGCCACGGTGCTCCCCCTCGTCGAGTCGGGTGCCGCCGCGTCCTGGATGCTCTCCGACCGCGGGCCGCGGATGCTGCAGGGCACCGACGTCGAGGTCACGAGCCAGATCAACATCTTCGTCAAGGACGCGGGGCTCGTGGCCGATGCGGCGAGCGCTGCGGGGGCGTCGACGCCCGTCCTCGACGCCGCCCGCGAGCGGTACCTGGCCGCGGCCGAGGCCGGCCTCGGCACCCGCGACGACTCCCGCGTGATCGAGACCTATCGCCCGAGCGTCTGAGCGACCCCGACCGCACGACCCCGCACCATTCGTTCAAGGAGGAACCCATGGCACACCCCACCCCCGCACCGGCTCCGGTGAAGGACAACCCGATCAAGGTCTCGACGGCCTCGATGATCGGGACGGCCGTCGAGAGCTACGACTTCTTCATCTACGGCACCGCGGCAGCGGCGTATTTCGGGACGGCGTTCTTCCACGCCGAGAACGCCTTCGTCGGCGTCCTGGCCAGCTTCGCCACCCTGGCGATCGGCTTCCTCTTCCGTCCACTGGGCGGGTACCTCGCGGGGCATTTCGGCGACCGCATCGGCCGCAAGACGATCCTCATCTGGGCGCTGTCGATCATGGGGGTCGCGACCTTCCTCATCGGCCTCCTCCCGACCTATGGGACGGTGGGTGTGCTGGCACCGATCCTGCTGATCCTGCTCCGCGCGATCCAGGGCATCGGGTACGGGGCCGAGTGGGGTGGCGCCGTCCTGATGGCGGTCGAACACGCACCGCTCAAGCGCCGGGGCTTTTTCGGCGCGGTCCCGCAGATCGGCATTCCCGCCGGGCTCCTCCTGGCGAACGGTTCATTCCTCCTCAGCGCCGCACTCTTCGAAGGCGACTGGGTGTGGCGGGTACCGTTCCTGTTCTCCATCGTCATGGTCGCCATCGGCCTCTGGATCCGTCTCGGCATCCACGAGTCGCCGGACTTCGAGCAGATGAAGGCGGCCGGAGAGATCCACAAGCGCCCGGCGATCCAGGTCATCAAGCAGGACTGGCGGATCATCCTCCGCATCATGGGTCTGCGGCTCGCCGAGACCGGCGGGTACTACATCACGACGAGCTTCGCCCTGTCGTACGTGGTGCTCGCCGGCATCTCCGACAAGCAGTACGTCCTGTACGGCACGCTCGTCGGCTCGGCGCTCGGCCTCGGAACCCATCTGGCCTACGGCGCGCTCAGTGACCGCATCGGTCGTCGGAACGTCTTCCTGATCGGCTCGATCTTCACGATCCTCTTCGGTGTCCCGATGTTCCTGTTGATCAACACGGGCGCGATCATCATGATCATCGTCGCCGTCACCCTGAGCCTCATCCTCAGTCACGACCCGATCTTCGCGGTCGAGGGGTCGTGGTTCTCCGAGCAGTTCGACCGGAACGTCCGCTCCTCGGGCATCTCGCTCGGCTACAACGGCGCGAGCGTCGTCGCCGGACTGCTGCCCTTCATCGCGACGGCACTGTACGGCTGGATCGGTTGGGTCGGTCCGGCGGTACTCCTCAGCGCGCTGGGCGTCGTCTCCACGCTCTGCGCGCTCACCGCCCGCGAGACCGCGCCGATCAAGACAGGGGAACTGACCGCTGCGGACACCAGCCCGGCCGAACTCGTCCGCCGCTGACCGACCGCCCCACGATCCACCGGGTGGTGTCGGCCGACGGCGACCGACGTCGGCACCATCCGATCCGGAAGGAATCCAGCATGACCTCCACCATCACCGGCACCGCCGGTCAGCCGACGACCCGGTCGTCACGCAGCACCGCGGTCAGGGCGGCCGCACATCGCATCCGCCACCACATCCTCGACATGGGCGAGGTGCAGGGCCAGGGGTACGTCGGCCAGGGCCTCGGGGCCGCCGACATCCTCGCCGTCGCCTACGCGGACCTCCTGCGTCTCCGCCCGTCCGATCCGCAATGGGAGGGTCGCGACCGCTTCCTGCTGTCGACGGGGCACTACGCGATCGGCCTGTACGCCGCACTCGCGGAGGCCGGGGTGATCCCGGTCGAGGAATTGGAGAGCTACGGCTCCGACGACTCGCGCCTGCCGATGTCCGGTATGGCGAGCTACACCCCCGGGATGGAGATCTCCGGCGGTTCCCTCGGCCACGGGCTGGGCGTCGCCGTGGGCATGGCCCTCGGCCTCCGTCTGCAGGGCAACGACGCCCGCGTCGTGAACTTCCTCTCCGACGGTGAGCTCGACGAGGGTTCGACCTGGGAGGCCGCGATGGGCGCGCACCACCACCGTCTCGGCAACCTCCTGGCGTTCGTCGACATGAACGCCCTGCAGGCCGACGGACCGACGGCCGGCGTCCTCGGGATCGAGCCCGCCCACGAGAAATGGGCGTCGTTCGGCTGGTTCACGCAGCGCGTGGACGGCAACGACGTCGACGCGCTCCTCGACGCGGTCGACCGCGCGACCACCGCAGCGGAGGCCCAGGGGGTTCCGGCGGTGATCCTGTGCGACACCCTCGTCGGACGCGGCGTGCCACTGCTCGAGCAGCGGGAGAAGGCGCACTTCATGAAGATCGACGAGCACGAGTGGCAGCTGTGCCGCGACCAACTGACCGCAGGATTCGACGGGACGGACCAGGCATGAGCACCACCACCACGAGCCCCAGGCTCAAGACGTCGGCGATGATCGCGTCGTTCGCCGACCCCGGTCAGCGGACCTCCCCGGCTCCCTTCGGTCGAGCTCTCACCGCCCTCGCCGAGACGGACCCACGCATCGTCGGTCTGTCAGCAGACCTCAGCAAGTACACCGACATGCACGTCTTCGCGAAGGCACACCCGGAGCGGTTCTTCCAGATGGGCATGGCCGAGCAGTTGCTGTACGGCACCGCTGCCGGCCTGGCGGAGACGGGCTTTATCCCGTTCGCCTCGACGTACTCCGTGTTCGCCGCGCGTCGCGCCTACGACTTCATCTGCCTCGACATCGCCGAGCCCAACCTCAACGTCAACGTCGTCGGTGGCCTACCCGGCCTCACGACGGGATACGGACCGAGCCATCAGGCGACCGAGGACATGGCGATCTTCCGGGGGATGCCCAACCTCACCATCGTCGACCCCTGCGACGCCCTTGACATCGAGCAGGCCGTGCCACAACTCGCCGCGCACGAGGGTCCGACCTACCTCCGCCTCCTGCGCGGGAACGTGCCGCTCGTCCTCGACGAGTACGACTACCGCTTCGAACTCGGCAAGGCCGCGGTCCTCCGTCCCGGGAACGACGTCGTGTTCATCTCCAGCGGGCTCATGACGATGCGCGCGCTCCAGGCTGCGGAGGCGTTGGCCGCGCACCGTGTGGACGTCTCCGTCGTCCACACGCCGACCATCAAGCCGTTCGACGAGGCGACCGTCCTCGCCGAGATCGACACCCCGCGCCTCGCCGTGACCCTCGAGAACCACACCGTCGTCGGTGGGCTGTTCGAGACGGTCGCGAGCGCGGTCGTGCGCCGCGGGCTCGGGAAGCGCGTCGTTCCGATCGCCCTGCCCGACGCGTTCCTCGACGCCGGCGCGCTCCCGACCCTCCACGAACGCTACGGTCTCGCGACGAGCGGTATCGTCGAGCGCGTGCTCACCGAACTTCGTCGCGACGACACCGCCTAGGACGATATGAAGACGATCATCCTCGACGACGACCCCACCGGCACGCAGTCGGCGTCCGGCGTCGACGTCCTCCTCGAATGGGACGCCGATCTCATCGAGCAGACGCTCGGCGGAGCCGATGCGGTCTACCTGCTCACGAACACCCGCGCCGTCCCCGAGGGGGAGGCAGTGGCGCTCCTCGAACGCACTCGAGCCGAAGCGGAGGAGGCGGGACGCCGTCTCGGAGAACGGGTGCACGTCGTCCTCCGAGGCGACTCGACCCTGCGCGGGCACGTGTTCCCCGAGACCGCCGTCTTCACCGGAGACCGCAGCGTCATCGTCTTCGTCCCGGCCTTCCCGGAGGGCGGGCGCACGACGATCGACGGCACCCACTACGTCCGCATCGGCGACGAGACGCTGCCGGCCCACGAGACGGAGTACGCCCAGGACCCCGTGTTCCCGTTCCGCTCGGGACACCTGCCGGACTACGTGCGCGAGCAGTCCGGTCGGGAGGCCGCCCACTTCGGCCTGGCGGGTCTCCGCGACGGCGCCGCCGAGTTCCGTGCAGCTCTCCGTGATGCCGTTCCCGGAACGGTGCTCCTTCCGGACGCGGAGACCGGAGACGACGTGCGGATCATCGCGCAGGCCATCACGGCGGCGTGGGCCGACGGAGCCGACGTGGTCGTCCGGTCCGCGTCACCCCTCGCTGCAGCCATCGCGGGCGTCGAGAGCGACGGCCTCCTGCCCTCGCCGCTCGTCGCGGAGCCGGTCGCCGCGCTCCTCGTCTGCGGCTCCCACACCATCGGTGCGACGCGACAGCTCGCGCCCGTCGAGGCGGCGTTCGGCCCCGCCGAGATCGTCCCCACGAGCGACGCCCTCCAGGATGCCGTCGCCACCGGGCGGGCCGTGGCGGAGGCCGCTCGAGCGAGACTCACCGCGACGGGGTTCGCCGCGATCTCGTCCGAGCGGGAACGGGACGCCTCGCACAACACGCTCGACCACGGTGAGCGGGTGATGATCGCCCTGACGTCGGCGACCGCTGCGCTCCGACGATCGGTTGAGGTCGTCGTGTCGAAGGGCGGCATCACCTCCGCCGAGGTCGCCCGGGTCGGACTCGGTGCACGGCGCGCTCGCGTCCTCGGACAGGTGCTGCCCGGGGTCTCGGTGTGGAGTGTGGTGACACCCGAGCACGAAGAGAAGCTCTACGTGGTCGTCCCGGGCAACGTCGGCGACCCGTCGACACTCGTCGACGTCCTCACCGCGCTCGGCCGGACCGCCTAGCGCCCGAGGATCTCCGACGCGTTGTGGTCGATCCACGCCATCAAGGGCATCAGGTGCTCGTTGAGGTCGCGACCGCGGTCACTCAGGCTGTACTCGACACGGGGCGGGATCTCGGGGTGCGCGACGCGGATGACGAGGCCGTCCTCCTCGAGCGTTCGGAGCGTCTGGACCAGCATCTTCTCGCTGATGCCCTGGACCACCCGTCGCAGCTCACCCCAGCGATGGGTGCCGTCGGACAGCGCCAGGAGGACGAGGACGCCCCACTTGCTGGTGACGTGGTCGAGCACCGTGCGCGAGGGGCATGCGGCAGGCAGGATGCCGTCGGTGAATCCAGGGCGTCTTCCCAGCTGCGTGTCCACGCTCGTCATGGCTCATTCCTTACTCGTCGGACAGTAGCTTACCTCAAAGTGGGTACTGCAGATCGGGAAGTAATGTGATCGGAAGCGGGTTCCTCCTCAGCGAACCCCATCGAAAGGACCCTCACATGTCTCTCGTCGTCACCGGAGCCACCGGCCACCTCGGCCACCTCGTCGTCGAGCACCTGCTCGCCCGCGGCACCGACCCCGCCACCATCGTCGCCACCGGCCGCCGGACCGAGGCACTGGCCGATCTCGCCGCACAGGGCGTCCGCACCGCGAAGGTCGACTTCACCGACCCGGCCACCCTCGACGCCGCGCTCGAGGCCGGCGACACCCTGCTGCTCGTCTCCGGGAGCGAGGTCGGCCAGCGCGTCGCCCAGCACGCCGCCGTCATCGACGCCGCAAAGCGTGCCGGCGTCGCCCGCCTCGTCTACACGAGCGCGCTCCGGGCCGACACCTCCCCGCTGATCCTCGCCCCCGAGCACAAGGCGACCGAGGAGCTCATCCGCGCGTCCGGCCTCCCCTTCACCATCCTCCGCAACGGCTGGTACACCGAGAACTACGGCCAGTCCGTCGACCAGGCCAAGGCGACCGGATCGTTCGTCGGGAGCGTCGGCGACGGCCTCGTGTCGAGCGCGTCTCGCACCGACTACGCGGAGGCGGCCGCCGTCGTCCTCACCACCGACGGCCACGAGGGCAAGGCCTACGAGCTCGCCGGCGACGTCGCATGGTCGCACCCCGAGCTGGCGCAGGCGATCGGCGAGGTCGTCGGCCGAGAGGTCGTCTACCAGGACCTCTCCCCAGAGGACCACATGAAGGCCTTGCTGGCGGCCGGTCTCGACGAGGGCACCGCGGGCTTCGTCGTCGCGCTCGACGGCAACACCCGCGACGGCCTGCTCGCCGAGACGAGCGGCGACCTCAGCCGGTTGATCGGCCACCCCACGACGCCGCTGGTCGAGGGGCTGCGCACGCTCGTCGCCTGAGCATCACCACGCACCAACGACGAAAACGCCGTCCGTTCGCCCGAATTCGGGAGAACGGACGGCGTTTCGTCCGAAGACGGGCGAAGGGGCTCAGTGGAGCTTCTTCTGGACTTCCTTCTGGGCCTTCGCCGTGGCCTTCTTCGCGTTCTTCACGGCCTTCTTGCGCGCCTTCTCGACGCGAGGGTCGTTCCAGAACTCTTCTGCGGCGTGCTTGATCTCGCGGTACCGGGTGCGTCCGGCCTTCGCGCCGAGCGTGTAGGCACCGAAGGCGATGAGGCCGACGATGATGAGGAGGATCTTCTTACCCATGATGTTGCTCCCTCTCCCACGGATCGCCGTGGGGCGTTGATGTGTCCCGATGGTTCATCCCGCGACACTGGCATTCTGCGACGCGCGGCTGCGGATCAGCCGATTCGGACGGGGGCTTGCAATTGCACCGGCACGTCCGGATCAGTGACGGTCACTGGAGGACGCGCTTCGGCTTGGCGGCGCGGAAGCCGCCGCCGACCTCGACGAGGACGGGGAGCTCGACGCCGAGCAGGCGGTCGAGCGACTCCACCGCCGTGCTGACGGTCTCCACCGCCGTGCGGGGTGAGACGCCACGCCGGCAGGTGACGGCGACCTTGAGCGCCTGCGCCCGGTTCACGTCCCAGGCGGAGACGCGGACGGACGAGAACGCCTCGGTGTCGTCGAGGGCATCGCCGAGGGCATTGGCCGCGACGTCCGTCTCGAGCACGATGTCGCCGTGCTCGACGGTCGCGCGATGCACGACGCCGGAACGGCCGCGCCCCTGGCGAAGGACGAACGAGATGAGCAGGGCGGCGACGACCACGAGCAGCACGATGCCGGCGATCGGGACGAGGACCGAGGCCGTCTGACCGGCGTCCGCGCTGGACACCGCTGCGAACGGGTTCCAGGCGAACCAGCCGTCGATCGTGTCGAGCACGGCGGCCCGATTGTCGCGCCACCAGTCGGCGACGACGGGCACGGTGACGACGGCGAGCGCCGCCGCCCCGATCACGACGAACACGAGTCCGATGAGGAGGATGAGCAGACGGTTCAGTCCGCGGTTGGTGGAGTTCACTGTCCGACCTTCCCGTTCGACGAGATGGAGGTGGTCGCCCGGAGCGACGGCTGCAGGCCGAACGCATCGAGGTCTGCGGCGACGGCGCGGTCGACTTCGGACCGGTCGACGCGCATGCCGCTGGCCGGGGTGATCCGGATCGCTGCGGTCCGCCGCCCGACGGCCACGGAGGTGCCGTCAGGATGCGTGGCAGCCGTCGTCGAAGCGCGCTGCGCGAGGGCCGACGCGATGACCTCGTCATCGACGACCGCGAGTACGCGCCCGGTCGACAACAGATGGCGGTGACGACGTCCCGGTCCGAGCGCGATCCCGATGAGGACCACTCCGAGCAGGAGCACGAGTGCCCCCGCGACACCGAGGATGACCGGTTGCGTCGACGGCAGGCTCGCCGCGGCTCCCGGGATCTCACCCGGGGCGACGAGGAGCGGGCGGACGCCGATGAGGGCGAGCACCGTCTCCACGGCGATCCAGAGCGCGACGAGCACGAGCAGGACCGCGAGGAGGATCGCGGCGGTCGAGCGCGGCGAGTGCAGTTCGCGGCGAGCCAGGCGCCGGAGCACCCTCGTCGGGCCGGCGGCCGGGGTCGTGGCTGCGGTGGCGGTCATGAGACGCGTCCTTCCTGGTCGATCTCGAGTCCGCTCACGCGGATGGAGACGCGCGAGACGCTCGAACCGGACAGCTGCTCGACGCGAGCGGCGATGGCACCGGTGGCGGCCGAGACGCGCTCGACGATGGAGCCCCCTGAGCGCTGGAGCGCGTCGGGGGTGGCCGAGACGCGCGCCAGTGGGATCGCACGCATCGGCGAGGTGACGATGAGCGCGAGCGCGCCCTGGTCGTCGGCGAGCTCGACCTTCACACGTCCCGCCGGGACCCCGAGCGACTCGGCCGCGATGTTCACGGCGACGTGCTCGAGGGCCTTCGCGGTGATCCGCGTCCGGCCCGGCCCGCCGTGCGGGTGCACGACGGGCGCTTCGGCGACCGAGGGGACTCCCCGGTCGAGGACGGCGGTGGTCATGACGAGACGCGCTTCCCGCGGACGGCGTCGATGATCGCGTTCAGGTCGGTCTGGCCGGTGACGATGCGGGCCACGAGGGCGCCGATCCCCATCGCGACCGCGACGAACACGAACGCCCAGAACCCGAAGGCGACCCAGCTGAGTGCGAGGACGGCTCCGATCAGGATGCCGGTGTTGGTGGCGGTCACTGGACTCGCGCCTCGGCGTTCTGGTCCTCGTCGTCGGACGGGATGAAGACGTCGCTGACGGTCACGTTGACCTCGGTGACCTCCATGCCGACGAACTGCTCGATCGCGCGGATGATGGAGGCGCGGACCTCGCTCGCGACGGCCTGCAAGTCCACCGGGTAGTCGGCGACGATCACGACGTCGACGGCGACCTGGGTCTCGCCGACCTCGACACGGATGCCCTGCGACAGGTCGGAGGAGCCGATGGCGTCGCGGATGGCACCGAACGCACGGGCTGCGCCACCACCGAGGGCGTGCACGCCGCGGACCTCGCGGGCTGCGATGCCGGCGATCTTCGCGACCACGCCGTTGTCGATGACCGTCTTGCCGTGGGTGTTCGTCTGCGTGGCGGCGTTGTTCTCGCCGACGACACCCTTCGTGACGGTGGGCTTCGGGGAGTTGGTGGTGTTCGACATGGTGTTGCCCTTCCTGGTTCGTCTCGAGCGAGCGGTTGATCGCTTCGTTGGTGATAGGACGCAACCATCGCACCGATCGTCACGGTCGATCTCGAACCTCGTGAAGAGACCTCGAATCCTGCACCGCACCGTGACGAATGGGCGTCGACCTCCGACGCCCATCCGAGCATCTGTTCGTCGCTGCACGCCGCTAAGATTGGTGGGTCCGGCATCCCACCACTTCCTTTGGAGTCCTGCCCTCGTGACGACCACCACCCCCACCAGCTCCGCCGTCGCCGACACCGTCGAGAACGCCGTCGCGACACCGGACCGCGAGCAGCCCTACGGCGCCCTCGGCCTGAAGGCCGACGAGTACGCGAAGATCCGCGAGATCCTCGGCCGTCGTCCCACGAGCGGCGAGCTCGCCATGTACTCGGTCATGTGGAGCGAGCACTGCTCCTACAAGTCCAGCAAGATCTACCTGCGCCAGTTCGGCCAGAAGGTCACCGACGACATGAAGAAGAACCTCATGGTCGGCATGGGAGAGAACGCCGGCGTCATCGACGTCGGCGAGGGCTGGGCCGTGACCTTCAAGGTCGAGAGCCACAACCACCCCTCCTACATCGAGCCCTTCCAGGGGGCGGCCACGGGCGTCGGCGGCATCGTCCGCGACATCATCTCGATGGGTGCCCGACCGGTCGCCGTCATGGACCAGCTCCGTTTCGGCGACATCGACCACCCCGACACCGCACGCGTCGTGCACGGCGTCACCGCCGGCATCTCCTCCTACGGCAACTGCCTGGGCCTGCCGAACATCGGTGGCGAGACCTACTTCGACAAGGTGTACCAGGGCAACCCGCTGGTCAACGCCCTGTCGGTCGGCGTCCTGCGTCACGAGGACCTCCGCCTCGCCAACGCCTCGGGTGTCGGCAACAAGATCGTCCTCTTCGGTGCCCGCACCGGTGGCGACGGCATCGGCGGCGCCTCCATCCTCGCGTCCGACTCCTTCGACGCGAACGGCCCGACGAAGCGTCCGGCCGTCCAGGTCGGCGACCCGTTCGCCGAGAAGGTGCTCATCGAGTGCTGCCTGGAGCTCTACCGCGACAGCCTCGTCGAGGGCATCCAGGACCTCGGTGCCGCCGGCATCTCCTGCGCCACGAGTGAGCTCGCGGCCAACGGCGACGGTGGCATGTTCGTCGAGCTGTCGCACGTGCTGCTGCGCGACCCCTCGCTGACGCCCGAGGAGATCCTCATGTCGGAGTCGCAGGAGCGCATGATGGCCGTCGTCGAGCCGGGCAAGCTCGACGCGTTCCTCGCCGTCACCGACAAGTGGGACGTCGAGACCTCCGTGCTCGGTGAGGTCACCGACACCGGCCGCCTCGTCATCAACTGGCACGGCGAGGAGATCGTCAACGTCGACCCCTCGACCGTCGCGGTCGACGGCCCGGTCTACGAGCGCCCGGTCGCCTACCCCACCTGGATCGACGCACTGCAGGCCGACTCCGCCTCGGCCCTCCCCCGCACCGACGCCCCTGCCGAGCTGGAGCAGCAGTTCCGCTCCCTCCTCGGATCGGCGAACCTCGCGGACAAGAGCTGGATCACCAACCAGTACGACTACTACGTGATGGGCAACACCGCGCTGTCCTTCCCCGACGACGGCGGCATGATCCGCGTCGACGAGGAGTCCGGCCTCGGCTTCGCCATCGCGACCGACGCGAACGGCCGCTACTGCCAGCTCGACCCGCGCCAGGGTGCACAGCTCGCGCTCGCGGAGGCCTACCGCAACGTCGCCGTCACCGGTGCCGTCCCGGCCGCCGTCACCGACTGCCTGAACTTCGGCTCGCCGGAGAACCCCGAGGTCATGTGGCAGTTCTCCGAGGCCGTCGCCGGCCTGTCGGACGCCTGCCTCGAGCTCGGCGTGCCCGTCACCGGCGGCAACGTGTCGTTCTACAACCAGACGGGCGACGTCCCGATCTTCCCGACGCCCGTCGTCGGCGTCCTCGGCGTGATCGACGACGTCGCGCGCCGCATCCCGAGCGGATGGCAGGACGAGGGCGACAACCTCTACCTCCTCGGCACCACGTCACTCGAGCTCGACGGCTCCGCCTGGGCCGGGACGATCCACGACCACCTGGGTGGCCTCCCCCCGAAGGTCGACCTCGCCGGCGAGAAGACGCTGGCCGAGCTGCTGCACGCCGCGGCCAAGGAGGGCCTCGTGTCCTCCGCCCACGACCTCTCCGACGGCGGTCTCGCTCAGGCGCTCGCGGAGAGCGTCATGCGCTTCGGTGTCGGTGCCCGGGTCTTCCTCGGTGAGCTGCTCGCGCGCGACGGCGTCGACCTCACGACGGCGCTCTTCTCCGAGTCCACCGGACGCGTCATCGTCTCGGTGCCGCGCGAGGACGACGTCAAGTTCCAGGGCCTGTGCGAGGGCCGCGGCTACCCGGTGCTCCGCATCGGCGTGACCGACGCCTCTGCCGTCGGCGACGCGACCGAGCCCGCCCTCGAGATCCAGGACGTCCTGACCATCCCGGTCTCCGAACTGCGTCGGGTGTCGAAGAGCGTGCTCCCCGAGCGGTTCGGCCCGGTCATCGGCTGAGCGACCCGACTCCACACAGCCCCTGCGCCCGACGGCGTGGGGGCTGTGTCGCTGTCGGGGCTGTGTCGTTGTCGGATGGGGCTCGATACGCCGGGTGGGCGGATACCCGAAACCCACCCACCCGACTCACCACCGGGCGCTCAGGCCAGGAACCCGAATGTCCTGACCGGCGTCTCCGGCAGTGGCGTCGCAAGCGACTACTTCAGCATATCAGCATTTGGAATGCTTCACGGAAGCGTCGCGGCCATCCCCCACAGCCGTTCCACGGCTAGTTCCGCGGCGATCGCGTCGCCCTCCGCGACCGCGTCCCGGAGGAGCGGGAAGTCGACCGCGAGTGACGGCCAATCGAGCCAGTCGGTGTCGGCGGTGACCTCGAGTTGCGGCGACAGTAGCGCGAGTGCGTCGCGAGCGGTCGTGACCAGGATGCGATTCGGACAGAGAGCGACGAGATGGTCCATGAGCGGCCACGAGAGCTCGGCGTAGGCGACCGGGTCCTGCAAGCCGATCACTCGCGACACCTCCTCCAGCTCGGCGACGAGCGCCGCTCGGTCGGCGTCCTCGAGGACGGGCACGGTCACGCGCGTCACACCGCCCAGCAGTGCCCCGAGCGTCTGGAAGAGATGGATCCGTCGATGGCGGGGCCTGCTGGCCGCCGAATCCGCCGACATGCGTCCCACCTTCCTGCCGTTCCAGGTCAACCCGTGCGCGTCAGGATAGCAAGGCTCAGCGCGCCCGACGACACCTGTGCATCCGGCATGTTCTACAACACATGAGGCACAAAACTATCCAACACACCTTGGATATCGGTATTCTGAACTGGTCATATCCCAGCTCGACGATCGGAGTCCCATGCCTGTTCCCAAAACCGTCGAGACGAGCCCTCGGAAGCTCCTGCGCGACATCGTCTTCGAGCAGCTCCTGACCGCCATCGAGGACGGCACCCTCGAGCCCGGGGAACGCCTCAATGACGAGGAGCTCGAGAAGTGGCTCGGTGTCTCGAGGACCCCGATCCGCGAAGCGATCAGCAAGCTCGCCGACATCGGACTGGTCGAGACCGCCCCGCAGCGGTACACCCGCGTCGCGAAGCCCACCGCCGAGCAGTACGCCGAAGCACTGCGCCTCCTGAACGGCTTCCACGAGCTCAGCGCGCGGTGGAGCATCCCGCAGTTCACCGACGAGGACGTCGCGGCGTTCCGCGAGCTCGGCGACGCGGTGCTCGCGGACATCGAAGCGCGTGACAAGCACGTCCTCCGGTCGTCCTCCGCCTTCGCCGACTTCATGGTCGAGCGCTCGGGCAACTCGCTGCTGCAGCAGGTCGCCCGTCAGATGAACACCCGGGTGACCTACACCTCGCTGCCGACGATCGACTTCTTCCAGTGGGACATCTTCGCCGCGTACGTCACCGGACTGGTCGCGGCCGCCGAGGCACGCAGCGCCGAGGACGCCGAGCGCGTCATGCGCAAGCAGGCCGAGGCCACCGACGCCTTCCTCGAGCAGGTCATCGCCGCCGGTGGAGCATTGCCCGCCGAGAGCTAGCCGGCGAACGCTGTCGAACAGCGGACCGTCACAGAGCCGCCTCCCGATCGGGAGGCGGCTCTGCACGTTGTACGGTGGACCGTCGGTCGCGTGACCGCGCATCATCTGGCCACGGACCTGATCGGAGCACTGCAGTGGGGATCCTCCTCTGGCTCTTCGACGCGACGTTCAGCGTCGGCGACCAGGTGGTCCTCTGGCGGGAGGTCGTCGGCAACCTGTTCGGCCTGGCGAGCGCCCTCGGAGGCATGCGTCGCCGCGCCTGGGCCTGGCCCGTCGGCATCATCGGCAACGCGCTCCTCCTGACCGTCTTCCTCGGCGCGGTCTTCCACACGCCGAACCCGACCAACCTGCTGGGACAGGCGGGCCGCCAGCTCATGTTCATCGTCGTGTCGATCTACGGCTGGGTGCAGTGGCGACGGGTCGAACGGGTCGAGGCGACGACCGGTCCGGTCGCCGTGATCCGACCCCGCTGGGCCGGCTGGCGGGTGCGGCTCGTCCTCGTCGGCCTCCTGCTCGGCGGCACGCTGCTCCTGATCCCCGTGTTCCGGGCACTCGGTTCCTACGAGCCGGTCTGGGCCGACGCCTGGATCTTCATGGGATCCCTCCTCGCGACCTGGGGGATGGCGAAACGCTGGGTGGAGTTCTGGCTCATCTGGGTCGCGGTCGACCTGGTCGGCGTGCCGCTCCTGTTCGGCGCCGGGTACTGGGTCTCGGCGTCGATGTACCTGTTCTACGGGGCGTTCACCCTCGCCGGCTTCTTCGTGTGGGCCCGCGGCGAGCGAGTCGTCACGGCGCGCTGAGCTGACGCCGCCGCATCCATGTCCGGGCGGTGCGGCGGAAACGTGACCGTCACCACCAGCCCACCCTCCGACCGCGCGGTGAGCTCGAGCGAGGCCCCGTGCACCTCGGCGATGCTCTCCACGATGGCGAGTCCGAGCCCGCGTGACCGCTCCGGACCGCGCGCGACCCGGCCGCCGGCGCGGTAGAACGGTTCGGTGAGCCTCGCGACCACGTCCGCCGGGATCGGCTCCCCGGAGTTCTCGATCCGCAGGACCACCGCGCCGCCCGACGGCCCGCCCGACCGACGCACCGAGACGTGCACGAAGCCGCCGTCGACGTTGTGCCGGACGGCGTTCTGCAGGAGGTTCCCGCACAGCTGATGCAGCATGGCCTCGTCGCCCCAGACCGCGAGGTCCTGTACCTCGGCCGTGCAGTCGATCCCCAGCGCTCGAGCCGCTGAGGCCGCGGCGACGCAGGCGTCGGAGGCCAGCTCTCCGAGTGCCACGGTCTCACCCCGCAGCTCCGAGTGCTCGAGGTCGGCGAGGTCGAGCACGGCCTCGACGGTCTGGATGCTGCGCGTGTTCGTCTCACGGAGCCGGGCGATGAGTCCCCGGACGATCTCCTCGTCGAGGTCGTCGCTGGTCGCGGCGACGTCGAGCATCGCCTGGGTCGTCGCGAGCGGGGTCCGCAGCTCGTGCGAGGCGTTCGCCGCGAACCGTTGGTGGGCGCGGAACGACCGGTCGAGCCGTTCGAGCATGTGGTCGAAGGTGTCGGAGAGGTCGGTGATCTCGTCCCGCGGGCCCGCGAGGGCGACCCGATGGTCGAAGGATCCGGTCGCCGCCCGCTGCGCGGCCACGTTGATCTCGTGCAACGGACGCAGCAGCCTGCCCGACAGGATCCATCCGCCCCACGCACTCGCCGCCGCGAGGACGACGAGCACGATGAGCGACCAGACGAGGAGCGTGTTCAGGATGTCGCTCTGGTCCGAGACGACGAGGGCCGCGGTACCGTTCGTCGAAGTCAGCCCCTCGGCCGGCTGGTAGGTGGCCGCCCCGGCGACCTCGGTCGGCACGGTCGCCTGCAGCCGGGTCGCGCCGTCCAAGGCCGCATCGGCCCGCACCGCGGTGATCGCGTACGTCGGGACGTACCGCATGAAGGCGTAGATGAGGGCGAGCATGATCGAGCCGGCGACGGCGAACAGCAGCGCGTACGTCAGCGTCAAGCGCATGCGCACCGTCAAGCGGTTCGGGCGGCTGAGCAACCCCGCGGCGTCGGAACGGGGCATCAGTCGCCCTCGATCCGGTAGCCCGCGCCCGGGACGGTCGTGATCACCCACGGCGAGCCGAGGCGTCGGCGGAGGTTCGAGATGGTCACGCGGATGGTGTTCGTGAACGGGTCGACGTTCTCGTCCCAGGCCTTCTCGAGGAGGGTCTCGGCGCTCACGACGCCGCCGTCGGCGAGCAGCAGCTGCTCGAGGACCGCGAACTCCTTCCGCGACAGCTTCACGTACACGCCGTCGCGGAAGACCTCCCGCCGGAACGGGTCGAGTCGCACCCCCGCGCGCTCGAGGACCGGAGGGCGCGACTCCGCCGTGCGCCGGGCGAGCGCGCGGAGCCTGGCCACGAGCTCCGGGAACTCGAACGGTTTCACCAGGTAGTCGTCGGCGCCGAGGCCGAGGCCGGACACGGTGTCGTCGAGTCGACGTGCCGCCGTCAGCATCATGACGCGGACACCGGGATGCTCGGCGACCACCGTTCGGCACACCTCGTCACCGTGGGTGCCCGGCAGGTCCCGATCGAGGAGCAGGACGTCGTAATCGTTGATCGTGAGCGCCTCGAGCGCTGCGTCGCCGTCGTGGACGACGTCCGCGGCGATCGCCTCCTGCCGGAGGCCGGCTCGGACCGCCTCGGCCAGGTAGACCTCGTCCTCGGCAACCAGGACGCGCATGATGTTCCTCTCGATGGGGTGTGGTGACATCGGGATCGTACGGACGCCGATCGAGCAACCCCCGAGTGTCGGTTATCTATCGTGCCCTTCGCGATGTTCAGAGAACGTCAACGTTTTCCTTGACGCCCGGACAACGCGCCGCCGAGTGGACTGGTCGTCACCAGTCAGCCCCACCCACTGAGGAGTGCAGATGTCCGACATCACCACCACCCGTTCCGTCCGCCGTCCGGCCGGCAGACTCGCCGCGCTCATCGCGATCCCGTTCCTCATCGGATCGCTGGCGGCCTGCAGCTCGGGCTCGCCGGACTCGAGCGGCAAGACCCCGAAGGCTGTGCAGTCGTTCGACGACTGGCAGGTCGCCTTCGCCTCATGCATGCGCGATGAGGGGGTCGACATGCCCGACCCCGAGCAGAACGGCTCCGGCGGCACGTCCGTGACCCTCGGCGACGGAGACCAGGATGCTTTCCAGGACGCCTCCGCGACCTGTATCGACCGTCTCGGGACGCCTCCGGCACCCGCCGGAGGAAACCCCGCGGTCGCCGACGCCTTCGAGCAACAGCTCGAGATGGCCGAGTGCTTCCGCGAGCACGGATACGAGATGGCCGACCCGGTGAAGGGGCAGGCCATGCAGATCCCCTCCGACGTCACGGAAGAGGTGATGGAAGCCTGCGGTCTCTCGTCCGACTCGAGCGCGCCGCTCGGCTCCACCGGCCGATGAGCAACCGACGACGCGGGGTCGTCGTGGCCGTCTGCGTCGGCGCCGTCCTGCTTGCAGGCGGCGCCGTCGCGGCGGTCACGCTGGCACCGACGCAGGGGACGAACCAGGAGGAGCCGGTCAGCAGCATCCGCACCGGCACCGCTCCGATCACCGTCGGCGACCTCGCGGGCACGACGCAGGCGAGCGGCACCCTCGACTACGCGGACCAGCGCACCATCGGCGGTGGGACCGGCATCGTGACGAGCACCCCGGCTCCGGGAAGCACGGTCTCGCTCGGTGGCACCCTGTACGCGGTCGCCAACGTCCCGGTGACCCTGCTCCACGGACCACTGCCAGCCTGGCGCACCTTCGAAGCCGGGATGAGTGACGGACCGGACGTCCAGCAGCTCGAACAGAGCCTCGCCGCGCTCGGGTATTTCGACCGCGAACCGGACGGCGAGTTCGCCGCGTCCACCGCACGTGCCATCGAGCGGTGGCAGAAAGCCCTCGGCGTCGAGGAGACCGGACGACTGGAGCTCGGATCGGTCGTCTTCATGCCGGGCGACGTGCGGATCGCATCGGTCGACGCCGCGGTCGGCACCACCGCCTCGGACAAGGTCGTCACCGTCTCGTCCCTCGTGAAGCGCATCGACGTCCCGCTGAAGCTCGCCGATCAGCGGCTCGGCGTCGTCGGGACGAAGGTGGACGTCAATCTCCCGGGCGGGCAGCGCACGACCGGCACGGTCACCGACGTCGGCGTCCCGACCGAATCGGATGCGGACGGGCAGAAGAAGGTCACGATCCCGGTCGGGATCACCCTGGACGACCCGGCCGCGGCAGCCGAGCTGCAGCGCGCGACCGTGACGGTCGGCTTCCCGACGGAACGACGCGAGAACGTCCTCTCCGTCCCGGTCCAAGCGCTCATCGCGATCGACGACGAGCACTTCGGCGTCGAGGTCGTCGACGGGAAGGGGAAGCACCGGCAGGTCCCCGTCACGACGGGCCTGTTCGCCGACGGTCGCGTGGAGGTCTCGGGCGACGGCATCCGCGAAGGTCTCGACGTCGTGGTGCCGGTCTCATGACGGATACCACGACGGTGTCGGCTGCGGCACCCGCACAGCCGGCCGGACCACCGATCATCCACCTCGACGGAGTCACCCGCGAGTACGGCGAACCACCCACGCTCGCCCTCGCGGGTGTCGACCTCACGGTCGAGGAGGGCGAGTTCGTCGCCATCGTGGGGCCGAGTGGCTCCGGGAAGTCGACGATGCTCAACCTCATCGGAACGCTCGACCGACCCACCAGTGGGACCGCCCGCATCGCGGGCTCGGACGTCGGACGCCTCTCGGACGCGAAGTTGTCGGCCCTGCGCGCCTACCGCATCGGCTTCGTCTTCCAGCAGTTCCACCTCGCCGACGGCGTGACCACGGTGGACAACGTCGCCGACGGCCTCATCTACGCCGGAGTACCGCGGACAGAACGCCGACGACGGGCGCACCTCGCGCTCGAACGCGTCGGACTCGGCCACCGGCTCGACCACCGGCCCTCGCAGCTCTCGGGTGGTGAGCGGCAACGCGTCGCCATCGCACGCGCGGTCGTCGGAGACCCGCCCCTGCTGCTCGCCGACGAGCCGACGGGCAACCTCGACTCCGTCTCCGGCGCGAGCATCGTGGAGTTGCTGCACGAGCTCCACCGCGGTGGGACGACCATCGTCGTGATCACCCACGACGCCGAACTCGCAGCCCGACTGCCCCGTCAGGTGGCGATCCGCGACGGCCGCATCGTCGACGACTCAGGGAGGGCGGGATGAGAGACCGCACCGACGGCATCGAGGACGACCGTCGATCACGCCTGCTCGGTCGCGACATCCTGCGGCTCGGGACCACCGGGCTCCGCGCCCGCCCGACGCGCGCGGTGCTGTCCGCTCTAGGGATCGCGATCGGGATCGCCGCGATGATCGCCGTCGTCGGCATCTCCTCCTCCAGCCAGGCGAAACTCCAGGCGCAGCTCTCGGAGCTCGGGACGAACCTCCTGACCGTGCAGGCGGGCAAGAGCCTCTTCGGCCAGGACGCGGCCCTCCCGGAGAGCACCGTCGGCAAGGTCGGGCTCATCGAGGGCGTGGAACAGGTCGGCGGCGCTGCGACCATCGACGGCGCGTTCGTGTACCGGAGCAGCTTCATCGACCGGGCCCAGAGCGGCGGCCTCGCCGTGACGGCCGTGACGGAGGGACTGCTCGACGTCGTCGGCGGCACCCTGGCGGCCGGCGACTGGCTGAACCGGGCGACGAGTGGCTATCCCACCGTCGTGCTGGGGTCGAAGGCCGCCGAGCGACTCGGTGTCGCCACCGTCGGCTCGGTCATCCAGGTGGGCGAGCAGCCGTTCACCGTCGTCGGCATCCTGGAACCGATCGACCTCGCGCCCGAGCTCGACACGAGCGCGATGATCGGCGAGGCCGTCGCCGCCGAACGCTTCGGCTACGACGGCAAACCCACGATGGTGTACGAACGGTCGAGGGACGAGCGTGTCGGCGACGTGCGGGCGCTCCTCCCCCGCACCGTCAACCCGGCGGCACCCGAGGAGGTCGAGGTGTCCCGACCCTCCGACGCCCTCGCCGCCAAGCACGCCGCCGATCAGGCGTTCACCGGACTCCTGCTCGGCCTCGGCTCGGTCGCTCTGCTCGTCGGTGGCATCGGGGTCGCGAACACGATGGTGATCTCCGTGCTAGAGCGCCGCCGGGAGATCGGCCTGCGCCGGGCACTCGGCGCCACCCGCGGGCACATCCGGTCCCAGTTCCTGACCGAGGCACTCCTTCTCTCGGCCCTCGGCGGGGTCGCGGGTGCGCTCATCGGTACGGGCGTGACGAGCGTCGTCGCCGCGGTGAACGACTGGCCGACCGCCGTACCGCCGGGAGTGCTGCTCGCGGGCGTCGGCGCGACCCTGGTGATCGGCGCGATCGCCGGCCTCTACCCGGCGATCCGCGCGGCCAGGACGCCACCGACCTCGGCCCTCAGCGGCTGAGTCGGGCCGGAGGACGAACCGCTCCGACGCGGGCCCGTTCCTGGAGACCCTGGATCGGGCCCGCGCGGCCGGGTAGCGTGCAGCCCATGGACATCAGACTCGAGAACGTCGGGATCGCGGTCCGCGACCTCGAGGCGACGATCGCATTCTTCACGGACCTCGGCCTCACCGTGGTCGGCCGGGACACGGTGAGCGGCGAGTGGGCCGACACGGCCGTGGGCCTCGACGGCAACCACGCCAGGATCGCCATGCTCCAGACCCCGGACGGTCACGGTCGCCTCGAACTCTTCGAGTACCTCCACCCGGACGCGATCGAGACCGAGCCGACTCTGCCGAACGAGATCGGCATGCACCGCGTCGCATTCGCCGTCGACGACATCGACGAGGCGCTCGCGATCGCCGCGAAACACGGCTGCCACCCGCTCCGCGGCGTGGCGGACTATCAGGGCGTCTACAAGCTCAGCTATGTGCGCGGGCCGAGCGGCATCATCGTCATGCTGGCCCAGGCGCTGCAGCCGGATCGGCCCGACGAGTCGGCCTGAGGTCAGTCGGCGATCGACTCGGTGAGGGCGCGGACGATGGCCGGGAGCGTGCGCATTGCGAGCTCGCGCGGTGAGCCCTCGTCGCCGTCCGGGTCCATGAGCACGGCCGTCTGGATGGCCGACTCGTAGAGGGCGACGACGATGTTCGCGATGTCGGGCGTCGGGATCGTGAACCGGACGTGCGCGAGTCCGGCCGCCTGGTCGAGCCACGCGGCGAGCTGCCGGCCCGCGCTCTCCTGGTGCTGGAGGTAGCGAGCGGCGACGTCGGCGTCGGCGTCGCGCATCGCCAGCATCCGGAACTCCGACTGGACGAGGCACCAGCGGCGGTCATCGGGCTGGAGCTCGAGGAAGGCACGGATCAGGGCCTCGAGCGAGCCCTCGGTGTAGCGGCCCGCTGCGTCGAGGAGCGACGGGCTGACCGCCTGCAGTCCAGCCTCCAGGCGGTCGAGTCGGAGCTGGTTCTCGCGTGACTCGAGGGCGAAGAACAGCTCCTCCTTCGAGTCGAAGTTGGAGTAGAAGGCGCCGCGGGTGAAGCCTGCGCGCTCGCTGATCTGCTCGACGGAGGCGGCGTGCACGCCGAACTCGGCGAAGACCTCGTAGGCGGCGTCGACGAGCCGCTCGCGCGTCCGCTGCCGACGCGCGGACTCGACCGGCGCTTCGTCGCCCGGGGATTCGACCGCTTCGTGCACGCGCATCCTGACACCTTACTGACAGCTCGTCCGACTTCTTGCCGATACACCACTGTATCCAATACAGTCGTGTATCGGATACACCGCTGTATCGATCCTGTCCGAACCTCTCCGTCGGCTCGCCTGCAAGCAGCGCCGACCTCCCTAGGAGCGACGCGTGTCCTCACTGCTCTACACCCTCGGCCGCTGGGCGTTCGGCGCCCGCAAGCTCGTGCTGATCCTCTGGATCGCCGTGCTCGCCCTCGCGGGTGGCGGCGCGCTGCTCTTCAACCAGGGAACCGACAACGCCTTCTCCATCCCCGGTACGGAGTCGCAGGAGGCGCTCGATTCGCTCGACCACACCTTCCCGCAGGTGGCCGGTGCCTCGGCGCAGATCATCGTCGTCGCACCGGAGGGCGGCACCGTCGAGGACGCCGGGGTCCGATCGGCCATCGACGACGCCGTCACCGCCCTGGGCGACATCGGGCAGGTGGAGCAGGCGGTCTCCCCCTTCGACGAGAACGTGGCGGGGGCGGTCTCGGAGGATCAGCGGGCGGCGCTCATCTCGATCCAGTTCGACGGGGCCCAGACCGACATCACCGCCGCCACCATCAGCGACGTCGAGGACGCGGAGGCGAGCCTCGCGAAGGCGCTCCCGGCCGGCGCGGAGTCCTCCCTCGGCGGGCAGCTCTTCAGCAACAGCCTCCCGACGCTGAGTGTCATCGAGCTCGTCGGCGTGGTCGTCGCGCTCGTCGTCCTCATCCTCACCTTCGGCTCCTTCCTCGCCGCGGGCATGCCGCTCATCACCGCCCTGCTCGGGGTCGGCATCTCGATGGCGCTCATCTTCGTGGCGACGGTCCTCGGGCCGATCTCCTCCACGACGCCGATGCTCGCGCTCATGCTCGGCCTGGCCGTCGGCATCGACTACGCGCTGTTCATCATCTCGAGACACCAGGACGGCCTGCGCAGCGGGCTCGACCCGGCCGAATCAGCAGCCCGCGCGACCGCGACGGCCGGCTCGGCCGTCATCTTCGCGGGCCTCACGGTCATCATCGCCCTCCTCGGGCTCGCGGTCGCGAACATCCCGTTCCTCACGACGATGGGTGTCGCCGCGGCGGTCGGTGTCGCGATCGCGGTCGTCATCTCGCTCACCCTCATCCCGGCCATGCTCGGCTTCGCCGGCGAGCGCCTCCGGCCGAAGGCCAGGCGGGCCAGGAAGCGCGCGGCGGCCCGGGGCGCTGCCGCTGAGCACCACCACGCGGTCCCTGAGCCTGTCGAAGGGCAGCAGGACTCGGTCCCTGAGCACCACAACGCGGTCCCGGAGCACCACACCGCGGCCCCTGAGCCTGTCGAAGGGCACCCCAACCGCTTCTTCCTCGGCTGGGTGCGAGGCGTCACGCGACTCCCCATCGTCACGATCGTCGCCGTCCTCGCCGTCCTGGGCGCCCTCGCCATCCCCGCCCTGTCGCTCCGACTCGCGCTCCCCGACGCCGGTTCGCTGCCGGAGGGCGACGGAGCCCGCACGACGTACGACCTCGTCTCCGAGCACTTCGGTGAGGGCTTCAACGGGCCGCTCATCGTCACCGGCGGCATCGTCGGCAGTACCGACCCGCTCGGACTCATGGCCGACCTCAAGCAGGAGATCGAGGGACTCGACGGCGTCGCCGCCGTCCCGCTCGCCACCCCGAACGCGACGGCCGACACCGGCATCATCCAGGTCATCCCGAGCGGCAGTCCCGACTCCCAGGCGACGAAGGACCTCGTCGCCGAGATCCGGGGACTGCACCAGTACTTCCAGGACGAGTACGGCGTCGACCTCCAGGTCACCGGGTTCACGGCCATCGGCATCGACATCTCCGACCGCCTCGGCGGAGCCCTCCTCCCCTTCGGCCTCATCGTCGTCGGCCTCTCGCTCGTGCTCCTGACGATGGTCTTCCGCTCCATCTGGGTCCCGATCAAGGCGACCCTCGGCTACCTGCTGTCGGTCGCCGCGTCGTTCGGCGTCGTGGCCCTCGTCTTCGAGCACGGCGTGTTCGCCGAGGCCCTCCACGTCGCGAGGACCGGTCCGGTGATCAGCTTCATGCCGATCATCCTCATGGGTGTCCTGTTCGGGCTCGCGATGGACTACGAGGTCTTCCTCGTCTCCCGGATGCGCGAGGACTTCGTCCATTCGGGACTCGCGAAGCGATCCGTCGAGACCGGCTTCCTCGGCTCGGCGAAGGTCGTCACCGCCGCGGCCGTCATCATGTTCGCGGTCTTCGCCGCCTTCGTGCCCGAGGGCGACACGAACATCAAGCCCATCGCCCTCGGGCTCGCGGTCGGCGTCTTCGTCGACGCGTTCATCGTGCGCATGACCCTCGTGCCGGCGGTGCTCGCGCTCCTCGGCGACCACGCCTGGTACCTGCCGAAGTGGCTCGACCGCATCCTGCCGTCCTTCGACGTCGAGGGCGAGGGGCTGCAGCGCGAACTCGAGCTGCGCGAGTGGCGCAACGGTGTCGAGGTCGCCATCGCTGCCGCGGGAGTCACCCTGGCCGGTGCGGACGGACCACTGTACGAGGACGTCGACACGACCGTCGCCGTCGGCGGCGTGCTCGCGGTGCAGGGCACGCGCCCGGTCTCGGTCACCGCCCTCCTGCTGACACTGGCCGGTCGCCTCGAACCCGACCACGGCCGCCTCAAGGTCGCCGGTCTGGTCCTGCCGGTCCGCGCCGGGGCGGTGCGGTCCCGCGTCGCGTACGTCCGTCTCGACCACGGCGAACCCGTCGGGACACTCGCCACGGCGCTGGCCGAACGCCCCGCCGTCATCGTCCTCGACGGGGTCGACACCGTGCCGGACGACGACACGAGACGCGGACTGTACGAGCGCCTCCTGACGGCGACCAGGGCCGCGGAGCGCACGCGCCGGCCGCTCACGATCGTCGTCGGCACCGCTGACGCGTCCTCGCTCGCCGACGTCCTGCCGACCACGACGGCCGAGGTGCTCGACCTCGACCGCACCGCCTCCACCACCACGTCCACTCCCACCGCCATCGCTGAATCGAAGGTCGACGCATGAGCACCATCCTGAACCGCCTCGAACGGGCCCGCTCCGGCAAGGGCATCACGGTCGTCTCGATCATCGGCCTCATCCTCGTGCCGCTCGTCATCGCGGGTGGACTCGTCTGGGCCCTGTGGAACCCGGCGGAACGACTCGGTCAGGTGACCGCCGCCATCGTGAACGACGACAAGCCGGTCACCGTCGACGGCCAGACCGTGCCGCTCGGACGCCAGCTCTCCGCGGGCCTCGTCGACGGCGACCAGAAGACCAACTACACCTGGGTCATCACCGACGCGTCCGACGCGAAGGCCGGCCTCGCCGACGGTTCGTACACGGCGGTCGTGGCGATCCCGGAGAACTTCTCGAAGGCCGCGACCTCGTTCTCAGGCGACGCCGCCGACGCCGAGCGCGCCCGCCTCGACGTCACGACGAGCGACCGCAGCAAGCTCGTCGACGACGCCATCTCCCAGACGATCACGCAGACCGCGGCTTCGCTCCTCGGTCGGCAGCTCACCACCACCTACCTCGAGAACGTCTACGTCGGGTTCAACACCCTCCACGACCAGCTCGGTGAGGCCGCGGACGGTGCGAAGCAACTCTCGACGGGCGGACTCTCGCTCGCGCAGGGTGCGCAGCAACTCGCGAACGGCACCACGCAGCTGGCCACGGGCGCGACGCAGTTGTCGTCGGGTGCGACGCAGCTGAGCGACGGGGTGGATGCGCTGGCCGACGGCGCCACGCAGCTGTCGTCCGGTGCGTCGCAACTGAGCGGCGGCGCGAGCCAGCTCGCGAACGGAGCAGCGACGCTGTACGCCGGGACGCAGGGTGACGGGAGCGCGGACAACCCGGGGCTGGTCGGTGGGGCAGCGAGGATAGCCAGCGGCGCGAACGACGTGTCCACAGGGCTAGCCGACCTGTCGGACGGCGCCCAGGGCACCAAGCAGCTCACGGCCGCGGTGGCCGCGCAACTCGCGTCGCTCACCGCCGACTGCGCTGCGTCCGGGGCTTCCGCGACGTACTGCGCGGACGTCGCGACGGCGAGCAGACTCGCCACCACGGTCGCCACCGGCGGACCGATCGACGCGAACACGGAATATCCGGGCGCCGCGACCTTGGCCGACGGGACCGCACAGGCGGCGGCCGGCGCCGCCGCCCTCGCGACCGGTGCCACGAACTTGTCCTCCGGCATGCCCGCACTCGTCGACGGCATCGCAAAGATCAACACCGCAGCAGCACAGATCGCGGCGGGCGCAGCAGGCCTCGCCGATGGTGCGTCCAAAGCCGCCTCCGGGACGGCGCAACTGCAGACGGGGGCGTCCGCACTCGCCGACGGCGCGGCGCAGTCGGCGACCGGTACGACCCAGCTCGCCGACGCATCGAACCAGCTCGCTTCGGGCGCCGGCACCCTGTCCGGCGGAATCACCTCGCTCGCGTCCGGTCTGCAGAGCGCGGTCGACAGCCTGCCGACCTACACGAGCTCCGACCGACAGACGCTCGCGGACGTCGTCGCCGACCCGGTCTCGGCCGGCGATTCGGCGACGGTGTCCTTCGGCACGAACAGCGCTCCCTTCTACGCCGTCCTCGCCCTCTGGCTGGGTGCGCTCGCGAGCTTCCTCGTGCTGCGGCCGGTGCCCGTGCGGGCGTTCGGATCCACCCGCTCATCGCTGCGGCTCGCGCTCGGGGCCTTCGTCCCGGCCGGAGCGATCGGGATGCTGCAGGGCCTGCTCGTCGCCGTCATCACCGCACCGCTGCTGGACCTCGACGCGGGCGGCTGGCTCGGCTTCGCCGGGGTCGCCGTCCTCGCAGGGCTCGTCTTCGCCGCCGCCAACCAGGCACTGAACGCCCTGTTCGGTGGTGCAGGTCGGTTCATCTCGATGATCGTCGCGCTCGTCGGTCTGGCGACCGGGATCATCGCGACCGCTCCGCAGGTGCTGGACCAGATCCTCGCGTTCCTGCCGATCGCACCGGCTCTCGGTGGTCTGCAGGCGATCGCGATCGGTGACGCGGGAGCAGCGGCCGGCGTCGTCGGCCTCGTCCTCTGGCTCCTCGGATCGCTCGCCGCCACGACGTTCGCGATCGCCCGGGCGAGGACCACGTCGGTGAAGGCCCTCGTCCCGGCCGTCACCTGATGCCGGGCGAGCACCCCGCCGGTAGGCTGGGGTGATGAGCAGCAGCGAAGACCGGGAACTGGCCGAATGGGGCGAGCAGCGCAAGCGTCGTCAGCGGCTCATCGCCTGGGTCCTCGTCGTCGCGCTCGTCCTCGGTGGAGGCGGCGCGACCGTCCTCGGCTTCATCTTCAACTAGCCGACCGCCCTCCCCTTCCGGTTGCCAGCGCGGTGCGCTGACGCGAGCGCGCCCCACACGCGCGAGCGCGGGTCTCCGGAGGGTCGCGCTCATGCGCGAGACCCGCGCCCAGACCGGAACCGTGCACCTCGGTTCAGCGCACCGCGCTGGCGCCGGAACCCGACGTCTCGGGCCAGCGCACCGCGCTGACCGTCGTCAGGGCCTGGCGTCGTGCAGGTCTCGCTGCTTGACGATGCGCTCCGGGTTCGCCGGACGCATGCCGACGATGATCTTGCCCCGCGCGTGCAACCGCTCGAGATCCTCGAACGCGTCGATGATCAGGTCGAACGGGTAGAACGCCGAGACGACGACCTTCAACGCATGGTCGGCGGCGTAGTCCGCGAGGCGTTGCAGCTGCTTCGTGGCGTGCGCCGAGAACTCCTCGTCCGGCTCGAGTGCGGCGAGCTCGATGGCCTTCCGATCCTCGCTCGACCGGTACTTCTCCGGCGGGACACCGAGTTCGAACGCGAGCTCCTGACCGTCCTGACCGAAGTTGTCGATGAACGCCGTCACGCCCTCTGGCGCGAGCTTGCGGATTCGATCAGCCATGCCCTCGCCGTAGACGACCGGTTTGACGCCCTGTTCACGGAGGAAGTCGTGATTGCGCTCACCGCAGGTGCCGATGACCCGTACGCCCGCGAACTTCGCCAGTTGCGCCTCGATGTTCCCGACGCCACCGGCCGCCGCCGAGATGACGAGCGTGTCGCCCTGCTTGAGGTGCAGCCCGTCGAGCGTGTCGAGCGCCGTCAGTCCGGCGAGGTAGAGCCCGCCGGCCTCCTCCCAGCTCACGCGCTTCGGCTTGCGGACGAGGGACGACGCCGGGACGACGACCTGGGTGGCGTGCGCGCCGCGGACGGCGTGCCCGATCACCTCGTCGCCCCGCTTCCAGCCCTCGACCCCGGTCCCGACCTCGCGGACCAATCCGGCGAAGTCGCTCCCCTGCCCCGTCGGCAGGTCGATCGGCACCGTCTCCGCGAGGTGCCCCTCGCGGACGAACGCCTCGATGTGGTTGATGCCGCTCGCGAGGACGTCGACCACGACCTCGCCCCATCTGGGATGCGGCATCTCGGACTCGATGAACTCGAGTACGTCGGGCCCGCCGTAGCGGGCGTAGCGGAGTGACCTCGTCGTCTGCTTCGAACCGAACATGGTTCATCTTCCACCTGCAGGTCGCTAGAGCGTCAAACTATCAGCGGGCTTCCAGATTCACCGAGGACCGCCCGTGACGACGCCCGCTCGCCCAGGAATGGGCGAACGGGCGTGGCTTCGACCATGTTCGGGCGAATGAGCGGGGTCAGCCCTTCACCGCTCCCGCGGTCAGGCCCTGCACGATGTACCGGCTCGCGAACGCGAACAGCACCATCGTCGGGATGATCGTCAGCACGGCGGCCGCCGACATGGAGCCCCAGTCGATGTTGTAGCTCGTGATGAAGCCGTTGAGCGCCGTCGGGATCGTCTTGTTCGCATCGCTGTTGATGAGCGTCACCGAGAGGAACAGCTCGTTCCAACAGTTCACGAAGTTGAAGATGAACGCCGCGACGATCCCGGGCTTCAGCACCGGGACGAGTACCCGGAAGAGCGCGCCGAACCGCGAGCAGCCGTCGATCATGGCCGCCTCCTCGAGGGCGTCGGGGATGTTCTCGAAGAACCCTCGGAGCATGACGGTGCAGAACGGGATGCACACCGCGATGTAGATGAGGATGAGCCCGAACCGGTTGTCGACGAGCTTGAGCTGCGTCATCAGCAGGTAGAGCGGTCCGAGTGCGATGAACGACGGGATCATCTGCGTGGCGAGGAACGCCAGCAGGATCGCCCCTTTGCTCCGGAACTCGAACCGCGCCAACACGTACGCCGACAGCATCGAGATGAAGGTCGCCACGAGGGCTGCGATCGTCGCCACGATGAGGCTGTTGACGACGTAGGTGCCGAACTGCGCCTTGCTGAACAGGCCGAGGTAGTTCTCGATCGAGAACACCTCCGGCCAGTACGTCAGCGGGTAGGAGAAGATCGCGCCCGGCTTCTTGAACGAGGTGACGACGATCCAGTACAGCGGGAACACCGTGATGACGAGCCACAGCCCGAGGAAGAGGAACTTGACGACCTTCGCCGTCCGGGTCTCCTGGTCGATCATGCCTTCACCTTCTTCTCACGCATGGACAGCAGGTAGAACGCGGTGAACACCAGCAGGATCGCGACGACGATGAGGCCGATCGCGGAGGCCCGGCCGTAGTCGCCACGCTGGGTGGTCGCGATCATCCAGGTGGTGAGGATGTGGGTCTGATTCGCCGGACCACCGCCCGTCATGCCGTAGATGATGTCGGGGAAGTTGAAGATCCAGATGACCCGGAGCAGCACCGTGAGGGCGAGCGTCGTACGGATGTACGGGATCGTGATCTGGAAGAGCATGCGCGCCTTGCCCGCGCCGTCGAGCGCTGCGGCCTCGAAGAGGTCCTCCGGCACCGACTGCAGCGCGGCGAGGATCATGATCGCGAAGAAGGTGACGCCGTACCAGACGTTCGCGACGATGACGGCGAACATCGCGGTGTTCGGGTCGGCCAACCACGGGATCGGGGTGTCGATCAACCCGACCTTCTGGAGCAGGTCGTTGATCACGCCGAACTCGCTGTTGAACATCCAGCGGAACAGGATGCCGATGAGGAAGCCCGAGATGGCCCACGGGAAGAAGATCATCGCCTGGTAGAGGCCGCGGAAACGGAACCTCCGTCGCAGCCACAGGGCGATGCCGAAGCCGATGACGAACTGCGGGACGATCGAGGCCACCACCCAGAGCACGGTGTTCGCGACGACCCTGCCGAAGGCCGGGTCGGCGAAGACGGCCAGGAAGTTGGCGAAGCCCACCCACGAGGTGTCGGTGAGGTTGGCGAGGTTCCAGTTGCGGAACGCCATCTGCGAGCCGGCGATCATCGGGTAGTAGATGAAGATCGCCACGAAGATGAACGCGGGGGCGAGGAAGGCGAGGAGGCCGAAGCCGCGGCGCACCGTGAAGGTGCGCCGCCGACGCCCACCGGCGGTCCGCGAGGGACCGGCCGGGGGTGTCGGGGTCGCACGCTGCTGCGTGCGACCCGCTTCGTCAGTGGTGGTCGTCATGGACGGTTACTCGCTCTTCCACTTCTCGGTCCAGTACTCGTCCCAGCCCGCGAGGAGCTTCTCCGGCGTCAGCTGGCCGATGAGGACCTGCTGGATCTCCGAGTCGGACTTCTGGATCCACTCGGTCCACCAGGAGGAGCCGCGCGGCTGCGTGACGCTCAGGTAGGTGTCCGGGTTCTCGTTCATCGTGACGTAGCTGGCCCACGGGCCGGTCTTGTAGAAGTCGCTGTCAGCCGCGCTCTTGACGATCGGGACGAGGCTGTTCTCCTGGGCGAAGGTGGTGGCCTGCTTGTCCTCGGAGAGGAACTCGATGAGCTTCGCGGCCTCGGCCTTGTGCTCGCTCGACGCAGCCGTGCCCCAGCCCGCGGTCGCCATGGGCTGTGCGGCCTTGCCGGTCGGGCCGGTCAACAGCGGAGCGGTGCTCCACTGCTCGGCCGTGATCGCTTCGGACTGCTCCACGGTCGCGATGACCTCCGGGTCCTGCAGGAGGAACGCGGTCGAACCGTTCGAGAAGCCTTCGACCATCTCGGGGTAGCCCCACGCGACGGACGACGGCGGCGAGGCCTCCTTGAAGAGGTCGAAGTAGGTGTTGACGGCGTCGAGCGCCTCCGGTGCGGAGAAGATCGTGTCGCCGTTGGTCAGCTTGAACGCGTTCTCGGTGTCGAGGTCGTCGGCGACGTAGGCCTCGATGGCCGCGACGACGTTGCTGTTCGCATTGGTGCCGCCACGGAAGGCGTAGCCGAACTGGTTCTTCGAGGGGTCCTGGATCGCCGAGGCCTGCTCGAGGAGGTCGTCCCAGCTCGTCGGGGGTCCGTCGAAGCCGGCCTCCTTGATGAGGTCGGTGCGGTAGAACAGGCTCAGACCGTAGAAGCCGTAGGGCACGTAGTAGACCTTGCCGTCCTCGCCCTTCGCGTACTTCGTCGCGTTGTCGGTGAGGTCGTCCCAGCCCTTCCAGTCCTCGAGCTCGCCGCTCATGTCGTCGAGCCAGCCGTTGGTGGAGAACGGGCCGACGGTGATGTCGCGGACCTCGAGCACGTCGACGCCGGAGCCGGACTGCAGCATCTGGGTGATCTTCTGGTCGGCCTGATCGGTCGGCGGCGAGATGAGCTCGACCTTGATCTTCGGGTTGTCGGCCTCGAAGTCCGCGATGAGCGACTTCAGGACCTCGGTCCGGGCGGGGTTGGTCAGGCTCTCGACCATCTGCAGGGTGACGGTGCCGTCGCTCGCGCCGCCGGCACAGGCCGACAGGGCGAGGCCGGTGACGACGGACAGGCCGATGGCGGCCGTTGCGCGTGACTTCCTCATGCTCGCTTCTCCTTTGAGTGGTGCTGGTGGGGGTGCTGCGGGGGTGGATGCTGTGGTGCCGGTGCGGTGATACGGGTGTGGTGATGTCGGGTCGGGCGGGTCCGCGCTCAGCTCGTGGCAGCGCGCTCCTCGTCGGCCCATCGCGCGAGGACCGGGACGGCGTGCTCGGCGAAGTGTTCGAAGTCCTCGGGGGTGTTGTAGACGTGGGTGGAGAGTCGGACGTAGCCGATCCCGTCGAGGCTCGTGAACGCGCCCTCGACACCGAGCTCGGCGGAGACGCGGTCGCGGAGTCCGTCCGCGGTCGCGTGGGTCGTCGCGAGGCCGGTCGGGAGCTTGACGAGCCGGAGGGCGTTGACGGGCATGCCCACGTCGACGTGGCTGTCCTCGCCGGTGATTGCGGTCACGGCGTCGGCGACCACCTCGACGGCGTAGTCGGCGAGCTCGGTCATGTAGTCCCTGGCGGCCGACCAGCCCCAGACGTCCTCGATGAACCCGAGCGAGGTCGCCGCGGCGAGGTAGCTCGTGACGTCGACCGTGCCCTGGGTGTCGAAGCGCTGCGGGAACGGGTACGGGGAGCCCCAGGAGTCGATGAGCGGGTAGAGCTCCTGCGCGAGCGGGCTGCGGGCGACGAGGACGGCGGCACCGCGCGGGGCGCACCCGAACTTGTGCAGGTTGCCGACCCAGAAGTCGCAGTCGAGGTCGCGCATGGGATCGGCGTAGAGGCCGGGCACGTGGGCGGCGTCGACGAGCGTGGGGATGCCGGCGGCGCGGGCGGTGGCGGCGATCTGCTGGACCGGCAGGAGTCGGGCGGTCGGCGAGGTGATCTGGTCCATCACGATGAGGGCCGTGCGTTCGCTGAACTCGGCGACGACGGCGTCGTGGGCGGTCTGCGCGTCGGCGTCGAGCGGGATGCGGGCGGTCCGGACGGTGCCGCCCCAGCGTCGCGCGAGGCGCTCCGCTCCCATCGTGACGGCGCCGTAGCCGTGGTCGGTGACGATGATCTCGAGGCCGCGCTGCACGGGGAGGCTGGAGAAGACGACGCTCGCCCCGGCGCTCGCGTTCGGGACCATGGCGAGCTGGTCGACCGACGCCCCGAGGAAGTCGGCGATCCCGACACGGGCGGCGCCGACCTTGGCGGGTAGGGCCGGGAACCAGGTGAGGGGTGCGGCCTCCATCTCGCGGCGGAGGGCCTGCTGGTGATCCTGCGTGACGATCGGGACCGCCCCGAAGGATCCGTGGTTGATGTGACGTTTGGTCGGATCCAGCGTCCACCCGGCCGTTGCCGGTCGGCCGTCGCCGAGCGTGAGCGGCGCTGGCCGTGCGATGGTGCGAGTGTCCACAGTGACGTTCCTCCGAGTCGATTATGCAGTGGATTGTCCGATAACCATAGGGGCAACGTTTGATGACTTGGGTTTCTGTCGTGTTACAAGTGATCGCTCAGGTCGTTTCCGGATCGACTCATCGGATGACTTGGTCTTCACAGGTGGAGTCATCGGATGTCTCATGGTCCGCGGCGGCTCGCGGATCGACGGCGAGGGGCCGCTACGATGGCGGGACGACCCCTGAGGAGGAGCCGCATGTCCGCTGTCGACACCGCGTTCCACGGCCTGCGACACATGATCGCGTCGGGACGACTCGTGGCGGGGCAGCGGTTCCCGGCCGAGAACGAGCTCTGCGACGAACTCGGCGTGTCACGCGGGTCCCTCCGTGAGGCCGTCCGCATGCTGGCCGCCCTCGGGATCATCGAGTCGCGGCACGGCTCGGGCACCTACGTGTCGATGCTCCGGCCCGAGGAGATCATCGGCAGCCTGTCGCTCACGGTCGATCTGCTCCCCCTCGACGGTCTCCTGCAGATGTACGAGCTGCGGCGGGTGCTCGAGACCCACGCCACCTCGCAGGCCGCTGCCCGCGCGAGTGACGAGGTACGCGCTGAACTCGCCGAGCTCGTGGAGGCGATGGAACGCACGACCGACCCCGCCGAGTCGAGCGAGCTGGACCACCGGTTCCACGAACTCATCGCACGGACGGCCGGGAACGCCACGCTGACTGCGCTCCTGCAGGTCTTCCGGTCGCGCTCACGTGCCTACGACGTCTTCAGCCTGCCCGCCGGCGACGAGCTGCGTCGGGTCAGCAACCGCGGCCACCGGGCGATGACCGAGGCGATCATCTCGCGCGACCCCGTCGGGGCGGCCGGGGCGGCGTCAGCGCATGTCGCGCAGACCGAGGAGTGGTTGCGCGTCCTGCAGCCGCCGGCGACCCCCGCCGACTGAGGTCTGGTTGCGCCAGCGCGGTGCGCTGACGTCAGCGCGGGTCTGTGGCGCGAGCGCGGGTCTCCGGAGGGGTGCGCTCGGCGCCATGACCCGCAGTCACGCCGGTTGAGGCCCTGTCACGCGAGCGCACCGCGCTGGGGCCGATTCCCCCGCGCTCGTGCCGGCGCGGTGCGCTGACGGCTGCGGTTACGAGGTCGGGAGGATGGGCGTGCCGATGAGCCGCTCGAGGTCGGTCCAGAGCGCCGACGCGACGTCTCGATCGGTCGTGATCGCTGCCGGCGTCTGTCGGACGGCGTCGCCCTTCGTCAACCACCGGGGACCGTAGAACCAACCTCCGTCGGCCGCCTCGTCGGTGACCGCTCGGAGGGTCGGCTCGGCACCCCGCTGCTTGCTCTGCGCGTAGACGGACTGCAGGGTGTCGGAGAAGCGTCGCCCACGGGTCGGCTCGTTGACGCCGGGGACGCGACGGTCGAGTCCGTTGACCGAGTAGCCGGGGTGTGCGACGAGGGCCCGGACGGTGCTGTGCGACGCCGCGAGCCGACGGTCGAGCTCGAAGCCGAGCGACGAGAGGGCGATCTTGGACTGGGCGTAGGCCTGCCAGCCGCTGTACCCGTCGCGGAGTTGCAGGTCGTCGCCGTGGAACCGGACGAGCAGGGTGGAGAGGCTTCCGAGGAGCACGACGCGCGGCGCGGAATCGTGGGCGTCCGCTGTGCGCTGCAACACCGGCAGGGCCTCGGCGAGCAGGGCGGCGTGGCCGACGACGTTCGTCGCGAAGACCAGCTCGATGCCGTCGGCCGTCTCCTGCCGCTCCTTCGGCATGTGCACCATGCCGGCGTTCGCGACGAGGGCGTCGAGACGGTCGAGATCCGCGAGTCGCTCGCCCGCCGCGCGCGCCGAGTCGAGCGAGGAGGTGTCGAAGGGGAGGTGGCTGAGTCGAGCGTCGGGCACCTTCACCCGGATCGCCCGCATCGCCGCCTGCGTCTTCGTCGCGCTCCGCGACGCGAGCACGACCTCCGCGCCCGCTCGTGCGAGCCCGAGACTCGTCCAGAAGCCGAGGCCGGCGTTCGCTCCGGTGACGAGGACGACGCGTCCGGTCTGATCGGGCAGGGAGTCGGCGTTCCAGGTCATGGACTCATGATGGCGTAGGACGCTGGACACCGCCCGAAGAAGCGTCACCCCTTGCCCTGGCTCACCCGAGGTGCCAGCGCGGTGCGCCGACGCGACCGCGAGCGAATCGGGCCGAGTGCGGGCAAACGGGCCTGATCGCACGCGAACGGGCCTCACCGCGGGCCACACGCGTGGGCGCGACCCTCCGGAGACCCGCGCTCACGCCACAGACCCGCGCTCGCGTCAGCGCACCGCGCTGGCCGAAGGGAACATGCGGGATCAGTGCTGGTTGGCGAGACGCTCGTGGTGGTGGATGACCTCGGCGACGACGAAGTTGAACCACTTCTCGGCGAAGGCCGGGTCGAGGTGCGACTCTTCGGCGAGCGCCCGGAGACGGGTGATCTGCCGCTGTTCGCGCGCCGGATCGCTCGCGGGCATGTCGTGCTCGGCCTTCAGACGACCGACCTCCTGGGTGCACTTGAACCGCTCGGCCAGCAGGTGCACGAGCGCCGCGTCGATGTTGTCGATGCTGCTCCGCAGGCGGCCCAATCGCTCGGTGGCCGCCTGGGCGTCCGCCGCAGCGGCGCCGGTCGTGGGTTCGGGTTGCTGCTCGGCCTGACTCATGCGAAAACTCTAGCAACGCGCCCGAGGCGGTAGACGGGTCGCCGGGCGATCCCCAGCCGGTTCACCGCGGAGCCTCGACGAGACAGCCGGCCTCGAGATGCAGCCGCGCGTCGGCCTCGGCGACCGCGACCGGATCGTGGCTCACCTCCACCACCGTCGCGCCACGGTCGGCCTCCGCCCGGAGCACCTCGCGGATCGCCAGCCCAGCCGCACGATCGAGACCGACGGTCGGCTCGTCGAGCAGCAGGAGGTCGGCCTCACGCGCGAGCGCCTGCGCGACGAGGACCCGCTGGCGCTGTCCACCCGACAGCTCACCGAAGGAGCGTCCGGCGAGGTGCAGGACGTCGAGGCGGGCGAGGCTCTCGTCGACGATGCGGCGGTCCCTCGCCCCGAGTCGACCCCACCAGCGACGCAGCGTCGGCCAGCGTCCCATCGATGCGACATCGCGCACCGTGACCGGGAAGCGCTCGGGCACGGCACTGCGTTGCGGGACGTAGGCGGCGGACCGACCGTCGAGGCCGTCGACGCCGCCCGAGCTCGGTCGGTGCAGGCCCGCGATCACCGCGAGCAGCGTCGACTTCCCCGCCCCGTTCGCCCCGGTGACGACGGTGGTGGCGGCCACCCCGACTTCGACCGAGATCCCGTGCAGGACGCGCGCGCCGTCGTACTCGGCCGTCACGTCGCGGAGTCGGATGCCGGACACGACGGATCGGCCTGCCATCGGAGGGCGAGGGGTGCTCGTCACGGATCGCATGCCACCACCCTATCAATACTGAGAATCGTTTTCATGTAGAGTGCTCGACCATGACCTGGATCACCGAGCCGTTCACCGCGGCCTTCCTCCTGCGCGCCCTCGTCGGCGGTCTGCTGGTGGCGGCCGTCTGCGGTGTCGTGGGCACCTGGGTCGTCCTCCGCGGCCTCGCGTTCCTCGGGGAGGCGATGGCCCACGGCATGCTGCCCGGCGTCGCCACCGCGGCACTCCTCGGCCTGCCGCCGGTCGCCGGCGCGGCCGTCAGCGCGGTCGTCATGACCGCCGGCGTCAGCCTCGTCTCGCGGCGCGGCAGGCTGTCCCACGACACCTCGATCGGTCTGCTCTTCGTCGGCATGCTGGCCCTCGGGGTCATCATCGTGTCGTCGAGCAGATCGTTCGCCACGGACCTCACGGCGATCCTCTTCGGCGACATCCTCGCCATCCGGCCCGCGGACCTGGTGGGCCTCGCCATCGCCCTCCTCGTCACCGTGGGCGTCGCGGTCGCCTTCCACCGCCCGTTCGTCGCGCTCGCCTTCGACCGCCGGGTCGCGCAGACCATGGGCCTCCGGCCGAGACTCGCCCACGCGATGCTCGTCGGCCTCGTGACCCTCGCGGTCGTCGCCTCGTACAGTGCCGTCGGCACGCTGCTCGTCGTGGCCCTCCTCCTCGGGCCGGCCGTCGCCGCGGCCCATTGGGCGCGTCGCATCCCGCTCATCATGCTGCTCGCCTCGGGCTTCGGCGGCCTCGCCGTGCTGCTCGGCCTGCTCCTCTCCTGGTACGGCGACACCGCGGCCGGAGCGTCCATCGCCGCCTGCTCGATTGTGCTCGCCACGGTGTCCTGGGGCGCGCGGGCGCTCGTCGGACGGCTCCGGCGACCCACCGACCGACACCTCGACCACCCCGACGACCACCTCTCCGAACCGACCCATCTGGAAAGCGCACCGTGCACCGACTCCTCCGACCGACCATCCGACCAGGCGGCTCCCGCCCGACCGACGACCGGTTCCCCCGCGTCACACGCACCGCGCTCGCTCTCGGCGCGCTCGCACTGACCCTCACCGCCTGCGCGCCGCAGGGGTCGGCATCACCCACCGCGTCGGCCTCGGACGAACCGCGCGGACACGGCTACGTCGAGGGCGCGAGTGAGCTCCCCGAGCCGCAGCTGCACCTCGCGACCGCCGACGTCGACGGCACCGTCGAGCTGACCGACCTGCTCAGCGAGGAGCGCACGACGCTCGCCGACCTCGGCCCGATCTCGGCACTCACGGGCGACGGCCGGTTCGTCGCCGCGCAGTCCGAGCCCGCCGGCCTCGTGACGATCATCGACACCGGTGTGTGGACGGTCGATCATGAGGACCACCAGCACTACTACCGCGCCGAGGCGCGGGTCGTCGGCGAGATCGAGGGCGACGGACCAGCGACGATCACCGCCGGTTCGACGACCACCGCCGTGCGGTTCGCCGGTTCGGGCGAGACACTCCTGCTCGACACCGCCGCACTCGGCACGGGCGACATCACGCAGTCCGGCCGGATCCGGACCTCGCCCGGTGCTCCCGGGCTCACCGTGCCGATCGGCGAGACCGTCGTCGCGACCGACGGGAGCGGGAAGCTGCATCTCCATGGCGTCGACGGCGACCTCCTCGACCCTTCGTCGGCGTCCGTGACCGCTGCCGACGCGGTGCTCGCCGGGTGCACCGATCCGGCCGGCAGCATCACGACGAACGTCGGCGTCGTCATCGGCTGCGCGGAGGGCGCGGTCCTCGCCGTCGTCGACCGCAGCTCGAGCGAGGCCGACCCGGTCCCCACGTTCGAGGCGATCCCCTATCCTCAGGCTGTCGCCGCCGACGACCGCGCGATGTCCTTCCATTCGCGCCCCGGTCGTCCGACGGTCGCCGCGGTCGCCGGCACCTCCGGCGCCTGGCTGCTCGACACCCGTGAACGCAGCTGGGCGCTGCTGCCGACCCCCGCACCCCTGCAGCTGGTCACCGCCGTCGACGACCGCGACCAGCACGTCGTGGGCCTCACGACGACCGGCGACCTCCTCGTCCTCGACGGCGCCACCGGCGCCGTGACCGGGACCGCGGCCGCACTCGTCGGTGCAGCCGACCTCGCCATGGGCGTCCAGCTGGAGGTCGACCAGAACCGCGCCTACCTGAACACCCCGGGCACGCGCACCGTCTCCGAGATCGACTACGGCGACGCCGCGCGGATCGCCCGCACCTTCACCTTCGACACGGCCCCGGCGTTCCTCGCCGAGACGGGACGCTGACCATGCGAGCGACCATCCCCCGGACGACCGCCCTCCTGCGCACGACCGCCGTCCTCGCGGCCGGCCTCGTGCTCGGAACCGGCCTGACGAGCTGTGCGGCGAGCGCCGACGACCGCCCGCTCGTCGTCGTGACCACGAACATCCTCGGCGACGTCGTCGGTGAACTCGTCGGTGACCAGGCCGAGGTCATGACCCTCATGCCGCCCGACGCCGATCCGCACTCCTTCGAGATCTCCGCACGGCAGGCGGCACGCATCACCGGTGCGCAGCTGCTCGTGTCGAACGGCCTGGGACTCGAGGAGGGGCTCACCCAGCACCTGGAGACCGCGGCAGACGAGGGGGTGCCGATCGTCGAGGCCGGCTCGCTCGTCGACGTCCTCGAGACCGAGTCGGGCGCGACCGATCCGCACTTCTGGACCGACCCGCTGCAGATGACGTCGGTCGTGGACGGGGTCACCGAGGCGTTGCTCGAGGAGATCCCCGCGCTCGACGCGGCCGAGCTGCAGACGAACGCCGCCACGTACACGGCCGAGCTCGAGGCGCTCGACGCCGAGATGGCCGAGGCGTTCGCCGCCATCCCGGCCGAGCAGCGGAAGCTCGTCACCAACCATCACGTGTTCGGGTATCTCGCCGCCCGCTACGACTTCCAGGTCATCGGCGCCGTGATCCCGAGCGGCACCACGCTCGCGGCCCCCAGCGCCTCGGACCTCGACGAACTGTCGACCGCGATCGAGGAGGCCGGCGTCCGGACGATCTTCGCCGACTCCTCCCAACCCGACCGGCTCGTGCAGGTGCTCGCCGACGAGGCCGACGTCGACGTCGCCGTCGTCCCGTTGTTCACCGAGTCGTTGACCGCCGGGTCGGGCGACGCCCCCACCTACCTCACCATGATGCGCGCGAACACCGAGCGCATCGCCACCGGACTCTCGCCCTGAGCGGGCGTCCACGAACCGATAGGAAACCATGCAGCAGCACCGCAGTCCCCGGGCATCGCGCCTGAAGCGCGGCCGGGTCCCGTTCCTCGCCGTCGGCACCGCCGCGGCCCTCCTCCTCACCGGATGCTCGACCGCGAGCGGCTCCGCGCCGGACGCGACCGCGTCGACCTCCGCCGACCCGCAGAGTCGGATCACCCTGACCTATGACGGCGGCCTCCTCGTCCTCGACGCCGCCTCCCTCGAGGTGGTCGGCGACCTCCCCCTCGACGGGTTCAACCGGGTGAACGCCGCCGGCGACGGGCGGCACGTGCTCGTCACCACGACGAAGGGCTTCCAGGTCCTCGACACCGGGACGTGGACGGACGAGGACGGCACCTCGAAGCAGGCCGACCCGGTCCTGACCGACCTCGTCTTCCCCGCCGACACCGCAGGCCACGTCGTCCGTCACGCCGACAAGACCATCCTGTTCGCCGACGGCTCCGGCGACACGACGATCTTCGACAGCGCCGACCTCCTCGAGGCCACCGACGAGCTGCCTGAGACCGAGACCATCCCGTCGGAGGCCGCGCACCACGGTGTGGCCATCGAGCTCGAGGACGGCACCGTGCTGTCCACGATCGGCACCCCGGACGCCCGGACCGGTGTCCGCGTGCTCGACGACTCGCGCACCGAGATCGCCCGCAACGAGCAGTGCCCGTCGGTACACGGTGAAGGCACCGTCAAGGACGAGGTCGTCGTGTTCGGCTGCAGCGACGGCGTGCTCGTCTACGACAGCGGCGTCTTCACGAAGGTCCAGGCGCCGGACGCCTACGGGCGCACGGGCAACCAGTACGTCAGCGAGACGTCCTCCATCGCGGTCGGCGACTACAACAGCGACCCGGACGCCGAGGGCTACGACCTCCGCCAGCTCGCGTTCACCGACACGGTCGCGAAGACGACGAAGATCGTCGACCTGCCGGAGGGCGTCGGCTACACCTGGCGCGACGTCGCCCGGGGGCCGAACGACGAGGTCATCGTGCTCGGCAACGACGGTTCGCTGCACATCCTCGACGAGCAGACGGGTGCCGTCACCGACACCATCGAGGTCATCGACGCCTGGGAGCCGCCGGCCGAGTGGCAGGACGCCCACCCGGCGCTCGTCGTTCAGGACGGTGTCGCCTACGTGACCGACCCGGCGACGAAGTCGATCCACGCCGTGGATCTCGCGTCCGGCGACATCACGACGGGTGAGCTGCCCGGCGTCCCGAACGAGATCGCGGTCGTCACGGGCTGACCCGACCTCACCGAGAGCGCCCGTTCCGTCCTCCCCGCGTCATGCAGGGGACGGAACGGGCGCTCTCGTCGTGCGGGCCGGGCGGTCAGACGCGCTCGGGCGCTCGGAGCACCCCGGAGACGACCGGACGGGTCGCGCGAAGGGCCGCCCACACGAGCCCGATGCCACCGGCGAAGCACCCGACGATGACGAGGACCGACAGCGGGGCGAGGATGACGCTGATGCTGGCCATCGGCAGGACGAGCAGGACACCCAGTCCGGCCGAGCCCAGCGCGACCACCCGCAGGGGCAGCATGACCGCGCGACCGCGAGCCCGTTCCATGACGTCCCGCGGCACCCCCAGGCGGTCGAGGCTGACGTAGAGGTCGCGGCGGTCGAGGACCGCCGAGGCCTGGTTCACCCCGACGGAGCACGCGACCATGAGGAACGACGCGACGAGCGTGATGATCACGCCGGTGCGGATGTCGTCGATGAGGACGGCGCTCTCGCGGTCGAGGTCGGAACCGCCTGCGGCATCCATGAGCGCCACACCGGTCCCCGCGACGACGGCGACGAAACTCGTCATCGCCACGCCGCTGACCTGATGCCACGCCGCCTTCGGCGACTCCAGGATCGTGCGGGCTGCGAGGAGCCGCTCCGATGTCTTGGCGCGCTTGGCCGACCCACGGCCGATCATCCCGACCACCCAGGGGCCGATCAATCCGAGCACGCCCACACCGGCTGCGAACCCGACACCCAGCACGGCGATGATGGCGGCTACCTCCTGCAACCCCGTCACGACGGAGAGCATGCCGTAGGCGAGGATCACGACGCCGACCCCGACGACGATGCGCAGCCAGTGCACGGTCGGCGCCTGCTGCTTCGTGCGGACGCCGAGCGGACTCACGTTCACGGCGCGGAGACCGATGGCGGCGCTCGCTGCTGCGAGCAGCACGACCCCGAGGACCACCGCGGCGATGATCGGGACACCGACCCAGACGCCCTCGACCCCGATCGGGGAACCACCGAACGGGATGAGCCCGATGAGCGGCAGCATGCCGAGGTACAGCAGGATCCCGGCGAACGCACCGAGCAGGGCGACCCCGGCCGACTCGAGGACGGTCATCGCCGTGACCGTGCCGGGTGTCGCGCCGAGGAGTCGAAGGGTGGCGAGTCGGTCGTCGCGGCGCCGTGCGGAGAGCCGCGCGGCGGCCCCGCCGAGCGAGCCGAGCGGGACGAGCAGCAGGGCCAGCGCGAGCACGCTGAGCACCTGGTAGACGAAGGCCGTCTCACCGGTCCACCGCCAGAACATCATCGCGCCGCCGAGCACCGTGAGGACGAGTGCGGTGGTCACGGCGAATGCGACCGCCGGGAGCACGATCGTCGCAGGGCTCTGCGCGCCGGGGCGGGCGAGCATCCAGGTGAGACGGACGACGGGACTCCGACCGCTGCCGGCGGGGACCGGGATCCGGGTCGGTGCGACCCCGAGTGCGGCGGTCACGGTCGGGCTCCGTTCGGGACGACACCGGTCGCCTGACCCGGGTAGGTCTGCGGCGGGTACGGCTGCGCAGCGGGCTGGGGGTACGGCTGCTGCGGGAACGGCTGCCCGGCGGGCTGCTGCTGGTACGGGGGCTGCTGCGGCGGGTACGGCTGCTGCGGCGGGTACGGCTGCTGCGCCTGCTGCGGCACGGGTGCCTGCCCGCTCGCGAACCGCTGCGCCGGGGTCGGTGCGCCGACCCCGGCCGGCTGCCCGAGGATCCGACCGTCGGCGAGGCGGATGATCCGAGAGCACCGCGCGGCGACCGTCTCGTCGTGCGTCACGAGGACGAGCGTGCGTCCCTGCCCGGTGGTCGCGTGGAGCAGCGCCCCCATGACGTCGGCCGAGGTCCGGGAGTCGAGCGCGCCGGTCGGCTCGTCGGCGAAGACGATCGGCGCACCGGTCACCTGAGCGCGGGCGATCGCGACGCGCTGCGCCTGACCACCGCTCAGTTCGCCGATCCGACGGGTCTCCATGCCGGCCAGTCCGAGGGCGGCGAGCCACGCTGCCGCACTCGACTCGGCGGCGATCCGCGGTGTCCCGCCGAGCATCAGGGCGATGGCGACGTTCTCGACAGCGGTCAGCTCGGGGATGAGCAGGCCCTGCTGGAAGACGAAGCCGAAGGACTCGCGCCGCAGTTGCGAGCGGTGGCGTTCGTCGAGCTGGTCGACGCGGACGACGCCCGTCGGGGTGCTGAAGGCGATCGAGCCGGTGTCGGGGGTGACGATCCCGGCGAGCGCATGCATGAGCGTGGTCTTGCCGGAGCCGGAGGCACCCATGATGGCGACCGACTCACCGGGGAGGATGTCGAGGTCGACGCCGGCGAGGGCGACGGTCGGCCCGTACTGTTTCGTGAGTCCGCGAGCGGAGAGGATCGAAGTGTTCATGCTCCCATCGTCGGCGGCGGGTGTCCCGCAGCGCGTCGGCCGGGCGATGCAAGCTCCACCGTGCGGGTCATCCGCGAGGTGGACCCGGCGTGGACCTCGCGGTCAGTTGCCGCGGCGGCGGTACTGGGCGAAGACCGCCGCGTCGGCCGCCCAGCCGGCACCGAGGAACCGGAGGCCTGTTCCGGCGTCGGTCCCGTCGGTTCCGGCCGCGGGCGCCTGCGCCGGCTCGACCGAGGCGGTGAGGTCGACCCCGGCAGCGCCGGCGGCGACGTGCGCAGTGGCGCTCACGCGCTCGGCGACCACCCCCTGCTCCGCGGCCTCGTCGCGCCGGCCCGGCATCGGCTCCGTCAGCGGGACCGCCCGCAGCGGTGCGGTGACCCGGGTGTGGACGGCGTGCGAGCGGGTGATCGATGACATGTTCCCATCGTCCTGAACGCGAACACCCGACACATCCCGCAGCCGGGTGATCCTGCGGGACCCGGTCTCATCCTCCGGTACCACGACAGCTGTCGGGCAAACGGGCGGTGGGCAATACGCTTGCGGCATGACGAGTACGCCCCATCGCCACCAGCAGCTGCGTCCGGCGGCACGTCAGCAGCGTGTCCGGTTCCGCGCCCACCGCCCGGCCGAGGTGACGACCACCGTCAGGACGACCCTCCAGCGCCCCTTCGCGATCGGCTTCGTCGGAGCACTCGGTGCCCTCGCGGCCATCCTGCTCGTCCTCACCCTCGGCTCGCTGTCGACCATCCTCGTCTCCATCGCGGTCGGACTCTTCATCGCCCTCGGCCTCGACCCGGTCGTCGTCCGACTCGAGGCACGGGGCATCAAGCGCCCGTTCGCCATCGCCATCGTCTTCGCCGCCTTCGCCGTCCTGCTCGCGCTCCTCCTGGCTCTCGTCATCCCCGTCGTCACCCGGCAGGCCGTCGAGCTCGTGAGCAACGCCCCCACCTTCCTCACCGGCATCCAGGACCAGGAGTGGTTCCGGTCGCTCAGCGACTACCTCGGTCCGGGCGTCGACCTCCAGGGCGCGCTCGACTGGCTCTACGGGGTGGCCGCCGACCCGAAGACCTGGGTGGTCCTGGCCGGCGGCGCGCTCAACATCGGCGTCGGCATCGCGAACGGCCTCTTCGGCGGCTTCATCGCCCTCGTCCTCGCGCTCTACTTCCTCGCCTCCATGCAGGCGATGAAGAACGCGTTCTATTCGCTCGTGCCCCGTCGCTCCCGGCCGCGCGTCGTGTCGATCACCGACCAGATCACCGCCTCGATCGGCGGGTACGTGAGCGGCATGGTGGTGCTGGCCGGGATCAACGCCGTCCTCGGGCTCATCATGATGCTCATCGTCGGGGTGCCGTACGCCGGGATCCTCGCCGTCGTCATCTTCTTCGTGACGCTCATCCCGCTCGTCGGCTCGATCATCGCGACCGTCATCGTCGCGACCGTCGGGCTGTTCGACTCACCGACGACGGCACTCATCGTCATCGTCTACTACCTGGTCTACATGCAGATCGAGTCGTACGTGCTGACGCCGCGGGTCATGAACAAGGCGGTCTCGGTGCCCGGCGCCCTCGTCGTCATCGGTGCGATGGTCGGCGGTTCGCTCATCGGGCTGCTCGGCGCCCTCGTCTCCATCCCCGTGACGGCGTCGATCCTGCTGATCATCAAGCAGGTCGTCGTGCCACGGCAGAACGCGAAGGCGTAGCCGCCCCCGGCCGGTGAGGGCCTCAGGCCGTCTGCACCGGGACGGGACGGCCCGCGAAGCGGATGCGGACGGACTCCCCCGCCTCGAGTCGTTCCGTCGCGCCGTGCTGCACCGCGACCAGCGTGCCGTCCGGCAGCTCGACGGTCGTGCGGCGCACCGGGCCGAGGAAGCTCGAGGTGAGCACGACCGCAGCAGACCCGACCGCGGGCTCCGTCGCGTCGGTGAACACGACGTCCTCAGGCCGGACGAGCGCGACGACGGCGCCATCCCCCGGCTGCTCGCCGATCACCGGGAGCACCTGCCCGAGCACCTCGACCCCACCGGGCACGAGCACACCCGGGATCCGGTTGCTCAGGCCGATGAACTCCGCGACGAACGGCGACGACGGCCGCGAGTAGAGCTCCTCCGGCGTCCCGATCTGCTCGATGACGCCGGCACGCATGACGGCGACCCGGTCGGCGACGGCGAGCGCCTCCTCCTGGTCGTGCGTGACGAAGAGGGTCGTGATCCGCAGCTCCGACTGGATCCGGCGGATCTCGTCGCGCAGCTGGACGCGCACCTTGGCGTCGAGTGCGCTGAGCGGCTCGTCGAGGAGGAGGACCCGAGGACGCGTGACCAACGCCCGGGCGAGGGCGACGCGCTGCTGCTGGCCGCCCGACAGCTGGTGGGCGTAGCGGGCGGCGAGGTGGCCGAGGCCGACGAGGTCGAGGCTCTCGGCGGCACGCGTCCGTCGCTCGGCCGCGGGCACCTTCCGCATGCGCAGACCGAACTCGACGTTCTCGAGCACCGTGAGGTGCGGGAACAGCGAGTACGACTGGAACACCATGCCGAGGTCGCGCTTGTTCGTCGGCACGGACACGACGTCGACCCCGTCGATGAGCACGCTCCCCGAGGTGATGTCCTCGAGCCCCGCCAGGCTGCGGAGCGCGGTCGTCTTCCCGCACCCCGACGGCCCCAGCAGCGCGACGAACTCACCGGGCGCGAGGTCGAGGCTCACGCCGTCGAGGGCACGGGCACCCGAGCCGTAGTCCTTCACGACGCGATCGAACCGCACCGCCGCGCCGGCCGGGCGTCCGTCTCCAGGCGTCGCTGCCGGTGCCGACTGGTCGATGGTGGTCATGGTGTCTCCCTGATGCGTCGGATCGATCCGACGCGGCCGATGATGAGCAGCAGGACGAAGGCGAAGGCGAGCGCCAGCAGGGCGAAGGCCACCGCGACGAAGGGATCGCTCTTCGACACCTGCACGAGCGAGGTCTGCAGCGTGTTGCGTCCGAGGAGCGAGGCGATCGTGTACTCACCGAGGACGACGGCGACCGAGATGACCGACGCCGTCAGCACGCCGCGACGCAGGTTGGGCAGCAGGACGCGGACGAGGACGGTCCCCCAGCCGGCGCCGAGCGTGCGCGCGGCCTCGGCGAGGGTGCCGACGTCGACCGACTGCAGGTTCGCGGCGATCGCCCGGTAGGCGTACGGCAGCACCGTGATCCCGTACGCGAACGCGAGCGTCCATGGCGCACTGCCGAGCAGCCTGGCCACGACCGAGTAGACCGGCGCGAGTCCGACGACGAGCACGATGGCCGGCACGGTGATCGGGATGATGCAGACGAACTCGAGGACCCGCTGCAGCTTCGGGAAGCGGAGCTTGACGAGGATCATCGTCGGCAGCAGGAGCACCACGACGATCAGCACGGTCACCGCGGCGAGCACGACGGAGTTGCCGATGCCCTGGAAGAGCACCCGGTACTTCCGCGAGTTCTCCGGGTCGAGGATCGCAGCCCAGTGGCCGAGGTCGTGGCCGCCGTCGATCCCGGCGCGCAGGGTGAACTCGACCATCGACAGGATCGGGACGGCGAACACCACCGCGACGACGACGAGGATGACCCGGCTCGTGAGCTTCGACGGCGTGGCCGAGTCGCGGACCGCGCTCATCGCTGCCACCGTTCCGTCCGCGCCTGCAGGGCGGAGTAGGCCGTCATCATGACGACCATCACGACGATCATCCCGATCGCGAGCGAACCGGCGAGGTTCTCCCGGCCGAGGACGGTCTCGCTGATGAGGGCACCGCGGATCTGGAGTGGCACGATCTGCGCCCCCTGGCTGATGAGCGCGGCGGCGGTCGCATAGCTCGAGAACGCGTTCGCGAACAACAGCAGGAGCGACCCGAGGAAGGAGGGGGCGAGGATCGGCATCGCGATCCGGATCCAGTAGGTGAAGCGGGTGCCGCCGAGGGTCGCGTTCGCCTCGGACCAGGTCCGCTTCAACCCCTCCATCGCCGGCATGAAGGTGATGACCATGAGCGGCACCTGGAAGTACAGGTACGGCAGGAGCAGGCCTGGGACCTGGTAGAGCCACACGCCGTCGGCGAAGAGGTCGACCCCGAGGCGGTCCTTGAGGAACACGGTGACGAGGCCCTGGATGCCGATGGTCGCGATGAAGGCGAAGGCGAGCATGACGCCACCGAACTGGGCGAGGACGCTCGAAGCCGCATCGACGAAGGTGCGGATGAGTCCGTCGGGCCGGACCGCGAGGAGCGCGTAGCAGACGAGGGCTCCGGCGACGGCTCCGGCGACCGCAGTGACGGCGGAGACCCAGAAGGAGCTGGCGAAGGCCCCGAGGACCGCCGGTTCGGTGAGCGCCGTGAGGTTGTCGAGCGTGAACGCGCCGTCGCCGTCGAAGAAGCCGGTGGCGAGGGCGAGGAACGTCGGGACCGCGAGGAAGAGCAGGGCGTACAGCGCGAACGGCGTCAGGCCGAGGAGCGCCCAGCGCGGACGGCGGCGGGGGCGCGCCGCAGCGGGTTCGGCCGAGGCGTCGGATGCGTCGGTCGGCGGGAGCGAGACGGCGGGGCCGGCGTGTGCCGACCCCGCCTCACTCCGCCGGGTGGCGGAGGTGGTCATCAGGAGATCGCTGCCGCCCACTTCTCGGCGAGCAGCGAGGTGGCCTGCTCGGTCTGCTCGGGCGTGAACTGCACGAGGTCGGCGGGCATCTCGCCCACGGCGTCGAGGGCCTTCTGGTCGACGGTGTCGGCCTCGACCATCGCGGCGAGGGTCGAGGGGTACGCGCCGGCGGCGAGGTACAGGTTCTGCGCCTCGGGGCTGAAGATGAACTCCTGCCAGAGTCGCGCGGCCGCGGGGTGCGGCGCGTCCACGTTGATGGCCTGGTTGTAGTAGCTGCCGACGGCCGAACCCGGGAGGACGGTGGTCTTCCAGTTGCGCTGACCCTCGTTCTCGGTCGCCGCGGCGAGGTTGTTGTAGCTCCAGTCGATCACGACGGGGGTCTCACCCGAGGCGATCGTCGCCGGGGTCGGGTCGAGGGGCAGGAAGTTGCCCGCCTGGTTGAGCTTCTGGAAGAAGTCGACACCGGGCTGGATGTCGTCGGCCGAACCACCGGACTGCAGGGCGGCGAGGTAGACGCCGGCCGCGGCGGCACCGGCCTGGGTCGGGTCGCCGTTCAGCGCGACCTTGCCCGCGAACTCGGAGCCGAGGAGGTCGTCGAGCGACTTCGGTGCGGGGACGGCGTCCGCGTCGTAGCCGATGGAGACGAGGCCGGTGTAGTCGTACACCCACAGGCCGGTCTTCTCCTTCGAGCCCTCCGGGATGTCGTCCCAGTTGGCGACCTGGTACGGCGCGAACTGGTCGAGGTTGTCGAGGGCGACGGCGGAGCCGAGGTCGAAGACGTCGGGAGCGGTGTCCTGGCCCTGCTGGTTCTTCGCGGCCGTGATCTCCTCGGCGCTCGAGACGTCGGGGTCGGCCGAGTTGACCGTGATGTCGTACTTGTCCTCGAACGCGGAGATGATCTTCCCGTAGTTCGCCCAGGTGTCGGGGAGGGCGATGACGTTCAGCTGGCCCTCGGCCTTCGCCGCCTCGACGAGCGCGTCCATCCCGCCGAAGTCCTCGGCGGAGGTCGCCGTCTTGGCGTCGACGTCGGAGCCGGCTCCGGTGTCCGCTCCGGCGGAGCATGCGGTGAGCGCGGTCGCTGCGAGCGCGACGATGGCGAGGGCGGTCATACGCCTGGTGTTCACGGTTCCTCCAGTGACGTCGGCGGCCGCCCGTGCTGTCGGGCCGTCGGATACCGCGTCCGTCGTCTGGAGGACAAGCTAGGGTCGCGACGTAGCGCGATCGGGGCCTGCCGGTGTCGCGCAGGTGAACAGTGCCCGTCGCCATCGCCCAGGCCCACCTCCGGTCCCTGAGCCTGTCGAAGGGCAGGGGCGCCACCGGGAGGACCGCCCTTCGACAAGCTCAGGGACCGGGGGGGGGTGAGGGACCGGGCGGGGGTGGGGGCTCCGGGGCCGCGTCAGCCGCGGAGGGCGACTGGGCCGGGGCTCCTGGCGAGGCGCTCCTCGAGACCGGACCGGACCTCCGGCCACTCCTCGGCGATCACGGAGAACAGCGCGGTGGTCCGCCACGTGCCGTCGGCCCGCTGCTTGTCGCGGCGGATGAGCCCCTCGAACGTGGCCCCGAGGCGCAGGATCGCCGTGCGCGAGCGCTCGTTGCGCTCGTCGGCCTGGATCTTCACCCGGCCGAAGCCCGCGTCGAACGCGAGCCCGAGGAGCAGCAGCTTCGTCTCGGCGTTGACGGCGGTGCCCCAGACGCGCGGGTCGTACGCCGTCCAACCGAGGTGGGCGGCCTCCCCCGGCTCGTCGAAGTCGCCGAGCGTGGACGTGCCGACGAGGAGCCCGTCGTGCTCGCCGCCGACGAGACGGATGACGTAGGTGTTGCGCACGCCGGTCGTGAAGTAGCCGTCCGCGAAGGCGTCGAACTCGGCCTGCGTCGTCGGCAACCCCGCAGGCCCGCCGCCGTAGCCACCGGCGAAGACCTCCGGGTGTGCGATCGCCGTGAACAGCTCCGGATAGTGCGCGCGTTCAAGCGGTTCGAGGCGGATGGTCCGGCCGTCGATGGGGCGGGGCTCAGGGCGTCGTGCGGTCACCGTTCCACCGTATCCGGTGACGGGCGTCGCGCGCGGACCGGTCTCGCGGTCAGGCGAGGATGAGGCAGGTGGGCGAACCGGCGTCGAGCGTCCCGAGGAGCGTCGTCGGGACCCCCGTGCGCTCGTCGAGCCGGAAGCTCGCAATGGAGTTCGACAGCTGGTTCGCGACGTGCAGGAAGCGACCCGACTCCCGGTGGTGGCGCGGCATCGTCCCACCGCACTCGACGTCGGCCACGGCCTCGACCCGCGAACCGTCGCCGGTGACGCGCAAGGTGGCGATGCGGTCGCTCCCGCGGACGCCGACGTGCAGCTGCTCCCGCGAGGCGGCGAGGCTGATCTCGGCACCCGTGTCGCCCTCGGACACGCCCTCCGAGGTGGCGACGGTCGCCGCGAGGATGTGCCAGTGCCCGTCGGTGCCGTCGACACCGAGCGTGAAGACCTCGACCGAGTACTCGGTGATGACGTGGAGGTGCCCGCTCGGGTGGACGACGAGGTGTCGCGGACCCGTGCCGCGCGGGAACACGACGGTGTGGTCGAGCACCAACCGCGACCCACGGAGCTGCCAGATGCGGACCGTGTCGTGGCCGAGGTCGGTGGTCGCGATGCGGCCGTCCGGGAGGAGCGCCGAGGCGTGCGCGCGCGACGGTCGGGACGGCAGGGCCTCGCCGACAGCGGCCTCCAGCGCGAGCAGCGTGAGCGCGTCCTCGCCCGCGTCCGCGGACTCCGCAGCGAGCGCGGTGGGCGACACCCAGGGGTCGACGGACGCCTCGCCGAGACGCGGGTCGCCGGCGAACGCCGCGTTCTCCGCGAGCGGGACGGTCACGACCCGACCGTCGCCGTAGCAACTCGCGATGAGGACGTCGGCACCGGGGACCGTCGCGACGTGGCACACCGAGTCGCCGGCTTCGATGGGCTTGCCGAACGGCGCGAGCCCGAACTCGCCGGAGCGCTTGAACGCTTCGACGGCCCCGGTCGACTCGCTCGCGGCGTAGACGATCGGCAGCGTCGGGTGCAGGGTGAGGAAGGACGGCGACTGCGCCTCCGACGACTGCACGAGGCGGAGGGTGCCCGCCTCGTCCTGGCGCAGCAGGCTGATGCCGGCACCGGTGCCGTCGGCCTCCGAGGTATAGGAACCGAGCAGGAGGTAGGGGTTGTCGTCGCTCACCCCCACAGTCTCCCACCTGCGCCGTCTGACATCGGCGCCCGCTCAGGAGGCGCGGCGGGCACGGACGCCTGCCGCGTACTCCTTCGGGGTCATGCCGATCGCCTCACGCACGATCCGGATGAGCGTCGCGCGGGTGATGCCGAGCGCGTTCGCGAGGGTGACGAGCGAGAGGTCGGGATCGTCGTCGAGCGTCGCCAGGGCGCGCCGGACCCGTGGGTCGAGCGCTCCGGTGTCGCGCTGGGCACGCACCGCCGGGCGAGGCCTGACCTCACCGCTCGTGAGCTCCTCGACCGGTGGCAGCCCGGGCAGGGACGGCTGACTGGATTCGTCCACCATGGCGCGTTCGACGCTCGTCGTTCGCTGCTCGGGTCAGTCGACGAGGTCGTGACGCACGACGATCGCGTCGCGGCCGGGACCCACACCGATCGCGGAGATGCGCGAACCGCTCATCGCCTCGAGCGCCAGCACGTAGTCCTGGGCGTTCTTCGGCAGGTCCTCGAAGCGGCGGACACCGGTGATGTCCTCCTGCCAGCCGGGGAACTCCTCGTAGATCGGGACGGCGTGGTGGAAGTCGGTCTGCGAGACCGGCACCTCGTCGACCCGGACGCCGTCGACCTCGTAGGCGACGCACACCGGGATGGTGGCGAGGTCGTCGAGGATGTCGAGCTTCGTCAGGACGAAGTCGGTGACACCGTTGATGCGCGCCGCGTACCGGGCGATCGGGGCGTCGTACCAGCCGACACGGCGCGGGCGGCCGGTCGTCGTGCCGAACTCGAAGCCCTTCGAGCGGAGGTAGTCGCCGGACTCGTCGAACAGCTCGGTCGGGAACGGGCCGGCGCCGACGCGGGTCGTGTAGGCCTTGACGATGCCGATGACGCGGTCGAGGCGGTTCGGGGCGACACCGGAGCCGGTGGCCGCACCACCCGAGGTCGCGTTGGAGGAGGTGACGAAGGGGTAGGTGCCGTGGTCGACGTCGAGCATCGTGGCCTGCCCACCCTCGAAGAGGACGATCTTGCCGTCGTCGAGCGCCTCGTTCAGGACGAGCGCGGTGTCCGCCACCATCGGGCGGAGTCGCTCGGCGTAGGCGAGGAGGTCGGCCACGATCTCGTCGACCGTGATGGCGCGGCGGTTGAAGACCTTGACCAGCAGGTGGTTCTTCTGGTCGAGGGCGCCCTCGACCTTCTGGCGCAGGATGTTCTCGTCGAAGAGGTCCTGGATGCGGATGCCGACGCGGTTGATCTTGTCGGCGTAGGCCGGGCCGATGCCACGGCCGGTGGTGCCGATCTGACGCTTGCCGAGGAAGCGCTCCGTCACCTTGTCGATGGTGCGGTGGTACTGGGTGATGACGTGCGCGTTGGCGCTCACGAGGAGGCGCGAGACGTCGATGCCGCGGGCCTGGAGTGCCTCGAGCTCGTGGAACAGCACCTCGATGTCGATGACGACACCGTTGGAGATGACGGGGACGACGCCGCTCGTCAGGATGCCGGACGGCAGGAGGTGGAGCGCGTACTTCTCGTCACCGATGACGACCGTGTGCCCCGCGTTGTTGCCGCCGTTGAACTTCACGACGTAGTCGATGCGGTCACCGAGCAGGTCGGTGGCCTTCCCCTTGCCTTCGTCGCCCCACTGGGCGCCGACGATCACGATTGCTGGCATCTGGATGCCGCCCCTTCCGGATTCTCGTGTGCCCGGCGGATCCGCTGGGGAACCACGCCCTGACAGGCCGGACGCCCACCCTCTGCGGGCGGGCGTCTCGTGCACGCACCCCTCCATCGTACCGGAGGAGGGTCACGGGCACCGAGTCCCGGGCTGCGCTCGATACCATGAGGGGATGTTCAGGCCTCGGGCGGCCGTCCTGCCTGCCGATGGCCCTCGACGACCGTCCTCTCGACCGACCGAACGGAACCCATGACCTCCCTGCCGCGCCTCGTCGCCTTCGACCTCGACGACACCCTCGCCCCGTCGAAGTCCGCGCTCGACCCTCGCATGGCCGAACTGTTCGTCGCGCTCCTCGAACGCACCTCGGTGTGCATCATCTCGGGCGGCCAGATCGTGCAGTTCCAGAACCAGGTGCTCGACCGGCTCGGAGCCGCGTCGCCCGAGGCCCTCGGCCGACTGCACCTCATGCCCACCTGCGGCACCCGGTACGACCGCTTCGACGGCACCGCGTGGGTCACCGTCTACAAGCACGACCTCACCGACGACCAGAAGGCCCGCGCCATGGGCGCGCTCGAGACCGAGGCCAAGCGACTCGGCCTCTGGGCCGACGATACCTGGGGACCGATCCTCGAGGACCGCGGCTCGCAGATCACCTTCTCCGCCCTCGGGCAGGCAGCGCCGGTCGCCGAGAAGACCGCCTGGGACCCCGACGGCGCGAAGAAGGAGTCGCTGCGCGCCGCCGTGCAGGCCTTGCTCCCCGACCTCGAGGTCCGCTCCGGCGGCTCGACCTCCGTCGACATCACCATGGCGGGCGTCGACAAGGCGTTCGGCATGACGCGGCTCGCCGAGCACACGGGCATCCCGCTGGATGAGATGGTCTTCGTCGGCGACCGTCTCGACGAGGGCGGCAACGACTACCCGGTCCTCGCGCTCGGGGTGCCGTCGGTGGCCGTGCACGGCTGGCAGGACACGGCGGCGTACCTGGAGTCGCTCGGCCTGTAGGCCCTTCGACAAGCTCAGGGACCGGGGACGCGGCCTGCCCTTCGACAAGCTCAGGGACCGGGGAAGGGGTCAGTCGGAGCCGAGGATGACGATCGCGGAGGTCGGCGGGGCCGCCGCCGCGACGAGGTACTCGATCTCCTCCGACGCCGTGGGGTCGGCCTCGCGCAGGAAGGTGTCGAGACGCTCGACCTCTTCGGTCTCGCCGATCGCCTTCGCGGAGCGGCGGAGCGCGTAGAGCGAGCGCAACACCCCGCGGTTCGGCGCGTGCGACCACGGGATCGGGCCCTGACCGCGCCAGCCGGCGGCACGGAGCGAGTCCAGGCCGCGGTGGTACCCGACCCGCGCGGCCGCGTAGCCGGGGATCGGCGACTGCGGGTCGTGGACGGCGTCGGCGAGGAGCGCCCAGCCGAGCGAGGAGCGGGGGTGGGCCGCGAGGAGGTCCGCCAGCGCCTCGATCGAACCGACGGCCGCGTGGAACTCGGCATCGGTGGCGCTGTCGTCCGGCAGCAGTGTCGGAGGGGTTGCCATCAGATTCTCACCGGTCATCGTTCAACCATAGCTCCGTTCCCGGAGCCCGGCGTGGGAGGAAGCTGTCAGCCCTCGCTGAGAGCTCGCCGCATCCTCCGACATCGATATTGCACACAGCTGTGCAAGATAGTACGATCGCTGGCATGACCACCACCCAAGCGCCTGCGAGCGGGTCGCGCGCCCCTCGTCGCGACGCCGCCGAGAACCGCCTCGCGCTGCTCGAAGCCGCCCGCCTGGCGCTCCGCAGCGACCCCGACGCCAGCCTCGAGACCATCGCGGCGGCCGCCGGCCTCACCCGCCGTTCGGTGTACGGACACTTCGCCACGCGCGACGAGCTCGTGAACGCCGTCGTCGTGGCTGGGGCCGAGCGCGTCGCCGCGTCGATCACGGCCGTCCGAGGCGAGGACCCGCTCACCACCATCGCGCTCATCGGTGACGTCCTCTGGGCCCAGGTGGACCACGTCCGCATCATGGCGCCGCTCGCCGTCCGCGGACCGCTCCGGGCCGTCACGGCGGCAGCCCTCGAACCCGTTCGGACCCTCCTCCTCCGCACCGTCGAGGCCGGTGTCGCGGACGGTTCCATCCGCCCCGACATCGACGCCGGCGTCCTCGCCCGACTCGTCGAGAGCACGGCCGTCGGGGTGCTCGAAGAGGCGACCCGGTCCGGCCTCTCGACGAGCGCCGGCCGCCGCCTCGTCATGCTCGCCACCCTCGGGGCTGTCGGTCTGTCGTGGCAGGACGCCACGGCGGTCGCCGACCGCGCCGACACCGGACACGCAGACACCCACCGGCACACCGCCGGCACCGCCACGAACGAGGAGTCCTCCCATGCGCGTTGAACTCGACGGCGTCTCCAAGGGCAAGGGCGGCATCGTCCTCGAGCCGACCTCCCTCTCCTTCCGGACGGGCGAGGCGACCTTCGCCCGCGCCGAGACCGAGCAGCGGCCGACCGTCCTCGGCCTCATCGCCTCCGGCCGGATGAAGCCCGACACCGGGACCGTCCTCGTCGACGGAGCGACCGACCGCAAGACGATGCGCCGCGTGATCGCCCTCATCGACGCGCCCGACGTCTCCGAACCGGCCAGCGGCGTCGCGGTCTCCGGCGTCGTCGCCGAGGAGCTCATGTTCGCCGGCCGGGCGAGCCACCCCTTCGCCGTCGCGCGGTTCCTCGAGTCGCTCGACCTCGCACACCTCGCGAAGCAGCCGATCTCGACCGTCGCGCCGACCGACCGCGTGCGGCTCCTCACCGAGCTAGCGGTCCTCCGGGAGGACGTCACCGCACTCGTCCTCGTCTCCCCCGACCGCCACGGCGGCGACCCGCTCGAGTGGTGGAACCTCGCCCGCAAGCTCGCCGCCCGCGGTTACGGCGTCCTCGTGATCGCCGGCGACGCTTCGGCGACAGCCATCAACGCCACCGCGGACGCCCCGGTGTCCGAGAACGCCACGGACGAACTCGTCCCCCTCTTCCAGCAGGACTGGTCGTGACGCACACCGTGCACCACCACCGTCCAGCCACCACCTCATCCCGCACCACCCGTCCCCAGAAGGACCTCCTGTGAAGATCTTCGCGATGATCCGCGCCGAACTGTCCCGCCTGTGGGCCACGCCCATGTCGCGACTCGCCCTCGTCGCCCTCATGTGCGTCCCGCTGCTTTACGGCGGCCTGTACCTCTGGGCGAACCAGGACCCGTACGCCAAGCTCGACCAGGTGCCCGTCGCCCTCGTCGTCGAGGACACCGGTGCGCCGGCGACCGACGACACCACCGGCGATGCGACCGGCGAGACGGAGAACTACGGCGACGACATCGCCGACCAGCTCATCGAGGACGGCTCGTTCGCCTGGCACGAGGTCAGCGCGGCCGACGCCGCCCGGGGCGTGAACGACGGGACCTTCGACTTCAGCGTCACGATCCCCGCCGACTTCTCGACCTCGCTCACCTCCGCGTCGGGCGACGCCCCGCAGCAGGCGACGGTGCAGCTCACGACCAACGACGCCAACAGCTATCTGGCGACGACGATCGGCGAGCAGGCCGTCAAGCAGATCAAGGCGACCATCGTGCAGACGGTCAACCGTCAGGCCGCCGGCCGGTTCCTCATCGCTCTCGACACGATCAAGACGAAGCTCGTCGACGCCACCTCGGGCGCCACGCAACTGGCCGACGGCGCACAGCAGGCCTTCGACGGCGCCGGGACCGCCCAGGCGGGCGCGGCGACCCTCGCGTCCGGCACGGCCCAGATCGCCGCGGGGACGGCCAGTCTGCCCTCGCAGACCGATCAACTGGCCTCGGGTGCCGAGCAGGTGGCGTCCGGGACGTCGACGCTCGCCGGCAAGGGTGACGAGGTCGGAGCAGCCGCCCAGCGACTCGTCGACTCGATCCCCACGGCCCGCGCCCAGATCTCACAGACGCTCGCGGAGAACGGCTTCACCCCCGAGCAGATCGCCCAGGTGCTGGCGCTCCTCGATCCGGTGGCAGCCGACGCCACGACGGCGAACGAGCGCGTCCAGACCGTCGTCTCGCAGGTCGACCAGCTCAACAGCGGCGCCCAGCAGGTCGCCGGAGGCGCGCGGACGCTGAGTGACGCGATGCCAGCGCTCGCCTCGGGGACGCAGCAGGCCGCCGACGGTGCGGCGTCGCTGCAGACCGGCCTCGCGACCCTGCAGACGGGCCTCGGCACCCTCCGTGACGGCATCGTCACCCTCCGCGACGGTCTGCAGTCCGGCGCGGACGCCATCCCCGCGACCACCGCGGACTCCCGCGAACTCCAGGCCAAGACGATCGCCGACCCGGTCAAGCTGACCAACTCCTCGGTGACGAGCGCGGGCACCTACGGAGCGGGACTCGCGCCGTTCTTCGTCAGCCTCGCCGCCTGGATCGGCATCTACGCGCTCTTCCTCATCGTCAAGCCGGTCTCGCGGCGGGCGATCACGGCGCTCCACAGCCCCATCAAGGTGACCGTCGCCGGCTGGCTCACGCCCGGCCTCCTCGGCACGATCCAGATGGTCGCGCTGTTCGGGATCCTCGCCGGCGCCCTGCACTTCGAGGTCCACAACCCGCTCGCGACCTACGGGATGATGGCGCTCGCGTCCCTCACCTTCGCGGCGATCATCCTGACGCTCAACGTGTGGTTCGGCAGCGTCGGGCAGTTCCTCGGCCTCGTGCTCATGGTCGCCCAGCTCGTCACGGCCGGAGGCACGTTCCCGTGGCAGACACTCCCGGCGCCGCTGGCCGCACTGCACCACGTGCTCCCGATGTCCTACGCCGTCGACGGCATGCGCCAGTTGATGTACGGGGGACGGATGGACGCCGCCCTGCAGGACGCCGGGGTCCTGCTGGCCTGGCTGGCGATCGCACTGAGCCTCTCGGCGATCGGCGTGACGCGGATGACGCACGCCAGGACGCTCCGCGACCTCCGGCCGAGCCTCATCGGCTAGGCAGCCATCGAGCGCGCAGGAGCCCGCAGGAGCGTCGTCCTCGGGTCGGACGACGCTCCGGCGCGTGTGGTCGGCCTGCTGCGTGCGACGCCCATTCGGGTCGGGCATCGTTCGACGTCGGCGTCTGAGCGCCGCGTCGATCCGGGTTCGGGTCCGCCCGACAGCGTTGCACTCCCTTGAGTGATCGACCGGAGGCGCGATCATGACGCGGAACGCGGCAGATTCTCGGAACGGTCGTCGAGCCACCGGAAGGACCGGCGTTCGTCCGGGGCGAAGACCCCGCCGACACATCCCGGAAACACCGGAGGCCGCCGGGAGTGGGGGGACTCCCGGCGGCCACCGGTGCGACGGAACGGGCGCGTTCCGTCTGGAGCAGCTGAGCGTCGTGGTTCGGGCCACGGCGATCAGCTGCGGGTGCAGCGCGCTGCTCAGCGGGAGAGCAGCGACGCCTCCTCACGCTGTTCGGCGAGCATCCGACGACGCGTCGCGAAGGCGGCTCCGGCCCCCCAGATGAGGAGCGAGGCGAACAACGCACCGGCCGGAGCGATGAGCTCGCTCGAGCCGGTCTGCGTCGCACTGATCGAGCTCGACGCCTCGTCGACCCGGGCCTCGGCCTGAGCCGGCGCGGCGACACCGACGATGAGGGCGACCGCGAGGGCGGCGGGGACGGCGAGCGCGGCGACGCCACGGACCTTGGACGGGTGGGTTCCTCGTTCGGGCGAGACTCCCAGGGCAGAGCGGTGCTTCATCTTCGATTCATCCTTCGGGTGACCGCCGATTCGCACCGCACGGATTCGGGTCCGTGCGGTGGCCCTCGGTGGCTTCGGGTGCCGGAGGGATTCGGGTTCAGCGGTGGAGTGTTGCTCCGCTAGACAGTATGCCGGGGGGTGTCGGCACTTTGGGGGACCTCGGGGGCAATTGAGGCAATCTTGAGGTGTTCCTGAGGTACGGACACGGGTGCCGTTCGAAACCACCCGCGGACGGGGGCCAACCCGATCAGGACGCGTCGAAGGAGACGTGTTGCATGACCCAGGCGTGCATCGCGACGGCTGCCGCCGCGGAGGCGTTGATCGATCTCGTCGACCCGAACTGGGTGATCTCGAGCACCGCGTCGGCAGCGGCGAGCGCCTCCGGTGAGAGCCCAGGCCCCTCCTGTCCGAAGAGCAGGAGGCACCGCTCGGGAAGGCGGAACGTCTCGATCGGGACCGACCCCGGCACGTTGTCGATCGCGATGATCGGCAGCTCGGCCGCCGACGCCCAGGCGACGAGCGCCGCGACGTCGACGTGGTGCTCGACGTGCTGGTAGCGATCGGTCACCATGGCTCCGCGCTTGTTCCACCGACGGCGGCCGACGATGTGGACGGTGTCGGCCGCGAACGCGTTGGCGGTGCGCACGATCGACCCGATGTTCATGTCGTGCTGCCAGTTCTCGATGGCGACGTGGAACGGATGGCGGTGGTCGTCGATGTCGGCGACGATGGCCTCCATCGACCAGTAGCGGTAGCGGTCGACGACGTTCCGGGTGTCGCCCTCGCGCAGCAGCTCGGGGTCGTACCAGGGGTCGTCCGGCCACTCCCCCTGCCATGGACCGACGCCGGCCGTCGGGCTCTCGGCCTGATCGGGGCCGGCGACCGGGTCGTCCGGGTGGAGCGGGGTCTCTGGCACCAGCCAACCCTACCCGCGCCGTGCCACACTGGAGGTCCGGGCCCGACGCCGCGCCACCCCCGCGGCGCAGCGCTCGCGCAGCCCGCACGGAGCACCTGGAGGAACGCATGTCACGACGCGACGAGGTCGAATGCTGGCTCACCGACATGGACGGCGTGCTGGTCCATGAGAACCACGCCCTCCCGGGTGCCGCCGCGCTTCTGCAGCAGTGGCAGGACCAGCGGACGCCCTTCCTGGTGCTCACCAACAACTCGATCTTCACCCCGCGCGACCTGAGCGCCCGGCTGCGCGCCTCTGGGCTCGACGTGCCCGAGGAGTTCATCTGGACCTCCGCGCTCGCGACGGCCGCCTTCCTGGCCGAGCAGGAGCCGGGCGGCTCGGCGTTCGTCATCGGGGAGGCCGGGATCACCACGGCCATCCACGAGGCCGGCTTCACCATGACGGAGACGAACCCCGACTACGTGGTCGTCGGCGAGACCCGCAACTACTCGTTCGAGGCCATCACCAAGGCGATCCGCCTCATCGCCGGCGGCGCGCGCTTCATCGTGACGAACCCGGACGCGACCGGACCGAGCAAGGACGGTCCGCTTCCGGCGACCGGTGCCATCGCGGCGCTCATCACGAAGGCCACCGGCATGGAGCCCTACGTCGTCGGAAAGCCGAACCCGATGATGTTCCGATCGGCGCTCAACAAGATCGGCGCGCACTCGGAGAACACCGGCATGATCGGCGACCGCATGGACACCGACATCGTCGCGGGCATCGAGGCCGGTCTCCACACGATCCTCGTGCTCACGGGCATCAGTGACGAGGCCGAGATCAACCGCTACCCGTTCCGTCCGAACGAGATCCTGAGCGGCGTCATCGACCTCGTGACGGAGCCCGTCGAGGTCGAGATCTAGGCCGTTCGGCCACCATCATCCCCACCGTTCCGTTCCCGCCCCGCCACGCACCGAGGACTTCCATGCGCGCCGTCGTCTACGACCAGTTCACCGCCGAGCCCGAGGTCCGCGACGTGCCGGATCCGGTGCCGTCCGACGCCGGCGTCGTCGTGCGCGTGGAGACCACGGGTCTCTGCCGGAGCGATGCGCACGGCTGGCTCGGGCACGACGACGGCATCGCCCTCCCCCACGTGCCCGGCCACGAACTCGTCGGGCGTATCCATGCGGTCGGCCCCGCCGTCGAGCGGTTCCGCGTGGGTGACCGCGTCACGGTGCCCTTCGTGTGCGCGTGCGGACGCTGCGCCCAGTGCCTCGCCGGGAACGGGCAGGTCTGCCCGAACCAGACGCAGCCGGGCTTCACCCACTGGGGTTCCTACGCCGAGCTCGTCGCCCTGCACGACGCCGACGTGAACCTCATCCCGGTGCCGGAGTCCCTCGACGCCGGTGCCGCCGCCCTCCTCGGGTGCCGGTTCGCGACGGCCTTCCGCGGGCTCGTCCACCGCGCCGGGCTCCGCAGCGGGGAGCGCCTGCTCGTCGTCGGCTGCGGCGGCGTGGGGCTGAGCGCCGCCATGATCGGCGTCGCGCTCGGTGCCGAGGTCATCGCCGTCGACATCGACGCCTCGGCCCTGGCGCGCGCGGCGTCGATCGGCGTCACGCACACGATCGACTCGAGCGGTCTCGACGAGGCCGCCGTCCTCGCGCGCATCGCCGAAGCCGCACCGGCGGGCGTGCAGGTGTCGGTCGAAGCCCTCGGGCGTGAGTCCACGATGCGCCTCAGCCTCCTGGCGCTGGCACCGATGGGCCGTCAGGTGCAGATCGGCCTGTTCTCGAGCGAACCGACCCTCCCGCTGCCGCGCATCATCTCGCAGGAGCTGTCACTGCACGGCAGCCACGGCATGCCGGCGTCCGACTACTCGGAGCTGCTCGAGCTCGTCTCGAGCGGTGCGCTGCGTCCGCAGGATCTCATCGAACACCGCATCGGTCTCGACGAGGCGCCGGCGGCACTCGTCGCCCTGGCATCCGGAGACCGCTCGACGGGTGTGACCGTCATCGACGTCGCCTGACCCGCGACGACGTCGGGTGCGTCGTCAAAGGGTGTCCGGGGCTCCGGCCGTCGACCATCCTGCGGACACGCTCGGCATCGTGGCGTCCGCAGCCGCACCGGCCGCGTTCGCGGCACCGACGAGCGTTCCGAAGTAGAACGCGAGCAGGAGCAGGACCGCGGCCCCCAGGCCGACGACCGCCCAGAGCAGCGCCTTCGGGATGCCCTGATCCGCGTGTTCTCCGCGGTATTCGGGGAGATCGCGGTCCGGCGCGGACTGCGTGGCCTGCGGTGGCAAGGTGGCGCCGACGATACCCGCAGCCGCGGCCGGGGTCGTGAGCGCGCTCGCGCCGTCGAGTTCCGGGAACGCGACCGTCTCGCCCGGGAGCGCGGCCGGCGCCGTCTGCGGCACGTTCGCGATCGGCCCCTGCGAGGGGACTGCCGCGGCGTGTGCGCCGAAGACGGACACCGAGGCGGGGGTCACCGGTGTGGGCGCGGTGTCCGAGGCGACATCCGGCTCGGCCGCCTGGGAGGTGTGTGGAGCGCTGTCGTCGTCTCCGGCGGCGTGGGCGCCGTTCCGCCGGGACCCGCCGGTGTCGTCGTCGGGATCCGTGCCGCCGACATCGGTGCCGTCGGCGGCGACGAGGCCCGGGACGGGGGCGAGCGGGAGATCGGGGTCGGCGATCGCGTCGGCCTGGAGCGACCAGCCGCCCTCGGCGGCGAAGGCGTCGGCGAGCGACCGTGCTGAGGCCGCCTCCGCCGTGGCGGTGGTGGTGGCGTCGGGCTGATCGGACGGATCGGCAGGGGCGACCGTGGCGGAGTCCTCGGCCTGCTCGGTGTCGGCGAGCGGCGTGGCAGCCGGCTCACCGTCGGTCGCGGCGCCTTCGACCGAGGCGACCTGGACCGCATCCGTCTCCGGTCCGAGGTCGAACAGCGACTCGAGCCGCAGCTCCTCGCTGACCGGCTCGGGCTCGCCGACCGGCTCAGGGTCGATCGAGTCCTGGTCAGCGACCGCGGGATCCGACGCGGCGGCACCCGTGGTGGGATCGGTCGCACCGTCGGCGACGGCCCCGTCCGGCACGAACGACGGAAGCGGTGTGACGCCCGCCGCAGCGAGTGGGACGGCGTCGAACTCGACGATCTCCTCGTCGAACTCGTCGTCGAGCTCCTCCGGGTCGACGGCGAACGCCGGGGTCTCGGAAGCTGGGGTCCCGATGACCGGGGTCGGTGCCGTCTCGGGAGCGGAATCGGCGGCGCGGTCGGCCGAGGTCTCCGTGACGACGGTGTCGTCGTCCGAGCCGAGGCCGGAAGCGGCACCGGCAGCGGTTGCGGCCCCTGCGGCGGCGAGGCCACCGGCCGCCACGGCTGCGTCGAACCCACCGAGCGACAGCGTCGGGAAGAGGTCGACCGTGTCGTTCGCGGCGGGGACGATCGGTGCGGCGTCCGGCGCGGAGCCGTCGGTCTCGGTCGCGTCGTCGGTCCAGCTGGCGAACTCGTCACCGGGTCCGTCGACGAGCGGGCGACCGAGCGTGACGGCGGCGAGGCCCGGAGCGAAGGGTTGGACGTCGCCGGCGATGAACGCGGCATCGGGCACCTCGCCCTCGAGCGCGAGTTCCGACGGGGACTCCGCACTCACGGCTGACGACTCGGCGCCCTCCCACTCCACCGGCGGGACCGGGATGGGCTGGGTCGTGGGAGCCGCGTGCACGAGCGGGTCGAGGGCGTCGTTCGGAGCGAGGTCCCACACGAACGGTGCGGTGCCGAAGGGGCTGACCGTGGGCTCGGGTTGCACGCCGTCGAGGGAGATGAGCTCCGTGATGGAACGCTCGGCCTTCGGGGTCGGCGGGCCGAAGGCCGGGGGGACGTCGGCGGTGTCGGTCGCGTCGTCGTCGGCCGGCGCATCGTCACGGCCGGACTCGGCATCGGGGTCGGGTGTCGGCGCCGGAGGAACGGCTGCTGCTGCGGCTGCGGCACCCGCGAGGGCCGAGAAGCCCGGGCCGCCGAGGCTGTCGAACGGCCGCGTCTCATCGAGCGGTTCGGCGTCGACGTCGGGGACCGTCTCGGGCCACGGGACCTCGGCGGGCGAGGTCGGCTCCGCAGCGCTCGCGGGCGACGCCGCTGCGACCGTGTCCCAGCGGAACGGTGCCGCGGGGGTGATCGGCTCGGAGGCGACGACGCCGTCGGACGCGGGCTCGGGATCCGAATCGGCGGTCGGCTGGACCGACTCGCTCGAGGACGGGGACGTCGCCTCCTCGGTGATGGTGCCGACGACGGACTCGTCTGCGGTGTCGAGCGGCTGGGGCGCTTCGTCGACCGGTTCCACCTGAGACGGCTGCTCCTCCGGTGCCGCGGGCGCGGCGCCGAACGTCTCACCGAACGGTTCCGTCAACCAGGCCAGCGGATCCGTCCGCGGTGTTGCGGACTCGGCAGGCGCCGGCTCGGCTGTCCAGACGTCGTCGGTAGCTGGCTCGTCGGCAGCCGGTTCATCGGCCGTGGCCTCGTCGGGGCGTGCGGCGAGGGGCGTCGAAGCGTCGATCGTCGTGTCACGGACCTCGACGGTCTCTCCGCCGAGGACGTCGTCGCCGAACGTCTCGGAAAGGCTCCAGGAGCCCTCCGGCAGATCGTCGTCCTGCACCTCGGCGTCGGGTGTCGACGCGGAGCCGGACGGCACATCGCGGTCCGCGGCGGTGGGCGACGGCGTCACCGGCGGGGCGGCGGGCGGCAGCGGTGCGGCGGGAGTGCCATCGTCGGGCGACGAGGTGGCGGTGGTCGCGCCGATCTCCTCGGCCTCGACCGCGGCCCAGGCCGCCGGGTCGTCGGCCGCGAGCGCTCGGGCCGTGGGCAGGACGGCCGTCGAGACGTCCTCGGGGGCTGCTGGGTCGGCGTCGATGTCGTCGCTGCCGCCGAGGCTCCAGGGCTCGTCGGCGACGGGTGGCAGGACGACCGGGTTCGTCGGCGCGGGCCGGAAGGTGCCGGCGGGCGCGTGCTGGAGGACGGAGTCGGTGTCGACCGTCAGCTCGTTGCGAGCGGGCGGCACCGGCGATGCCGGGGCAGGGGTCGGCGGGACGACCGGGAGCTCGAGGGCGTTCGGGTGGCGCAGACCCTCCGACCGGACGGGAGCTTCCTCGGGCATCGGGTCGGCCGGGGCTGCAGGCGTGGCGGGTGCGGCGGGCTCCGCGCTGGGTGCATCCGGCGCCGGCGGTGCGGAGGCCGGTGTCGCGTCGTCGGCCGGGTTCGGCACCTGGTTCTGCCACCAGGCGAGGAGTTCGGCCTCGCTCGCGAATTCACCGGGAGCAGTGGCCGAGGCGGCGGGGTTCGGCTCGGCGGCAGCGGTCGTCTGCTCGACGGGAGCGGGCAGCGGTTCGACCGGAGCAGGCGTCGGTTCAGCGTGCGTCTGAGCCGCCGGCGCATCCGGCACGGAGGGCGCGGACCACTGGGGCTCGGCCGGGACCGGCGCAGCCACCGACGAAGCAGCGGCGGCCTGGGCATCGGTGTCGCCGACGACCGGCAGGACTCGCGTCCGATCGTCGTCAGCGGGCGCCGGAGCGACGCCTGCCGAGGGGTGCTCGTCGACCGCGTCGGTGTCGGGCTGCGTCTCGATCGCCTCCGTGTCGTCGGCGTCGAGCTGCGAGAGCAGCCAATCGGTTCCGTCCGCGGGTTCCTCCGGCAGCCCGGCCCCGCCGCGTCCGGTTCCGTCGCCGGACATCAGACGAGTCCCAGGTCTTCCAGGCCGATCGCGGCCAGGTACTGGTAGCCCGCGGCCTCGATGATCTCGCGGGCGCCGGTCGCGCGGTCGACGACGACGGCGACGGCTACCACCTCGGCTCCGACCTTCTCGAGTGCTTCGGCCGCCTTGAGCGGTGATCCACCGGTGGTCGAGGTGTCCTCGAGCACGATCACGCGCTTGCCCTGGAGGTCGGGGCCCTCGACCTGCTTGCCGCGGCCGTGGTCCTTCGGCTCCTTGCGGACGACGAAGGCGTCGTAGGTGAGTCCGCGCGCGGCACCCTGGTGCAGGATCGCGGCGGCGACGGGGTCGGCACCCATGGTGAGGCCACCGACCGCGAAGACGTCGGGGACGTCGGCGATGAGGTCGATCATGACCTGCCCGATGAGGGGCGCGACGCGGTGGTCGAGGCTCACCTTGCGGAGGTCGACGTAGTACGTCGCTTTCTTGCCGCTCGTCAGGGTGAAGTCACCGTGGAACACGGCTTCCGCCGAGATGTGGTCAATGAGCTGAGCTCGTGCGTCCGTCACGTCGGAGAGTCTACAAGCTGTGACCCCCATCGCCGCAGTCGCCCGGATGGGGGCGGTCCGCGTCCCCGACGCGCGAGAGCCCCGGCGTGTCGGTACGACTCGCCGGGGCTCCGGGACGCCACGCCGCCGCCGTCCCGCATCGGGGCGGCTGCGTCCGGGGGTCAACGCGCCGTGCCGGAGCCCGGGTCCTCAGGACGGTCGGCTGCGAGCAGCTCCGCCTCGGTCGCGCCGCCGTAGCCCTCGGTCTCCGGGTCGCCGTGCAGGCCGCCCGAGACCGCGTACTCCTCCTCCGGTGACATGACGAGCCGGTGGCGACCCCAGAGGGCGAAGGCGACCAGCATGACGACGTAGACGACGACGATCGCGATGATCGCCGGGAGGAACGTCGGGTTGAGCAGGAAGCCCACGAAGATGAGCGCGGCGATGACGGCCGCGATGACCGCCCCCGGGACACCCCACGGGCTCAGGTAGGGCCGCTTGGCGTTCGGGAACTTCCTCCGCAGCAGCAGGAACGCGATCATCTGCATGAGGTACGCGAGCACCGCGCCCCAGACCGCGATGTTCAGCACGATCGCCCCGGCGACGCCGCCCGATCCGCCGGCCGCGTCGACGATGAGCAACGCGACGAACCCGATGATCGCCCCGGCCACGAGGGCCACCCACGGCGTCTGCCGCTTGCCGGTGAGGGAGAGGAACCGCGGGTAGTACCCGGCGCGGGACAGCGAGTACATGTTGCGACCGTAGGCGAACATGATGCCCTGCAGCGAGGCGAGGAGCCCGATGAGGGCGAAGAGCGCGAGGACCGCCGCCGCGCCGTCACCGACGATCGCCCGGAAGCCGTCGAGCAAGGGCTCCCCTGCCGTCCCGGTCGCCTCGGCACCGATGACGCCGGTGTTGAGGAAGAGGACGAGGAGGCCGGTCACGATGAGCGTGCCACGAGCCCAGAACCCGGCCTTCGGGATGTCGCGCACCGGGTTGTGGGACTCCTCCGCCGCGAGCGGCAGCTCCTCGATGCCGAGGAAGAACCACATCGCGAAGGGCAGCGCGAACAGGATCGGGAGGACGCCGTGCGGCAGGAACTCGGTCTGGCCCGCGTCGGGGACGATGTCGAACAGGTTGGCCCAGGCGAACTGGCCGGAGAAGATCGCCATCGCGGAGAAGACGAGCAGGATGCCGATGGAGATGATCGAGACGACGATCGCGAAGCGGAAGGAGATGCTCGCACCGGCGGAGTTCAGCGCGATGAACGCGACGTACAGGATCGCCCACCACACGGGCGACGGCATGGAGAACCCGAGCAGCTCGCTCGTGATGGCGTCGGCGTAGGAGGCCGAGAAGTACACGATCACGGCCGTGGTCGCGACGTACTCGATGGTCTCCGCGAGTCCGGTCACGAACCCGCCCAGCGGTCCCATCGCCGCTCTCGCGAAGGAGTAGGCCCCACCGGTGTGCGGCATCGCCGCGGCCATCTCCCCGATCGAGAAGATCATCCCGTAGTACATCGCGACGAGGATGACGAAGGCGATGAGCATGCCGCCGAACCCGGCGAAGTCGATGCCGAAGTTCCAGCCGGAGAAGTCGCCGGAGATGACCGCGGCGACCGCGAGGCCCCAGAGGCCCCACACCCCGGCCGACCGCTTCAGGCTGCGTTTCTCGAAGTACCCCTCGCCGGCCGCGGTGTAGGTCACCCCGGAGATCTTGCGCGTGTCGTCAGCCATCGATGCGTCCTGTCGCTCGGGTTGCGCGCTCGTCGGGCTCGCACAACGTCCTCAGATTCGGTTGGCCCGACTCTAGGGCCCGCAATGGTCGCGTGTACATACCTTTGTGAGGAAATCCCTCTCGCAAATGCATCGATCCGCTGGAGGCGTTGTGATGTAATGGTCGGGTTCGCGACCTTTCAGTTCTCCATCGAGGTAGAACGCCGACGACGGGTCCCCCGATCAACGAGGAGCTGCCATGCACCCACGCTCAGGAAACCTGACGCTCGAGGAGCTCACGACGGCCGTCGCCGCGCGCGAGATCGACACCGTGATCCTCGCGTTCACCGATATGCAGGGCCGACTCGTCGGCAAGCGCGTCTCGGCACGCCTCTTCGTCGAGGACGTCGCCGAGCACGGGGCGGAGTGTTGCAACTACCTGCTCGCGGTCGACGTCGAGATGAACACGGTCGACGGCTACGCGATGTCGAGTTGGGAACGCGGCTACGGCGACATGGCGATGATCCCCGACTTCTCGACCCTCCGCCGCGCGCCCTGGCTGCCGGGCACGGCCCTCGTCACCGCCGACCTCCAGTGGCTCGACGACGCCCCGGTGGTCGCTTCACCCCGTCAGATCCTCATCGCCCAGCTCGAACGGCTCGCGGAACGCGGCCTCGTCCCGTTCGTCGGCACGGAGCTCGAGTTCCTCGTCTTCGACGACACCTTCCGGGAGGCCTGGGCGAAGGACTACACGAAGCTGACCCCCGCCACCGACTACAACATCGACTACGCGATCCTCGCCTCGACCCGCATGGAGCCGTTGCTGCGCGACATCCGCAACGCCATGGACGGCGCCGGCATGTACTGCGAGGGCGTGAAGGGCGAATGCAACCTCGGGCAGCAGGAGATCGCGTTCCGCTACGACCACGCCCTCGTCACCTGCGACAACCACTCGATCTACAAGAACGGGGCGAAGGAGATCGCCGACGCCCACGGCAAGAGCCTCACGTTCATGGCGAAGTTCGACGAGCGCGAAGGCAACAGCTGCCACATCCACATCAGCCTCCGCGGCGAAGACGGTTCGGCCGTGTTCGCGGACCCCGACGCGCCCGACGGCATGTCGAAGCTCTTCCGGCACTTCCTGGCCGGGCAGCTCGCCGCGATGCGCGAGCTGACGATGTTCTTCGCGCCGAACATCAACTCCTACAAGCGCTACGTCGACGGCAGCTTCGCCCCGACGTCCGTCGCCTGGGGACACGACAACCGCACCTGCTCGCTCCGGGTCGTCGGCCGGGGGCTCGGCATGCGCGTCGAGAACCGGGTGCCGGGTGGCGACGTGAACCAGTACCTCGCCGTCGCCGCCCTCATCGCCGCCGGACTGCACGGCATCGAGAACGAACTGGAACTGGAGGACCCGACCAGCGGCAACGCCTACACGGGCGGTGCGCCCCGCGTCCCGACCTCGCTCCGGGAGGCGGCCGAGCTCTTCTCGCGGTCGACGATCGCCCGCGAGGCCTTCGGTGACGAGGTCGTCGACCACTACCTGAACTTCGCGAAGGTGGAACTCGCCGCCTTCGACGCCGCGGTGACGGACTGGGAGCGGGTGCGCGGCTTTGAACGCCTCTGACCCGGACGTCCCGGCGACCGACCCGCCCGTCTCGAGCGCTCCGCTCATCGGTGTCACGACCTACCTTGAACAGGCCCAGACCGGGGTGTGGGACGTCCCGGCGTCCTTCCTGCCGAAGGTGTACCTCGACGCCGTGACGGATGCGGGCGGGATCGCGGTCCTCCTTCCACCCCAGCCGGTCACCCGAGCGGTGGCCGCCTCCGTGCTCGCCCGCCTCGACGGCCTCATCGTCTCGGGTGGCGCCGACGTCGACCCCGGCCTGTACGGGCAGGCCGCCCACCCACGCACCGGTCGGCCGCGGACGGATCGGGACGCCTGGGAGGAGGCGCTGCTCACGGCGGCGATCGACGCCGAGCTGCCGTTCCTCGGCATCTGTCGTGGCGCACAACTGTTGAACGTCGCGCTCGGCGGGACGCTGATCCAACACCTCCCCGACCTCGTCGGCGACGACTCCTTCCAGCCCGGCGAGGGAGTCTTCGGGCCGAAGACCGTCGCGATCGACGCCGACTCACGGCTGGCCGCGCTGCTCCGGCAGGACGACGACGAGCTCGACGTGCACGTCTACCACCACCAGTCGATCGACCGCGTCGCCGACGGACTCGTCGTCACCGCCCGCACCGAGGAGGGCGTCATCGAGGCGGTCGAACTGCCGACGGTCCCCTTCGGTCTCGCCGTGCAGTGGCACCCCGAGGAGGAGACGGCCGACCGGCGCCTCTTCGCCGGGCTCGTGGACGCCGCGCGTCGACACCGCGACGCCGGGACCACCGCAGGACTCAGCACCAGCACCACACCCGGCACCGAGAGCAGGAGCACCACACCGTGAGCTACACGATCCTGAATCCGGCGAACGAGCACGTCGTCACGACGGTCGAGCACCTCGACCTCGCCGAGACGGACGCCGCCATCGCCCGCGCCGCTATCGCCCAGCGGTCCTGGGCGGCCGTCAGCCCCGCCGACCGCGCCCAGGCGCTCCGCCGGTTCGCCGCATCGGTCGACGCCGACCGCGAGCACCTCGCCAGCCTCGAGGTCGTCAACTCCGGCCACCCCATCACCCAGGCGCGGTGGGAGGCCGGTCACGTCCGCGACGTGCTCGAGTACTACTCGGCGTCACCCGAACGGCTCTTCGGTCAGCAGATCCCCGTCGCCGGCGGCATCGACCTCACCTTCCACGAACCGCTCGGCGTCGTCGGCATCATCACCCCGTGGAACTTCCCGATGACGATCGCGGCCTGGGGCTTCGCGCCGGCGCTCGCGGCAGGGAACGCAGTGGTCCTGAAGCCCGCGGAATGGACGCCCCTGACGAGCATCCGCCTCGGTGAACTCGCCCTCGAGTCCGGCCTGCCCGAGGGCCTGTTCCAGGTGTTGCCGGGCCGCGGATCGGTCGTCGGCGAGCGCTTCGTCACGAACGAGACCGTCCGGAAGGTCGTCTTCACCGGGTCGACCGCCGTCGGCAAGCGCATCATGGCCGGCGCGGCGGAACAGGTGAAGCGCGTCACCCTCGAACTCGGCGGCAAGAGCGCCAACATCGTGTTCGCGGACGCCGACCTCGAACGCGCGGCCGCCGCCGCCCCCTACGGCGTCTTCGAGAACGCGGGCCAGGACTGCTGCGCCCGGAGCCGGATCCTCGTCCAACGGAGCGTCTACGAGCGGTTCATGGAGCTGCTGGAGCCGGCCGTGCAGGGTGTGGTCGTCGGCGATCCGAACGACGAGGCAACCGAGATGGGACCGCTCGTCTCCGCTCCACACCTGGCCGCCGTGCGCTCGTACGTGCCCGAGGGTGCGCCGGTCGCCTTCACCGGGAGCGCCCCGGACGGCCCGGGGTACTGGTTCGCGCCGACCGTCCTGACGCCCGGCCGCGACGACCGCACCGTCCGGGAGGAGATCTTCGGTCCCGTCGTCGCCGTCCTGCCCTTCGAGGACGAGGCCGACGCTCTCACCCTCGCGAACGACACGGAGTACGGCCTCTCCGGCTCGATCTGGACCCGCGACGTCGGTCGCGCGATACGGGCCGCTCGAGCGGTGGAGTCGGGCAACCTGTCCGTCAACTCCCACTCCTCCGTCCGCTACTCCACCCCCTTCGGCGGGTTCAAGCAGTCGGGTCTCGGGCGCGAGCTCGGTCCCGACGCCCCGCTCGCCTTCACGGAGACGAAGAACGTCTTCCTCGCCGTCGACTGAACGACCCGCACCACCCGGCCCCTGAGCACCATCCCCGGTCCCTGAGCACCATCCCCGGTCCCTGAGCACCATCCCCGGTCCCTGAGCCTGTCGAAGGGCGGGGCAGAGAGAAAGAGCACCATATGACCATCACCCCCATCGACCTCACCCAGCGGCTCGCCGGGAAGGTCGCCGTGATCACCGGCGGCGCGAGCGGCATCGGCCTCGCCACGGCGAAGCGCTTCGCCGCGGAGGGCGCGACCGTCGTCATCGGCGACCTCGACCCGACGACCGGCCAGGCGGCGGCCGAGCTCGTCGGTGGGCTCTTCGTCCAGGTGGACGTGACCGACCAGGCGCAGGTCGACCACCTGTTCGACACGGCGGCCGAGACCTACGGCTCGGTCGACATCGCCTTCAACAACGCCGGCATCTCCCCGCCCGACGACGACTCGATCGAGACGACCGAACTCCCGGCCTGGGAGCGCGTGCAGGACGTGAACCTCAAGTCGGTCTACCTGTGCTCGCGCGCCGCCATCCGTCACATGCTGCGGCAGGGGAAGGGCTCGATCATCAACACGGCGTCGTTCGTCGCCGTCCTCGGTTCGGCCACCTCGCAGATCTCGTACACGGCGTCCAAGGGCGGAGTGCTCGCGATGAGCCGCGAGCTCGGCGTGCAGTTCGCCCGGCAGGGCATCCGCGTCAACGCCCTGTGTCCCGGTCCCGTCAACACCGCGCTGCTGCAGGAGCTCTTCGCGAAGGACCCGGTGCGCGCGCAGCGGCGACTCGTGCACATCCCGCTCGGACGATTCGCCGAGCCCGAGGAGTTGGCCGCGTCCGTCGCCTTCCTCGCGAGCGACGACTCCTCCTTCATCACCGGGTCGACGTTCCTCGTCGACGGCGGCATCTCCTCCGCCTACGTGACGCCGGAATGAGCTGACGACATGCCCGGGCGGGGGACGCGACCCCGGGGAAATAGACTGATCCGATGAGCGAGACGCGGAAGGGCGACGAGGCGACCGAGGTGCTCAGCGCCGAGCTCCTCCTGCGTCCGGGCCGCGCCGGGAACGCGTTCGAGGAGACCGTCCAGCGGCTCCTGCAGTCCATCCGTCTCGGGCTCATCGAGCCGGGCGGTCGTCTGCCGGCCGAGCGCGAACTCGCGACGATGCAGGGGGTCAGCCGAGACACCGTGCGGGATGCGATCGCCGCGCTCACCGAGGCCGGTTACCTGACCTCGCGGCGAGGACGCTACGGCGGGACGTTCGTCATGGACGAGCTGCCCGACGACGAGGCGATCACCGGGTCCCACTCCCCCGAGGCCGGCCGGGTCTCGATCTCGGCGGCGGAGATCGAGGACACGCTCACGCTCCGCAGCATCCTCGAGGTCGGTGCTGCGCGCGAGGCGGCGCAGTGCAAGCTGTCCGGCGCCGACCGCGAACGCCTGTGGCAGGCGCTCGGAGACTGCCGGGATGCGGCGCCCGCCGACTACCGCCGCCACGACTCCCGTCTCCACCTGCTCATCGCGGAGCTCGTGGGAGCGCCCAGCCTGCTGCCGCTCGTCGCCGAGTCGCGCATGCGGGTCAACGAACTCCTCAACGGCATCCCGCTGCTGGCGGTGAACATCGCCCACTCCGACGAGCAGCACGAGCGCATCGTCAAGGCGATCCTGCGCGGTCACCCCGAGGAGGCGGCGCAGGCGATGGCCGAGCACGTCGCCGGCTCCGAGGCGCTCCTGCGAGGCTTCCTCGCCTGAGCGCCTGTCGCGGCGCGGACATGGAACGACCTCCCGGCGACGAGTCGCGAGGAGGTCGGATGCGCCGGTCGTGCCGGCGGGTGCGAGGTCCTAGAAGGACTTCGGGTAGGTGCGGGCCGGAATGGCACGGTAGCCGTCGCGCTTGACGACGACGACCGATCCGACGGCCGCACTCGCAGCGAGGAGGGCGATGATGCCGAGATAGATGGTCATGGTTCTATGAAACGCCCGATCGGGATGAAGGACAAGCGAACAATACTGACGCTATTCGGTAGCATTTCTACATGGATGTCCGCCGACTCGACCTGCTGCGGGAACTGGCCGAGCGCGGTTCCGTGCACGCCGTCGCCGAGGCCACACATCGCACCCCGTCCGCGGTCTCCCAACAGCTGAAGGTCCTCGAGCGCGAGGCGGGCCTGCCGCTCACCGAACGGCGTGGTCGCGGCCTCGTCCTCACCGACGCCGGCCGGGCACTCGCGGCCAGCGCCACGGACGTCGCCGTCGCGATCGAGCGGGCGACGAGCGTGTGGGACGAGTACCGCAACCGTCCGATCGGCACCGTCACGGTCGCGACCTTCCCCACCTTCGGGCAGATGGTCGTCCCCGCCGTGCTCCGCAGCCTCGAGGCGGTACCCGGCCTGCGGGTCGTCGTGAGCGACCGCGACCCCGACCTCGAGGACTTCCCCGATCTGGCGGCCGACTTCGACATCGTCATCGCGCAGGCGATCAGCGGCGAGCGCAACTGGGTCCGTCGCGGTCTCCGCATCACGCAGCTGCTCTCCGAGCCGCTCGACGTCGTGCTGCCGGTCGGGCATCGCTTGAGCGGCCAGACCGTCCTGACCCCGGCGGACCTCGCGGACGAGTCCTGGATCGGCGTGCCGGTCGGCTATCCGCTCGACCGCCTGCTCCGCAGCATCGAGGCCGAATCGGGCGGCGAGCTCCGAGTGGTGCAGCGGGTGAGCGACAACCGCATCGCGGAGGCGATGGTCGCGGCGGGCCTCGGCATCGGGCTCCTCCCGCGGTACACGGCGAGCGGCCCGGAGCGCGGCATCGTCCTCCGTCCGCTCGCGGGGCTCGACGCGACCCGTCGGATCGTCGCACTGTCGCGTCCCGACCGCGCCGAACGCCTGGCGGTGCGGACGGTCCTCGACGCGATCCGCGCGGAGGCGCAGTCGGTCGCCGCTTCGCACACGGCGCAGGAACCCGAGGAACTCACCACGCCCCGCTGGGTGTGAGCTGGACCGTTCTCAGGAGTCCGTCGGTGCGCCGGTGGCGGCGACCGCGGACACACCGCTCGAGTCCTGAGAACGGTCCCGGCGCGACGGTCAGCCCTCGGCCCGACCGACGCCGCTGCGCTCCCGGCGGTACCGCTGCACGCCGCGCCAGACCGCGACGCCGACGGCGATCACGACGCCCGCGATGACCACCTTCTGAAGGATGCCCGCGTACTCCTCGACGATGTGCCACTGCTCGCCCAGGAAGAAGCCGGCGAGGACGAAGATGGTGTTCCAGATCGCACTGCCCGCGAAGGTGAGCAGGGTGAACCGCAGGACCGGCATCCGTTCCACGCCGGCGGGGACGGAGATGAGACTCCTGAAGATCGGCAGCATCCGACCGAAGAACACCGCCTTCGAGCCGTGCTTCTGGAACCAGGCCTCCACGCGGTCGACGTCCTCGACGTGCACGAGCGGTACGCGCTCGGCGAGCCGTCGCATCCGGTCGCGTCCGAGCACCGCCCCGATCGCGTAGAGGGCCAGCGCACCGATCACGGAACCGGCCGTCGTCCAGACGAGGACCTCGACGAGACCGAGCTTGCCCTGACTGGCGGCGAATCCGGCGAGCGGCAGGATGATCTCGCTCGGCAAAGGCGGGAAGAGGTTCTCGAGGGCGATGGCGAGCCCGGCTCCCGGACCGCCCAACGTCTCCATGAGGTCGACCGCCCAGTCGGCGACCCCTCCGAGGGCGCTGTCCCCTCCGGTCGAGGCGGCGGACAGGCTGGACGTGGCGGCGGTGGACGTCGTCATACCCTCGACGCTACGCGACACCCGCTCGCCATCCCTGGGAACCTCCGCTCAATCCCCCACCCGTCGGTTCCACCGAACCGGCCCGTTCTCAGGACCGCTCCGGCGTGGCGAGCCTCACCCGGCGCGACACGCCGGAGGTCTCCTGAGAACGGAAACCGATAGCGTTGGGGCATGCGCATCGCCACCTGGAACGTCAACTCGATCCGTACCCGCGTCGGCCGCGTGGTCGACTGGCTCGTCCGTGAGGACGTCGACGTCCTCGCCATGCAGGAGCTCAAGTGCAAGCCCGAGCAGTTCCCGATGGAGGCCTTCACGAAGGCCGGCTACCAGGTGGAGCTCCACGGTCTCAGCCAGTGGAACGGCGTCGGCATCGCCAGCCGCCTTCCGATGGAGGACGTGCAGATCGGCTTCCCCGACATGCCGGGCTTCGGCAAGCCGCCGGCGAGCCTCGCGCTCGACGGTCCCGGATTCGACGCCGACGGCCTGCCGCTCGAAGCACGAGCCATCGGCGCGACGGTCGACGGCGTCCGCCTCTGGAGCCTGTACGTCCCGAACGGCCGCGCGGTCGGCGACCCGCACTACGACTACAAGCTCCGCTGGCTCGCCGCGCTCGAGGCCGACACCCGCTCCTGGCTCGCCGAGAACCCCGAACTGCCGCTCGCGCTGATGGGCGACTGGAACGTCGCCCCGCTCGACTCCGACGTCGGCGACCCGAGCTTCGGCCCTGGCTCGACCCACATCTCCGCGCCGGAGCGCGCCGCCCTCGCCGCCTTCGTCGACGCGGGACTGCAGGACACCGTCCGCCCGTTCGTCCCCGAGGGCTACACCTTCTGGGACTACAAGCAGCTCCGGTTCCCCCGCAACGAGGGCCTCCGCATCGACTTCATCTACGGCTCGCAGGCCTTCGCGGACCACGTCGTCGAGGCGTCGATCCACCGCAACGAGCGCAAGGGCGACAGTCCGAGCGACCACGTTCCCGTGGTCGTCGACCTCGACTTCACCCTGTCGGACGAAGAGGACGACGACTCACCGATGATCTTCGGCTGAGCCGTCGCCCCTGCACCCGAGTCCGGTCAGGCGTTCCGACGCCGGCGGGCGAGCAGGAGCGCGAGGGCTCCGAGCGCCACCACGCCACCGCCGAGGACCGCGGGAGCGATAGACGAGACGCCCGTGTCGGGCAGCCTGGCCGCAGCACCGGCCACCGGTTCGGCCATGACGACGCCGTCAGCGCCGACGCTCACCTGACGCTGCAGGCTGTTCACACCGGTCTCCGCGTCCCAGGTGCCGACGTTCGCCGTCTGGACGGCGTAGAGCGGATTCGTCGCGACCGACTCGTGCGTGGCGGGCAGCGACAGCGCGGTGTCGTAACGACCGGCCGGGACGTCGGCGAGTGACGCCTGGAGCGTGACGGTCTCCCCCGCGCCCCAGGTGCGGGCGTCCGAACCGAACGGGACGCGCACCGTGCGCTCGGCGTTCGACAGGACCAGGTAGGCGGGCCGGCTGTTGTACGGAGCCGCCCAACCGTCGTTCCGGACTGTGAGCGCGAGCGTGCCGTCCACGACCGAGCTCTCGGTCATCACGAAGCGGTAGCCGAGTCGCTTCGCGGTGGTGTCGAGGTTCTCCTGACCCCAGGACTGCAGGACGTCCTGCAGGTAGTCCCGGTTGAGGTAGCTGAAGTTGTAGCGTTCCATCTCGGCCGAGGCCGTCGCCCACTCCGACCGCGGCGGGTTCACGTTGCAGGTCTCACCGCCCACCGGCACCCAGTCGCCCTCCTGTGCGAGGTAGTCCTGATCGAGCGAGATCGGGTCGGACAGGTACGTGCCCCAGTCGTCGGGAGCCGCGAGGAAGCAGTCGTTGTGGTGGCCGATGCGCGAGATGGCGCTGCCGTCCCAGGCCTGCGCCTCGGTGATGGCCCCGGCGGTCCCGGTCGGCACCCCGAGGATGTTCTGCTTCATGTTCATGGTCCGCACCTGGATGGAGCGGTCGGCGGGAACCGCCTCGAGGAGTGCCTCGACGACCGCACGTCGCTTCGCCCAGTCCTCCTCCGTGAGTACCCCGGGGTTCGCCGGGTCGGCGGCGAAGTGGTCCGTGTAGTACCCCTCACCCCAGAGGCCGACGAACCCGGCCTGCACGACGGAGATGACGTCGGCGTTGTCCTGGAAGATCGGCGTGAGCTGCTCGATGTGGGTGAGCACGATGTCGAGCGGCGCGTCGCCGTAGGGCGGCGTGTAGGGCCAGTCACCGCCCGCGAGGTACGCGAAGCGCGGGATGATCGAGATGCCGGCGGTGCGAGCCGCGTCGAAGTCCGCCTGGACGAGCGCGAGCCAGGCGGGGTCGAGGGTCGGCTCGGCCACGAACCGTTCCAGGTAGAAGACGCGGACGAGCTCGGTGATGCCCTCCTCGCGGTAGGCCGCCAGGGTCGCCACGTCGAGCGGCGTGTACCCCGACCCACTCGCGGTCCCCTCGGGGTAGTAATGGGTGTTGTTGGTGTGGTCGAAGCCGCGCTCGGGATTCGCGATGATCGCATCGCTCGGCTCGTAGGCGACCGTGTCGGCCGGGGTCGGGGCAGGTGCCTGCGCCGCGGCGCTCAGCGGGGTGGCGACGACGATGCCGCACGCGGCGAGCACGGCGACGAGACGGAGACGACGGTTCACGGGAACTCCAACGGGGTCCGGTGGTGCACGGAAGAGGTTGCCCACATCCTGCTGAACTGACACCCGAGGTGCAAGGGAATGCTCGAAACCGGGTCGAAGTGATCACTATCGCTTAGCGATTCACCTCGGAACGCTGATCAGGTCGCCGCCCCCGCTCCCGCCTAGGACTTCGGTGCGCCCCCGCGCTTCCGCTTGCTCGCATCGATGGCGGGACGCTCCGCGACCACCGGCCAGGTGCCCGTGTGCCCCTCCCGTGCGGCCGCCGCGGCGAGGATGCGCGGCTTCGCCGCGAACCATCCGACGATGAGCAGCGGGATGAGGACGATGAGCGAGGCGAGGACCCAGCGGCCCGTCTCGGAGAAGCCCATGGTCACGAGGACGAACAGGAGGAACGCGAGCGTCAGATACGACGTGAACGGTGCCCCGAACAGGCGGAACGACGGCCGCTCGACCTTGCCCTGCTTCGCCCAGCGCTGCAGCTGGATCTGGCAGAGGATGATCGTCGCCCACCCGCCGATGATGCCGATGGCCGAGATCTCGAGCACGAGCTCGAACGCCTTCGACGGGTAGAGCGCGTTCAGCAGGACGCCGAGCAGGGTGAGCACTGCCGTGAGCAGGATCCCACCGAAAGGGACGCCGTTCTTACTCATCTTGCCGGTGAAAGCGGGAGCCGAACCGTTGACGGCCATCGACCGGAGGATGCGGCCCGTCGAGTACAGACCGGCGTTGAGGCTCGACAGCGCTGCCGTCAAGACCACGAAGTTCATCACCGACGCCGAGATCGCCCCGGCCTGCTCCGACCCGATGTGCGAGAAGAAGGTGACGAACGGACTCTCGCCGGCCTCGTAGGCCGTGTACGGCAGCAGGAGCGACAGCAGCAGCACCGAGCCGACGTAGAAGATCGCGATACGGAAGATGACCGTGTTGACGGCCTTCGGCATGATCTTCTTCGGCTCCGCCGTCTCACCGGCAGCCGTACCCACGAGCTCGATGGCCGCGTAAGCGAAGACCACCCCGGAGATCGCGATCATCGGTGCGAACGCCCCGACCGGGAACAGGCCACCGTTGTCGCCGATGACCGAGAACCCGACCGCACCGATGTCGGTCCGGCCACCGAAGACGATGAAGCAGACGCCGACGATGAGGAAGATCACGAGCGCGGACACTTTGATCAGCGCGAACCAGAATTCCATCTCCCCGAAGAGCTTGACGGAGACGAGGTTGAGCGCGAGCACGACCACCAGGGCACCGAGCGCGAAGACCCACTGCGGGAAGTCCTCGAGCTCCTTCCAACCGAACAGCTTGCCGAAGGTCTTGATGTAGAGCGCTGCCGCGGTGACGTCGACGATCGAGGTCATCGCCCAGTTGAGGAAGTACAACCACCCCGCGCCGAACGCCATCTTCTCGCCGTAGAACTCACGCGCGTAGGAGATGAACGAGCCCGACGAGGGGCGATGCAGCACCAGCTCGCCGAGGGCGCGGAGGATGAGGAAGGCGAAGAACCCGCACAGCGCGTACACGAGGATGAGGGCCGGCCCGGAGCTGTTCAGCCGCCCGCCCGCGCCGAGGAAGAGCCCGGTGCCGATCGCCCCGCCGATCGCGATCATCTGGATCTGTCGGGGCTTGAGGGTCTTGTGGTACCCCTGTTCCTCGCCCGAGAAGTCCTGCACGGCGAGCATCTCGTCGCCGACGGTCTCGCGGGACGCCGCCCAGTCTCCGGAGCGTTCGTGTCGTGGGGTCGTGCCTTCGGTCATGTCGTCCCATCGGGTCGGGTCCGACGGCGCTCCGCCGGGCTGGACGGTGGTATATCTCAGTCCTGCCCGCCCAAGAGTAGTCGTGAACGTTCGGCTTTTCCGGCCATCACTGTCCATGCTTCGGAGGACAGCGGCACGGCGGACCGACCGGTTCCGAACGTCAGGCGAGCAGCGCGGCGACGACGACCAGGACCGGCACGGAGAGGATGGTCGTCAGCAGGACGGTGTCGCGGGCGAGCGCGACACCCTGCTCGTACCGGCTCGCGAAGTTGTAGACGTTCTGGGCCGCCGGAAGGGCTGCGAGGACGACGGAGGCGAACAGCGGCGTCCCGCTCAGCCCGAAACCGAAGTGGGCGATGAGGTAGGCGAACACCGGCATCAGGATCGACTTGATCGCCGTCGCCACGAAGATCTCGCGACGCCCGCTCCCGGCCTGCAACGGTCGCATGCCGTGCAGCGACATCCCGAAGGCCATGAGGATGAGCGGCACGGCGGCGCCCCCGAGGAGCTCGAACGGGGCCATGACGGGCTCGGGCAGCCGGACGCCGAAGAGGTTGAGCACGACGCCGACGATCGACGCGACGATCATCGGGTTGCGGAACGGCTGCGTCACGATGCCGACGAACGACACGGTGCCGCGCTGTCTGGCGTCGAGGATGGTGAGGGCGATCGGAGCGAAGACGAGGAGCTGCAGCAGGATGACCGGCGCGACGTAGCCGGCCTCGCCGAGGACGTAGACGGCGACCGGGATGCCGATGTTGTTGGCGTTGACGTAACCCGAGCCGAGTGCGCCGATCGTCGCGACGGAGAGGTCCTTGCGCAGCCACACGGCGTTCAGCAGCACGAAGAGTGCAGCGGCCGACAGGGCACTCGCGAGGGCGACCCAGATGAAACTGCTGAACACCTCGTGCAGGTCGGCCGTGGCGAGCACGGTGAACAGCAGCGCCGGGTTGGTGACGAAGAACGCCACCCGGTTGAGCACATGCCCGGTCGTCGGGCCCCCGACCTCGAGACGCCCGGCGAGGTAGCCGACGAGGATGACGGTGCCGATGATCGCGAACCCCGTCAGCACTCCACCCATGCCGTCCAGCCTAGGTGCAGCCCGTCCACCGGCCCGGTCGAGCCGACGGTTGTGGAGCGGGCGGCCGGCGTGGAGAATCTGGGGAGGAGAGCCGGGCACCACCATCGCCCCGCGATCCGCTCCCACCAGGAGCCCGCACCAATCACCCACGAGGAGATCCGACGATGACGTCATTCGACCCGGTCGCGTCCAGCGACGCGATGCACAGCACCACCCTCCCCCATGAACGCCTCTCCATCAGTCGGGGACCACGCTCCGGACTGACCATCAGCGTCGCCCTCCATTCCACGGCCCTCGGCCCTGCCCTCGGCGGCGCGCGGCTCTGGCGGTACGGGTCCTGGCTCGAGGCAGTCGACGACTCCCTCCGCCTCGCCGCGGGGATGACGATGAAGAACGCCGCCGCCGGTCTCGCGCACGGTGGCGGCAAGTCCGTCATCCATCTGCCCGTCGGCACGACACTCGATCCCGACATGCGCCGTGCTGCGATGCTCGACCTGGGCGACGCGGTCGAGGCGCTCGGCGGCGTCTACCGCACCGCCGAGGACGTCGGCACCACCGCTGAGGACATGGCCGTCGTCGCCGAACGGACGGACCATGTCAGCGGACTGCCGGCGGATCGCGGCGGCGTCGGTGAGCCGAGCGAGGCGACGGCGGCAGGCGTGTACGCGGCCATCACCGCGACGCTCGAGACGGTCTTCGGCACCCCGCTCGTCGCGGGCCACCGGGCGACGGTCTCCGGACTCGGCCAGGTCGGCGGCCGACTCGCCCGGCGCCTCGCGGCCGAGGGGGCACGCCTCATCGTCACCGACATCGACCCGCGCAAGCGCGCCCTCGCCGAGGAGATCGGCGCCAGCTGGATCGAACCGGGCGACGAGCACCTCGTCGAGACGGACCTCTTCGTGCCGTGCGGTGTCGGCGGCGCCCTGAACGCCCGGGTGATCGGCCAGCTGCGGTGTCGCGCCGTGGTCGGGGCGGCGAACAACCAGCTCGCCACCCGCGCCGACGCGATGGCCCTCGAGGAGCGCGGCATCCTGTGGGCGCCGGACTTCGTCGCGAACGCCGGCGGCGTCATCTACCTCGCCATGGCGTCCGAACCGGGCGCCGATGCCGCGGCCATCGAGCAGCGGGTGTCGGCGATCGGGCGGACCGTCCAGTCGATCTACCTGGACGCCGCTGCGGAGGGCGTCACGACGCTCGTCGCCGCCGAACGCCTCGCGATGGCCCGCATCGATGCGGCGGGCGGGGTCCTCACAGCGGTCTGACGACGGCGAACGGCCCGTCCACCCGGAGCGGGTGGACGGGCCGTCGGTCGCCAGTGTCAGGCGACGTCGAGGGATCGCGTCAGAGCTTGACGACCATCTTCCCGGTGTTGGCACCGCGCATGAGGGCGAGGAACGCGTCGAGCGTGTGGTCGAGGCCCTCGTAGACGGTCTCGTCGAAGACGACGTCGCCGTTCTGCAACCACGCACCCATCTCACCGGAGAACGCCGGGAAGTGCTGCGTGTAGTTGCCGACGGTGAAACCCGTGAGGGTGAGCCCCCGGGTCACGATGTTCGACAGGTTGCGCGGGCCCTCGGCACGCTCGGTGTCGTTGATCTGCGAGATGACGCCGCAGAGCGCTGCGCGTCCGCCGTCGTTGAAGGCGTCGATCGCCGCTTCGAGGTGCTCGCCCCCGACGTTGTCGAAGTAGACGTCGATGCCGTCGGGTGCCGCGGCCGCGAGCTGCTCGGTGACGGGGCCGTCCTTGTAGTTGAACGCGGCGTCGTAGCCGTACTTCTCCGTCAGCAGGGCGACCTTCTCGGCCGATCCGGCCGAACCGATGACGCGCTTCGCGCCCTTGAGACGGGCGATCTGGCCGACCATCGTGCCGACGGCACCTGCCGCACCGGAGACGAACACCGTGTCGCCCTCTCGGAACTTGGCGACCTCGAGCAGACCGACGTACGCGGTGAGGGCCGTCATGCCGAGGACGCCGAGGTAGGCGGACAGCGGGACGCCGGGGAGCTCGGGGACGACGCGGAACCCGCCGGCGTCCTCCTGGACGAGGTCGCGCCAGCCGAACTGGTGCAGGACGACGTCGCCGACGGAGAAGCCCTCGGCGGCCGACTCGACGACCCGGCCGATGGCTCCGCCGGTCATCGTCTCTCCGAGCTGGTACGGCGCGACGTAGGAGCGGGCGTCGTTCATACGACCGCGCATGTAGGGGTCGACCGAGAGGAAGAGGTTCTGGACCCGGAGCTGGCCGGGCGCGAGCTCCGGGAGCTCGACGGAGACGGTCCGGAAGTCGGACTGGGTCGGCCATCCGACCGGTCGCGAGACGAGCTGGATCTGGGTGCTGAGCGCGGGGGTGTTCATGTGGTGCCTTTCCTTGGTGCGGTGATTCGATGCATCGGTGGGTGGGCGCAGCACGTCGTCGGGTTGCGGACGGGGTGACGCCGGGGCGTCGGGATGGGAGGTGTCAGACGACCAGCGCGATGACGAGCGCGATGAGTCCGAGCAGCGGGGTGGTCCCCTGGACGATCGCGGCGCGTGCCTTCGTGCGGTCCGAGGTGATGAGGACGAGCGAGGCCAGGAGCATGGAGCCGGCCGAGGCGAAGACGAGGGCCGCGCCGATACCGGTCGAGCCGGTGATCAGGAAGACGATGCCGACGATCGTGCCGATCGCGAGGAACAGGTTGTAGAAGCCCTGGTTGTACGCCATCCCTCGGGTGGTCTCGGCCTCGAGCTCCGAGGTGCCGAAGGTCTTGCGGGTGGCCGGCTCGGTCCAGCGCAGCGACTCGAGCACGAAGATGTAGACGTGCAGGAGGGCGGCGATGCCGACGAGGACGAGACTGACGACGAGCATGGGACGGGCCTTCCGGGAGGTCGGGGTGGAGTCACTCGGGCTGAGCGACATTCTGTACCGATGGGTCTACTATAATAGTGGAACGCTCGGTACACAACCCACCCGTCCGGAGGACCGGCCGAGCCAGGAGGAGGGACCCATGGGACGCACGCAGGAGTTCGACACCGTCGCCGTCGTCCAGGCGGCGCGCGACGTCTTCTGGGACCGCGGCTACGAGGCGACCTCGCTGGCAGACCTCGAAGCGGCCACCGGCCTGCGGCGGTCGAGCCTCTACCATGCCTTCGACAGCAAGCGCGGACTGTTCGACGCCGCCGTGCAGGACTACCTCGACACCGTCATCCGACCGCGCCTCTCGGTGCTCGCGCGCGCGACGGACGGCAGAGCCGGGCTCACCACCTACTTCTCGGGCGTGCAGACCGTCATCGCGACGCTGCCCGACGACTCCCCCCGCCGCGGTTGCCTCCTCCTCAACAGCGCGGCCGGCCTCGCGGCCCACGACGATGCACTGCGCGAGGTCGTCGACGGCTACCGGGCCGAGCTCACCACCGCGGTCTCGGACGCCCTCGCCCTCGCCCGTCCCGAGGCGGACGCGGACGAACTCGCCGCGGCCGCCCGGCAGCTCACCTCGTTGTCGGTCAGCGCGCTGCTGCTCGCCCGGGTCAACCGGGAGGAGGCCGTCGCCATCCTCGACGTCGCCGTCACGCAGGTCGGCAGCTGGTAGTGGACGCATAACACCGGAACCCTCCGGATGTCACCGGCGGACGCCAATGTGACGCTCTGTTTCGGCGGCCGAGAGCGGTCCGTCACCCTCGCGTAGCATGGCGGGCACCCCACCCCTGGAGCCCGAGACCCATGACGAACGCCGCCCCAAGCCCGCTCGCCGCGAGCTCGCCGGTCACCCGCGACGCCGTCCCCGTCGGCTCGGCGGATCGTGCCTCCACGGTCGCGTTCGCCGGGGTCGGCCGCACCTTCGCGAGCGGCGTCGGCAAACGTGCCGACGCCCCACGGCCCGTCCTGCACGATGTCACGATCACCGCCGAGGCCGGTGAGGTCGTGGCCATCCTCGGCACGAGCGGCTGCGGCAAGTCCACCCTGCTGCGGATCGCGGCCGGTCTCGACCACCCGACCGCCGGCTCCGTGCTCATCGACGGCACGCCCGTCGACGGCATCGACCCGCGCACGGCCTTCGGTTTCCAAGAGCCTCGACTCCTCCCCTGGCGCACCGTCGCGGCGAACGTCGCGCTCGGTCTTCCCAAGCGGACACCCGCAGCCGAAGGACGCGCCCGCGTCGCCGAGCTGCTCGAACTCGTCGGGCTCGCGGACTTCGCCGAGCACCGCCCACGGGAGGTCTCCGGCGGCATGGCGCAACGCGCCTCACTCGCCAGGGCCCTCGCCCGCCGGCCGGGAGTCCTGCTCCTGGACGAGCCGTTCGGCGCCCTCGACGCCCTCACCCGGCTGAAGATGCAGGACCTGCTGCTCGCCATCCACCTCGCCGCGCCCACCACCATCCTGCTCGTGACCCACGACGTCGACGAGGCCCTCCAGCTCGCCGACCGGGTCATCCTCCTGGGTCGCGAGGAGGGACAGCCTGGTTCGACCATCGCGCAGACCGTGACCGTCCCCGGCGACCGCCCGCGCGACCGCGGGTCGGCAGAGCTCGCCGAACTTCGCGGCCGGCTCCTCGACGGACTCGGCATCGACCGCCACGGTCTCGCCCGCGGCGACCAACGACTGCCGTCCATCCCGCACTTCCCGTACTGAGCCACCCACCACCTCCGCCGTCATCCCGCACCGATCCACAGCAAGGACCAACGCATGACCTCACGACGCCGCTTCACCATCTCCCGCGCCGGGCGCGCGGCCCTCGTCGCCGCGACCGCCGCCGCAGCACTCCTCCTCAGCGGCTGCGTGGCGGGCGAGAACGCTCCTGCAGCCGGCGGCGACAGCACCGCCGGCACCACCGAGGGCGGCACGCTCAACATCGACTTCGCGACCTACAATCCGCTCTCCCTCATCATCAAGGACCAGGGCTGGCTCGAGGACGCCCTCGACGACCAGGACATCACCGTCAACTGGGTCCAGTCGGCCGGCTCCAACAAGGCCAACGAGGCGCTGCGGGCCGACGCGATCGACGTCGGGTCCACAGCCGGTTCCGCCGCGCTCCTGAACCGGGCGAACGGATCGGCCATCCAGGCGATCGACGTCTTCTCGCAGCCCGAGTGGTCGGCGATCGTCGTCGGCCAGGGCTCGACGATCACGGACGTCGCCGAACTCAAGGGCAAGAAGGTCGCCGCCACGAAGGGCACCGACCCCTACTTCTTCCTCCTGCAGGCGCTGGAGGAGGCCGGCCTGTCCGCCGCAGACGTCACGATCGAGAACCTCCAGCACGCCGACGGCTGGGCGGCCCTGCAGAACGGCTCCGTCGACGCCTGGGCCGGTCTCGACCCGATCATGGCCGGCGCCGAGGAGGCGGGCGCGAAGCTCATCTACCGCAACGTCGACTTCAACAGCTACGGCATCCTGGCCGCGACCGAGTCCTTCGTCGACGAGCGTCCGGACGTCGCGCAGACCGTCGTGAACGCCTATGAACACGCTCGTGAATGGGCCGCGTCGAACCCCGATGAGACGGCACAGATCCTCGCGGACGCCGCGGGCCTCGACCTCGCCGTGGCGACGAAGGTGATCACGGAGCGCTCGAACCTCGACGTCGACCCGGCCCCGGGCAAGGCCCAGGAGCAGGTCCTGTCGATCATCGGCCCGATCTTCGTGGAGTCCGGCGACGTGTCGTCGCAGGACAAGGTCGACGACGCCCTGGCCGACCTCTTCAACCCGAGCTTCGTGGACGACGCGGACCCGTCCGCCATCGGCGCGAAGTAGTCCGGCGCCTCAACCGTCCCGAGAGGAAACCATGACCGAGTTCGCCGGTCTCGGCACCACCGCAGCCGCGGGTGCCCAGGCGACCCAGTCCGGCCGCGACGCGCGCGCCGTCCTCGGGTCCCGCAGGATCGTCGTCGTCCTCGGCGGCTTCATCGTCCCCGTCGTCATCCTCGGAGCCTGGCAGCTCGTCACCGCGCTCGGCCTCGTGCCGGCCTCGCAACTCCCGGCACCCGCCGAGGTCTGGGCGGCCGGCGTGGACCTCGCGCAGCGCGGCTGGCTGCAGCAGGACGTCGCCATCTCGGTGCAGCGGGTCCTCATCGGCTTCCTCATCGGTGCGGTCCTCGGCCTCGTCCTCGGCGCGGTCGTGGGGCTCTCGCGCCTCGGCGACATCCTGCTGTCGACGACCTTCGCGGCGATCCGCGCCGTCCCGTCGCTCGCGTGGGTCCCGCTGCTCATCCTCTGGTTGAAGATCGGTGAGGAGTCGAAGATCACGCTCATCGCGATCGGCGCGTTCTTCCCGGTGTACACGACGGTCTCCGCCGCGCTCCGCCACGTGGACAAGCACCTGGTCGAGGCCGGCCGCGCCTTCGGCCTGAACGGTGTCGCGTTGTTCCGGACGGTGCAGCTGCCAGCCGTGACGCCCTCGGTCGTCTCCGGCCTCCGACTCGCGCTCGCGCAGTCGTGGCTGTTCCTCGTGGCGGCGGAGCTCATCGCCTCGTCCATGGGACTCGGATTCCGCCTGGTGGACTCGCAGAACAACGGCCGGGTCGACCGCATCTTCTTCGTCATCATCGTGCTCGCGCTGCTCGGCGCGATCACCGATGCGCTCGTCGGTGTCCTCGACCGCTGGATCAAGCGCCGCTGGGGATAGCGGTCGGCCGTGCAGTTCCCCGGCGTGAACGGCCGAATGTTGCAGCGAAGTCGCTCCTGACGCAAGAAATCCGCACCCCCTCCGCCCCTACGCTCGAAGGAATCGTCACCCACCCCGGGCGACGCCTGCGCACGCGGAAGGAGGTTCACCATGTCGAACGTCGCCACCACCCACACGAAGAGCATCGTCGGAGAGCCGGAGGTCGTCGAAGACGCCGCCGCACTCGTCGGGCACCCGGCCTGGACGGACCTCAAGGCCGCCGCGACCGCGCTGCAGGCCGTCCAGGTGAAGGACGGCTCGATCCCTGAGTCGAGCGACCACGAGTCGGCGGCAGGGCACGTCGCCACGATCGTCGCGAGTGTCCGCGCCCTCGCTCCGAACTTCCCGCACGACGCCGAGTACCTCGACGCCCTCGTCGCCGACTTCGACCGCTGGGAGCGCGACGGCTTCGGCGTCCCGGACTTCCTCGACTCGCTCGTCGCCTTCCACCCCGAGCGGCACCGCGTGGACGGCCTGGCACACCTCGTCGTGTTCCCGATGGTCACGCAGAACGGTTCGACCGACCGCCACATCGAGGCCGTGCTCGTCGAGGTCATCTGGCCCGAGTTCATCGCCGCGCTCGAGGCCGGCGACTACACGAACGCACTCTTCGTGCCGATCCGCTTCCTCGACTTCACGCCGGGGTACGACACGAACTCCGCGGTCCTCTTCCCCGAGACGGTCGCGATGCGCGCGATCCCGGCGTTCACCTGGGGCGCGATCTTCCAGGACCGCGAGGCGGCCCGGTACCGTCGGGTCGTCCGAGCCGCGGCCGAGATCACCAAGCTCGACCTCCCCGCCGACGCCGCGTCCCTCCTGGACGACCAGCAGCTGGCCGAGGAGACCTTCGTCATGTGGGACCTCATCCACGACCGCACGCACATGCGCGGTGACCTCCCGTTCGACCCGTTCATGATCAAGCAGCGGATGCCGTTCTTCCTGTACTCGCTCGAGGAGCTGCGCTGCGACCTCACGGCGTTCCGTGAGTCGGTCCGGCTGGAGCGCACGCTGACGACCCGAGCGGAGACCGAGACGCTCGACGCGGCGGACGTGGCGATCCTCGAGCACGCGAAGCTCGTCCAGTACGCGATCATCTTCGACCGCATCTTCCGGTTCGCCATCACCGGCTCGCGCGTCCGGAACTACGACGGCGTCGGCGGCCAGCTGCTGTTCGCGTGGATGCACCAGCACGGCGTGCTGCACTGGACCGACACGAGACTCACGATCGACTGGGACGAGGTCCCCGACGTGGTCGTGCGGCTCGGCGAGAGCATCGACGAGCTGTACTGGCGATCGATCGACCGTCCGAAGACCGCGCACTGGCTCGCCGCGTACGAGCTCGTCCGGACGACGCTGACGCCGCACCCCGCGTCGCAGTGGGCGCGTGGGCTGTCCGACGAGATCCTCAGCGGACCGCCGCGTGGACTCACCGACGCGGTCCTCGACGACGAGTTCCCCCTGTCGATGTTCTACGAGGCGCTCGGCAAGAAGATGGCGGACGTCATCACGTCGACCGCCGGGATCACGGGGCGATCCGCGGCCTGACCCGACCGTGCCGCGGAGGAGCCCGGAGCAGCACTCTCCTGAGTGCCGCTCCGGGCTCTTGTTCGAGGCCGGGCCGCCGCGCTCCGTCGCTCGACGGATGTCCCCGGCGGGGCGTCGCGCTAGCGTGGACGGCATGAGCGAGCCCGCCGTCGACCAGCAGGAGGACCGCCGGGTCGACCCCTACGACGCCGAGTGGCGACGTCCGGCCGCGACGCCGTCGGAGCAGCGGTCCGACGTCATCCTCGCCATCGCGCTCGGCGTCGGCACCCTCCTCAGCCTCACGCTGTACACGATCGCCGGGTTCTACCCCGAGCCCGCACCGATGTGGGCGTCCGTCCTCTGGGCGATCGGCATCACCGCGCCGCTCGCGTTCCGTCGCCGCTTCCCGTGCTCCGTCTCGATCGTCGTCGCCGTCATGTTCATCGTGGGCGGCACGGTGCTCGTACCCGAGGTCCTCTTCACGAACATCACCCTGTTCCTCGCGATCTACACGGTCGGGGCGTGGGTCCCGAACCGACGTCGCGCCGCACTCGTCCGCGTGCTCATCATCGTCGCCATGTTCGTCTGGCTGCTCGTCTCCATGTTCATCCAGGCGACCGACCCCGACGCGTTGCCGAGCCTCTCCCGGGTGGGGCTCTTCTCACCCCTCGTGGCCTTCATACTCATCCAGATCCTGACGAACATCCTCTACTTCGGAGCCGCGTACTTCTTCGGCGAGCGCGTCTACCAGTCCTCCCGGGAACGGGCCGCGCTCGAGCAGCGCACAGCCGAGCTCGAGGCGGAGCGCGCCCGGTCCGCCCGGCAGGCGGTCGCCCTCGAGCGGGTGCGGATCGCACGCGAGCTGCACGACGTCGTCGCCCACCACGTCTCGGTCATGGGGGTGCAGGCCGGTGCCGCGCGCACCGTGCTCGATGCGAACCCGGCCGCCGCGCGGGATGCACTCACGAACGTCGAGCTCGGCGCACGGAGCGCGATCGACGAGCTGCGCAAGATGCTCGGCACCCTCCGCGCGCACGGCGAACCGACCGACGAGGAGAGCAGCCCGTCGACCGTCGGCGTCGGCCAGCTGGGCCGGCTCGCCGACGAGTCGACGGCGAACGGGCTGCCGACGAGGTTCGAACTCGTCGGCACCCCGGTCCCGATCCCGGCCGTCGTCTCGTTCAACCTGTACCGGATCGCGCAGGAGGCGCTCACGAACGCCCGCAAGTACGGTGGCACCACGGCGACCGCCGAACTCAGGCTCCGCTATCTGGACGACGCGGTCGAGCTCGAGGTCACGAACACGGGGACCGTCCCGACGGTGGCCCGCCGCGGTGGGCTCGGGCTCATCGGGATGCGGGAGCGCGTGGCGTCGTCGGGCGGCGTCCTCGAGGTCGGGGCACGCGCCCGCGGCGGCTTCCTCGTGCGTGCCGCCATCCCGCTCGGCCGGCCGGGCGACCAGGCGATGGAGCCCGTCGCCGCGTCCATCGCCGACGCCCGCCTCGCCTCCGCCGCCGCAGGACGACCCCAGACCGCCACCACGAAGGACCAGGCATGACCGAGCAGCCCACCCGCATCCTCCTCGTCGACGACCAGGAGCTGCTGCGTGCGGGCTTCCGCATCATCCTGGGCTCACAGCCCGGGATCGAGATCGTCGGCGAGGCGTCGGACGGCGCCGAGGCCGTCGAGCTCGCGACGACGCTCGCGCCGGACGTGATCTGCATGGACGTCCAGATGCCGGGTATGGACGGTCTCGAGGCCACCCGTCGGATCGTCGCGGATCCCGAGGTGCACGCCGCGGTCCTCATCCTCACCACCTTCGACCGCGACGACTACCTGGCCGAGGCGCTCCGGGCCGGTGCGAGCGGGTTCCTCCTGAAGAACTCCTCGCCGGAGGAACTCGTCGCAGCGGTCTCGGTGATCGCGGGCGGAGAGGCGCTCCTCTCGCCGGCGGTCACCCGCCGGGTCATCGAAGGGTTCACCCGGCAGGCCCCAGCCGTCGAGGACGCCGTGGAGGATCACACCGCCCCGGCCGGGCCGACGACCGGTGCCGACTACGACCAGCTGACGGAGCGCGAGCGCGAGGTCCTGCAGTTGGTCGCCCAGGGCCTGTCCAACCAGGAGATCGCGACCACGCTCTTCGTCGGCGAGGCGACCGTGAAGTCGCACGTCTCGAAGGTGTTGCAGAAGCTCGCCCTCCGCGATCGCATCCAGGCGGTCATCTACACCTACGAGCACGGGCTGGCGTCACCGCGCAGCTGAGGGTTCGCTCCGTCTCCGCGCAACCCCGTCGGTCGGTCGGATGCGAGGAGTAGCGTGACGACCATGGAATTTCGATACCTCGGCAACAGCGGACTCAAGATCTCAGAGATCATCTTCGGCAACTGGCTGACCCACGCCTCGCAGGTGGAGAACGACGTCGCCACGGCGAGCGTTCGCGCCGCCCTCGACGCCGGCATCACCACCTTCGACACGGCCGACGCCTACGCCAATACGGCGGCGGAGCAGGTGCTCGGCGACGCCCTCAAGGACGAACGACGCGCGAGCCTGGAGATCTTCACGAAGGTCTACTGGCCCACCGGCCCGAAGGGGCACAACGACGTCGGGCTGTCGCGCAAGCACATCATGGAGTCGATCGACGGTTCGCTCACGCGTCTCGGCACCGACTACGTCGACCTCTACCAGGCCCACCGCTACGACAGCGAGACGCCGCTCGAGGAGACGATGCAGGCCTTCGCCGACGTCGTCCGGGCGGGCAAGGCGCTCTACATCGGTGTGAGCGAGTGGAACGCCGAGCAGCTGCGCGCCGGCCACGCCCTGTCCAAGGAGCTGGGCTTCCAGCTCATCTCGAACCAGCCGCAGTACTCGATGCTGTGGCGGGTCATCGAGGAGGAGGTCGTCCCCACCTCGCGCGAACTCGGCATCTCCCAGATCGTCTGGTCGCCGGTGGCGCAGGGCGTCCTCAGCGGCAAGTACCTGCCGGGTGCAGAGCTCCCGCAGGGCAGCCGGGCCACCGACGAGAAGGGCGGCGCCGACACCATCAAGCGCTTCCTCGACGACGAGGTGCTCACGGCCGTCCAGCAGCTGAAGCCCATCGCCGACGAGCTCGACCTCACCATGGCGCAGCTGGCGCTCGCCTGGGTGCTGCACAACGACAACATCGCCGGTGCGATCGTCGGGGCCTCGCGTCCCGAGCAGGTCACCGCGAACGCCGCCGCGGCCGGTGTGAAGCTCGACGACGCGGTCATCGCCCGCATCGACGAGGCCATCGGCTCCGTCGCCGAGACCGACCCCTCGAAGACGGTCTCCCCGGAGTCCCGCCCCGCCTGATCCAGCGCTCAGCTGGTCCACGACGCCCGGTATCCCCCACTCGACGGAGAAGGGGACCGGGCGTCGTCGCGTCAACCCGTCCTGCGGCGGATGCCGGTGGCACACTGCGCCGCGTAGCGTGATCGCCATACCGGGAGAACCCGACGCAGGACACTCGGTCCAGCACGCAGATCACAGGAGGCGGCCGATGCTCGAACTCAGCCACATCGACAAGTCGTACGGCGAGCGGAAGGTGCTCGACGACGTCAGCTTCCAGGTCGCCCCCGGCCGCATGACGGGGTTCGTCGGCGGGAACGGCGCCGGCAAGACGACGACGATGCGCATCCTGCTCGGCGTCCTCGCCGCGAACGCAGGAACCGTCACGCTCGACGGCACCCCGCTCACCCCGGAGGACCGCCGCCGGTTCGGCTACATGCCTGAGGAGCGCGGCCTGTACCCGAAGATGCGGGTCGAGGAACAGCTCGTCTACCTGGCCCGTCTCCACGGGTTCACGACCCACGCCGCCAAGCGCAACGCCGGCGAACTGCTCGAGCGCCTCGGCCTCGGCGAGCGCCGGAACGACGCCCTCGAGAGCCTGTCGCTCGGCAACCAGCAGCGGGCGCAGATCGCCGCGGCGCTCGTCCACCACCCCGACGTCCTCGTCCTCGACGAGCCGTTCTCCGGCCTCGACCCGATGGCGGTCGACGTGGTCGTCGGTGTGCTCAGCGAGTTCGCCGCAGACGGCTCCCCCGTCCTCTTCTCCAGTCACCAGCTCGACATCGTGGAACGCCTCTGCGACGACCTCGTGATCATCGCCGGTGGCAGGATCCGCGCCTCAGGCTCGCGCGAGTCACTCCGCGAAGCCCACGCCGGCAACCGCTACGAGCTGCTCACCGCAGCAGACACCGGGTGGCTGCGCGAGCGTCCGGGGATCTCCGTCGTCGACTTCGACGGCGGCTACGCCCTCTTCGACGCCGACGACGCCCAGGCGGCGCAAGCCGTGCTCCGTGAGGCGCTGACCCAGGGCGACGTCACGAGCTTCGCCCCCCTCCGACCCACCCTCGCCCAGATCTTCAAGGAGGTCATCCAGTGACCACGGCAACCGAGTCCCCGATCCAGCCCGCCGGTCGTCGTCGCTCCGGCCCGGCCTCCCCCAGCCTCGTGCAGAGCATCGGTCTCGTCGCCGAGCGCGAGGTCAGGATGCGCCTGCGCAGCAAGACGTTCCTCATCTCGACGGGCATCCTCCTCCTCGTGATCCTCGCCGGCATCGTCGTCGGCGGGTTCCTCGCGAAGAACACCGCCTCGGAGACCACGAAGGTCGCGGTCGTGGGGAACGCGGGTGCGGGACTCGTCGACGGCAAGACCTTCGACGTGACCGAGGCGGCCGACGTCGCCGCCGCTGAAGCCCTCGTGAAGTCGGGCGACATCGAGGCGGCGATCGCACCCGCCACCGACGACAACCCCACCGGCGTCCAGGTCATCTTCGACTCCGAGGCCTCCAACACGCTCATCATGCAACTGAGCGCGCAGCCGCAGGTCACCATCCTCGATCCCGACGCGGACGGCTCCGCCGGCTTCCTGCTCTACATCGTGTCGCTCGGGTTCGGTCTCGTGTTCTTCGTCTCCGCCACCACCTTCGGGGCGTCGATCGCGCAGAGCGTCGTCGAGGAGAAGCAGACCCGCGTCGTCGAGATCCTCATGTCCGCCATCCCCGTGAAGGCGCTCCTCGCCGGCAAGGTGCTCGGCAACAGCATCCTGGCGTTCGGGCAGATCCTGGCGATCGCTGCGCTGTCGGTGATCGGGCTGACGGTGACGGGCCAGACGGATCTGCTCGCAGGCCTCGGGACCCCGGTCGTCTGGTTCGTGGTGTTCTTCGTGCTCGGCTTCATCCTGCTGGCGGCGCTGTTCGCCGCCGCCGGATCGCTGGTCTCGCGTCAAGAGGACATCGGTTCGACGACGACCCCGATTACGATGCTGATCATGATCCCCTACTTCGCCGTCATCTTCTTCAACGACAACCCGGTGGTGATGACGATCATGTCCTACGTGCCGTTCTCGGCAGCCGTGGGCATGCCCGTCCGTCTCTTCGTCGGCTCGGCGCAGTGGTGGGAGCCGATCCTGTCCCTGCTGATCCTCGCGATCACGGCGGCGCTCGTCATCCTCGTCGGCTCGCGGATCTACGAGAACTCGCTGCTCAAGATGGGCGGCCGGGTCAAACTGTCGGAAGCGCTCAAGGCATGAGCGGGCTCGGCGGGATCGACGAGGTCTTCAACCCGGGTGCCTTCGAGGCCAAGCAGTTCCTCGACGCCGAGCAACGCCTGCCCGCGCCGGCCCCGCTCGCGGGCGACCCGGCGGGCGACATCTACGGCGACGACCCCATCGTGCTCGACCTCGTCGATGAGGACGAGGAGGACCAGGACGCCCGGCTGACGCCCGAACAGGCCGCCGCGCTCGCGGCCGAGCAGCCGGCTCAGCCCTCCGCCGAGGACGAGCAGCAGGCCGCCGTCGCATCCTCGATCGCCGTGCACGCGCTCGCCTACGAGCACGCGCTGGCGCAGGAGACCCCGGACGCGGAGCCGGAGCCCGGTGCGCACGCCGACGTCGACGCCGCGATCGACGCCGTGCCCGAGGAGAGCGTCCCCTCCTCCGACGGCCCGCGTCACGCCGCCGACTGACCTCGCTTCTCGGTTCACCATTCAGGAGCGCCGCGGCGCGTCCCTGCCGACACGCATGGTGCGGGGGCGCCACGCCCGGGCGCTCCTGAATCGTGAACATGCCCGACGGCGACCCGAGCACGCAGGAAGTCGGCCCGCGATGCACGGAAGCTGCGTGTGGCATGCGCGAGGATGGATCAGTGACCGATTCTCTGCATGACACCAGCATCCGCGGCTTCGCCTCCGACAACTACTCCGGCGTCCACCCCGAGATCCTCGACGCCCTCGCGGCGGCCAACGGCGGCCACCAGATCGCCTACGGTGAGGACGACTACACCCGTCGACTGCACGAGGTCTTCGCCGATCACTTCGGCCGCGACGTCGCCGTGTTCCCCGTCTTCAACGGCACCGGCGCGAACGTCGTCGGCCTGCAGTCCATGCTCCCGCGCTGGGGTGCCGTCATCTCGGCGTCGACCGCGCACATCAACTCCGACGAGGGCGGCGCGCCGGAGCGGGTCGGTGGCATCAAGCTCCTGACGGTCGACGCCCCCGACGGCAAGCTCACGCCCGACCTCATCGACCGCGAGGCGTGGGGCTGGGGCGACGAGCACCGTGCACAGCCGCTCGTCGTCTCGATCACGCAGACCACCGAGCTCGGCACCCTGTACACGCCCGAGGAGATCCGCGCGATCGCCGACCACGCGCACGGTCATGGCATGAAGCTGCACCTCGACGGAGCCCGCATCGCCAACGCCGCAGCAGCCCTCGGCGTCCCACTGCGCGCGTTCACCGCCGATGCCGGCGTCGACGTGCTGTCCTTCGGTGGGACGAAGAACGGGCTCATGTTCGGCGAGGCCATCGTCGTGCTCGAACCGTCGGCATCGGAGGGCCTCGTCTACCTGCGGAAGCTCAACATGCAGCTGGCGTCGAAGATGCGCTTCGGTGCGGCGCAGCTCATCGCCCTGCTCGAGCCGGCGGCCGACGGTGGCGACGGGCTCTGGCTCCGCTCCGCGACCCACGCCAACGCGATGGCCGCACGCCTCCGCAGCTCCCTCGAAGCGCTCATCGCCGCCGGCGAGGCACCGGGACTCGGCTTCAGCCAGCCGACGCAGGCCAACGCCGTGTTCGCGACCCTTCCCGCGGGCGTCCCCGACCGTTTGCGGGAACGCTTCCGCTTCTACGACTGGGACGCCGCGAAGGGCGAGGTCCGCTGGATGTGCTCGTTCGACACCACCGAGGACGACATCGACGCGTTCGTCGCCGCGATCCGCGAGGAACTCGCCCGCGCGTAGCGGCCGGTCACGATGCCGGCAGGCCTCTGCGCGTCGACCCCCGATATGGCAAGGTTGGAGATCGGGCTTCCAACCGGATGAGAGAGACGGTCATGCACTATCAGTCGACGCGGGGCCACGATCTGCCCCAGCACTTCTCGGACATCCTCCTCGGCGGGCTCGCCCCGGACGGGGGCCTGTACCTCCCGGCCGAGTACCCGCAGCTGACCGCTGAGGAGCTCGAGTCGTGGCGCGAGCTGTCCTATGCCGACCTCGCGTTCGCCGTGCTGTCGAAGTTCGCCGACGACATCCCCGCAGCCGACCTCCAGGACATCGCCCGTCGCACTTACACCGCCGAGGTGTACTCGAACGGCCGCGCCGGTGACGACGCCTCGCTCATCACCCCGCTGCGTACCCTCGGCGAGGAGGGCGGCACCGAGCTGCAACTCCTCGGCCTCTCGAACGGCCCGACGCTCGCCTTCAAGGACATGGCGATGCAGCTGCTCGGCAACCTCTTCGAGTACACGCTCGCGAAGAGCGGCGACGAGCTCAACATCCTCGGCGCGACCTCCGGCGACACCGGGAGCGCGGCCGAGCACGCCATGCGCGGCAAGACGGGGATCCGGGTCATCATGCTGAGCCCGCACGGCCGCATGAGCAGCTTCCAGCGCGCGCAGATGTTCAGCCTCCAGGACGACAACATCGTGAACCTCGCCGTCGAGGGCAACTTCGACGACTGCCAGGACATCGTGAAGGCCGTCTCGAAGGACGCTTCGTTCAAGGCGCTCCACGCCGTCGGTACGGTCAACTCGATCAACTGGGCCCGCGTCGTCGCGCAGGTCGTGTACTACGTGCACGGCTGGCTCCTCGCGACCGACGGTCCGGGCCAGAAGGTGTCGTTCTCGGTGCCGTCCGGCAACTTCGGCAACGTCTGCGCCGGGCACATCGCCCGCTCCATGGGGCTGCCGATCGACCAGCTCGTCGTCGCGACGAACGAGAACGACGTCCTCGACGAGTTCTTCCGCACGGGCGTGTACCGCCCACGCTCGGCGGCCGAGACGCACCACACGTCGAGCCCGAGCATGGACATCTCGAAGGCGTCCAACTTCGAGCGTTTCCTCTACGACCTCGTCGGTCAGGACGCGACCCGCCTCGGTGAGCTGTTCCGGTCCCTCGACGAGGAGGGCGGGTTCGACCTCTCCGGGACGCCCGAGTTCGAGCGGATCAGCGAGTTCGGCTTCGTCTCTGGCCGCAGCACCCACGCCGACCGCGTCGCCACCATCCGCGACGTGCACGAGCGCTACGGCGTCACGATCGACCCGCACACCGCCGACGGCGTCACGGTCGCCCGTCGCCACCTGCGCGAGGGCGTCCCGATGCTCGTGCTCGAGACCGCTCTGCCGGCGAAGTTCGCCGAGATCGTCCGCGAGGCGCTCGGCGAGGAGCCGGAGCGTCCCGAGGCGTTCGAGGGCATCGAGGGTCTCGAGCAGCGATTCGAGATCGTCCCGGCCGACGTCGACCGCATCAAGGCGATCATCGCGCAGCACACCGGCCGCTGACCCGCCCCGCTCCCTGAGCCCGTCCCGGCCCCGATCCCTGAGCCGACTCGGTCCGTGAGCTCGCGCAGGTCCCTGAACCTGCGTCGGTCCCTGAGCCCGCGCCGGTCCGTGAGCCCGCGCCGGTCCCTGAGCCCGCGCAGGTCCCTGAGCCTGTCGAAGGGCATCCGACCGCGCCGTCGACACCGCGTCCGGTCCGGCGGGGAACACGGAGGATAGGCGTCCGGCGTCCCGGAGCCAAGCCCCAGCGACGACCCGGCGTCCGCTCTACGCTGCCCTCATGAGCAATCCCATGGATCCAGCAGCAGCAGACGCCCAGCGCGACGCCCTCGCCCACGGCGGTCCGGGCGCCCAGGCACACGTGCCCGGTGAGGACCAGACCGACAGCTCGGTCGGCGGTGTCGTTCCCGACGGCGGTGCGGTCGACCGCTCGGCCGACGACGCGGCCCCCGGCGACGGCGGTCTGAGCAACGCCGGTGACGGCGTCGGTGGTGACGACGTCGTCGGCGACGCCGGACTCGACGACGCGGACACCGAGGATGCCGTCGAAGACCTCGACGACCAGGACGACCTCGCCGACCGCGCGCCCGTCGGCGACAGCTTCGGCGAGGGCCCGGAGTAGCTCCCCGGTCCCTGAGCCTGTCGAAGGGCACTCCCGCTCAAGTCACTCCGGTCCCTGAGCCTGTCGAAGGGCGCTCAGGGGACCAGGATGAGTTTCCCGCTCGGGTGACCCGACTCGCTCTCGCGGTGCGCCTCGGCGGCCTCGGCGAGGGGCCGGACGGTGCCGAGTTCGAAGTGGAACCGTCCCTGCTCGACGAGGGACGCGACCGCCGGGATCGCCTCCGCCCGCCAGGCCTGCTCCTGCTCCGTGAGCGGGAGCGGGTTTCCGCCGGACCACGCCTGGATCCCGAGGTCGGCCGCCTTCGCGCCGACGACGATCGTGCCGATGTGCTGACGGTCCTCGACCAGCTCGAACGAGGCCTCGAGCGCCTCGTCGGTGCCGACGGCGTCGAGCACACGGTCGACACCCTGCGGAGCGGCCTCGCGCACGCGCTCCACGAGCCCGGGACCGTAGGTGACGGGGATCGCCCCCAGCTCCCGCAGACGTGCGTGGTTCCCTTCGCTCGCGGTGGCGACGACGGTCGCTCCCCAAGCCACGGCGAACTGCACGGCGGCGTGCCCCACCGAGCCCGACCCACCGTGGATCAGGAGGGTCGTCCCCTCGGTCACGCCGAGCGAGCGCAGTGCTTGATAGGCCGTGCTCACGGGGATGCCGATCGCCGCCGCCTCCTCGAAGGAGATGGCAGCCGGTTTGCGGATGATCTGGTCGGGTGTGACGACGACGTGGGTCGCATACGTCCCGGAGGCGTTGACGACGACGACCTCGTCGCCGATCGACCAGCCGTCGACCCCGTCGCCGACCTCGACGACGACGCCGGCGCCGTCGCTCCCGACGCGTCGGGTGCCCTGCAGCTCGCCGCCGCGGAGGCCGCTGCGGAGCTTCCAGTCGATCGGGTTCACGCCCGCGGCTCGCACCTCGACGACGAGTTCGCCGGGGCCCGCCTGAGGCGTCGGCACCTCGACGAGGTCGAGGACGTCGGCCGAGCCGAGCTGCTGGTACTGGATGACGGTCGCCATGTCGTTCCCTTCCCGAGATGCGCCTGCGCACCCCTGATCGGCGTCCGCCACGCATCGCGGCGGCCCTCCGAGGCTACTCCCGACGCTCCTCCACAGCCCCTCGGAACCTCCGGACCGTGACGCCGCATGACCCGCGGATGGCACCGGCACCGGACTCCCGCGTAGCGTTGCAGCATGCCTCCCACTGATGGATCGACGTCCGCGGCGCCCGCCGCCACCATCGCGAACCTCCTCGCCGAGACCCGCAGCTACGCACCGCCGACCGACCTCGCCCGGACGGCGAACGTCGGCCCGGAGGAGTGGGCCCGCGCGGCCGCCGACCCCGTGGCGTTCTGGGAGGAGCAGGCCCGACGCCTCGACTGGGTCACTCCGTGGGACACGGCGCACACGTGGGACCCGGCCCGACCGGTCGACGGGTCCGACCCGACGGACCCCGAGCCCGAGCTCACCGTCCCCGCCGCCACCTGGTTCGCCGGGGGAACGCTCAACGTGGCGGTCAACTGCGTCGACCGCCACGTCGATGCCGGACGAGGCGACAAGGTCGCCCTCCACTTCGAGGGCGAGCCGGGCGACCGCCGCTCCATCACCTACGCCGAGTTGCAGCGCGAAGTCGCGAAGGCCGCCAACGCCCTCACGGCACTCGGCATCGGGCAGGGCGACCGCGTCGTCATCTACCTGCCGGTCATCCCCGAGACGGTCATCGCCACCCTCGCCGTCGCGCGCATCGGCGCCATCCACTCCCTCGTGTTCGGTGGGTTCTCCGCCGAGGCGCTGCGCTTCCGGGTGGAGGACACCGAGGCGAAGCTGCTCATCACCACCGACGGCCAGTACCGCCGGGGTACCGCTGTGCCCGTCAAGCAGAACGCCGACGCCGCCGTCGACGGTGTGCCGTCCGTCGAGCACGTGCTCGTCGTCGCACGCACGGGCGACGAGACGCCGAACGTGCCTTGGACCCCCGGTCGCGACGTCTGGTGGCACGACACCGTGGGTGTCGCCGCCGACACCCACGAGGCCGAGGCGTTCGATGCGGAGAACCCGCTCTTCATCATCTACACGAGCGGCACCACCGGGAAGCCCAAGGGACTCGTCCACACCTCGGGTGGCTATCTCACACAGGCGTCCTGGACCCACTGGGCGATCTTCGACGCCAAGGAGGACGACGTCCACTGGTGCACCGCCGATCTCGCCTGGGTCACCGCACACACCTATGAGATGTACGGTCCGCTCTCGAACGGGCTCACCCAGGTGATCTACGAGGGCACGCCGAACACCCCGCACCAGGCACGGCACTTCGAGATCATCGAGCGCTACGGCGTGACGACGTACTACACGGCACCCACGCTCATCCGGACCCTCATGACGTGGTTCCCCGAGGGACCGCCCGCCGAGTACGACCTCTCGACCCTCCGGCTCCTCGGCACCGTCGGTGAGGCGATCAACCCCGAGGCCTGGATGTGGTTCCGCGAGCGCATCGGGCGCGGCGAGACCCCGGTCGTCGACACCTGGTGGCAGTCGGAGACGGGGTCGGCCGTCATCGCACCGCTCCCCGGCGCGACCACGATCAAGCCGGGTTCCGGCAGTCGCGCACTCCCCGGCCTGGAGGCGTTGGTCGTCGACGAGGACGGCGAGACGGTGCCGTACGGATCCGGCGGGTACCTGGTCGTCAGCCGCTTCGGGCCCTCGCTCGCACGCACGGTCTGGGGCAACCCGGAGCGCTACCGCGACTCGTACTGGGCGAAGTACTGGAGGCAGGGCTACTTCTTCTCCGGCGACGGCGCGAAGTGGGACGAGGACGGCGACATCTGGGTCCTCGGGCGCGTCGACGACGTCATCAACGTCTCGGGCCACCGCCTGTCGACCATCGAGATCGAATCGGCCCTCGTGTCGCATCCCCACGTGGGCGAGGCCGGCGTCGTCGGCGTGCACGACCCGATCACGGGGAGCGCGATCGCCGCGTTCGTCATCCCGTCCTCGCGGACCCACGGGCCCGAGGCCGACGGCGAGGCGTACTGGTTGGATCGCTCTGCGGCACTCCGCGAGGCACTGCGCTCCCACGTGGCGAACGAGATCGGCCCGATCGCGAAGCCTCGCGACGTCTTCGTGATCCCAGACCTGCCGAAGACCCGCTCGGGGAAGATCATGCGGCGTCTGCTCGGCGACATCGTCGACCAGCGGCCGCTCGGCGACACGACCTCGCTGCAGGACGAAGCGGCCCCGCACCGGATCGCCGAGATCGTCACTGCTGCACGGACCCCTCGAACCCGGGAATAGCGCCTCGATCGATGCAGTTGCATCCATCGTCAATGGCGACGCAGCCTCTGTCCACTTCCCTTGTTCCGCTTGGAGACCGCATGTCCATCGTCACCCGTACCGCCCAGACCGACGCCCCCATCCTCGACGTCCTCGCCGACCGGTGGAGCCCCCGCTCCTTCGTGAGCGAGCCCGTCGCCGCCGCGAAGATGGCCTCGGCCTTGGAAGCCGCGCGTTGGTCGCCGAGCGCCAACAACGTGCAGCCCTGGCGGTTCATCGTCGGCACCAAGGGGACCGCCACGTTCGACGCGATCGCTGAGCAGCTGGTGGCGTTCAACCGAGGGTGGGCCGCTCAGGCGGGCGCGCTCATCGTCGCCGTCGCCGAGACGGTCGACGACGAGGGGAACGAGCGTCCCTGGGCCATCTACGACCTCGGCCAGGCGATGGCGCACTTGAGCGTCCAGGCCCACAGCGACGGCCTGTTCGCACACCAGATGGCCGGCTTCTCCGCCGACGGCATCCGCGAGGCGTTCTCGCTGCCGGACGGCCTCCTGCCGTTCACCGTCACCGCGCTCGGCGAGCTCGGCGACCCGGAACTCCTGCCCGAGGGCATGCTCCGCGACCGCGAGACCGCTCCGCGCGAGCGTCGTCCGCTCGCCGACCTCGTGATCGTCCAGGAGTAGTCCGCTCGGTTCCTGCACCACCACGCTGCGCAGTCCGGTCCGCCGGGCTGCGCAGTCGTCGTTCGCGGGGCTCATCCGTCATCGCTCGGGCTAGGCCGGTGACGACGCAGTCCAACAGCCGACACGATGAACAACGCAGTCAAGGCTGCTCCCACGCATGATCGCAAGATGAGTTCTCCAGTCGCGCCCCAGTGGGCCCCGTAGACGATCATGCTGACTGTCGCGAGACCGGCGAGCAGGGCAGCGAGAGCGCTCATCGAAGGTCGTTCCGTCAGACGCCACCAATCGCGCGACGTATCCGGCTCCGTTGCACCGCGTGACTGGCGTGCTATCGCCCATACGCCGACCCCTTGAAACACCGCGACCACGGAGCCGCCGTCCGCCGTTCCAAACTGAACTGGCGCAGCCAGGAGACCAACGACGAGGCACACTCGTATCAACCGCGAGCGTATCCTCACATGCTCAATCCGATTCCACATATGAAATATGTAAGTATATCTTGATCAGCGTCCGACAACTCGATCGGTCAAGGACAAGTGACGGACGAGGAGACCGCCCCCGTCCGCTCAACGCAGGCGGACATCCAACCGCCTGTCGAAGGGCGTGTCCGACACGCCGCTACAGCCCCGCGACGAGGTTGATGACGGTCGCGAGGATCACGGAGCCGAAGAGGTACGACAGCAGGGTGTGTTTGAGCACCGTGCGGCGCAGCTCACTGGACCGCAGCGTCGTATCGGAGACCTGGTACGTCATGCCGAGGTCGAACGAGAGGTAGGCGAAGTCGCTGTACTGGGGCGCCTCCTCCTGGTTGAAGTCGATGCCGCCCTCCGGAGCAGCGAAGTACATGCGTGCGTACCTGAGGGTGTAGATCGTGTGGATGAGCGCCCACGACATGGCGACGCTCAGCACCGAGAACCCCGCCAGCAGGCCCTGTTCGACGCCGGTCGACGCCCGCGCCTGCAAGATCACGACGCTGAGGGCGACGAGGCTCCCGACGCTCGCCAGCACGATCAGGACCTCGCTCGTCGTCCGTCCGGGTTCCTCCGAGGTCGCATGCTCGCGCGTGCGTGCCGGACCCATCCGCCAGATACGCACCCAGAGCGAGACGATGAAGACAACGCACGTGGCTCCCCAGCCGGCCAGGATCGCCCCCGCCCAGAACCAGGTCAGGCCAGTGGCCACCCCGACGCCCAAGCCGATGACGGCGGACAGGATCAGGCGGAGTTTCGCGCCGTGCCGCAGGGCGATCGGTCCGGACGTCGATGAGCTCACGAGCTGATCGTGGCACCGTCCGTGGAGCGAGTGACGCAGGCTCGCGGCCGACGCCGCACCTCACACCGCTTCGACGAACAACTCCTCCAGCTCGGCGAAGACCCCGACGGCGAGCCGTTCGAACTGCTCGGCGCTCAGCCGGATCGTCTCGCCCGGGACGAGGCCGGTGAACGACGTCCCCTCGGCATACTGCAGGACGGTCCCCACCGTGAACACCCGGTCGTGGTCGAGGATCGACGTGACGATGAGTTCGAGCTCGTTGAGGGCCCTGGGACCTTTCCCGAGCACCGAGCGCACCCGGTGGACGAACGGCCGGTCGAGCACAAGGGTGAGGCCGGTGAAGAACTCGGGGTCGACCACGGCCAGCGCTGCCGGGTCCGCGCCGGCCTCGGCCAGCGTCTCGCGTCCGGCGACCAGCGCGGCGATCATCGTCTTCGCCTGGTCGACCTCTCGCTGTTCGAAGGTCTTGCGTCCCAGCATGGGTGTCTCCTCGGCGTCGCGGATCGGGTGCGCTTCACGCTACTCCCCGGCATGCCCGGATCACAGCAGACCTCGCGCGTCCGGTGGTCAGGCCTGCTTCCGCTCGCGACGCGGGACGTGGAGCGACACGACGCCGGCGTCACGGTTGATGCGACGGGCCTGTGCCCGCCAGATGAGCGAGAAGGCGACGACGAGCACGATCATGGCCGGGACGACGAGCACCTTGAGCACCGGCATGGCCGGGAACAGCAGCCCCCAGAGCACGGTGTTACCGTCCCACAGGCCGTGCATGACCGCGACGAGCAGGTAGGTCAGGAGCACCCCCACGGTGATCCGGAACCGTCCGTTGCGTGCAGCGGCGAACACCGCGGCGGCGAGCAGCGCCGTCCACAGTGGGTGGCCGACCGGGTCGAAGATCGTCCGGGCGAACGCGGCTCCGGCCGCCTGGAACGCCGGGTGCGTGAGGATGGTCTCGAGGGGTGGTGAGCCGGCGGCGAGCTTCTGCGATGCTTCGACGCCGGCCGCCCATCCCTGTCCGATGTACCAGAGGTTCTCGAGGACGGCGAAGCCGATGCCGACGGCACCGCCGACGAAGAGACCACCCCGGGCGGTCTTCACCGGCAACCGCCATGCCACGATCACGACGGCGATGATCTTCGCCAGTTCTTCGGCGACCCCGGCGAAGAAGAGCCCGATGTCGTGCGGGTTCTCGCCGGCATCGGTCGCGGCGACGCCGATGAGGGAGTCGAAGGTGCTGCCGAGCGTGATGGCGATGAAGCCTCCGACCAGCACCGCCCAAAGGAGCGTCGCCGTCGTGACGCCGTCGCCCGACTGGAGACGTCGGGCCATGACGAGCAGCAGGGTGGACGCGGCCAGCCCTGAGCCGAGCAGGATCCACGCGGGGACCACCGCCGGGTTGCCGAGGAGCACGTGCGGCACCAGCAGCAGGAACAGCCAGAGCGCCAGGCCGCCGAAGAAGAACCAGGCGGGGGCGTGTGCGTGACGCCAGAGGGGTGCGGCGGCGCCGCTGGTCTCGGGCGTCGTGATCGGGGCTGCGTGCGACATCGTGTCCTCTCAGGGCGCGCCGACCGGGCCCACCGCGAGGATCACGCTAGTGCGCGGCATCCGTCGGGCACCAGGGGTTTCCTCCCCCACTCGGGGGTCAATGCCAGCGCGGTGCTGTCGCGCGAGCGCAGGGCAGACGCACGAGCGCACCCCTCCGGAGGGGCGCGCTCACGTCGATAGGCTGCGCTCGGGTCAGCGCACCGCGTTGGCCGCAAGCAGCCGGGCTAGGCCGGGACCACCGCTCGCTCGACCGTGAGGCCGTCGCCGTCGCTCGCGAGCCCGACGTGGACGGTGTCGCCGTCGCGGATCGAGCCGTCGAGGATCGCCCGCGCGAGGCGGTCGTCGATCTCCCGCTGCATGAGTCGACGCAGCGGACGCGCGCCGTACATGGGGTCGTATCCGCGCTCCGCGAGCCACGCACGCGCATCGGGCGTGACCGCGAGGTGCAGCCGACGCTCGCCCAGTCGACGCTGCAGGCGATCGATGTAGAGCTCGACGATCTGGCCGAGCTCCGCTTCGCTGAGCGGTTGGAACACGACGATGTCGTCGAGACGGTTGATGAACTCCGGTTTGAAGGCCTGGCGCACGAGCTGCTGGACGGCCTCCTCCTTCTGCTCGAGGGAGAGCGAGGCGTCCATCAGGTACTGCGAGCCGAGGTTGGACGTCAGCACGAGGATAACGTTCCGGAAGTCGACGGTGCGCCCCTGTCCGTCCGTCAGCCGGCCGTCGTCGAGCACCTGCAGGAGGATGTCGAACACCTCGGGGTGCGCCTTCTCGACCTCGTCGAGCAGCACGACGGAGTACGGGCGTCGACGGACGGCCTCGGTGAGCTGCCCGCCCTGCTCGTAGCCGACGTACCCCGGAGGTGCACCGACGAGCCGGGAGACCGAGTGCTTCTCGCCGTATTCGGACATGTCGATGCGGACCATGGCCTTCTCGTCGTCGAAGAGAAACTCGGCGAGCGCCTTCGCCAGCTCGGTCTTACCGACGCCGGTGGGGCCGAGGAACATGAAGGAGCCGGTCGGGCGGTCGGGATCGGAGATGCCGGCCCGGGTGCGCCGGACGGCGTCGGACACGGCGGCGACCGCACGGTGCTGCCCGATGAGTCGGCGGGACAGCTCCTGCTCGAGGTGCAGCAGTTTCTCCGTCTCGCCCTGCAACAGGCGACCGACGGGGATGCCGGTCCACGCGGCGATGACGGCGGCGATGTCCTCGGCGGTCACCTGGTCGTTGACCATACGGGGTTCGCCGTCGGTGTCCTGCTCGGCCGACTCCGCGAGCGCGAGTTCGCGTTCGAGCTGAGGGATGTCGGCGTAGAGCAGCTTGGACGCCTGTTCGAGCTTGCCCTCGCGCTGGGCGCGTTCGGCCTTGCTCCGGGCGGCGTCGAGCTGCTTCTTGAGGTCGCCGACCCGGTTGAGGCTCGCGCGCTCGCGCTCCCAGCGCGCCTGCAGTTCGCCGAGCGCGGCCTGGCGGGTCGCGAGGTCCTCCCGAAGGCGGGCGAGGCGCTCCTTCGAGGCGTCGTCCTTCTCCTTCTTGAGGGCGAGCTCCTCGAGCTTCAGGCGGTCGACACTGCGTCGGAGCTCGTCGATCTCGACGGGAGCCGAGTCGATCTCCATGCGCAGTCGGCTGGCCGCCTCGTCGATGAGGTCGATCGCCTTGTCGGGCAGCTGCCGCGACGTGATGTAGCGGTTGGACAGGGCTGCCGCCGCGACGAGCGCGTTGTCGGCGATGGCGACCTTGTGGTGCGCCTCGTACCGCTCCTTGAGGCCGCGGAGGATGGCCACCGTGTCCTCGACGCTCGGCTCCCCCACGAACACCTGCTGGAAGCGACGCTCCATGGCGGCGTCCTTCTCGATGAACTCGCGGTACTCGTCGAGCGTGGTCGCGCCGATCAGCCGCAGCTCGCCGCGGGCGAGCATGGGCTTCAGCATGTTGGCCGCCGCGACGGACCCCTCGCCGCCGCCGGCACCCATGAGGACGTGGAGCTCGTCGATGAAGGTGATGATCTGTCCGTCTGACTCGTCGATCTCCTTGAGCACGGCCTTGAGGCGTTCCTCGAACTGCCCGCGGTACATGGCGCCGGCCACGAGCGCGGAGAGGTCGAGGGAGATGAGCTGCTTGCCCTTGAGGCTCTCGGCGACGTCGCCCGCGACGATGCGCTGGGCGAGGCCTTCGACGACGGCGGTCTTACCGACGCCGGGCTCGCCGATGAGGACGGGGTTGTTCTTGGTGCGCCGCGTGAGGACCTGGCTCACGCGGCGGATCTCGGCGTCGCGGCCGATGACCGGATCGAGCTTGCCGGAGGCGGCGATCTCGGTCAGGTTGACGCCGTACTGCTCGAGCGCGCTGCGCTGATCCTCTTGCTGAGGCGTCTGGCCTGCTGGCATGGGTACGATCTCCTGTTCAAAACTTGAGTGAATCTGACTCAAGTTTACCACCGCCATTCCCCGCCGACAAGGTGCGATCGGCGGGTGACCTTCAGCGCATCGAAGGGTAGGCTTACCTATCGATGCCTCGCCTCAGTGAACAGACCCCCGACTCGATCTTCATCCTCCTCGCAGCCGTCGTCCGGCGCATCGAGCAGGTGAGCCCGAGCTATCGGCGCTTCACGTTCACGGGCCCCGAGGTCCAGCACATCGCGGACAACCGCCACGATCAGCGCATCAAGCTGCTCTTCCCGCTGCCCGACACAGGTTTCGACGAGCTGCCGATGCACGACGACTGGTACCAGGCCTGGCGGCTGCTGCCCAACGACAAGCGTCACCCGATGCGCACGTACACGATCCGCGAGGTCCGGCCGGAGCTCGCCGAGTTCGACGTCGACATCGCCCTGCACGGCCGCGTCGGCCCCGCGTCCACCTGGGCGATGGACGCGAAGGTCGGCGACGAGCTCGTCGTCAACGTCCCGAACGCCCGGTCGGCCGTCCCGGCCGGCGGCATCGACTGGCATGCGCCGGCCACCGTCGACCAGGTGCTCCTCGCCGGCGACGAGACGGCCCTGCCCGGGATCGCCGGGATCCTCGAGCGCCTGCCGAGCACCGCGCGCGGGATCGCCGTCGTCGAGCTGCCGCACGAGGAGGACATCGCCGCCCTGTCCACGAAGCCCGACGGGATCGAGGTCGTCGTCCTCCCCCGCGGCGACCAGCCCGTGGGCACCCTGCTCATCCCCGAGGTCGAGCGCATCGCGAGTCGCCTCGCGCCGAGCGTCGACACCGCCACGATCGCCACGCAGCCGGCACTCGAGGACGTCGACGTCGACACCGAGCTGCTCTGGGAAGCACCGGTCAACGCGACCGGAGGCCCCGTCCTCGAGAGCGCACCGCTCTATGCGTGGCTCGCCGGAGAGGCGTCGGCCATCAAGACGCTCCGCCGACACCTCGTCTCCGGGTGCGGCGTCGACCGCAAGTCGGTCGCGTTCATGGGCTACTGGCGACACGGCAAGGCCGAAGACAACCGATGAGCCGGTGAGCGCCGACCTCGACAGCCTGCGGCTCCCAACCGCGGCCGCCCGCGCACGAGAGGCGTCGACCGGCATCGCCCGATCGACCGCCTCACGCTGGCTCCTCCTCGTCGCAGCGCTCGTCGTGCTCGCCGCCATCGCCGTCGGCAGTCTCTTCATCGGCTCGGGGACCATCAGTGCCGCAGAGGTCTGGCGGGCGCTCTCGCAGGGCGGCGACGACACCAACGCGATCCTCGTCACCGGGTTCCGGCTGCCGCGCATGCTCCTGGCCATCGGCGTCGGTGCGGCGCTCGGCCTCGCCGGAGCGATGATGCAGGCCGTCACGCGGAACCCGCTCGCCGACCCCGGCATCCTCGGCGTCAACGCCGGGGCGTACATCGCGGTCGTGCTCGCCGTCGCCATCGCCGGCACCGCCGACCTGAGCTCGTACGTGTGGTGGTCCTTCGCCGGCGCGGGCCTCGCCTCCGTCATCGTGTACGTGATCGGCTCCCGGGGCCGCGCCGGGGCGACCCCGGTCCGCCTCGTGCTCGCCGGCGTCGCGCTCTCCGCAGCACTGCAGGGGGTGACCTTCGCCATCACGATCCGCAACCCCGACATCTTCGACAAGATCCGCTTCTGGCAGGCCGGATCACTGCAGAACCGCCAGATGGATGTGTTCCTCGGGGTGTTGCCGTTCCTCATCGTCGGGGTCGTCCTCGCCCTCGTCGTCTCGCGGTCACTCAACACCGTCGCCCTCGGAGACGACCTCGCGACCTCCCTCGGCACGAAGGTGCTCCGGACGCGGGTGCTCTCGGTCGTCGCGATCACCCTGTTGTGCGGTTCGGCCACCGCGGCGGCCGGACCGATCGCCTTCCTCGGACTCATGTCGCCCTACCTCGCCCGCGCCATCGTCGGACCGGATCAGCGCTGGGTGCTCCCGTTCACGATGGTGTTCGCGCCGATCATCTTCCTGCTGTCCGACCTCGTCGGGCGGGTCGCCGTCCCCGGCGAGATGCCGGTCGGGATCGTCACGGCGTTCGTGGGTGCCCCGCTCCTCATCGTGCTCATCCGCCGTTCGAAGGCGCAGGGGCTGTGACCGCGGTCGCCGAACCGGGTCGGCTCACCGTGCGGGTCGGTCGGGTCAGCTGGGTGGTCCACCGGCGCGAGCTGGTCGTCGTCGGCGCCCTGGTCGCCGTCGTCGTCGGGGTCGGCGCCTTCGCGCTCACCCAGGGCGAGTACCGCATCCCGCTCGACAAGCTGCTCGCCGCGTTCACCGGCACGGGCTCGGAGAGCGTCCTCCGCATCGTCTTGGAGTGGCGCCTGCCGCGGGTCGTGATCGCCGTCGTCGGCGGGATCGCGCTCGGGCTCTCCGGTGCGATCTTCCAGTCGATCACCCGGAACCCGCTGGGCAGTCCCGACATCATCGGGTTCAACTCCGGCGCGTTCACCGGCGCGCTCATCGTCACCCTCGTCGTCGGCGGGAACTATGCGGCCACGGTGTCCGGTGCGTTGATCGGCGGGCTCGCGACGGCGCTCGTCGTCTATCTCCTCGCGTGGTCTCGGGGCGTCCAGGGCTTCCGGCTCATCGTGATCGGCATCGCGATCAGCGCCGTCCTCAACGCGTTCAACGACTACCTGCAGCTGCGGGCGGACCTCAACGCCGCCATCGCGGCCGCGAGCTGGGGCATGGGTTCGCTCGCCGACCTCGGTTGGCAGGACGTCGTGCCCATGACGATCGCGGTCGCTGTCCTCGTCCCCCTCCTCGCGCTCCTGTCCCGCCGACTCGGCATGCTGGCGTTCGGCGACGACATCGCGAGCGCCCTCGGCATCCCGGTCGAGCGCACGCGGCTGCTGCTGCTCGTGATCGGCGTCGCGCTCACCGCGACCGTCACCGCGGTCGCCGGCCCGATCATCTTCGTCGCCCTCGCCGCACCCCAACTCGCCCGGCGACTGACGAAGTCCGCCGGCATCACCCTCGTCCCCTCGGCCGCCATGGGCGCGGCGTTGCTCCTCGTGAGTGACGTCGTGGCTCAGCGGATCATCGCCCCGGCCGCCCTGCCGGTCGGTGCGGTGACCGTGACCCTCGGTGGCATCTACCTCATCGCCCTGCTCATCACGCAGGCGGGAAAGCGCTGACATGAAGACCGACAGCCCCACCACCAGACTCGCCGGGACGGGCCTCCGCGTCGGCTACGACCAGCGGACCATCATCCACGAGCTGGACATCGCGATCCCCGACGACTCGTTCACGGTCATCGTCGGGCCGAACGCCTGTGGCAAATCGACGCTCCTGCGTGCCCTCGCCCGGCTGCTGAAGCCGACCCAGGGGCACGTCGTGCTCGACGGTCAGGAGATCACGCGCTACCCGTCGAAGGAGGTCGCGAAGCGCATCGGGCTGCTGCCGCAGACGTCGATCGCGCCCGACGGCATCTCGGTGATCGACCTCGTGTCGCGCGGCCGGTATCCGCACCAGTCGATCCTCCGACGCTGGTCGGCGGCCGATGAAGCGGCGGTGCTCGCGGCGATGGAGGCGACGAACGTCACCGAGCTGTCCGGTCGCCTCGTCGACGAACTGTCCGGCGGCCAGCGCCAGCGGGTGTGGGTGGCGATGGCCCTTGCTCAGGAGACGCCGTTGCTGCTGCTCGACGAGCCGACGACCTTCCTCGACATCACGCATCAGGTGGAGCTGCTCGACCTCTTCACCCGGCTCAACCAGGAGGGTGGCCGCACCCTCGTCGCGGTCCTGCACGATCTCAACCAGGCCGCCCGGTACGCGACGCACCTGATCGCGATGCGCGACGGACACGTGGTCGCGCAGGGTGCGCCGGCGGACATCGTGACGGCCGAGCTCGTCGAGGAGGTCTTCGGGCTCCGCTGCCGGATCATCGACGACCCCGAGTCGCACACGCCGCTCGTCATCCCGCTGATGGGCGCGCACTGACCCGTGGTGCTGGGAGGCGTCAGCGCGGTGCGCTGGCGTGAGCGCGGGTTTGTTGGCGTGGGCGCGCCCCGGTGACGTGAGCGCGGGTCTCCGGAGGGGTGCGCTCACGCCGGTGGGGCGCGCTCACCGTGGTGGGCGGGTGCCGGTGTCAGCAGCCGATGGCGGGTTTGCCGGGTCGGCAGGGTTTGTCGACGCCGACGGTGGAGTTGCGGACGATCTGGACCGTGTGGGGTTCTTCGGTCGGGATCGACAGGGTCCCGATGACGGGGAGCCAGCCGCTGTCACCGCTGCGGTACTCGGCGGCGTACTCGACGTCCACGGTGATGGTCTTCGTTCCAACGCTTGTGTAGCGGTGGCTGGTGGGGGTCTTGGAGAACTCCGCGAGCCCGAGGGCGGCCCACGAGGATCCACCGGTCCGGGTGGTGGTCGTGTCGCCGTCGCCGTAGTCGAAGGTGAAGCCGACGGGGATGAAGTTCACCTCCGCGACCTGACCGAGGAGGGTGCCGGTGCGGGTGTGTCCGGAAGCACCTGCGATGACGTTCGTGTGGAGCCCGCGGACACCCCAGGCGGCGGGTTCGGTGGCGACGGTCGGTGCGGCGGGGGCGAAGCTGGCGACGTCGCGGATCGTGACGGGCTGCGCGGCGGGTGCTGCCCCCAGGTCGGTGCCGAGGTCGCCGGGCGTGAAGGTGTAGCACTCGTCCGGCCGCATGAGGCTGCAGACCGTCCGCTCACCGTTGGGCCCGTCGGTCACCCCGGGTGGCAACTCGGCCGAACCGCCGCCGCCCCCTCCGCCCGTCCCGCCGCCGGAGCCACCGCCGCCGCCCGAACCAGGCTGCTCGACACTGCCAACGATGTCGACCGAACCGTTGCCGATGCAAGCGCCGATGGAATGGTCCAAGTCCGAGCACTGCGCAGCGACCGCAGCCGTTCCGGGGCCGAGCGCGAGGACCACGCCGAGAACCATCGCCCAGCCGGTGAGCACCGTCGGCCGGTGAGATTCGTTCAGTCGCATTGGTCATTCTCCTTCTGCTTGGAACTCACGAAGAGCGATCCATCTGCTTCTCGGTACGCGACGTCGACTGACCAGAGCGACTGGGTCGCGCGATCGGCTGGCACGACAGACGCCCCGGCGCTATCGAGCACCTGGACGCTGGAGATGTCGACACAGACGTCTGCACGAGCCACGATCTGGAGGGAGTCCGGGTGTGGCAGCCAGAGGTCGAGGACGACCGATTGCACCGACGGCGTACCGGTGACGGTGTACCCCAGCTCTGCCGATCGGCGGTACCCGTCGATCTCGACCTGAGCGACGTCGTCTGATGCCAGCGTCGAGATCCGTTCCGGGTTCGCTCCACCTTCGGCGAGGATCTGGAACGAGAGCTCCTGGAAACGCTGATACGTATCGGTTACGGCCGCCAGCGCCTGTTCCTCGTTTTCGAAGACCGGCGGCGAGCTCTTCGGGGGCGGCGCAGGATCAGGTCCGGTGCACGCGGTGAGGGCGAGCAGTCCCGCGGTGAGGACGATCGGGGATAGAGATAGCGAGCGAGAGCGCGAGGTCCGTGGCATCCCTCGACGCTAAGCGCGCCCAGACTCCGGCCCAGGGTTATCCACAGAGCAGATATGCCTACACGGACATATGTCGCACAAACTGGTCCGCGTGCCAGCGCGGTGCGCTGATGTGAGCGCACCCCTGGGGACGTGACCGCGGGTCTCCGGAGGGGCGCGCTCGCGTCAGTGACCCGCGCTCGCGTCAGCGCACCGCGCTGGCCCAAGCACAAGCGTTACCGGGACGTGACTTGGGAAGCTTAGGCTTACCTCATACCCCATGTCTTCAACGGAAAGCAGAACATGCGCCGCATGCCCCGCACCCTCACCGCCGTCGCCGCCCTCGCGGTCGCCGGCCTCGCCCTCGCCGGCTGCACCGCCGGGTCCTCCACCGACGACGCCTCCACCGGCACGCTCGGCACCGTCGACACGATGTTCGGTGAGGTGACCGTGCCGGAGCCCGCCGGCGACCTCACCGTCGTCGCCCTCGGCTGGTCCGACGCGGAGATGGCGCTCTCCCTCGGCGTGGTGCCCGTCGGTGTGTACGACTGGCAGTCCTTCGGCGCCGACAACAAGGCCGTCGGCCCGTGGGCCACCGACCTGTTCGGCGACGTCACCCCCGAGATCATCGAGGACAGCGGTGACACCGTCAACTACGAGCAGATCCAGGCGCTCGAACCCGACCTCATCCTCAACACCCGTTCCGCCGGTGACGAGAAGCAGTACGAGCGGCTCTCGGAGATCGCACCGACCGTCTTCGCACCCAAGGGGACCGCCGCGTTCGCGACCCCGTGGGACGTCCAGCTCGAGCAGGTCGCCGCCGCGCTCGGGAAGACCCAGGAGGGCGACGCCCTCGTCTCGGCCACGAAGCAGTCGATCAACGAGGCCGCCGACCTCCACCAGGAGTTCGCGGGGCTCACCACCGTCGCCGCGACGAAGTTCGGCGACGCCTACGGCGCTTACCTCGAGGGTGACGGTCGCTTCGACATCCTCGCCGACCTCGGCTTCCAGCAGAACCCGGCCGTCCTCGACCTCGAGGCCTCCGGCTTCTACGCGGCGGTCTCCGCCGAGCAGGTGTCCGCGTTCGACGCCGACGTCGCCGTCCTCCTCCCGATCGGGTTCAGCGCAGCGGACACCACCGCCGACCCGCTCCTCGCGAGCCTCCCCGTGGTGCAGGACGGTCGCGCGATCGTCCTCGACCCCGCCGACGAGCTCACGCAGGCCTACAGCGCGGCGTCAGTGCTGAGCATCCCCGTCGTCCTCGAGCAGCTCGTCCCGAAGCTCGCCGAGGCCGCCGCCAAGGTCGCGAAGTAGGGTCCAGCCCACCGGCACCACAGCAGGAGATCCGCGCGAGAGCCGGACGGAATCGCGTCTTCCGTCCGGCTCTCGCGCTGTTCTCCGGCTCTCACGCTGAGCGCATCAGCTCAGGCCGGCCGGGACAACTTCAGCAACCGCGCGAACCCCAGCGCCGCGACGATGACGAGCACTCCCACCAGCAGGACGACCGCCGCACCCGGCGCCACCGGTGCCAGTGCCGTCAACCCACCGCCGACGAGGAGCGCCAGCAGGATGGCGTCCGACTGCCAGAGCAGGACGTTCAGCGACGACGCATCGCCGAACGGTGTCGGGACGGGCATGAGCAGCAGGATCGGCAGTGGTCCCTTCGCGGCGTCGAACGTGCGGAGCACGACGATCCACACCGCGAGCAGCAGCCACCACCCGAGCGGCTGGAGGAGGGTCATCCCGCCCGGTGCCGCAGAGGCGAGCACCCCGAGCAGGGCACCGACCCCACCGATCACGACCGCGGCCAGCAGCGGGGCGACGGCTCCGGCGAAGACGAGCGACCGCGGGCTCCGGCCGTAGAGCGTCGGCGTCCCGGCGCTCTCCACCCCGTGCCGCACGGCGTCGCACCAGACGCCCACGGCGAGGTAGGCGAGGAACGCCGCGGGGACGGCGAGCATCCACCGCACACCGTCCGGGAGCCCGAAGGACAGACCGACCGCCGCACCGGAAACCGCCAGGATGAGGGAACCGAGGGCGACCCGCCCGGGTGTCCGCCGAGCTCCGACGATCGACCGCCGGAGGACGACGAGCCAGAACGGCCCGGTCATCCGCAGCGGGACACGGCGACCGCTCGTCGGGGAGACCCGCAGCCCGCCGACGGCACCCGAGGCGTCACCGCTCTGCAGCATCATCCCGACCCGCTGCCAGCGCAGCGCCTGGTCGAGGAGGGGTCCGCTCCGCAGTCCGTCCAGTGCCCTCGGGACGAGCAGGAGGGAGACCGCCCCGAGCACGACGAGCGCGACCGCCGGCCACCAGGACACCGGCACCCCCACCGACGCGAACCAGCCACCGCCGCCACCCCAGGTGAAGAGCCCCGCCCAGCCCCCCGTCGCGAGTGCGCCACCGAGCACCATGCTCTCGACACCGCCCGCGACCGGCGACCAGAGGAGCCCCAGCCAACCCCACGGGGAGACGAGCAGCATGCCGGGGACGAGGAGACCGAGCACTCCGCCCACACCGGCGACGATGACGACGGCGGCGACCGTCCGTCGCGAACCGTGCTGACCGAGCAGCCACGCCACCGCGAGGAGCAGGGAGAACCCCACGGCACCGATCACGAACGCCACCACGGCGGCGGGCACGGTCGGTCCGGTCATGCCGATCACCGAGGCCGTGTCGGCGGCCGCTCCGGCCGAGACGGTCGCCCGCTCCCCCGGCACCAGGAGTCGCGACAAGCCGACCACCCCGGCCACGAGGACCGAGAGCCCTGAGAGCGCGAGCGCTGAGGCGACGAAAGGACGACGCAGCGTGAGCCGACGCGGCAGTGGCGAATCGGCGAGGAACTGCACCGCCGCAGGCCTCGGCACGACCGCTCCCCTCGTCCGACCTCCGAGCACGACCACGATCGTCGCGATCGCCGAGAGCAGCGCGACCGCCCCGGGCCGGACGGCAGCCACGACACCCGCGGCATCCGGCTCGATCAGTCCGAGGACCGCGAACCGCACGAGCGGAGCGCCCACGATGAGCGCGACGAGCAGCCCGGCGTAGACGACGAACGCGACATCGGTGACCCGCGGACGCCCGTCGCGCGCGGCGAGCACCGCCCGGCCGGCGCGGAGGATCCGACGGTCGTCGCGCGTGATGCGCCCGGAGCCGGTGCTCACGGGGCTTCGACCGTGATCGCCTCGTCCGCGACCCGTTCGACGAGCCCGGCGTCGTGGCTCGCGAAGACGATCGCCGCCCCGCGCCCCTTCGCGAGCAGGATGCGGTCGGCGACGAGGCCACGCCGCTCGGCGTCGAGGCGCTGCTCAGGTTCGTCGAGCACGAGGACGTCGAAGGGCCGGACGAGCGCCGTCGCCAGGGCGAACAGCTGCGACTGACCCGAAGACAGCTCGGTGGCGAAGCGGCGCGCGAGCGTGTCGATGCGCAGGGCCGCGAGCAGCTCGTCGGCCGCGTCGTCCGCCGCCTGCCCGGTCACACCCCACGTCGTCGAGATGTAGCGCAGGTGTTCGCGCAGCGTCAGGTCCGGCGCGTAGGCCGGGGTGCCGATGAGGGCTGAGACGGAGCGACGCACCGTGCGGTCGCGGTCGTCGATGGTCCGGCCGCCGATCGTCGCCGTCCCGCTCGACGGACGCAGCCGTCCGCTGAGGATCCGCAACAGGGTCGTCTTGCCCGATCCGTTCCGCCCCCTGACGGCGAGCGCCATCCCCGGCTCGACCCGGATGTCCGTGGGCGCCAGCAGGGTCTCCCCGTCGATCACCGCTCCGACGCCGTCCGCCTCGATCAGCGGCTGCAGCGCGGCAACCGACTCCCCCTCGTGTCCCGACATCGTCCCATCCTCGCAGGCGCCCGCCGAGGTGTCCTCCGCCGCGCGACTGATCGTGCGGTCGGCTGTCGGGGCTCAGCATGCCGGCCGAGGGTGCAGAATGCAGAGCATGGGAATCGTCACCGGGCGCCGGAACGCGCGTCCGCCGAAGCAGCGCCGCGCAGGCGGACCACCCGAGGGCGACGCCTACGACGAGGTCGTGCGGGAGATCCGCGCCGGACGCCTCGACGCCGACGCAGGCGCCGAGCGACTGATCGAGCGGCTGACCGACGCGGAACTCCTGGGGCTGCTCGACGGCGACTCCCCGCGCCGACTCCTCCCGCTGATCCCCGTGCTGCTCCACCGGCGTCCGTTCGTGGCCGGAGCCGTCCCGCGGCTCGGAATCCCGGGGATCCGGTTCAGCGACGGCGCCCGCGGTGTCGTCATCGGCGAGTCCACCGCGTTCCCAGTGACGATGGCGCGGGCGGCCACCTGGGACCCGGTGCTCGAGGAGCAGGTGGGTGAGGCGATCGGTGCGGAGACGCGGATCCGCGGGGCGAACTACTCGGCGTCCGTCTGCGTCAACCTCCTCCGCCATCCCGCGTGGGGCCGCGCCCAGGAGTGCTACGGCGAGGATCCGGTGCTGACCGGCCGGATGGGGTCGGCCATGACCCGCGGCGTCCGCGTCCACACGATGGCGTGCGTGAAGCACTTCGCGCTCAACTCCATGGAGGACGAGCGGTTCGAGGTCGACGTCTCCGTGGACGACCACGCACTGCACGAGGTCTACCTGCCGCACTTCAAGGCCGTGATCGACGCCGGCGCGGACTCGGTCATGAGCGCCTACAACCGGGTGCGAGGCGAGTACATGGACGTCAACCGTCCGCTGCTCACGGACGTGCTGCGGGAGGAGTGGGGCTTCACCGGCTTCGTCACGAGCGACTGGGTCTTCGGCACGCACGACGCCGTCGGCAGCCTGCAGGCCGGGATGGACGTGGAGATGCCGCTCCGCCTGCGACGAGCGCACGAGTTGCCCGCCGCCCTGCGGGACGGCACCCTCGAGCACGCGACCGTCCTGCGCTCGGCTCGGCGCATCCTGCGGACGACCCTCCTGCATGCCGCGACCCGCGCCGAACCGCAGCCCTCGGCGGACGTCGTCGCCGGCTCGGCCCACCGCGCGCTCGCCCGGCACGTCGCCGAGGAGTCGATCGTGCTCCTCGCCAACCGCCCGGTCGACGACGGCGCGCCGCTCCTCCCCCTGTCGGCGACGACCCGTCGGATCGCGGTGGTCGGCCGTCTCGCGGACCGGGCGAACCTCGGCGACCACGGCTCGTCGCGCGTCCGTCCGCCGACCACCGTCTCGCCGCTGCAGGGGCTCCGTGAGGCACTCCCCGACACGCAGATCACGAGCACCCCGGCCGGGAACATGCGGGCCGCGGTCACTGCGGCGGCGGCCGCCGACACGGCCGTCGTCGTCGTCGGCTTCGACCAGCACGACGAGGGCGAGTCGGTCGTCACCGGCGGCGTCGACGTCGGTGTCCTCGGAGCGGCCCTGGACTCGGGTCGACTCCGCAGCGCCATCACGGGCGTCGCGCACCTGGCGTCGCGGTTCGTGCGCGGCGGCGACCGCACCTCGCTCCGCCTCCGACCCTCGGACGAACGCCTCATCCTGGCCGTCGCCGCAGCCAACCCGCGCACGGTCGTCGTACTCGTCGGCGGGAGCGCCATCCTGACCGAGGCCTGGCGCGACCGCGTCCCGGCCGTCGTCCTCGCCTGGTACGGCGGGATGGAGGGCGGTCGAGCGCTCGCCGACGTCCTGACCGGTGTGGTCGAGCCCGGCGGGCGACTGCCCTTCGTGATCCCGACCGATCCCGCACACCTGCCGCCGTTCGACCGCGAGGCGAAGGCCGTCGTGTACGACGACCGCTGGGGCCAGCGACGCTTGGACGAGGAGGGTCACACGCCGGCCTTCCCGTTCGGCTTCGGCCTCGGGTACACGACGATCGACCACCGCCTGCTCGGGCACCGGTTCGACGACACCGGCGGGACCGCCGAGGTCCTCGTGACGAACACCGGTCCGCGCGAGGGGTCGACCGTCGTCCAGCTCTACGCCGCCGACACCGCGCTCGATCGACCGGTCGCCCAGCTCCTCGGGTTCCGGAAGGTGACCCTGCAGGCGGGCGAGGAACGCGTCGTCCGGGTCGTCCTCGATCCGACACCGACGCTCGAACGCGACCCGGTCACCCGCCGCTGGTCGGCCCGCGCCGGCGACTGGGCCCTGCAGGCCGCCCAGCACAGCCCGTCGACCTGGGCGGCGGCCGTCCCGCTGCGGGCCGGCGACAGCGACCTCGACGACGACCCAGCCAGACTGCCGGACACCGTCGGCTGATCCGATCCGATCAGCTCGGGCCGGCCGGTTCGAGGTCGGCGAGGCCCTCGACCCGCACGGCGAGCTCGTCGTCCCGTCCGAGGACGGCGCGGAGCAGACGCTGCGTGTCGCGCCGGACGGAGAGCACGGCGTCGTCGCGTCGCAGCACGAGGGTGCCGTCCGGCCCGGTGTAGCGCTGCTGCAGGTCGTCCAGCTCACCGGCCCGGAGCAACGCCACCGTGCTGGACGCCGCCGGGTCGACGAGGCGCACGAGGGCCGACTCACCCACGAGCTCGCTCGCGACCACCCGCCGCGCGCTCGCGTCGAAGATCGTCTTCTGCGCCGCCCGGGTCACGACGAACGGTCGCGCCGGACCATCGAGCAGCCGGTCGACGACGTCGCGAGCCGCGTCGGGGCGACCGACCCGTCGGGCTGCGGCCTGCATCCGCTCCAGTCGCCCCGGCTCGCCGAGGATCCCGTCGATCTTCCACCCGATCGTCGTCGCGGTGTTGCACCGGACGGCAGCGCCCTGCTCCATGAGGTAGTCGCCGTTGCGGACCTCCTGCCCGGGGATCGGGTTCACGAGCACCATCGGCAGACCGGCGGCCATGCACTCCGACGCCGACAGTCCTCCGGGCTTGCCGATGAACAGGTCGGCTCGGCGCAGGAGCTGCGGCATCTCGTCGGTGAAGCCGAGCACGGTGTAGCGGTCGTCGCCGGGCGCGATGAGGTCCTCGACGCTCCGCCGCAGCGCCTCGTTCCGCCCGCACACGATCGTCGCGGTGAACGGCGACCGGAGGTGCAGTGTCTGTCGGACGACCGCGAGCGCGTAGTCACCGCCGGACGCTCCGGCCGAGATGAGCAACATGGGGGGTGCCGCCGGGTCGCGCTCGGCCGGGCGGCTCGGCTGGGCGGCGATGGGGATCCCCGAAGCCACGACCCGGTCGGGCGGGAGCCCCAGGGCCGTCAGCTGGACCCGTCCCTCCTCCCGCGCGAGGAAGAGCGCGTGGAAGGCGCTCGTCAGCCACAGCCCCTGGAAGTCGTAGTCCGTGGTGACGACCGCGGTCCTGGCGTCGACGGCGCCTCGCAGGATGAGGGAGGCCAGCAACTGGGCCGGGAGGAAGTGGGTGCAGATGATCGCCGTGGGCCTGAAGCGTTTGATCGCGCTCACCACCGGCATCGCGTTCGCCCGCGTCCAGGGGTCGAGCGGACCGCGACGACGAAACGGTGCGTCGCTGAGGTCGTAGCCCCACTCCACGAGCCAGGGCGTCTCCTCGACGAGCACGAAGTACCCCTTGCCGAGGACGTCGCGGTACAGGGAGGTACTCGCCTGCAGGACGTCCAGGACCTCGACCTCGGTGACGTCGGGACGCCCGGCGCACGCCTGTTCCACGGCGGCGGCGGCGCTGTTGTGTCCGGACCCGACCCCGGCGGAGAGGATCAGGACGCGTTCCACGCCGTCCGGCCCGGGCTGCTGCTTCGATGTCCTGCGCATGAGCCGATGCTAGCGCGCGGCCTCCGGCGCCAGGGCTGCCTCGTACAGGGCGATGAGGCGGGTGGTCTGCGTCGACTGGCGCAGGGTGCGGGCGAGGCCCGGTGCGACGACGGGCGCGGTACCCGCCTCGACGTCGGCGACGGCGCGGCGGATCGCTTCGGCGAGCGCCTCGACCCCACCGTCCGTCGGCTGCCACATCGAGTCGGCGGGGAGCTCCGCCGCGATGTTCGGGTCGCTGATGATCGACGGAGTGCCGAGTGCGGCCGCCTCGAACACGGTCATGCCCTGCGTCTCGAACCCGATCGACGTCTGCACCAGCGCATCGGCGTCGGCGATGGCGCGCAGCGAGTCGGGGTAGGAGACACGTCCGGCGAAGACGACGTGGTCGGCGAGGTCGTGTTCGGCGACGAACGCCTGGGCCTTCGCGAGCAGGAGTCCGGCCCCGTAGAGGCGGAACACCGCGTCGACGTCCGCGAGCCGGACCGCCTCGAGGAACTCCATGAGCCGCTTCTCCTGGCTGAAGCGGCCGATCCACACGAACGACGGCAGCCGGTGCGGCACGTGGAGCGTGGTCGCGCGTTCGTCGAGTATCTCGTCGAGCACCGCGTCGTCGACGCCCGTCGACAGGACCTCGGCGTGGGCGGTCACGCCCTGCTCGCGGAGGACGCGTGCGAAGTGGTGCGACGGCGCGATGACGACGGCAGCACGCTTGGCGAACTCCTGCAGGTAGGACCAGACGCCCGTGGGCAGGGTCGAGAGCCGCGGCCGGAGGACTCTGCGCTGCCACCAGGACAAGGCTCCGACGACGAGGCCCGGCGCCGGCATGGTCTGCTCGATGCCGACGTCCATGCGGTTGTGCATGGTGTGGAGCGCCGGGATCCCGCGCCGTTCGGCGTAGCGGTAGGCCGTGAGCGCCTGCCAGAAGTCGGCCTGCACGTGCACGACGTCGACCGGGGGCAGCTCGGCCAGGCGTGCGTCGAGCCAGCGGTCGGTGAGCCGGCCGGGCACGGTCATCGAGTACTCGCGGTCGAGTGTGATGGGGATCGAGGGGGTGTCGAGGTAGTGCGGGTCGTCGTCGTGCGCCTGGTGCATCCGCGGTGAGCACACCGTGACGGTGTGCCCCGCGGCCTCCAGGAAGCGCCGCTGCAGTCGGATCGAGACCTGGGCCCCGCCGGACGACTCGGGGTGCTGGTCGCTGAAGACGAGGATGTGCATGGTCACCAAGGCTACCCGTGGCGCCAGGGTCCGAGGTGTCCGGCGATGCGACTCAGGCTTCGTCGAGGACGGCGACGATCGACTCCTGCAGGTACCCGAGCCAGGCGTAGATCGCCATCATGAGCTGCGGATCCTGCTCGTCCTCCGACGTCGTCGGAGACGGGTCGAACGGCTCCGCGTCGTCCTCCTCGATGCCGAGTCGAGCCGCGATGGTGAGCCGGGTGTCGTTGAGGAACCGCAGCCAGGTCCAGGCCGTCTCACCCTCGAGGGTCACGGCTGCACCGTCCTCGTGGCCCGCCGGGACCTCGGTCGGCTGAGCCGCATCGGACGCGTCGGTGGTGAGCGCCGCCAGGACGGTCCGCGCCGCGGTCACCTTGCCGCCGACGAGGTCGTCGGCGGTGAAGCGTCGGAACTCCGCGGCGGCCTCGGGATCGTCGCGGTACCCCTCCGGCACCAGTCGCGCCATGGCGGGGTCGAGCTCCACGGCGGTCGCCAGCCCGGCGCGCGTCGCGTCCTCGAGCATGTCGACGAGCTGGCTCGCCAGTTGCTCGAGGATCGAGGTCTCCTGCTCGTCGAGGCGGAGCACGACGGGTCCGACGGGCGGACGGACGAACGCGCTCATGCGTCGGCCTTCGCGAGCGAGGCCCAGAGCCCGTACCCGTGCATGGCCTCGACGTGGCGCTCCATCTCCTCGCGGTTGCCGGTCGCGACGACCGCGCGGCCCTCGTGGTGCACGGCAAGCATGAGTCGCTCCGCCTCCTCGTGCGTGTAACCGAAGTAGCTGCGGAACACGAGCGAGACATAGGACATGAGGTTCACCGGGTCGTTCCACACGATGGTGACCCACGGCTGCATGGTGAGGGTCGCCTCGTCGACGATCGGCTGGTCGAGGATCTGCGCCATCCTCCAAGCCTCCCACGATGTGTGCCGAAGCGCCTCCCTGCCTGGGTCCGACTCAGGAAGCGGACGGTGCGCCGGCGCGCGGCTGGCGGAGCGGCAGGGTCACGGTGAAGGTGGAGCCGCGGCCCGGGCGGCTGGACACGGTGATCCAACCATGATGCGCCTCGGTGATGGACTTCACGATCGACAGCCCGAGTCCGACGCCTGGCCGCGCGTCGTCGCGGACCTCCCTGGCCCGGAAGAAGCGATCGAAGAGCTGCCGCTGGTCGTCCGGCGAGATGCCGATGCCGGTGTCCGCGACGTTGACGGTGCAGGTCTCACCGTCCACCGCGACGGTCACCGCGACCCGTCCACCCCGCGGGGTGTACTTCACCGCGTTCGACAGCAGGTTGTCGAGGACCTGGCGGAGCCGGCCGCCGTCGCCCTCCAGTTCCACGTGGGGAGGGATCTCGGCCCGAACGGCGACACCGGCCTCCGACGCCTGCGGCAGGATCGCGGCCGCGCTCGCCCGGGCGATGTCGGCGACGTCGGTGAGGGCGATGCGCACCCGCATCTCGGCGTCCCCCGCCGCGAGCAGGTCGCCGATGATCGCGTACAGCTGCTCCGCGTTGCGCTGGATCGTCGAGACCTCGCGTTCCAGTCCGAGCTGCCGGAGGTCATGTCCCTCGGTGAGGAGGTCGAGGTAGCCGATGATCGACGTCAACGGGGTGCGGAGCTCGTGCGAGACGTCGATGAGGAACGCTTCGCGCAGCGCCACCGCATTGGCGAGATCGGTGACGTCGTGCCCGACCGTGATGGTGCCCACGAACGCGCCGTCGTCGGTGTGCACCGGTCGCGCGTTGCCGATGATGGCGCGCTGGTCGCCCGGCTCGCCGATCCAATACAGTTCGCCGCGGAAGCTCTCCCCGCGCAGCGCCCGGTTGATGACCTGCTTCTCGGGCGACACCCGAGTCTTCCGGTCCGGTCCGTACACGTGGACACCGGCGCGGGTCTTCCGGTCGAACCCGGCCAATTCGGCTTGCTCGTACGTCGCCGCGTTGCGGAGCGCCGCCGTGCCGTCGGGCCGGAAGAAGGCGACGGCGGCGTCGACGGATTCCGAGACCGTCGTCGCGATGGCCGCCGCCTCCGTCGCCGCGGCGAGGGCGATGCGCGCTCGTCCCTCATGGGCGCGGAGCTGACGCGCGGCCAGGTGCACGGTGACGGTCATGATGAGGACGAGGGCCGGCAGGATGCAGATCGCACCCCACCCGCCCGGCGTCGTCGGCCATGCACCGGCGCGCGCCACCGGGATGAGGGAGACGAAGATCGCTCCGAAGACCGGGACGGGCAGGGCCGAGACCCCGAACCCACCCGCGAGCCAGAGCACCGGGATCACGATGAGGAGACCCGACGTCGGCAGGTTCGGCAGGGTGTCGCGGAAGAAGCCGACGGCGAGGATGTCGATGGTCGGCACCAGCACGAGCAGGCCACGGAGCGCGCCGGACGGTGGCACGGCGAAGAGCAGGGACGTGGCCGCGGCCGTCAGGGAGAGCCCGATGAGGAAGTCGGGCTCCAGCAGGGTCCAGGTCGAGGTCAGGCCGATGTACAGCCCGAGCATCAGGATCGAGGCGATGAACGCGAACTGCGCACCGGCGAAGAGGTGGTTCGTCCGCGGGAGGGGTGCGGCGGCCGCCGCCGGGACGGAGATGCCGACGGCCGGTGACGCGGGTCGTGGAGCGGCGGCAGGTCGAGCCGGGGCGGGCCGGGCCGGGACGGCTTGAACGTGACCCGCCTGCATGGGGGCTGGCCGGGCGCCGCCACGATCACGGAATCGTGGATCCTGGGGCTGACGCTGGGCCATGGCTGCTCTCCGGAAGGGGACGAGCGATCACCGGGCTCGGGCCGCTCACTCCCGAACCCTACCCGGTGTGTGGACCGCGCTCCGAAACCGTTGACAGCAGGCGGCTCAGGTCGGCACATGATCGGGCCGCTTGGGCGGGTACACCCAGGTGACCATCACCACCGAGATCATCATGAGGAGGAACCATGACACCAGCTTGGTGAGCGGGACGAGCTGCCAGCCGTCCTCCTGATTCGGGTACAGCCAGGCGCCCGTGATCGTCCCGATGTTCTCCGCGATCCAGATGAAGCAGGCCACGAGCAGGAACGCCAGCAGCACGGGCATGCGGTGCGTCCGACGGAACACGCGGAAGTGCATCATCGTCCGTGCGAACACGAGGAGGACGGCAGCGAGCAGCACCCATCGCAGATCGACGACGTAGTGCTGGCTGAAGAAGTTGACGTAGATGCAGGCGGCGATGATCGTCGTGAGCCACACCCGTGGATAGCGGTCGAACCGGAGGTCGAAGAGCCGGTACACGCGGACCATGTACGACCCGACGGCCGCGTACATGAACCCGGTGTACAACGGTACGGAGCCGAGGTGCAGGACCCCGCCGCCGTCGTACTCCCACGACCCGATCCCGGTCTTGAACAGCTCCATACCCGTCCCGACGATGTGGAACAGGACGATCACCCAGAGTTCGCGACCGGTCTCGAGCCTGGTGACGATCATGACCACCTGGATGACGATCGCAGCGACGACGAGCGCGTCGTTCCGGGCGAGCCAGACGTCGTCGGGGTACCAGAGGCGGGCGGCGACGATCACGGTGAGCATCGCTGCGCCGAAGATGCACGCCCACGCCTGTTTCGCCCCGAAGACGAGGAACTCGACGGCTTTCGCCCGCGCACCACCGTCGGGGGCGTTGCGCAGGAGCCGGTTGGCCCGGTCGTCGATCCAGCGCTCGACCGCGGTCAGTTCGTGCTGGTCCGCCCGGCGTGCGTCGCGACCCGCTCCGTCTGCGGGGGTGGGCGGCTCGGACATCGGGCCAGCATACGGGCACACTCGGCGCCGCACCTGGGACGTCGGGACCACCCCGACGCGGGCTGCGACGTCGCGCATCGAGCGCCTCTGGAACGCCGCCTGACGCACATGACTCCTGCAACGCCCGTCCGGACTGTCGACGATGCCGGCGATTGAGCGGCCGGTGCTCGTCGAGCGGACCAAGCAGCAGGAGTTACGGACGCGGCCCGCCGGCGGCCCGGGGGCGCGAGATCGTCACCGTGAACTTCTGGTTGCGCGCGAGCTGCGTCGTCGGGCCGACGAGCCGCTCGAGCGCCGCCCGGTAGCCGAGGTGCGAGTTCCACACGACGGCGAGGGTGCCACCCGGCTGCAGGACACGCGCGGCCTCGGCGAACAGGTCGTGCGCGACGCCCGTGTGCACGGTGGTGCCGCTGTGGAAGGGCGGGTTCAGGACGATGAGGTCGGCTGACGCGTCCGGCTGCATCGACAGGCCGTCGTCGCGGAGCACCGTGATGCGCTCGGCCAGTCGGCGGTCGGCGTCGTCGTTGGCCGCGATGGTCGCGGTGGTCGACGCGACCGCTGCAGCGGACTGGTCGGTCGCGATGACCGCGAGCTCGGGTCGGGCGATGGCGAGCGACACCGCGAGGACGCCGGTGCCGCAGCCGAGATCGATGGCCGTCCGGGCGTCGGGCGCGATCTCCGGCAGCGCCTCGAGCAGGAAGCGGGTGCCGATGTCGAGCTTCGTCCCCGCGAACGCCGCGCCGGTGGCGGCGATGGTCAGGCAGATGTCGGCGTGGTGTTCGGCCCGCGGCGTGGTCGAGACCGTGGTGTCGGCCTCGTCACGCTCTCCCTCGACGGCGGGGGTCACCGGGCCGCTGGCGCGGAGCACCCGAGACTTCTGCCGGGCGAGGCTCGCGGTGACGGTCGAGAAGCTCCGACCGAGGACCTCGTTCATCGCGGGCGTCAGGTGCTTCACCCGGCCACCGGCCAGGAGACGGACGTCCGCAGCGCTCCAGCGGGCCACGGCGGCGGCGATCTCGTGCAGTGCCTCGAGGTGCTTGGGCAACTGGAGGAGGACGAGCGATGCGCCGGAGAACAGCTCCTCGCCGAGCGGCAGGTTGCGGAAGCCGCCGTCGACGCCGAGCCGTTCGGCGTTGGCCGCGAGGGCACGTTCTCCGACGGCGGCGTCCTGGTGGACCCGGACGTCCGTCGCCCCGAGGAGCGCGATGGCGCCGAGGGTCAGGGCCCCGTAGGCGTCGCCGACGACGACGATCTCGGCGGGCGTCGGCACCCGCCCGGCCAGGGCCTCGGCCGCTTCGTCGAGCAGGAGCCGATCGGTCGCGTCGACGGCGAAGAGGTTGGGTGCCTCGTGATCGGGGAACCGGCGCAGCGCGTCGAATGAGAACTCGGGCATCCCCTCAGCGTAACCGGCCACGCGATACGAGGAACGGCGTCACCGTCGGCGGACGCGTCGAGCCGGCTTCTCCGCCTTCACGGCTCGGAGGACGGCCGGGAAGACGAGGACACCGAGCCCGGCGGAGACGAGGAGGTTGACGACCGTGGCGATGGCGACGCCTTGTCCGAAGGCTCGCACGGTCTCGAGGCCACTGGCGTCCTCGGCGCGGACGGACGCGATCGCACCGAACACGATCACGAGGCTGATGACCGCGAAGATGAGCTGCAGCGGGACGGTGGCCCACATGCCCCAGTGCGTGACGGCTCCTGCGCGACGCACGCCGTGACGCCGCAGGATCCGCAGGCTGAGGGCGATGCCACCGAGGAAGGCGACGACCCCGAGCGCGACGTACCCCCACACCCAGGCACCGAACGGCGGTGTGAGGAAGAGCAGGATGAACCCGAACACGCGCGAGAAGCCGTCGACCCATTCGGCCTCGCCCGCACCGAGCAGGACGCCGACGAGGATCGGGGCGCCGATCACGACGAGCGTCAGCAGCGGAAGCACGCCGGCGACGACACCGAAGTACATGAGCGGGTAGGCGGTCAGTCCGGTCAGCCGGGCGCCGCGCCGCCTCCGGGCCGTCGCGGGTGCGGTCTGCGCCGGGTCCGGCTTCGTCACCACGGGCTGCGCGCTCATGCCCCAACCCTACGCGCACCCGAAAGCGCACTCGTGGTCGTCATCCATGTGGGATGACGACCACGAGTGCGCTTTCGTCGGTCACTCGGAGAGCGACGGCCGCCAGACGACGACCTCGGTCCGGCGACGGGTGCGGGTACCGCTCCGCATCGGGACGACGCTCCCCTCCATGCCTGCGGCGAACACCCGGTTGCCCGGGGTCCGCAGCAGGGCGTTGGCGAGCGCGTGCTCGAGCTCCCGCACCCGACCCTGGAGCGAGCTGACCTCGTTCTCCAGGGTCAGGATGCGGGAGATGCCCTCGAGGCTGACGCCTTCGGCACTGAGCCTGGACACCTCACGGAGCTGGGCGATGTCGCGCATCGAGTACCTGCGCGACTTCCCGGCGGTCCGCGTCGGCGACACGAGACCGAGCCGGTCGTACTGCCGGAGGGTCTGCGGGTGCATGCCGGCGAGCTCGGCAGCCATCGCGATCGCGAAGACCGGCGAATGCTCGTCCATGCTCTCTGCCCTTCCGTGTGCTGCTGGTTACTAGCCCCGAGCCCGAGCGATGAGTTCGTCGCGGGGGTTGTCCTTCGGCTCCAGCTCGTGGAACCGTTCGAGTGCTTCCTTGGCCTCGCCGCCGAGATGCGCCGGCACGACGATCTGCACGACGGCCAGGAGGTCGCCGGTGCCCTTCGTCGTCGCGACACCGCGGCCCTTGACGCGGAGGACGCGACCGCTCGGCGTACCGGGGGCGACCCGCAGCTTGACGGGGTCGCCGCCGAGCGTCGGAACCTCGATCGTGGCACCGAGCGCGGCCTCCACGAAGGTGACCGGTACGGTGACGCGGAGGTTCAGGCCGTCGCGTTCGAACACGGGATGCTTGCGGACACTCACGGTGACCACGATATCGCCGGGTTCGCCGCCGTCCGGACTCGGCTGCCCCTTGCCGCGCAGGCGGATCTTCTGTCCGTCCGACACACCCGCCGGGATCTTCACCTTGATGGTGCGTCCCTCGGAGGTCTGCAGGGAGATGGTGTCGCCCTGCGTGGCCGTGATGAAGTCGATCGTCGTGTGCGCGGTGATGTCGCGGCCGGGCGTGGGTCCGCCGTAGCCGCGGAAGCCACCGGTGGTCTGGCCGAAGCCACCCTGGCCGAACATGCCGCCGAGGATGTCCTCGTACCCCTGCGGGGCCTGCTGGTAGCTGTAGCTCTGGCGACCACCGCCACCACCACCGAACATCGACCCGAAGACGTCCTCGAAGCCGCCCTGGCCGCCGCCGGCACCCGGGGCGGTGAAACGTGCTCCACCGCCCATGGCGCGGACGGCGTCGTACTCCTTGCGCTGCTCGGGGTCGCCGAGGACCGAGTGGGCCTCGCTGATCTCCTTGAACTTCGCCTCGGCCTTCGCATCACCCGGGTTGGAGTCCGGGTGGTACTGCCGGGCCAGCTTCCGGTAGACCTTCTTCAGCTCCGCGGGCGTCACGTCCTTCTTGACGCCGAGGACCTTGTAGAAGTCCTTGTCGAACCAGTCCTGACTCGCCATGGCTAGCTCGCCGGGACCGCGACGACCACCTTCGCGGCGCGCAGCAGGGTGGAGCCCAGGTGGTACCCGGTCTCCACGACGTCGAGGACGGTCTCGCCCTCGGCGCCCGGCGTGGGCTGCTGGAAGATGGCCTCGTGCACGTTGGGGTCGAAGGTCTCGCCGACCGCTCCGAACGGCTTCAGCCCGAGCTTCTCGGCAGCACCGCGGAGCTTGGCCGCGATCTGCGTGAAGGGGGCGTCGCCCTCGAGGTCGCCGTGCTTCTCAGCGCGGTCGAGGTCGTCGAGCACCGGGAGCAGGACCTTGGCGACCTCGCCGGTGGTGCGCTCGCGCTCCACCTCACGGCCGGCCTCGGTGCGCTTCCGGTAGTTCGCGTACTCGGCCGTGACGCGCTGCAGGTCGCCGAGGCGTTCTGCAGCGAGCTGCTCGGCCGGGGAGAGGTCGCCGCCCTGAACGGGCTCCTCGGGAGCCGCGTTGAGGATGTCCTCGACGGTCAGCTCATCGTCGGCGGCCGGTGCGTCGGCGTCGGCGGATTCGGCAGGTGCGCCCGAGGGGGCCGACGCGTCGGCGTCAACCCCCTCGGTGCCAGGCTGACGAACCTCGCCGGTCTCCGGGTCGATCCGTCGCTTGTCACGAATGATGGGATCGTCCTGGTTCTGGTTCTGGTTCTCGTCAGTCATGGTTACTTCTTGTCCTTGTCGTCTTCGTCCTCGACGACCTCGGCGTCGACGACGTCCTCGTCGGAGGTCGCCTCCTCAGCCGGGGCCTCGGTTCCTGCGGCGGACTCGGAGGCCTGCGCCTGGGCGTAGATCGCCTCGCCGAGCTTGACCTGGCTCTCGTTGAGCTTGTCGAACGCGGTCTTCACCGCGTCCTCGTCCTCACCGGCGAGCGCGCTCTTCAGGGCGTCGACATCGGCCTGGACGTCGGTCTTGACGTCCTCGGGCAGCTTGTCGTCGTTCTCCTTGATGAGCTTGTCGATCGAGTAGGCGAGCTGCTCGGCGCTGTTGCGGACCTCGGCCTGCTCGCGGCGGGCCTTGTCGTCCGCAGCGTGCTCCTCGGCCTCGCGGACCATGCGCTCGATGTCCTCCTTGCCGAGGGACGAGCCACCGGTGATGGTCATCGACTGCTCCTTGCCGGTGCCCTTGTCCTTGGCGGACACGTGCACGATGCCGTTGGCGTCGATGTCGAAGGTGACCTCGACCTGCGGCACACCGCGCGGAGCCGGCGCGATGCCGGTCAACTCGAAGGTGCCGAGGTTCTTGTTGTCGCGGGTGAACTCGCGCTCGCCCTGGAAGACCTGGATCGCGACGGACGGCTGGTTGTCGTCGGCCGTGGTGAAGGTCTCGCTCCGCTTCGTGGGGATCGCGGTGTTGCGCTCGATGAGCTTCGTCATGATGCCACCCTTGGTCTCGATACCGAGCGACAGGGGGGTGACGTCGATGAGCAGCACGTCCTTGCGCTCACCCTTCAGCACGCCGGCCTGGAGGGCTGCGCCGACGGCGACGACCTCGTCAGGGTTGACGCCCTTGTTGGGCTCCTGACCACCGGTGAGCTTCTTGACGAGCTCCGCGACGGCGGGCATGCGGGTCGATCCACCGACGAGCACGACGTGTGCGATGTCGGAGACCTTCACGCCGGCCTCGGCGATGACGTCGTTGAACGGCTTGCGGGTGCGCTCGAGCAGGTCCTGCGTGAGCTCCTCGAACTTGGCGCGGGAGAGCGTCTCGTCGAGGTTGGCCGGACCGTTCTCCGTGAGGGAGAGGTACGGGAGCTGGATCGAGGTCGACATCGAGGAGCTGAGCTCCTTCTTCGCCTGCTCGGCGGCTTCCTTGAGGCGCTGCTTCGCGATCTTGTCGCCCGAGACGTCGACACCGGTCGAGTCCTTGAAGCGCTTGATCAGGTAGTCGACGACGCGCTGGTCCCAGTCGTCTCCACCGAGGCGGTTGTCACCGGAGGTGGAGCGGACCTGGATGGTGGAGAAGTCGTCGTCCTTGCCCACTTCGAGCAGCGAGACGTCGAAGGTACCGCCACCGAGGTCGAAGACGAGGATGAGCTCGTCCTCCTTGCCGCGGTCGAGACCGTAGGCGAGGGCTGCGGCGGTCGGCTCGTTGATGATGCGGAGCACGTTGAGGCCTGCGACCTCACCGGCCTCCTTCGTGGCCTGACGCTCGGCGTCGTTGAAGTAGGCGGGGACGGTGATGACCGCGTCGGTCACGGTGTCGCCCAGGTACTGCTCGGCGTCGCGCTTCAGCTTCGCGAGGATGCGGGCGGAGAGCTCCTGCGGCGTGTACTTCTTGCCGTCGACGTCGAACTTCCAGTCGGTGCCCATGTGGCGCTTGACGCTCGCGATGGTGCGGTCGACGTTGGTGACGGCCTGGCGCTTCGCGGTCTCGCCGACGAGCACCTCGCCGTCCTTGGTGAATGCGACGACGGAGGGGGTGGTGCGGAAGCCCTCGGCGTTGGCGATGACGGTGGGTTCTCCACCTTCGAGGACGGCGACCACCGAGTTGGTGGTACCGAGGTCGATGCCTACTGCACGTGCCATGTGTTGGTTCTCCTTGTGTTGACTGCCGGTTCGGAACTCGTCGACTCGGGCGGCATGCGGATGGCGTCCGGCCGACTCGACGAGCTCGGCACCGAGCTGATTGATGGGGTGATGCTGGTATGACGTCGAGACTTGAGCCTCGATGACTCAATGCTACCGAGGCCTGGTTTCAACGTCAAGAAAGTTGAGTCCGCCTGGCTCAACTCCCAGCGGATGGCCAGGGTGACCAGCACCGAGGTGCCCTTCGACGAGCTCAGGGACCGAGACGGGGAACGGTCCGGGAGTGACGACAGGCCCAGGGTCCGGAGGTCCGGTCCCTGAGCCTGTCGATCCATCTCCCGCTCAGGCGGCTTCCGCCACCACCACGGAGCGCTCGGTGACGACGATCTTCCCGCCGACCGCGTCGACGTGCACGGTCGAGCCGTCGCCGACCCCGCCGCCCACGACGAGCTCGGCGATGCGGTCGTCGACCTCACGCTGGATGAGGCGACGCAGGGGGCGCGCACCGTACTCCGGCTCGTAGCCGAGCTCCGCGAGGAGCGCGAGCGCCTCAGGCGTCGTCTCGAGTGACGCACCGCGCGCGGCCAACCGTTCGGTCGTGCGGCCGAGCATCAGCCCGACGATCTCCTGCAGCTGCTGCTGGTCGAGCTTGCGGAACAGGACGATCTCATCGATGCGGTTGAGGAACTCCGGACGCATGGCCTCGCGCAGCTTGCCCATGACCCGGGCCCGCAGCGCCTCCTCGGAGCCGAAGCCCGTCGGGTCGTCGGCGCCACCGGCCACGAAGCCCATCGCACCGGACCGCGAGGCCAGGAACTCGGAGCCGAGGTTCGAGGTCATGACGACGACCGTGTTGCGGAAGTCGATCGTCCGCCCCTGACCGTCGGTCAGGCGACCGTCGTCGAGCACCTGCAGGAGCAGGTTGAAGACGTCCGGGTGCGCCTTCTCGATCTCGTCGAACAGCACGATCGAGTAGGGGTTCCGGCGCACGCGTTCGGTGAGCTGGCCCGCCTCGTCGAACCCGACGTACCCGGGAGGGGCACCGACGAGTCGTGACACCGTGTGGCGTTCGCCGAACTCGCTCATGTCGAAGCGGATCACGGAGTGCTCGTCCGCGAAGAGGGATCCGGCGAGCGCCTTCGCGAGTTCCGTCTTGCCGACGCCGGTGGGGCCGAGGAACAGGAAGCTGCCGACAGGGCGGTTCGCGTCCCCCATGCCCGTGCGGTTGCGACGGACGGCCTTCGACACCGCGGTCACGGCGTCGTGCTGGCCGATGACGCGAGCGTGCAGTTCGTCCTCGAGGCCGGCGAGACGTTCCCGCTCACCCTCCGTGAGCCGACTGACCGGGATGCCGGTGGCACGGGACACGACGCCGGCGATCTGGGCCTCGTCGACGATCGCGTCACGGTCGGTGCGGGCACCGGGTCCGTTGGAGGCGGCGTCGAGCTTCGCCTGGACGGCGGTGATCTCGTCGCGGATGCGCGAGGCCTCCTCGTAGTGCTCGGCCGACACGGCGGCGTTCTTCGACGCCTCGAGTGTCGCGAGCTCCTCGACGAGGGCGCTCACGTCGACCGCCTTCCCGAGCCGCAACCGCAGCCGGGCTCCGGCCTGGTCGACGAGGTCGATGGCCTTGTCTGGCAGGACGCGGTCGGGCAGGTAGCGGGCCGAGAGCTCGACGGCTGCGCGGAGGGCGTCGTCGGTGAAGCGGACGTCGTGGTGCTCCTCGTACGCCGGACGGAGACCTCCGAGAATGAGGACGGCGTCCTCGATCGACGGCTCGCCGACGCGCACGGGCTGGAAGCGGCGTTCGAGTGCCGGGTCCTTCTCGATCCCGCGGTACTCGCGGAGCGTGGTCGCGCCGATGAGGTGCAGCTCACCGCGAGCGAGACGCGGCTTGAGCATGTTCCCGGCGTCCATGCCGCCCTCGCCGGAACCTCCGGCGCCGACGACGGTGTGGACCTCGTCGATGAAGACGATCAGCTCGGAGCGGTTGGCTGCGATCTCGTCGAGCAGGCCGGTGAGGCGCTCCTCGAAGTCACCGCGGTACCGGGTTCCGGCGACCATGGCCGGCAGGTCGAGTGAGACGACGCGCTTGCCGCGCAACTGCTCCGGGACGCCGCCGTCGACGATCGCCTGGGCGAGCCCCTCGACGACCGCCGTCTTGCCGACGCCGGCCTCGCCGACGAGCACCGGGTTGTTCTTCGTGCGGCGGGAGAGGATCTCGATGGTCTGCTCGATCTCCTCGGAACGTCCGATGACGGGGTCGAGCGACCCGCCGGCGGCGAGCGCCGTGAGGTCGGTGCCGAAGCGGTCGAGCATCGGGGTGTCCGAGTCGAGGTCGTCGCCATCGCGGTCGTCCTGGTCGTCGGTGGCGACGCCGGGGTCGCCGACGGTCTGGCGCATGCCCTGGGTCAGCGCCTCCGCCGTGACGCCGGCACGGGCGAGGACCTCACCGGAGGGCGAGTCCTGGTTGATGACGAGCGCGAAGAAGAGGTGCTCGGGGTCGACGTACGTCGACCCGGCGGCACGGGCCACCTGGTAGGCGTGGAACAGCGCGCGCTGGGCCGACGGCGTGATGGCCGGGTCCTTGACGCTCGGCGAGGACGCCTGCGGCAGCCGCTGCTCGGCGGCCTTGGCGATGACCTTCGGGTCGACGCCGAGGCGCGCGACGGCGTCCTTCGCGGGCTCCTCGCTCACGATGACGCGCAGGATGTGCAGCGCGTCGAGCTCGTTCTGGCCGCGCTCGAGCGCGAACCGGCCGGCGCGCTGCAGGATCTCCTGCGTCCGCGCGGTGAGGAAGCGGCTGAGGTCGATGGTCCGCGCCGAACGCGCCCGCTCGCCCTCGAGGTATCGGGCGAGGAAGTCGTCGAACGACGACGATCCGCCGTCTGCTGCTGCGCCGCCCTGGGTGAAGTCTTCGGGCACGTGAACCTCCTGGATTCAAACTTGAGTGTTGTACGCTCAAGTCCAACGCGGGGTGGCCAAAGCTATTCCCGGTAACGTTCCGCGTCCCAGCGAACCCCCAGCCATCGCGCTGCGGGACGCGCGCTACCGCCCGTTCACCACGCGGCACTAGCCTCAGTGCATGAGCACGACTCCCCCAGGTGGCACCGACGACACCGGCCGGACAGGCGGGCCCGGCGACGAGGCCCCGCGTCTCGGATCCCGGCCCCGCAACTTCCCGCCACCACCGCTCGTCACCCCCGACGCCGCAGCAGCCACCGTCGACCTCGACACCTCGCAGGTCGCCGCTGTGAAAGCACAGGCGGGTCGCAAGGGTCGCATCTTCGCGTGGAGCCTGTGGGACTGGGGTTCGGCGTCGTTCAACGCGGTCGTCACCACCTTCGTGTTCACCGTCTACCTGACGAGCGACTCCTTCGGCGAGGAGGCCGCGGTGTCGGCGTCCCTCGGGTGGGCGCTCGCGGCCGCCGGACTGCTGATCGCGATCCTCGCGCCGGTCGTCGGCCAACGGTCGGACTCCGCCGGGCGACGGAAGTTCTGGCTCGGCTTCAACACCTACGTCGTCGTCGCGGTCACCGCGCTCCTCTTCTTCGTCGCGCCCGATCCGAACTTCCTCTGGCTGGGCCTCGTCCTCCTCGCCGTCGGCAACATCGTGTTCGAGTTCGCCGGCGTCAACTACAACGCGATGCTCGCCCAGGTGTCGACACCCACCTCCATCGGCAAGGTCTCCGGTCTCGGCTGGGGCATGGGGTACATCGGCGGCATCGTGCTGCTGCTCATCGTGTACTTCGGCTTCATCTCCCCCGAGGTCGGACTCTTCGGCGTCACCGGCGAGGACGGCATGGACGTCCGCGTCGCGATGCTCGTGTCCGCGGCGTGGTTCGGGGTCTTCGCCCTACCCGTATTGCTCGCCGTGCCCGAGTACCACGCACCCCAGGCCGTCGCCCGGCCGCACGTCGGGTTCTTCGCCTCCTACGGGGTGCTCGCCAAGAGCATCGCGGAACTCTGGCGCGACAGCCGACAGACGCTGTACTTCCTGCTCGCGAGCGCCGTGTTCCGCGACGGGCTCGCCGGTGTCTTCACCTTCGGTGGCGTCCTGGCCGCCGGGACCTTCGGCTTCTCACCCGGCGAGGTGATCATCTTCGCGATCGCCGCCAACGTCGTCGCCGGGATCGCGACGATCACGATCGGCCTGCTCGACGACAAGGTGGGCCCGAAACCCGTCATCGTCGCGTCGCTCATCGGCCTCGTCATCGCGGGAAGCGCCGTGTTCCTCCTCCACGAGGGCGGCGCGACGATCTTCTGGATCTTCGGCCTCATGCTGTGCCTGTTCGTCGGTCCCGCCCAGTCGGCGAGCCGCTCGTTCCTGGCGCGCATCATCCCGGAGGGCCGCGAGGGTGAGGTCTTCGGCCTCTACGCCACGACCGGCCGCGCCGTGTCCTTCCTCGCACCGACGGCCTTCGCACTGTTCGTCACGCTCGGCGGGGCGCAGTTCTGGGGGATCCTCGGGATCGTGCTCGTGCTGCTCATCGGCCTCGGACTCCTGATCCCGGTGCATGCGAAGCAGGGGCGGCTCAACTCGCGGGCCTGATGCGCGGCTCCGGTGAGCCGACCGAAGGGTCCATCAGCTTGATTTCGTAATTACGATATTTGTACACTTGGGTCATGACGACCATTGACCCCGGCGATCTCGAGGCACGTCTCGCGCGCCTCGAAGCCGCCGTGTTCGCCCGACCGGCCGACGACGACACGACCACCGAGCGACCGGATGACGTTCCGTCCGCAGCCGCGACAGGCGATGCCGATGACACCTTCTGGGCGCTCCGCGGGCTCGAACAGCGCACGGCCGAGCTCGAGCACGGGGCGGTCCTCTTCACCGGCTCGGTCGTCGCCGGCGGCGGACCCGTCCAGTGGCAGTACGCCAGAGCGACCGACGACCTCCTCGCGCTCGGCGACGACCCCGACGCCGTGGAATCAGCAGGTTCCGGTCCACTCGCAATCGCGGCATCGCGGCTCGCAGCCATCGGCTCCCCGGTCCGGCTGCAGCTGCTCCTGGCCGTCGCCAACGGCACCTCCGCACTCGCGGACCTCGGCGAACTCGACGGCATCGGGACGACCGGCCAGGTCTACCACCACGTCCGCGTCCTGACGGCCGCCGGCTGGCTGCAACCCGCCGGCCGCGGACGGGTCGCGGTCCCGCCCATGCGACTCGTCCCGCTGCTCGTCGCCGTCGCCGCCATGGAATGACCACCGACCCCAGGAAGGACCCCGCATGACCGCCACACCACGCAGCACGTCCCGACCCAGACGGGTCTGGGTCATCGCCGCCGTCAGCACCGCTGTCGCCCTCGCGGCCGGACTCGTATTCCGACCAGGACCCTCGATGCTTCCCGCCGAGGCCGCCGGCGACGCCGAACTCGCGGCGACCGTCCGCGAACTCGCCGGCCCCGACCGCAAGGCCGTGCTGGCCGTCGTCGTCACCCCGGACGGGACCCGCACCGCGACGATCGGCGCCCAGCCGGACACCCGGTTCGAGATCGGGTCGGTGAGCAAGGCCTTCACGGGACTGTTGCTCGCCGACGCGATCGAGCGTGGCGAGGTCACCCCGGACACCAGGCTCGGTGACCTCCTCGAACTGGGCGACGCACCCGCGGCGGACGTCACCCTCGAGCAGCTCGCCACCCACACCTCCGGTCTGCCACGCCTGCCGATGGATCTCTCGACGATCCTCTCCTCAGCGTGGTTCGCACTCACGACGGCGAACCCGTACGGAGAGGACCTCGAGAAGCTGCTCGAACAGGCGCGGTCCGCGTCCCTCGACACCCCGAAGGGCACCTACTCCAACCTCGCCTTTGAACTCCTCGGCGCCGCCCTCGGCTCGGCCGCCGGCACCAGCTACGCCGACCTGCTCGAGGAGCGGATCACCGGTCCGATGGGACTCGACTCGACCGGCCCCGTGAGCGATGCCGCAGAGCTCGGCGACCGCGACCTCCTCGGTGAGACCGCCGGCGGACGGACCGCCGCCGCATGGACCGGCACGGCGATCGGGCCCGCCGGTGGCATTCGCTCGGACACGGCGGATCTCGCCCGCTTCGCGGAACGACTGGCCGACGGCAGCGCGCCGGGTATCGAGGCGCTCGCCCCACAGACGGCGTTCGGCGATCGCGAGATCGGCTGGGCCTGGATCACCGATCGGGAGGCGATCGACGGTGAGGACCTCGTCTGGCACAACGGTGCCACGGGCGGCTTCGCGTCCTTCGTCGGCATCGTCCCGGCGACCGGCACAACAGTGATCCTCGTCTCAGCGACCCAGGAGTCGGTCGATGCGGCCGGTGTCGCCCTCCTCGAGCAGATCGGAGCAGCACGATGATCGAGATCCTCATCCCCGCCGTCGTCGCCCTCGTCATCGCCTGGTTCCTCGCCCTCCAGGTCGCGCATGCGTGGAGTACGGGACGCTGGTCGGCGACCGAGCGCTACCGGCTGGTCGCCGACGCGGTCGACAGCATCGTGATCCTCGCCCTCGTGCGCGCCCTCGCCGCGCCGGTCGGCGTCTGGTCCTGGGCGTGGGTCATCGCCGTCGCGATCGTCGGCTTCGGACTCGCCGGAGCCGCCCTGCGCTGGCGGTCACTCCCGTGGCACGCGCCCAAACCGAAGCGCTCACTCGACGAGCACGGGGCGACGGTCGAGACCGCGGTCCCGCCGAAGGACCGCCGACGGCAGGTCCAGGCCGCTGTCTACGGTGTGGTCGGCGTCGCGATCGTCGCGCTCTGCTGGTGACCGTTTCCCGTCAGCCGACCGTGCGGGCCGCCCGCATCCGCACCGCGATGTACTGCTTGGCGGGAAGCTCGATGCGGAACCGGCCGGAGTAGGTGCCTGGGAGGCGTTGGATCGTCATCTCCCAGGTATCGATGATGTCGATCTCCCAGGTGACCGCAGGGTCGAGCAGGAATCGGCGATAGCCCGGCTGATCGAATCCGAAGTAGTACAGGAGGTACTCCCCCTCGACGCCGGCGCGTGGGACATCCCAGTCGAGCGGGATCGGTTCGAGCCCTCTGGCCGGGCCAGCGGCTAGGATCTCGTCGAGGAACCGGATGCGCGAAGGGCTCGTCCCGCGCAGCACCCCGCCTTTCGACCACCACAACACGTCGTCGGGGTGCCGGTAGGTCTCGCCGTGCCCGACGTACCCCCCTCGCATCGCACCCTCCCAGAACCGCCGCACCATCTCCTCGCCGGTGATGTTTCCCCAACCCTGATCGATATCGCCCTCATACGCGCACTCGTCGATCACGACCGGCTTGCCCCAGCGCTCGCGCCATTCCGAGGTCATCTCCGCGGTCTTGTAGATGTCCTGCCGCTGGATGCTCGCGTGCGTGATCCACGGACGGGAGTGGTCGTAGAAGGCGCGGCAGTTGTGGATGGACAGGAGGTGGCTGCTCGGGTCGTTCTCCCGGACGATCCCGGCGAGCCGTTCCCAGTCGGTCTCCGTCTTCGAGAACAGCAGGTCGTATTCGTTCGCGAGCGACCACCAGACGTTTGCGAACGAGGCGAGACGCGCCACGGCATACCGGACGTAGCGATCGTCGGCGACCGTATCCATGGTCGCGAAGCCCCACCGGTCGTAACCGTGGAACAGGATGAGGTCGGCTTGGACGCCGAGTTCCGCGAGCTGGTCGATCCGCCGTTCGAGGTGCGCCCAGTACGCGGGGTCGGGCCGCTGCAGGTCGAAGCCGTGCACGGGATCGCCGACGAACGGGTAGCGCTCCGGTTCGTTCTCGTTGAACAGATACGACTTGGGGAAGACGCACATGCGCATCTTCGTGAACGGGCCATCGGCGAGCGAAGCGAGCGTCTGCTCCTCGAGCAGATCGCCCTGGTGCGTCCAGACGTAAGCGGTGGTCCCGAGCGGGCGGTGCCTCGTGCCGTCGGCGTGGGCGAAGTGGAAGGTGTCGGCGACCCGCACCGGCCCGTGCGCATGCGGGCGCGCGGGGGCGACCGTGAACCCCCCGGCGATACCGTCGAGCGACCGGGCGTTGCTCGAGGTGCGGTAGGAGTACTCGCCGACGCGCTCGGGGAGGTACCGGAGGCGGTAGACGCCGGAGCCGTCGTAGAAGCCTGGGACCGTGACGCTGCCATCCGGGCCGTCGACCCGGGCCTCGAGACGGACGTCGATGAACGGGTTGCCCTGCGAAGGGCCGTGCAGTTCGACTTCGAAGCGACCGAATCGTGTCACCGTTGCCGACTGCCGGACCGTCGCGGAGCCGGGTGGGACGTCCACGTCCTCATATGCCTTCGATGGTTCCACGAATCGTTCGGGGGCCGGCCGCTCCGGCTCCGCGGAGCGGTCGATCTCGGCGATCTCGGCGAGGAGCGCCGCACCCGCGGCCGGATCACCGGCGAACGCCGGCTCGGTGTCGACCACCAGGCCGATCGGATACCCGTGCAGCGTGTGCAGGATCGACGAGGAGACCAGGTCTGGCAGCACCCGACCGACGGCGGCGCGACCGCGCGGATCCGCAAGGACGTGCATGAGTGGTGTTGCGGCGGTGAACGCCTCCGGCTCGGTGGTGATCGACACGGATCAGCCTTTCACGGCGCCGGCGAAGGCGCCCTCGACGAAATAGCGCTGGAACATCAGGTAGACGATCAGCACCGGGAACACGGACATGATGGTGAAGGCGTTGAGGGGCCCGTACGAACTCGTGAACTGCGACTGAAACCCCTGCAGCGCGAGCGGGATCGTCCAGGACTCCTGACTCTGCAGCAGGGCGAGCGCGATGGAGTACTCGTTCCAGGTGGAGACGAAATCGAGGATGAACAGCGCAGCGAGTGCCGGTTTCGACAGCGGCAGGATGATCTGGAAGAACAGTCGCCAGTTTCCGGCACCGTCCATCCTGGCGCTCTCATCGATCTCCTCGGGGATCTGCCGGAAGAACCCGTAGAGGATGAACGTCTGATAGGGCAGGCCGAACGCAATGTACGGCAGGATGATGCCGAGATGGGTGCTCAACAGGTTCAACCCCATGATGACCTGGAAGAGCGGCGCGATCGCGACCTGGATCGGCACCATCGCGCCGAGGGCGATGACTCCCATGAGCAGGCGCTGCCGCTTGAACCGCAGTCGGGAGAGCGCGAACGCCGCAGCGGCGGAGATGAACAGGCCGATGGGCACCTTGAACATGGCGATGATCAGGCTGTTTGCACCCGCGCCGAGGAGGTTCCCACGATCGATCGCCTCGACGTAGTTGCCCCACTCAGGCGACCACGGCGGGACGAAGGCGGGCGTGCCGAAGATGTCCGCCTCGCTCTTGAGCGAGGTGAAAATCATGAACACGAGCGGCACCGACCAGATGAGGACGGCGAGGAGGAGTGCGATCCAGAGGCCGATTCGCACGTAGTCCTTGGATCCTCCGCGGCTGCGGCGAAGGCCCGGGCGCCCGGGCTCCAGAGCGACGGCTGCCGCCGGCGGAACGGTCGAGAGGCTCACGAGTTCTTCTCCTGTCTGGCGGTCCAGACCATGTAGGGCACGACGATGAGCAGGGTGATGACGAGCAGGACGGTCGCGATCGCGTTGCCCATGCCGTATTCGTGGTTGGTGAACGATTGCTGGAACGACCAGAGCGCGAGCACCTGGGTGCCCTGGGCGGGTCCGCCGCCCGTCATGCCGACGATGAGGTCGAACACCTTGATCGAATTGATGATGGTGAGCACCAGCACGACCACCGTGGTCGGCCGTAGTGCCGGGAACGTCACGTTCCAGAACACCTGCCAGGCATTGGCACCGTCCAGTCGCGCGGCCTCGACGTGCTCCGGAGACACGGACTGCAAGCCGGCCAGGAAGAGCACCATGTTCGTACCGGCGATCTGCCAAACGAATGCCGCGAAGATGGAGTACAGCGCGAGGTTCTTGTCGCCCAACCATTGGATCTCGGCAAGCCAGGGCAGATTGAACAGCTCGGCGAGTGTCACGCCGACCCCGTAGTTCGGGTTGTACATCCATCGCCACATGTTGGCGATCGCGATCGGCGCCAGGACGCCCGGGATGTAGAACATCGAGCGGAACACGTTCCGCCCGAACAGCGGTCGGTTGAGCGCGAGTGCGAGGACGAGGCCGAGGCCGAGCGGTATGAACAGCGACAGCACGACCCAGACGAGTGTGTTCGAGAACGCCGTCCAGAACACGGGATCCTGCGTGAAGATGCGGACGTAGTTCTTGACGCCGACGAATTCCTGGGCCGCCCCTTGGAACCCGGACCACTCGAAGAAGCTCAGGCGGATGGACTCGACGGTGGGGCCGACGACGAAGACGAGGTAGGCGGCGAGCGCCGGCGCGAGGAATGGGAGGGCGGCGATGAAGCCGGTACGGGCGAGCCGACGGGTGCGCCGGCCGGCAACCACTGGGCGAGATGCACGCCGCGGGGGCGCTGTGGTGGAGGTCATGGGGTTCCTTCGACGGCGGGGTCAGTGATCGGATGATCGGGGTCGATGCGAGCACACCGACCCCGATCGGCCCGCCTACTCCTGGTCGATGAACTTCTGGAACTCGGACCCAGCGTCGGCGGGGTCGAGTTCCCCGGTCGCGACGAGGTTCTGGATCCGCCAGTACTCGGTGGTCTCGGCGAGCGAGAGGTTCTGGTCGTTGTTCATGTAGACGCCCTTCGCCGCTTCGACGATGGGGTTCCACTGCGCGTCGAAATCGCTCTGCCCCTCGGGCAGGACATCGACGTTGACCGATCGGCTGCCGAAGGTCGCGATGAACTTCTGCTGGGCCTCGTCGGAGGTGAGGTAGTCGAGGAACTTCGCAGCCGCGTCAGGGTGCTTCGAGTTCGCAGAGATGTAGTTGTTCTCGTTGAAGCCGTAGATGCGGTCGGTCCCGGTGGGGAAGGCGAAGATGCCGACGGTACTCTCGTCCATCCCGTTGTCGCGGACGACCTGGTTGAACCAGTCGCCCTCGATGGCCATGGCCGCCTTACCCGAGTAGAACAGCGAGCTCGACTCGTCGTTGTTGATCGAGATGAACCCGGGGTTCAGGTATTCGGAGGTCCAGGTCGCGAACTCCGTGTAGGTGTCCGTGACACAGGACTCATCGGCCCAGCTGGCCTCCTTGGTCACGAGGTCCTGATAGGTGTCCGCACCACACTCGGTCTCGAGCAGGCTGTCGAGGAGCCGCATGACGTGCCAGTTGACCGTGCCACCGAACTCGATCGGGGTGATGCCGGCGGCCTTCAGAGCCTTGGCGTCGGCGACGAGCTCATCGTATGAGGTGGGCGCAGCAGTGATGCCGGCCTGCGCGAACAGGTCCTTGTTGTAGAAGACGGCCTCGGTGCGCTGGGTGTAAGGCACCCCGTCGTAGCCGCCGTACTGGGTGACGGTCGACATAGTGGTCTCGGAGAACCGCTTGGACCAGTCGTACTGCTCGTAGTACTTCTCGAGGTCGAGGCTCGCTCCCGCGTCGATGAACTCGCCGCCGAGGCCGGGTCCCGCCCAGGAGAAGAAGACGTCCGGCGCGCCGCTCGTCCCGAGCGTCGTCCGCAGCGCGTCCTTGTGGGCGTCGACAGCGCGCTCCTCGACCTTCACGCTGATGTCGGGGTTCGCCTGCTCGAAGTCAGCGACGATCTCGTCGATCGTGGCGTTCGCCGAGTCGGCCGTCTCGGTCAGCTTGAACCAGGTGATCGTCGTCTTGCCGTCGGCGTCTCCTGACGAGGCGCACCCGCCGAGCGTGGCGACGAGGAGGCCGGCCGTCGAGAGAGCGACGACCTTGGGCAGTGCACGCATCATTGCGTCCTTTCGGTGGTCGGCGCGCGAGGATCGACGCCGATGTCCTGTGCTCCGGAGGCGGGGGCGACCGGAAATCCCGAGTCCGCGACCTGAGATGACGATACGTTATCGATAACACATTCGAGGGTCAAGCGGTCAACCGGTTCGCCAAAGTAACGATTCGGCATCGGCCCTCCGTCACCCGGATAGGCTCGGGGGTAACACATGGAGGTACGCAGTGACGGATCGAGGGGCGGGTCCGAGAGCGCGCCCGAGCATGGCCGACGTCGGGAAGTCGGCCCAGGTCTCCGCGCAGACGGTCTCGCGCTACTTCACCGGCGGGTACGTCGGCGTCGAGACGAGGCAGCGCATCCAGCGCGCCATCGACGACCTCGGCTACCGCCACAACCGCATCGCCCGCAACCTCCGCGCGAGTCGCACTGACACCGTCGGCGTCCTCTCGATGGGCCCCGTGAACTACGGCAACTCGTCCATCCTCACCGGGTTCAGCTCCGCGGCGAGAAACGCCGGCATCTCGCTCATCACGACCCACCTCGACATCGATACCAGTCAACCGAGTTCGATCGACGAGATCCGTCACGCGCTCGACGCCTTCCTTTCGTTCCAGGTGGACGGCGTCATCGTCGGCACCCCGTACCTCGGTACCGAAAAACTGCTCGACTACATCGGCGAAGCGGTACCGGTCGTCACCCTGTCCGACCTGCCGAACCGCACCGCCGACTCGGCCAGTGCCGACTCCTACGGCGCGGGATTCGGCGCGACCGAACATCTCATCGGCCTCGGCCACCGGGCGATCCTGCACGTGGCGGGACCGGCTAACCGGAACGAGTCAGCCGGTCGTCTCCGGGGGTACCAGGACGCCCTCGCGGCCGCCGGTCTGGCTGCGCTCCCCCCGCTCGTCAGCGAAGAGTGGACCGCCGCCGCCGGAGCCGCGCAGGGTCGACTCGCCGATCCGACGACCTTCACGGCGGTGTTCGCCGCGGACGACCTCCTCGCGCTCGGGTTCCTGCGCGCCATGGAGGAGCGGGGCTTGAGCGCCCCCCGCGATTTCTCGATCATCGGGGTCGACGACATGCCCGAGGTCGCCTTCTACTCGCCACCGCTCACCACGATGCGTCTCGACTTCGTGGAGCTCGGCAGGACCGCCCTGGAGATGATCGTCGCCCGCGTGCACAGCGGCGAACGGCAGCAGCGGCGCGTCATCACCGCCGAGCTGCAGGTGCGTGCGTCGACCGGGCCGGTCACATCGGACAGCTGATCACCCCAGCGGCGTCACGCTCCCGGGAGGACGAGGCCTTTGCGGAGGGTGACATTGCCGTACTTGCGAGTCTCGCCCGTGCGGATGATCAGGAAGGCTGTGGCGGCCTCGTCGTAGTAGGCGAACCGGTCGACGAAACGCACGGCGTCCTCGGTCGTGCCGGCGGCGGCGATGAGTTCCCGCTGGACGTCGAGCACCGTGCCGTCGGCACTCGTCATGAGGTCGAGCACGGGTTCGTCGTCGAGCGGGATCACCGTGCGCACCGCCCGGAGGACCTCTGGCGTCGACAGCGTCGGGAGCACGACGACGCGTTCGCCGAGTCGAGCGGCCGGGAAGTGCGCATCGGCGATCACCACCGTGTCCGAATGCCCCATCGCGTCCAGGTGCAGCAGCAGTTCGCCGCTCAGCACCGGGTCGATCCCTGTCAGCATGGTGACCTCCTCGTCATGATTCCGTGTCCATCCGTCTGCCCGATCATGTCAGTCCGTCGTCGCCGACGGCCCGCGGGGGTCGAGCCGGTAGACGCGCGTCGCCGTCCCGCCACGGAGTGCATCGCGTTCCGACGGCGACAACTCGTCGACGAGACCGGACAGCTCATGCCAGACCGCACCGTACCCGCCGCTCGTGACGGTCATCGGCCAGTCACCGCCGAGCATCAACCGCTCGGGCCCGAAGCAGGCGAGCGCGGTGTCCCAGGCCCGACGCACGTCGGCCGCCACGAACGGCCGACCGGCACGGTTGAGGCCGGACACCTTCGCGACCACGTTCGGTGACTCCGCCGCCGCGGCCAGCTCGGTCGCCCAGCGTTCGAAGGCCTCGTCGTCGCGCGGCGGCTTCGCGAGGTGGTCGACGACGAGCGTCAGCCCCTCCTCCAGCCGCGCGAGTCCGGTGGCGTCGCTGAGCAGGCGCGGGAAGGCGTTCGGGAGGTCGAGCGGAAGCCCACGGTCCGCGAGGACCGCCGCCAACCGGCGGGCGGGGGCGGCCAGGAGCAGGCCGTCCCGGGGATCGTCGTGCAGCAGCTGACGAACGCCGCGGAACCGTGGATGCGCGCCCCAACGGTCGAGCAGGGACTCGGCCCGCTTCGTGTCGTCGATCGGCACCCAGCCGACGACGCCGGCCACCCAGCTGCAGGTGTCCGATGCGCTGAGCATGGACATCGTGTCGAGCTCCGTGTCGTCGGCCTGGACGAGGATCGCCGCATCGACGCCGGCCGCCTGCAGCTCTGCGGCCGCACGCTCCGGCGTGAAGTCCTCGCGAAGCGACTCGTCGGCCGAAGCGAGCCAGTGATACCCGTCGGCGCGATTCCACAGATGGAGGTGCGCGTCGATCGTCCGCATCAGCCGAGCAGCCCTCTGGTGCGCAGCTCCGTCCAGAAGGTCTCGGGGATCGGTGCCTCGAAGCGCTCCACGTTCTGCATGATCTGCTCCGGCCGCGAGGCGCCCACCGCGACCGTCCGCACGGCAGGGTGGCGGAGCGGGAACTGGAGTGCGGCTGCAGGCAGTTCGACGCCGAACCGACGGCAGATCTCGGCGATGTCGACGGCGCGGTCGAAGACCTCCGGCGGGACGGCACCGTACTCGTAGCGGCCATCCGCGTCCGGCACGGCGCGGGCCAGCAGGCCCGAGTTGAACACCGAGGCGGCTACCACCCCGACGCCGTGTTCCAGACAGGCGGGCAGCAGCTCGTCGGCCGCCGGTTGCTCGGCGAGCGTGTACCGTCCGGCGATCATGATGAGGTCGGTCAGGCCCGTGCGCACCGCGGCGAGCAGAGCGGCGACGTCCATCGATCCGATCCCGACCGCCCCGACGAGTCCTTCGTCGCGGAGTGCGGCGAGCGCCGGTATCCCCTCGGAGATCCCGGACTCCGGATCGTTGCGTTCGGGGTCGTGGAGGTAGAGCACGTCGACGTGGTCGAGTCCGAGTCGCTCGAGGGACTCGTCGAGCGAGCGCCGCACGCCGGCCTCGCTCGCATCCCACTCGCGCCGCACGGTCGCCGGGACGACGAAGTCGTTGTCCGTGTCGAGCGCCCCCTCCCCCGCGGGGTTCGGCACGAGGAGACGGCCGACCTTGGTGGACAGGACGTACTCGTCGCGGGGCTTCGTCCGCAGGAAGGCGCCGAGCCGACGCTCGGAGAGACCGAGGCCGTAGTGCGGAGCCGTGTCGTAGAAGCGGACGCCGTGTTCCCAGGCCGCATCGAGGATCGCCCAGGCCTCCTCATCGCTGAGCTCGCGGTAGAGGTTGCCGAGATTGGCGGCGCCGTACGCGAGCCGCGGGACGAGCAGGTCAGGCACCGGCGCCCCGGAAGGTGAACTCGGCGATCGACGTCGCGAGCATCTCCGAACCGCCGCCGGGGGCGAGCGGCGCGCGGTACCGCCCGGCGACGATCTCGACGGGCTCGACGAAGTGCTCGTGCAGGTGGTCGACGAATTCGATCATGCGTCCATCCTCGCTCCCCGACACGGCGATGAAGTCGAACATCGAGAGGTGCTGCACCGCTTCGCACAGCCCGACGCCACCGGCGTGCGGGCAGACCGGGACACCGAACTTCGCGGCCAGGAGCAGGATCGTGATGTTCTCGTTCACGCCGGCGACCCGCGTGGAGTCGATCTGGAGCACCTGGAGGGCGTCGGCCTGCAGGAACTGCTTGAACATGATGCGGTTGGCCATGTGCTCGCCGGTCGCGACCGGGATCGGGGCGACGCCGCGCGCGATCGCCGCGTGGCCGAGGATGTCGTCGGGGCTCGTCGGCTCCTCGATCCAGGCGATGTCGTAGGGGGCGAGTCGGGACATCCAGTCGATCGCCTCCGCGACGTCCCACCGCTGGTTGGCGTCGACGGCGATCCGGATGTCGGGTCCCACCGCGTTCCGGGCGATGGCGAGGCGACGGACGTCGTCTTCCACGTGCCCGCCGACCTTGAGTTTGACCTGCGCGAACCCGTCCGCGACCGCCTCGCGACACAGACGGTCGAGCTTCTCGTCGGAGTAGCCGAGCCACCCGGGCGTGGTCGTGTAGGCGGGGTACCCGGCTGCGAGCAGGGCCTCGATCCTGGCCTCCCGTCCCGGTTCGGCGCGACGGAGGATCGCGAGGGCGTCGTCCGGGGTGAGGACGTCGCTCAGGTAGCGGAAGTCGACGAGCTCGACGAGCTCCTCCGGCGTCATCGTGGCGAGCAGCCGCCAGAGCGGCAGGCCGGCACGTTTGGCCTTGAGGTCCCAGAGCGCGTTGACGACGGCGCCGATCGCCATGTGCATGACGCCCTTCTCGGGACCGAGCCACCGGAGCTGGGAGTCGTAGACGAGTTCACGCCAGAAGGCTCCGAGGGCGTCGAGCACGGGCTCGACCTCGCGACCGAGGAGGTGCTCTCGGAGGGCGTGGATGGCTGCGACCTCGACGTCGTTGCCGCGTCCGATGGTGAAGACGAAGCCGTGGCCCTCGTGGCCGTCGTCCGCGTCCGTCACCAGCCGCAGGTAGGCGGCGGAGTAGTCGGGGTCGGGGTTCATGGCGTCCGAGCCGTCGAGGGTGGTGGAGGTCGGGAACCGGACGTCGTGCGTCTCGAATCCGATGATGGTACTCACGTCGGCATGCTCCTTCGGGCTGGTGCCACTGAGCTTAGACATCCGATGTCTGTGCTGTCAATGCGCTCAGCGTGGACGAAATCACCTGTTGCGACGGCCTGATCGGGCGGTAGAGTTCAGACGTTATCGGCTACGGAGCCGGGTCCGCACGCGGGCACCGGCGGAACCGGAAGGACCAGCATGCGCTTCGCCAGACTCGGCCCCGTGGACGGGGAGACCCCCGTCGTGTTCATGGGCGACACCGCCTACGACCTCCGATCGATCACCCCCGACATCGACGGAGCGTTCCTCACCGGCGGCGGCATCGATCAGGTTCGCGCCGCCCTCGAGTCGGGTGCGCTCCCCGTCCTCGACGGCGCCGACGAGCTCCGGATCGGCGCGCCGATCGCCCGGCCGAGCGCGGTCGTCTGCATCGGGATGAACTACGCGGCGCATGCGGCGGAGTCCGGATCCGCTCCGCCCGAGATCCCGATCATGTTCCTGAAGACGCCCAACACGGTCGTCGGCCCGAACGACGACGTCCGCATCCCGCGAGGCAGCACGAAGACCGACTGGGAGGTCGAGCTGGGCGTCGTCATCGGCGAGCGCACCTCCTACCTCGACAGCCCCGAGGACGCTCTCGGCCGCATCGCCGGCTTCGTCACCGCGAACGACGTGTCGGAGCGCGACTTCCAGATGGCGGCGAGCGGCGGGCAGTGGTCGAAGGGCAAGTGCGCTCCGGGCTTCAACCCGACCGGCCCGTGGCTCGTGACGCCGGACGAGGTCGACGCCGGTGCCCTGCGACTCCGCAGCTGGGTCAACGGCGAACCGCGTCAGGACTCGAGCACGGCCGACCTCATCTTCGACGTCGCCACGGTCATCTGGCACCTGAGCCAATACCTGCAGCTCGAAGCCGGCGACCTCGTCCTGACCGGCACACCCGAGGGCGTCGCGCTCTCCGGCCGGTTCCCCTACCTCGCACCGGGCGATGTCTGCGAGGTCGAGATCGAGGGCCTCGGCCGCCAGCGACAGCGGTTCGTCGACCCGGTCCCTGGAATCGCGCCGTCGGCCAAGCCGGCCGAGGCACTCGGAGCCCGCGCATGAGCGCCGGAGAGACCGGCGAGTTCGACGGACTCGTCGCGATCGTTACCGGCGGCGCTTCGGGGATCGGCGCCGCCATCGTCGAACGCCTCGCCGCCGACGGTGCGAGCGTCGCGATCCTCGACCTGAACCCGTCGACCGAGGAAGACTCCGCCACCCGCCTGTCGGTGCGCGCGAACGTCGCCGACGACGCCTCCGTCCGTGCCGCGATCGACGCCGTCGTCGCACGGTTCGGCCGCCTCGACATCGTCGTGAACAACGCCGGCATCGGTGCGCAGGGCACCGTCGAGTCGAACGACGACGACGAGTGGCACCGCGTCTTCGACATTAACGTCGTCGGCATGGCTCGCGTGACGCGCGCGGCCCTCCCACACCTGCGCGAGTCGCCGTCGGCGGCGATCGTGAACACCGCGTCGATCGCCGCGACGGCGGGACTCCCCCAGCGCGCGCTCTACACGGCGACGAAGGGGGCCGTGCTGTCATTGACGCGCGCGATGGCCGCCGACCACCTGCGCGAAGGCGTCCGGGTCAACTGTGTGAACCCGGGCACGGCCGACACCCCGTGGGTGGGCCGACTGCTCGACAGCGCGCCAGACCCGGCCGCCGAGCGTGCCGCACTCGAGGCACGCCAGCCGCATGGCCGACTCGTCGCCGCGACCGAGGTCGCCGGTGCCGTCGCCTACCTGGCGAGCCCGCGATCAGGCTCGACGACCGGCACCTCGATCGCCGTCGACGGCGGGATGCAGGAGCTCCGTCTCCGCCCCGAGTAGCGAGGGCGGGGTCCCGATGCCGCCTCGCGGTTCACAACTCAGGAGCGCCCCGGCGGTTCTGCCCCGAGACCGCCGTCCCCAAGGTCGACACGCCTGACTCCTCCTGAATTGCGAACCGCATGGACCGGACGGGTCCGATTGCGCAGAACTCAGGCGCACGCCGGCGCGTCCGGCCACCGAGGGGATGATCCAGCTCGACTCACCGGGACGCTCCTGAATTGCGAACCCGGAGTCGAGGATCAGGCGGGCGAACTACCGGTCGGTGTCGGGGCGCGGCCACGCGGCGACGAAGCGCTCGAGGAAGGCGGCGAACTGCGCCGCCTCCTCGGGCGTGAACCCAGAGAGCGCGGTCGTGACCGCGTCGCGTCGACCCCGGCGCGCCTCCTGCAGGACCGCACGGCCGGCGGCGCTCAGCTGCACCACACTGCGTCGACCGTCGTTCGGGTCGACCGCGCGAGCGACCTCGCCGCGCTTCGTCGCTTCGGCCACGAGCCGACTCGCCCGCGGCTGGTCGACGCCGATCGACTCCGCGAGCGCACTGATCCCCATGCCACCGGCCGCATCGTCACGAGCGAGCGCGTCCAGCATCCGGAACCGAGCCGCCTGGGCGATCGCCTGCTCGCGCGGGTGACGGGCACCACCGCCAGGACCCCAGGGCCCGCCGAAGCCGGGCCCGAAGCCCGGACCGCGCCCACGTCCGCGTTCGTCCTCAGCGCCGCCGTCGGCGGCGTGCCGATGACCGTCCCCGTGCTCATCGTGGTGGTGATGACCGGGCCCTCCGCGCCCACCGCGTCCGCCGAAGCGACGGCCTGACTGGTCCCGTCGGATCTGGACGAGGGCCCGCTCGATCATCTCCACCGGGTCGGTTGCTGTGGGTTCGCTGGGCTGCGCTTGACGATCATCGGACATACATGTCATTATACATTTACATGTAACAGAGCATGCAAATAAGGAGACCACCCATGAACACCCACACGACTTCCCCAGAGCAGTCCACCAGCCCGTCCGCCGACCGCCCGCTCGGCTTCTGGCTCCGCACTGTCGACCACGCGGTCAAGCACTCGATGCACGAGGTGCTCGCTGAGGACGGCCTCGGCCGCCGCAGCTGGCGCACCCTCGAGCTCATCGCCTCCGGCGCCTCGAGCGTCGAGGAGATCGACGCCGCGCTCCCGCCACACCGCCGCGGACCGCGCGGCCCCGAACGGTTCGGCCGCCGCGGCGGGTTCGGCCCCGGAAGCGGCTTCGGTCACCCCGAGCGCGCCGCCGAGACGACCGCGGACACCGTGCCCGCCGAGCGTCCGGGCGGCCACGAGCACGGCCACCACGCTCACGATCGGGCCTTCGGGCGCGGCCGCGAGTCCGGTCGAGGCTTCGGTCGTGATCACCGACCCGGCGGCGCACCGTTCGGTCCTGACCACGGCCACCACCGCGGTCCTCGTCGCTCGACCGCGGACATCGTCATGGACTTCGCCGCACGCGGCTGGGTCATCGTCGACGCGGACGGCATCACCCTGACCGACACCGGTCGCGAGGCGCACGACGCGCTTCGCACCAAGGTCGACGCGGTCCGCCAGACCGTCGCCGACGCCGTCTCGCCCGAGGACCTCGCGACGACGCTCGCCAGCCTCGAGAGCATCGCCCGAGCCTTCGGCCGGGACGAGCACACGGCGCACGAGCACGGCCCGCGTGGTCGCTTCGGTCGCGGCGCGCGCAGCGAGCGCTGACCGGTCGCCAGCGTCTTCCGCCCATGCGGACCCCAGCCGACCACCATGCACAGAGCCCCGGGCAGCAATCGCCACCCGGGGCTCTCTCCGTTCGACCAACCGTCCCGTTCTCAGGACTCCGTCGCGTGTCGCCACCCACACCACCCCGACACACCGGACATCTCCT